>VXLY01000065.1 GCA_009841335.1 Rhodothermaceae bacterium | reverse complement strand
CCTCTGGAATAGCCCTCTGGGACAACATACCGGGTGTGATACTCCTGCCAGTCTGAAGAATGACGCTTATATACCGGATCTGCCAGCAATCTCCCCGGTGGTTCAGCATACGTAGGATCACCGTGTGATGGCAGGGGTCTTAACGTCGTGGAAAAGGTGGTATTATAATCACCATCCTTAACCCAACCGTCACCAACAAGGACAAAATCCCTCTGCCAGCCTGCCTCAACCGGATTTATCTCTGTGAAGCGCAGCTGTATTTCGTCTGCTGCATTCATGATCACATAACGATCGTCCACTTTTTCCAGGAGCGGCAATACATCACCGAATCGAGTGTGATATCCGATCAAGTCGCGCCATACCTGGGCAGTGCCACTAAGCGTACCATACTCGGGTAACTCGGGAGAAGAGCGATCCGCTTCACTGACCACTGAAAACCCGCGATACCTGAGGTCTGCCTCCGCAGGCAGCAGAGATGTTACCTGTCTATCAGAATCGCTCAATTTTGCTGCCGTGTGCAATACATCCCAGTAAATCTCCATGTTCGTATGCAGGCGTAATCGCCGTGAGCCAAGTTCCCTCACTGCCGGAACCAGATCTATCAGTACAGTTTTTGACTTCCCACTTGGAAAACCAAGGTTGGCATGTACAATTTCCCAGGATCCGTCAGGTAGCTGTGCTTCTACCCGCAGTCCACTTGGAGCCGCATGCTGTCCCTGACTGATCGCTACATTAATTGAGCTGTCGGTAGGTCGAATCCATCCTCTTGCAATCAACCAGGCATCCTGGGGAGTTTCGTCACTTATTTCGACCTCCAGATAATGATGTCGGGTTATCCCCTGATAATCCCCTCTTCCAAAGAAATCTGCATACTTCTCGTCCTGAGCGGCAACGAGCTCCAATACATCTTTCCCGCGGTCATCCCACGCGCCGGTGATGGGTACCAGCTCACCGGTCACATGTACTTTCAGCTCTGGTGGGGGGAAAGCAAATCGCTCATCGACAAAAACTTCCGTGCCTACGGGATGATCAACAGCCATAAGCGATATGTGATCGAAAAAATGCGTCTCCCATAACTCGGCTGTAATCCGAACATCGTAGAATCCCTCCCGCGGCTGAAGTTGATCTCCTCTGATCTTGACCCAATCTTCGGTAGTCATTATACCAGCCGTCTCCTGGGCATTGATTCTAAGTCCCAGAGGTGAACGCCAGATAAAGTCGGTAACAAAGGTCATCTCATCTCCGTCCCACGTAAAGAGCCACGGACAGGATCCTTTCAATCGTTGTGTGGCACTCACAATTTCATCTGAGAGCATATCAAACTCGGCCTGAACCGACCCATTTGGCCAAGTGATTCGTGCTACATCCGCGAGCGACTGCGTGCCGAGACCAAAGTGCACAATTGGCTGCGTGATGGGCTGCTTCTGATACAGTAGCCCGGCGCGAATCTCCACCTCTCCACCAATCCCAAACGAGTTGATGCGCTGATCCCCGACTGCCTGTGCGGCACGGGGTTGGATCTGTTTCCAGTGGTATCCTTTGGTGGTCAGGATTCCAAATCGGGTCGGCTGACGGTCAGCGCCCAGACCGATCAGGTCTAGGCGACCTGCAAAGCGTGTAGCACTAAGTGCATAGGCTTCCAAGTCTACCGGATCTCCGCGGGAATAGAAAGCATAGTCCTGATCCTGTAGCAGAATGTGGGACTGCGCTACCTCTGTTACTACCAGATCCACCCCACCATTGTTGTCCAAATCACCTGTCAAAATCTGTGCGCTAGATGTCTGCAGATCCACTTGCGCCAATACTTCAACTGTTGCCTGGAATCCAAACGTGATTCGTAATACCTGTCCGGTATCTGCGAGAACCAGAAGCTCAATCTTTCCATCACTGTTGCTGTCAGAGACCGTGACATCCAAGGGAGTGAACTCCGCTGCTAGTGCTGGCACTGGCATGGAGGTGAATCGACCCTGTCTTTCGTTTTGCATCACCACTAGGCTTCCATCGGCATCCACGAATCCAGCATCTGGGTCGCCGTCCTGATCAAAGTCTGCCCAGGCAAATGCCTTAATCCCGGAAACGCCAGAGAACCAGTCCTCACGCTCAAAGGTGCCGTCTCCATTGTTGCGCAGCGCTAAGAGTTCATTCTGGGCAGTGTTCAGGAGCAAATCAATGTCACCCTCCAGGTCAATGTCTGCAGCCCACACACCCGTGTACGCTGCCCCAGTAATTGCTGCCTCCAAGCCTAATGTGGCAGTCACATCTGCAAACTGCTCAAGCGAATCCTGGCGGAATAGGCGTATTCCATCAGCTCCTGCCAGAATAATGTCTGTACGGAAATCAAAATCAAAATCTATCCCAATACCTGCATCATGACCGCTAACACCCGGGGCTTTCCATGCCTCTTCGCGGAGCGTTTTCACGGAATCCCGTCCTGCATAGAAAATAGCCGGTAGTGCTTCATTCCCCAACGCAATTGCCGCAATCCATTCCTGAGGTTCATCTGTTGGTATGAGTGATTGATCAGCAACAAATTGCAGAGAATCATCCAGTGACGCGGGAGTAGAAGTGGGGCTTTCCAGACGAATAAAGCGCGTAATTGGGTCTCCCACACGTTCAATGGGTACACGCACAGAGGCCAGATCCTGGCGATACTGTGGCTCGCTGAGAAGTACATTGCGCAGAAACGCCAACTGCGTGGCCGCATCACCGGTCTCAGCTACCGCCTCGCGCAAAGCCTGAATCTGTTCATTCACGTCCGGCCCCCATTGATGGCTGGCCAACTCATTCAGCAGTTCTACATCTAGTGTTCCCCGGGTAACTGACTGTTCCAGGCGCTTAAGCAAGACCGAAGTGTTTCCGGGAACAGCGTTATCCAGTTGTTCCATCAATGCCGCGATCTCATCCGAACTATTTGGTAGAAGATGAACCAGGTCATAAAGTGCACGAGCATTCAAGGGATCACTTGCAACCGCCTTATGGAGATAATGTACCTGTGCAGTTTCATCACCAAGCATTCGTGCATGAGCTGCTGCCAGAAGCAAGACCCCACTGTATATTGAATCCAGACTTAAGGCCTGGCTTAAGTGCCCTTGTGCCACTTCCAGTTCATTGCGACGCATTGCCATAAGGGCCAAGTTTGCCCACGCGGCAGGCTCCATAGGAGCAAGCTCCGTGACCAGTTCTAACTTGGCATTGGCGCGCAAGTCTTCGCCCACTTCCATCGCGGATACCCCCGCATAAAAGGCGCTTACCGTGCTATTATAGGCCTCAGATCCTGGTTGTGGATTACGGGACCCTCCACATCCGAGCGCAACAACGAATAATATGATTAAAATAAACTGACTACGTACGCGCAACATTATCTGTTATTTTTCTTTAACCTAGAGAAAATTTTTACGCAAATATAAAGGTCATTGTTTGAACAGAGCGCGGGACCCGCGTACTGCGCTCGCTGTCAGAAAGCCCTGCTACGCATATGGTCTTCCCTCGATATAATTTGCTGCTTGTGGTATCCTTCGTGCTTGCACCATATGCAGGTGCGCAGCATGCTCAAATTCCGGAGCAATACCAAGCTGCTGTTGATTCGGCACAAAAAATGATCCTTGAGGCGTGGCAAAAGCACAAGTATCCAGGAATAGCCGTAGCCGTAGCAGCTGAGGGTCAACTGATCTGGTCGGATGCAGTTGGCTTTGCTGATCTGGAACAACGCGTGCCAATGTGGCCACATAGCCGCTTCAGGATAGCGAGTATTTCGAAACCCATAGCGGCCGCTGCAGCCGCTAAGCTCTATAGTCAAGGAAGACTGGATATAGATGCAAGCGTGCAACAATATGTGCCGGATTTTCCGCAAAAACGTTGGCCCATCACTACACGCCAACTCGGCGCTCATCTCGGAGGAATTCGCAGCTACGAACCAGGTGAAATGCTATCCGCTGTACCGTATGCAACAGTCAGTGACGGCCTGGAGATTTTTGCTACGGATACGCTCATGCATGAGCCCGGTACGCGGTTTCTATACTCCAGCTACGGTTGGAACCTGATCAGTGCCGTGATTGAGGGAGCTGCCGGAGCATCTTTTCTGGATCATATGCGACAGGAAGTTTTTCTCCCCCTCGGAATGCTTAACACGGTTGCCGACCACCCAGATAAGCTAATTGCGCACCGGGTTCGCTTCTACACCCGGAATGAGGAAGGTCTGTTGGTCAATGCACCCTTTGTAGATAACAGCTACAAATGGGCCGGCGGCGGATTTTTGTCTACCCCAATTGATGTGGTTCAATTTGGGATAGCCCATTTGGCATCGACATTTCTTGACGATGTAGCCAAAGAATTACTGTTTACAGAACAGCTAACCAGTACGGGCGAACCTACCGGATACGCCTTCGGCTGGAATGTAGAGGTGCGTGCAGATGACCTTCGCTACTTCAGTCACAGAGGAGGAGCTATCGGAGGCACCTCGCTCCTCGTTATCCAGCCAGATACCGGTGTGGTGGTTGCCGCGATGATCAATATGAGTAATGCCGACCTGGAGATCGTTCAAGAACTGGTCTCCCTTTTCGTTGCTACCGTTCAGCATTAGAGCATGCCCCATAGCTATATCATCGCGCAGATCCCTTAATCTTCCAGGAGATTTTTTCGCAACCCGAATCCGCAGTATTCGTACAGGCTATGCTAGCGTATTCCGACTTTAACACACAATCCGTAGCTTTGCCGATGAAAAAACAATTGCCAATTCTATTAACCCTGCTGCTGTGTGCATCAAGCACTTGGGCGCAGGATCATGACACCATGCAAATTCCAGAAATTGCGTACGAGAAATTTCAGTTGGACAACGGTCTGACCGTCATCGTTCACGAAGACAATAAAGCTCCTCTGGTAGCTGTAAACCTTTGGTACCATGTAGGATCAAAAAATGAGCCGGAAGGACGCAGTGGTTTCGCCCATCTTTTTGAGCATCTCATGTTCAATGGTTCAGAGAACTTTAACGACGACTACTTCCAGGTACTGGAGCGTATCGGTGCGACGGACCTTAATGGCACGACCAACAGGGATCGTACAAATTATTTCCAGACCGTCCCCAAGAATGCTGTGGATCTGGTGTTGTGGATGGAATCTGACCGAATGGGTCATCTTCTTGGAGCCATTGATCAGGCAAAACTCGACGAACAGCGGGGGGTCGTCCAGAATGAAAAGCGCCAGGGTGAAAACGCACCGTACGGGCAGGTTTTCAACCACATTACGAACGCAACCTACCCCAAAGGGCATCCCTATGCCCACACAGTCATCGGCTCTATGGAAGACCTGAACGCCGCTGAACTGGAAGATGTACAGGAATGGTTCAAGGCCTATTACGGCCCAAACAACGCCGTCCTCTCAATCGCGGGAGATATTACCGTGAGTGAGGCCCGTGCCTTGACTGAAAAATACTTTGGAGATATTCCACCCGGCCCGCCAATATCTCATTTTGATGCCTGGGTTGCCAAACGTACAGGGGAACAACGCGAAACCATGCAGGATCGTGTACCACAATCGCGCATCTATAAAGTCTGGAATGTACCTGAGCGCTATTCCAAAGATTATCATCTTTTGGACCTGGCATCCAGCGTACTTTCCAGCGGCAAAAATTCGCGGTTCTACAAGCGGCTGGTTTACACAGATCAGATTGCAACAAACGCCAGTGCATCTGTTTCTTCGGGCAGCATCGGAAGCCAGTTCATTATCCAGGCAACGGCGCGCCCGGGGATCGCACTTGCGGATGTCGAGAAAGCGCTAAATGAGGAATTAGCTGCTTTTCTCTCAAATGGACCTACACCAGAAGAGCTCCGCCGGATAATCACACAGGAAAAAGCAGGCTTCATTTATGGTATGGAGCGCATCGGAGGTTTTGGGGGTAAATCAGACATTTTGGCATCCTCCGAGATCTACGGCGGTAGCCCTGACGCTTACCTGAAGTCTTTCAGTGACAAAGATGCTGCGACCCCCAAAAGTGTACGCCAAACCGCCGAGGAATGGCTCTCGGACGGTGTGTATATATTGGAAGTACATCCGTTCCCTGAATTGTCCGCTACAGTCGAGCCGTCTGACCGCTCAACTCTGCCCGAAACCGGCGACGAGCCTGAGGTAAAGTTCCCTGAGTTTCAACGGTCAAAACTCAGTAACGGATTGGAAATCATCCTTGCAAAGCGTAGTTCCGTGCCTGCGCTCGACGTGACGCTGGTGCTGGATGCAGGCTATGCCTCTGACCAGGGAATTGCCCCGGGCACGGCAAGTATGGTCATGTCTATGTTGGATGAAGGCACAACCAGCCTCACTGCCCTGGAAATCAATGACCGTCTTGCGAACCTTGGTGCGAGCCTAGGAGCAGGCGCCGGCCTGGATGGCTCTTCTGTGAGCTTAACAGCGCTTATGGCAAACCTCGAAGCAAGTCTGGACCTCTTCGCAGACGTTATTCTGAATCCGTCCTTTGCTGAATCAGAGTTTGCGCGCTTGAAGCAGGAGCGCTTGGCAGCAATCCAAAGGGAGAAGGTGAACCCGGTTCAAATGGCACTGCGTGTGATGCCGGCACTCTACTACGGCACAGATCACGCGTACAGTAATCCCTTTACAGGCAGCGGAACGGAGGCCTCGGTCACCAATATGTCACGCGAGGATCTCCTTGTTTATCATGATACCTGGTTCAGACCTAACAACGCAACACTGATTGCAGTCGGGGACATAGACCTGGAAACACTTGTCCCTCTTCTGGAAGCCCGTCTGGGAAGCTGGAAGCCCGCGGAAGTGCCCTCAAAAAACATTGCTTCAGTAACGTCCGAGGGAGGTTCACGCATATACCTGATGGACCGGCCTCAGGCCCAGCAATCTATCATTTTAGCCGGTCATCTGGCCCCTCCACGCAATACGCCAAACAATATCGGCATAGAGACCATGAACACGGTCTTGGGAGGTGCTTTTGTTTCGCGGATCAATATGAATCTGCGCGAGGAGAAAGGATGGTCCTACGGTGCAAGCTCTTTGCTGCTTACTGCACGCGGACAGCGTCCATTCCTGGTATATGCACCTGTCCAGACGGATAAGACCGTAGAGTCCATGATGGAAATCAAGGGCGAGCTTGAGGGCATTTTGGGAGATAACCCTGCAACCGCAGACGAGGTTCTCAAGGCACAGGAGAGCCAGACGCTTGCCCTGCCGGGACTCTGGGAGACCAATGGATCCGTATCCAGTAGCATACAACAGCTCGTCCAGTACGACTTGCCGGAAAACTACTACGACACCTATCCTGATCAGGTGCGTGCTCTGAATGTAGATACGATTGCCGAAGCTGCCAAGGAGGTACTCCGGCCAAATGACCTCATTTGGTTGATTGTGGGCGACCTGAGTGTTATCGCGGCCGGTATCGAGGAGTTAGGCTATGGAGATGTCGTGCAACTGGATCCTGATGGCAACATAGCTGAAAACTGAGAAACCGGTGGTACGGAAGTTCGGCTGCCGACCAATAATTTTGCACCCGACCGCCAGTGCGCTTCTATTTTGATGCGGGCTGGTTGTCGGGCGCAACTGCTTTACGACCTCAGCGTTCAGCTACGGACTTTTCTGCAGAGGTAATGACCGACTGTTCCACACCTACCGAGGCGAGAACAGTTGTGCGGATCTACTTGTCTTCTCCAGAATCATTGGCCACACTGCCTAACATGGCGGCAATGTCAATGCCGGTTGAAGCTTTGAGGCTTTCCAGCAGCGCCGGGGTGGATCCCGCGATCTGGTTGAAGACCGATGGCACCCCTTTTCCGCTGCCACTGTCAACCACAGTCAGTTTATCAATTGAGAGGTTGTCAACGGTCTGGACCACCTGCTTGAGTATATCCGGCAGCATCTGAATCAAAAACAGCCGTTCGGCATTCGATCCCGCTTCCTGCCAGAGTTCCAGTTTTTGGCGCAATACCTCAACTTCCGCATTGCCATCCTCAAATATTCTGGCCGCGTTGCCTTTTGCAATCTCTTCTTTGGCCTGACGTTCGGCTTCCGCAGCAACAATGATTTCTGCACGCTGCCTTTTTTCCGCCAGCTTAATTTCTTCTAGTGCGAGTTCCTGACGGGCCTGGGCTGCCGCTACTTCGCCGGCAACATCAATCCGGGCTTCTTCGGCGGTACTCTTGGCAGACAATTGTGCCTTCAGGATGCGAAGGTCATTTTCAGCCTGCTCGATCTTCTTGTCCGCGTCGGTTTCTGCCAGTCTAGCCTCTTCACGTTTCTCCGCCTCGGCAACACGGGCCGCGGCAATAATATGCGCTGACTGCTGTCGTCCAATTGCATCCAGGTAGCCTGCATCATCCTCCACGCTCTGGATCTTCATTGTATCCAACTGCAAACCGAGAGCATTCAAATCATTGTCTGCCTCAGACAATAACTCCTTTGCAAATTTCAAGCGATCTTCATTGACCTCCTCTGGTGTGAGTGTTGCCAGCACGCCGCGCAGATTACCCTCCAGAGTTTCTTTCGCAATCGTTTGGATTTCGTAGGGATCTTTACCCAGCAGCCGTTCCACCGCGTTCGCGAGTTCGGATTCATTTGAAGCAACCTTAACGTTGGCGATCGCGCGCACAGTCAACGGAATTCCTCCCTTTGAGTACGCGTTCTGGACCGTCAAATCCAGCGGAATGGTATTCAGGCGAATTCGGGCAACCTGTTCAATAATGGGAATTCGAAAACCACGGCCGCCCTTGATGAACCGATACCCCACTTTGCTACCATCGCTCAAACGCCGTCTGCGTCCACTAAAGATGAGTACCTCATTGGGTTGACAAATCTTGAGGTTTGAACGCACAATTCCGAATATTACCAATAGTGCAGCGACAATTGAGCCGCCTACGATGAGAGTAAATCCAAAGGTATCCATTTGTAGAAGGGTTTATAGGAAAGGAATAGGAATAATTGGTCGTGGACCGCCTCTATGCGGGAAGCCGATGCGTTTACATTCGAAATTCGGCCGGTTTCTCTCCGCAGCGTTCCAGGATAAGCGGCCCCTTAACACATATATCAGGGAGTGCAGTACACGGGCGCCCTCCCTGTGTCTCATTGAATTGATCCGGTCGTTTTTACAACTTCAGCAACTGCCCCCTCCATTCGGATGACGACGACCTCCTCACCTTCGGCGAACACATCCTCTGATCCCTCAAATCCACGCGCTTGAAACTGCATGCGCTGCCCTTTCGTGACCAGAGTTATTTTTCCCTTATCCGAATGGCCAAACGGGATGATCACCTTACCAGTCCGCCCCTCAAGGTCTGAAGCAGTGACCTCACTGGAAATATGCGCATATCCGATCCGCTTAATTATATAATTGCCACCTATCCCAACAGTCAAACCGACCCCCAAAGAGGCAAGTAAACGGGAAATCCCTGTAACATCTGCCAACGGGAGCAGAGCTCCGCAAAGACCAAAGAAAGCTGCAAACAAAAACACTGTACGCAGCGAAAACAGATCTATCCATCCTGATCCAGCACCCGGCTCTGCCTCGGTGTCCAGGTCAATTTCTGTATCTGCATCCACATCCGTATCACCGCCGCCAAACAACGATAGCAGCACAAAGACGCCACCAACAATTAGGCTGATCCAGTACAGGGCATCCATGAGCAAAACCGGCTATGCGCCGGAGCTTGTACGCACAAGCACACATGGGGTTGAATGAAACGAGGGCACATCCTGGCCACCTGTTAGATATCAGGTGACCAGGATCACCTAGTCTAGCGCACAGGGGTCACAGCCGCCACATCCTCTTCCCCTGTACGGACTCGGATCACTCGCTCAACCGGTAGTACGAATATCTTACCGTCGCCGACACTGCCTGTGGCCGCGCTACCGCAGATCGCATCAACCGCAATATCAACAAAAGTATCAGATACACCGATGTCAATCATTACCTTATCATGCATTTCCATTTTCACAGTTGTGCCACGATAGGTTTCCACGACTTCAACCTCACCTCCGTGTCCGCGCACACGCGAAACGGTGAGTCCAGTGATATCTGCTGCATACAGCGCACGAAGTACATCCGGCAATCTTGATGGCCGGACTATTGCTTTTACGAGTTTCATTTTTTGTTAGTCTTTTTTGGTTAACCCATTAACGCGTTCCGGCGCCTCCGCTTCGTTGAGCAATACTGCTCCTTCGCCAGTTGCATAGGCCTCTTCTCCGTGAGCCACAATGTCCATACCCAAGCCCTCATCTGATGAATCAGCGCGGAGTTTTGTTACAAGTCCAACAAGCTTCAAAATCAGGTAGGTCAAGACTCCGCTGTAAACCGCGACTGCCAAAACGGATAACGCCTGAATTCCCAGTTGAGTAACACCCCCGCCAAACAACAGACCATTTGCTCCCCCCGCGTTAATCGCTGTCGTAGCCAGTACACCAGTGAGGAGTGCGCCCATAATTCCACCCATTCCGTGGGCAGCAAATACGTCCAGGGAATCATCAAAACTGGTTCTAGTACGCCACCTGATGAGATAATAGCTTGGTATCACACCAACCGCTCCTAATGCCAATGCTCCGCCCGGACTGACAAAACCCGCAGCAGGGGTAATCGCAACAAGTCCCACAACGATCGCTGTTGCAATGCCCACGGCCGTGATTTTACCTGTTGTGAATCGATCCAGCAGTGTCCAGGCAAATATTCCCGCAGCTGGTGCAAGTAGCGTGTTCACCAGTGCCAGCGCCGCAATACCATCGGCAGCGAGCGCACTTCCACCATTAAATCCAAACCATCCGAACCAGAGAATGCCCGCACCCAGCAGAACAAAAGGTACGTTATGAGGCAGGAGCGCCTCCCGTCCGTAATCTTTTCGCGGCCCAAGCACTCTCGCTGCCACTAAGGCTGCAACGCCCGCATTGACATGTACGACAGCACCACCTGCAAAATCAAGTGCGCCCATCCCGCCGAGCCAACCTCCACCCCACACCCAGTGACACACCGGTGCGTACACAGCGAGCCCCCAGAGACCGATAAAGATCACATAGGAGACGAATTTCATTCGCTCTACTAATGCACCAGATATCAGCGCAGCAGTTATGATGGCGAATGTCCCCTGAAAACCCATAAACAGCAAGTGCGGAGTCGTACCGCTCGGTTCAAGCCCAACACCAGCTAGAAAGGCCATTGAGAAATCACCAATCCAGTCTCCTCCCACACCAAAGGCAAGGGAGTACCCTGCGACAGCCCAAAGTGTACCGGAGATGCCCAGCGCCACAAAACTCATCATCATCGTGTTGAGTGCGT
This sequence comes from Rhodothermaceae bacterium, assembly GCA_009841335.1. GTDB lineage: Bacteria > Bacteroidota > Rhodothermia > Rhodothermales > Bin80 > Bin80. Next base: position 357 of record VXLY01000065.1, on the reverse strand, counting down.
TCTTGGAGCGCACCAGACCTCCATAGAAAAAGGCTAGTGCGGGGGTCATCAAGAGCACAAGCGCCGTGGACACAAGTAACCACGATGTATCAGCTCCACTGATTGCATCCGCCTCCTGGGCAAAAACTGAAGGTACCAGCAGGCCCAGAACTGTCAGTACGCAGATTTTCTTCCTCGTCATAGTTTTTTTGAAGTTATTAAGGAGTAAATGCGGAAAAACCGCTTTATTTTAAGAAAAATAAATTAAAAAACAAAATTTTTTTGATTTTGAAAGCGCTTCCAGAAAAAAATTTTTGAAATATTTAGGAAATCCTGCTGCCTGGATGCAAATAATGTGCCCTGTGCACTCATATAAAT
>VXLY01000109.1 GCA_009841335.1 Rhodothermaceae bacterium | reverse complement strand
AGGCGTACGACAGGTTCACCGATTCCGGGTTTGAAATCCTGAGTGTTGCATTTCTAGATGATCCCGTGGACATTAGGCAGTTTAGAGAAGACAGGTATTCCATGCCTTGGCTTCATACCCGTGTGTCGCGGGAGGACGACAGATCAGTAAGGGATCTGTTTGAGCTTACTGGCTTCCCCAGGCCTATTCTTGTAGACGCGAATGGCATTATCTTGGCGACCGATGACGAACTACGGGGTAACAAACTTCTGGATGTGATTGCTGCTGCGCACGAGGGTGGCAGATAGCAGTCCAGCATATATCTGCATCCTCGGTTGCGCTGTAGTACACGTGGTGTATGGCGGCCTTCGGCCTGTAGCTGTTCTGCTTGATTCTCCTGCTCCCCTTCCGGCACTCGGCGGTCTTAATTCCCAATCTATTGAGGCATAAGAGATTGATAAGCTATGCCTGGACATTAGGATCGGGAACCTCATGCAATTAAGTTCACGGCACATGACTTGCTTGGAGTCGTGAATTTATGTTCGGCAACCCAACGTAAAAGATCTCTGCGGTAACGAGATCAGGATGCGGGTCAGTGATGGATGGCAATCCATGAGGTATTATCTTATTCGCGCAGAGATAGATAGTGTACAATGGATAAACGAACTTTTTTGCAGACTGCAGCCGTATTGATTGGTGGTGGGGCAGTAGTCCCATTTTGGGGATGCACGCCGCGTGTGCCGGCTAGAACCAATTGGGCCGGCAACCTGACCTACTCAACAAATCAGCTGTATCGTCCGGGAACAGTGGAAGAAGTGCAGGAAGTTGTCCGACGAGCTGCACGCGTACGTCCCCTCGGTTCAAGACATTGCTTCAATACCATTGCAGACAGTCAGCATGCGCAGTTGTCTCTTGAGCTCCTCCCACATGAAATCACTTTTGATGAAGGGACTGTATCGGTTCCGGGAAGCATGCGCTACGGTGAGCTTATTCCATTCCTGAATAAGCAGGGGGTTGCACTGCACAACCTAGCCTCGCTTCCGCATATTTCAGTTGCGGGGGCATGCGCCACGGCCACACATGGTTCCGGCATTACCAATGGCAACCTGGCAACAGCCGTTCAGGGTATGGAGATTGTGAACGCTGCCGGGGAGCTGGTATCCCTATCTCGCGAGGCCGACCATCAGAGGTTTGCAGGGGCGGTTGTTGGATTGGGTAGCCTTGGCGTGGTAACCCGTGTGGCACTCAGAACCGAACCCAGCTACAATGTCAGACAGTACGTTTACCTGGACGTCCCACTGGATTCTGTTGGGCAATACTTCAACGAAATTTTGGCCCGCGCATATAGTGTCAGCATTTTCACCGACTGGCAAACAACAGAATCCACACAGATCTGGATCAAGGAGCGAGCAGACCAGGTCTTGGAGCCCATAGAACAAGAGCTCTTTGGTGGACAACTTGCTGATCGAAAGGTTCACCCAGTACTGGCATTGTCTGCTGAAGCATGCACCGAACAGATGGGGGCTGTTGGTCCTTGGCATGCTTTGCTGCCCCATTTTAAGATGGAATTCACTCCTAGCAGCGGAGAAGAGCTACAGACCGAATTCTTTGTGGCCAGGGAGAATGCGCCAGCGGTTGCGGAAGTTCTTCGCGGAATGTCAGATCAGTTGAATCCGCTGCTCATGATCAGTGAGGTGCGCTCAATCAAAGCAGACGACCTGTGGATGAGTACAGCATATGGTCGGGATAGTGTTGCTTTTCATTTCACATGGTATCAGGATTGGGAAGGACTGCAAGCGTTATTGCCTACGCTTGAAGAAGCATTAAGTCCGTTTGATATAAGGCCTCACTGGGGCAAGAATTTTGGGATGGAGCCGGCAGTGCTTCGTTCACGCTACGAGAAATTGAACGATTTTCGCACACTGGTGAATGAATTTGATCCGTCTGGAAAATTCAGAAATGCCTTCACACAACGATATCTATCTGGGTGATCTATCCATCGCCGACAATAGAAACCAGGATGATGTAGCTGTGGGATATCCGGTATACGTCGAGTGCAAGTCCCACGGCCATATGCTACAGGGCTACCTCAGTGCCTAGGTGTTCCTGTCCGGCCTGTTCTTCCATAAAGCCGGCAACCACTGGGTCTTGAATAGCAGTGCCCACCGACTTGAAGAAGGTAACGTCTGAAAAATTGGTGCGGCTTTCTACATTGCCTATCAGGATATCCCCTAATTCAGCATATATGTGGGACTCGTTGAAATTCTCCCGGTTGATCGGTACCATCAGATCCTCGGCTTCCCCTCAATGTATCCGGCCTTGATCACTTCGTAGCAACCTTCTCCTATATGCTTCTAGACATGCTGAATGGATCCTAGCACTATTTCAAACACCAACAACAACTTCCTGAACCATTTCGGAAAGATCCCATAGTTCTGCTGCATACAAGGCAGCAACTCCTGCTGGCAGGAGATATAAATGTTGTATATCTTAAGTAATAGAGATATGGGAACCGCCGTTATCTTGTTGGAATTTGTCGCCCCAAAACCACAAATCTAGCGCCGCCCATCCCTTCATTTGTGGCATAAAGAAACGATGCCTTGCGGAAAAGATCAAAAACCCCCAACAACTATAGTGTTCAGATTCACTCACCAGAAGAAGAATCTGCAAATGATCAATATTATACTTTTCAAAAAAACCGAATTGAGAATTTTGAATGAGACTCCTCAACTAAACCGTAGTCGATTATGAATGTGATCGACGGCAAAAATCTCGCCGGTATAGTTGCCGTCCTTGGCTTCGTCTGTGCGTTGGCAAGATACTTGAAACAAGATATCAAGCAGTTGTCCGGGCATGTAGCCCGGATTGAAGGCTTCCTAAAGGGCAAATTCAGAATGCTGCAACCACAATGAAATAGTGAACCCAACACCCAAGCTACTTACTGGCAACGCCCCATCCGATTGCGAGCGTGATACGCAATCCGTCGGACTCACAGGATGGCAGGGCTTACGAGCGGGCCCATATGACTAAATTCAAGTTGCCCACGGGCGCAAAAAGGATTGGGGGCTTGTGACGGTTATGGTATTTGCATCAATCGTCATGCTAGGTTTATGCATTGAATTCATGTCCGAGTTTGATGAGACATATGAGGAGCTTCAATCATTGCAATGGCCCAAGTCCCAAGGGCAATACAACTCATGACCAATGACAACATGCCTGCTGAGATAGGCAAAGGCAGGACGATCCTAAATCGGATGTGTACGAGCGAAAGGCTGCGGTTGCAAAAACGTAATCCGAAGTACGGACCTTGCAGAAGACTTGGACAAGTTCCGTGACGATGTGGCCCTCATGAACCGTAACCTAGAAGAGGTAACCAAGAGGATAGACCGGCTACTCTGTCGCACTATCAATCCACCCTCGACAACACGCCCTATGCAAAGCCAGTCGCTTGATTTAGCATTCCCCCCGCTCTTCTTATCCCAGTTGGTGTGCACGGCCGTGTTCTGTCTGCTGTCTGTACGCACTTCTGAGGCGCAGAATATATATAGCACTCAATACGATGCGCTGAAGGCCCTGTATGCGGCTACCGACGGGGACAACTGGACGAATAACAGCGGCTGGGACACGACATTTGCAAACCCGACTGGGGATCAGCTGGACGGTTTTTTTGGAGTAGATGTAGATGGCAGTGGTTTGGTTACCTCGATTGTGCTAGCGACTAACAACCTCAAAGGGTCAATTCCGGCCAAGCTGGGTAACCTCTCGAAACTGGCATGGCTCGAGCTCGCTAATAATGACTTAAGCGGGTCGATCCCACCTGAGCTCGGCACCCTCTCAGACGTATACTATCTAACGCTCTCTGATAATGTACTCAGCGGGTCGATCCCGCCCGAACTGGGCCAACTTACGCAGGTGACGGACCTCCGATTCGGCGGGAATGATCTGACTGGGAAGATTCCGTCGGAACTGGGCAACCTCGTTAACCTGAGAGTGCTGGAGATGCAGAACAACGATTTTGTCGACAAATTGCCTTTAACTATGGTGAATCTGTCGGAGCTGATCTACCTGAGTTTTGGAGGACAGGAGCTTTGCGCTCCCGATACGCCAGAATTTCAAGCGTGGCTGGACGGTGTCGGCACGGTATATGGCGAGACCTGCAATCCCTTAAGGAACATTCCTTCACACACTGGAGCGAGAATTGGGTGTAGTGGCGGGAAGGCGGCCGAATTTGAGTGCAATAATATCGATTTGCTCTCCCATCTGTCGAGGAGAGACATGGGGGCATCGTCCGGCATTCTGGTTAGTGATATTTGGGGGTGGACAGACCCCGAAACCAATCAGGAGTACGCGTTCGTGGCAAAAGAGAACAGTGTAGCTATAGTCGACGTCACCGACCCGGTGAACCCGGTTTACTTGGGTTCGCTTTCATCGCATGATCCAGAAGCCGTGGCCATTTGGCGTGACATGAAAGTATACCGCAACCATATGTTCGTAGTCGCAGACGCCGTTGGCCATAAAAATGGCATGCAGGTCTTCGATCTCACGCAACTGCGCGGCGTGGATTACGCTAGCCTTCCGGCCACATTCACTGAAACTGCAAATTACCAGGAAATTGGGAGTGCCCATAACGTGTTTGTGCATGAAGAGACAGGCTATGCGTACCTGGCGGGAAGCAGGGGCAGGGGGGCCCGGTGCGGTGTCGGGCTTCACATTGTAGACATCCAGGATCCAATGAATCCGACTTTCGCGGGCTGTCACCACGAGCCGCAAGTAGGTCGCTCTTTCAGCCCCGGATACGCGCACGATGTGCAGTGCGTCATCTATCGCGGTCCAGATGCATCGTATTACGGCAGAGAAATCTGCGTTGCCCCCAGCGAGACAGCAATCAACATTGTGGACGTTACCGACAAGTCCAATTCGGTGTCGGTGGCGATTATGAAGTATCCACTGAGTGCCTATTCACACCAGGGATGGTTTACGGAAGACCACCGATATTTTATCGCAAACGACGAGCTGGACGAAGCCAACTTCCGTGACAGTTTTAGAGGCTCACGGACGCTGTTTTGGGATCTTAATGACCTGGACGACCCAATCCTTTTGACGGAGTATTTCAGTCCCGAGAAGACCATTGACCACAATCTGTACGTGCGCGGAAACTACGTTTACCTAAGCAATTACGAATCGGGTCTCCGGATCCTTGATATTGAAGATGTTTCGAATCCGGTTGAGGTTGCCTACTTCGACACAGATCCTGTCTCTAACAGGGTTGCGTTTGAGTACGGGGCGTGGAGTTCCTATCCGTACTTCAAGAGTGGCATTGTAGTGGTAAGCAGCATGGAACAGGGGCTCTTCGTGCTGCAACCCACAACGCTATCCGTTACGGCGAGGGAGCAGGATGTACGGGTGCCGGAAGCCTTCGCCCTGCGTGGCAACTACCCCAACCCGTTCAACCCATCCACGCGCATCCTGCTGGACTTACCAGAATCGGCCAAAGTGACGATTGATGTAGTTGATCTTTTAGGTCGTAAGGTGCTTACGCTGAACGCTGGCACCGTGGAAGCGGGCACAAACAAGACGGTGATGCTAGATACTGGACGTTTGGCGTCGGGAACCTACTTGTACCAGGTTATAGCTCGGTCAGCGTCAAATATGTATACTGGTACAGGCAGGATGGTGCTTGTGAAGTAACTGAAACAATGGCCGAGTATGTATTCTTGGCCATTATTCAATACTTGCCACACAAATTCAATCAAACCTTAGCAGGATGTCCAATAAAACAAAAAATGGCGTCAAAATTATACAAACCCAGTAATTCTAGAAGCTACATTACCCGCTTTCGGTATCGGAGGTATGCTCGTCGAATTCTTGCTGTTCCGGGCAGACTCCATCGGGACAAGTAATGTTGAAGTAGCTGAGGGCTTTGTTAACATGCTTCTGCTTGTTGCTGTCGGCATTTTCGGATACTGGTTCAGAAACGGACCTAGAAAGAACGATGCCGGTGAAGACAATAGCGGAGGGAAGATCGAAACGCCATTCGTAGCAAGGATGACAAGAGATGATATGGCTATGGGATATTCGGTATACGTCGAGCGCAAGCCCCTCGATGTAGTGCTACAGGGCTACCTCAGTGCCTAGATCCTCTTGCCGGGCCCGCTCTTCTAGAAAGCTGGCAACCACTAGGTCCTGAATAGCATTTCCGACCGACTTGAAGAAGGTAATCTCTGAGTCATTGGTGCGGCCTTCTACATTGCCCATAAGGATATCCCCCAATTCAGCATGAATGTGGGACTCGTCGAAATCTCCCCGGCTAATCGGTACAATCAGATCCCCTGCTTCCTCTAGGCACGCCTCGCGCTGATCGACAACCACCTTGGCGTGTGCAACTGTTTGAGCGGGGATTTCGGTCATGTCAGGTCTGTAGGAGCCAATTCCGTTAATGTGTGTACCTGGCGCAATATGTTCGGCCACAAAAACGGGAGTCAAGGATGTGGTAGCCGTGCACACAACATCAGCTTCGGCAAGCTCCTCGGGTGCCTCGGCGCTTGTGGCTTTTATACCAAACCGTCGTGCTGCTCTTTTCACGAATGCCTCTGTATTCTCAGGGGAACGGCCGAAGACAAGTACCTTTTTTATCGGTCTTACAGTACATATTGCTTCCAGTTGTGTGTTCGCCTGGACCCCTGTGCCAAACATTGCCAGAACGGATGACGAAGGGCGAGACAGGACCTCCGTTGCCAGTCCTGCCCCCGCACCTGTTCTTAGAGCTGTGATAGATTCACCGTCCATGAGGGCGAGGGGTGTGCCCGTTTGAGCGTCACTAACCATGACGATTGCATGGATGAATGGTAATCCACGATCGGGATTGTCAGGACTCAAGTTAACGACCTTCAGCCCGACCTGTCCATGATCCGGAGAATACGCAGGCATGAATAATGAACGTCCGCCATACTCCTCAAGCGGCATGTTCATGCGTAAAGGTACGCGTGCACGTCCAGAAGAAAGTGCAATGAAGCCATCGCGCATCAGATCAACGGCCTTGCGCATGGTAATTGCTGACGCAATATTCTCCTTTGAGAGTACTCGAATGGTAGGCATGATAACGCTATCGCAGAAGGAATCCGTTTTTCAGGGGATCCTTTGGATCCAGGACAAATTCGTGTTGCCCGGTTATGAAGGCGCGTCCTTCGATTTCCGGTATGATCGAATTGAATTCATTCTCTCCATGCGAACTGGTTTGCACGATTGTGCCGTTAAAGGAGCTGCCAATAATACTCTCGACTTTTATGCATTCCCCGACCCCGATGAGTCCTTTTTCATGTAGTACTGCAAGTCTTCCACTCACGCCTGTACCAGTCGGACTTCGGTCAACCTCACCATCCGCAAAGACGCAGACATGACGGCTATGCGCATCTGCTGACTCGGGAGGGCCAGTGAAGATTGTTCCGTACAGGAAGCCCAAATCGGGTTCGGATGGATGGTCAATAGGCATGCTTGCCATAACGGCCTTCTTAATCATTTTACCTGCGTGGATCAACTTGCCGTAATGGGTCGGAGTAGTTTTCAGTCCTACCTCGCTGACAGATACATATGCATAGTACGCGCCACCAAAGCCTATGTCATAGAGAATGGGTCCGAATTCAGGTACTTCGACAGTTTGATTGATTGTATAGGCATACGAGGAGACATTTCTGAACCGGACGGATTCGACGGTACCGCTTCTTACACGTGCCCATGCGGTAACCGGTCCGGCGGGGGTATCAATTTCTATCTGTGTTTCGGGTTCTGACATTGGCAGAACCCCCGTTTCGACTACCACTTTCGTTACGGCAATAATGCCGTGGCCGCACATCGTACTGTATCCCTCGTTATGCATGAAGAGTACTCCAAAGTCGGCATTATTTCGAACCGGTTTGGTAATCAGACATCCGTACATGTCTGCATGTCCCCGAGGCTCCCACATGAGGGCGGTGCGGAGTGCGTCATAATTTGTCTCCAGATCTCGCCGACGGGCCAATATGGTATTGCCCGCTGGTTGTGGGTAGCCCGCGAGGATTACGCGCAGGGGTTCTCCTTCGGTATGCGCGTCAATACACGTGATCACGAGACCATTCGGCCGCCAGTCATTTGCTGCATCAAAATTGAGTTTCATTGCATCGCAGGAGAATAATCCGTTACCCTGCGTGTCAAACAGAAAACGCCTATCATCGGTTCAGATAGCGCCAGTGAAAAACCATTTCAAATGGGAACAGACTATCGTCTACGACCATTAGAGCGTGGTCGAAAAGTTTTTCGAGGCCAATTGCCAATCCTCATATTTGAACACTATTGAAATCATGATTGAAGTTCCCGTTACTTCCGCATTCGTATTGTCCCACACGGGGCCAGAAGTATACCGCGGTACAGCGGCACGTACTTTTTTGAATTCTCTTGATTTGTTGGCTGCTGATTCACTTCGGATGCAGTTTGAGGATACTTGGGACGAACAGTGCGTGGAAATTCTGAACAGGAAGTATGGAGTACAAAAATACAGCCATGCATATCTGAGTGAAAACCCGTCCGCGCAAGTGGTTCAGCTGGGGGGTGGACTGGATCCGTTAACAATTGATCTCGCGGAATGCCATCCGAAAGTTCGGATTTTTGATGTAGATATGGCCAATATGCCCCTCAAAGCAGAGATCAACAAGGAGATCGGTGGTCCTGAAATTTCATTCCTGACGGCAAATCTTGTAGATGTATCTTCCCTGACGGAGGTGCTGGCTAATGCCGGTTGGCGACCGGATGCTCCGACATTGTTGATCTCAGAGGGGATTTCGTACTATGTTCCGAAGGAAATCTATCGCATAACGTTGAGTGCGCTCCGCACTTCGGAAGGTTGTCTGGTGTTTGAGTACGCCCTACCGGATGAGCTTCTGGTTGGTACTCCGAAGGCAGATCTGATCGAAGATTTTTTCACCCGATTCTCCGCCCTATTAGATTTACCATTCACTATGCAGCGCTACTCAGATTCAGAGGTTAGAGATCTTGCGAAAAGCATGAATGGTGAGGTTGAGGAAATTGTGAACCAGCATCAATTAGAGTTCAGCCGTCTTGGTAGGAACGAAATGCGCGAAGATCCAACCATGGGGGCAATTCGGGTTGCTAAGATCCGGTTTCCCTGATGTAACCGGTCGGTGGTAGATTGTTTGCGCTGCACCGCAGGCGTACTCTCAAGCAACATGTCCCCCGTATTTAGCAAGGGATACAGCGTTGCGTGGGTTGAAGTGTGATCACAACTAAACCTCCCCCTGGCGGGTGGTACTTCGCCTTGATTTGAATCTTCAGTCTCGCATGATCCTTTCGAACACGCAAATACTAGTGGGCTGTAATCCTGAAATCGGTTCGTCGCGCTTGATCTGAGCTCAATACGTCAACGAATTCACAGTCGAAGTGGCTGACAGAGGTCGTCAGCGTCTCTGTGGTTATTCCTGTTTCCACGACTGATGACCGCATTGTACCGAGGTTCACGAAGGATCAACTCGGTCACATACGGACGCAGCACCGAAGCAATCCAATCGGCCAATGAAGATTTTTCCAACGCCAGATATTTGGACCGTGAAGGCAGTTCAGTAACATAACGGATCAGCGCCTACTCCGAAGTCGAAAACGTCCTGCAGAAATTACACGTCCAGACGAATTCATTGTCGCCAGAACACAGTTGCGTGTGTAGGGTCCTGCCTCAGCTGAAGCGTGTTGTCAATGAAAACGAAGATCCAACGAATTGAGAACAGCGAACGAGTATAATTGGCACCCGATTTTTCGGTAAACCCGTTAGAGTCGAGGGGGTGAGATTGTCCTTGCTGCTTGCCATTCCCTAAATTTGCTACATTCCTATCGAGATCATGTGAAGGGGCTTCGCTTATCTGATATACTCCTAGTGTGCCCAAGTGACGGATGCAGCCATGGATGGCCCCTTCGTCTGGGCACGTATGAGTTCCATAATCCTACGCGGGTGTTCATGACCACCAATCACAATCGACATACTTGGCCATACCGTTTTTTTCGACTGGAGGATCGGAAGGCGACCTTGTTCGGTGAAATCCGAGCCGGCTTTGCCACTTTTATGGTGATGGCCTATATCATCTTTGTCAATCCCAGCATCCTTGGTGGAGCACCTGACAGCATTGGCATGGTGATGCCCCCGGCTGCTATCCTAAGCCTAACATGCTTAACCGCAGGGATTATGACCATCTTCATGGGCTTGTATGCGAATTATCCATTCGCACTGGCACCGGGCATGGGACTCAATGCTGTAGTAGCATTTCAGCTAGTTGGACAGATGGGGTTAACATGGGGGCAGGCCATGACGGTCGTACTCATTGAAGGGCTAATCATCATCGTGCTAGTACTGACACATTTTCGGGAAGCGATGATGGATGCCATTCCAGTGTCTTTGAAGAAGTCCATAGGGGCAGGCATTGGCTTGTTTTTGGCTCTCATCGGAGGTGTCAATGGTGGGATCATTGTCACTACTCCCGGCACACCTCTTGCTCTAGGAGATCTGAGTCAGGTTAGCGTGATCACATTTCTCTCTGGTCTCTTGTTGACAGTTTGGCTTTTGGCTCGAGGCGTGAAGGGTGCGATACTTTGGGGCATTGCTGCCACTACGCTTCTGGCTGTCACTCTTAATCTAATGGTAGCCGACGGTACGGCATTTGGTGGTGGTGCCCAAGTTCCTACAGAATTCATTGGACTTCCCCAGGGCATTATTGGGCCGGAGTCCATATTCGGTCGGATTGACTTCAGACTTTTCACGCAATTGGGAGTAGTGGCTGCAATGTTAGCAGTGTTCTCTCTCCTGCTCACTGATTTTTTTGACACAATGGGCACAGTTGTCGGTCTGAGAGAAGAGGGGGGCTTTTTGACACGGGAGGGCAAGTTACCGGGCGTTAACAGGGTCCTGTTGGTAGATTCGGTGGGTGCAGCATTCGGAGGCTTTGCCAATGCGAGCAGTAACACGACTTATATTGAGAGTGCAGCTGGTATTGCGGAAGGGGGGCGCACGGGATTGACAGCTGTGGTAGTCGGCTTGCTCTTTTTGCTGTGCATGTTTATCAGCCCGCTTGCGGGCATCATTCCTGCAGAGGCTACGGCTCCCGCACTCATTGTCGTAGGCTTTCTTATGATGAGTACACTTCGAGATATTCCCTGGGAAGATTATGAGGAGTCCATCCCAGCTTTTCTTACTTTGCTACTGATGCCGCTGACGTATAGCATCACTAACGGCATAGGAGCCGGCATTATCACTTACACAGTGTTCAAACTACTGGCTGGGAAGCGCCATGAAATTCACTGGCTCCTCATCGCGGCGGCCGTTGCTTTCGTGGTTTATTTTGTGCTTTCTGCCCAGTCGTAGCGGCAAGAATTATACAAGAGGGCCAAGACCTGCTTCGCCGAAGATTTACCTGAAACTCCAAAGTCCCAACGTCAAAAAGTCACATGATTGGAATACGGATCCTTGCAATTGCATTTCTACTATCCTTGAACAGCGCTGCAATTGCGCAGACAATTGACATTTACTCAAGGCCTTTCCAGGCAGAACGTACTCGGACCTACGATGTGCTTCATTATCGAGTTCATCTGATCTTCGATGAAGATACCAAGTCATTCTCGGGCTCAAATACCAT
>VXLY01000106.1 GCA_009841335.1 Rhodothermaceae bacterium | reverse complement strand
GGTTTGCGTTCGTACCCATAGAGTCCGCCGCACCTGAGTATCGTAGTCTGAAATTCACTGGCACTCCTGAGTGTATTTTCTGCGGCCAGTAGCGCACATCCTGACGCCGTCTCCGGCAAGAGCTTTCCTGCGTCCTCCTCCCTGACATGCCCCGATCTATAAACACTCGTTGAACTCACAAACAACACCTTCTGCACGCTGCCAGCCCGCAGATAGAAAAGGAGCGACTCCATTACAGACTCCATAAATATTCTCACATCCGCACGTTTCCGACCTGGTGGAAAATTGAGTATCACCACATCAGAATCGAAAAAGTCACGCCGACCACGCCCCTGTAAATTCGGCGTTAATTCCAGCAGATACGGCTCGATTCCGTCCGCCAATAGTTGATCCAACTTTGCCTCGCTGGTTGTGGATCCACGCACACGCCAGCCCCGCTCCAACAGCAAATTCGCCAACGGTCGACCGATATACCCGCAGCCCAGCACGCTGGCAGTTGGTTCTGTCATGGTACAACAAATATTATGTCGGTGCGTAGTAATTCGCAATTTCGCGAAAACACCATGGAAGTGCTTGATCCAGCAGTCAAGAGCGTCTGGACCATCAAGAGTATATTGCGTTGGTGCATCTTACTTCCCGTTTGTGCTACAGTTGATGTTACTTTCTTTTTCTCCGATAATACTACCTTCCTACCAGGCCTGTGGACAGGCCTCTTAATTATCACCTGTTCGGTGTGGACGCTTATTGTACCTAAGCTACGGTACAGATTCTGGCGCTATGAATTACGTGAGGAGGACCTATTTGCAATACGTGGAATCTGGAACCGCGTACAGACCATCGTGCCACTACGGCGAATTCAACACCTCGATGTTGCGCAGGATCTGATCGAAGGAAACTACGACGTGGCCCGTCTGGTCGTACATACTGCGGGAACACGGAGCACCGATGTCGTAATCCCCGGCTTACCCTACGAAGAGGCCGTGCGCCTTCGAGACACTGTGCGGGACTTTGTTGCCGAGCATATGGATTAATGCAGGAGGCCTCAGCAGAGTTTCGTCGTCTGCATCCACTGACATTTGTGCACTATGTGTTCCTGGCGATCATTGGCTTCGTGATAGCCTGGACAACGTCTCCTGAGTCAGGCATTCAGAGAGGTTCTCTCATCTTTAGCGTGATTTACGTGGTTATCATGGGTCCCATATCCATCGCCAAGTATTTGAGATTCCGATACTACGTGACCAGCGAAGAGCTGGTGATGCATTACGGTGTCTTCAAGCGCATCCGACGCAATATTCCCTCCGATCGTGTTCAGAATGTGGCCATTGAGCGCAACTTTCTTTCCCGTATACTCGGAACTGCCGTCGTAAAGATCGAAACTGCAGGCACTGCACAGGCAGAAGGAGTACTGTCATATGTCGGTGTACACGAGGCGAACCGCATACGAGATTTACTGCGAACAGCAGAAATTACTTACGCACCGGACGAAAGTATCCCTGCATCCCCCGATTTTCGTATGCGCCTCCCCCGGTTATTGCTTTCGAGTGTTTATCAGTTCTCTTTCGGTCTCTTTGCGATTCTTGTGGGCGTACTGCAACAACTCGAAGCTATCGGCCTGATAAATATTGAAGCCACTCTCAGAGACATTTTTGAAAGGAATTTCTTCGGGCCTGCAAATTCTGAGCAGTACTCGCTGGTCATGCTTACCATCGCGTTCATACTGATCACGCTCATCCTCTCTTGGATACTCGGCTTCGCCCAAAACTTCATTCGGTACTACAATTTCTACATTGAGTTGGGCCCAGAAAAAATTCACCGCAAATTTGGTCTTATAACCGTGCGCGAAGGAACGCTTCCGTACAAGCGCGTTCAGTCTTTCCTGATTCGCTCCAATCCTCTGATGAGATTACATGATTGGTATCGAATGGAGATGCAAACGCTGGGCCTGGAAAGTGGCGAGCGCGGATTCCAGCCTGCGATGCCTTTTGCAAAGTGGGCTGAGATTCTAGCACTGGGACCCAAGATCCGTCATTTCACGGCTCCTGAAGCATACACCCGCGTCAGCCGGCGCACTATTCGGAGGCGCTGTTTACGTTATGCTCTGCTCATTTTGGCACCGGTTGCTGCCTTGTATCTGTGGTGGCCGTATGCTGTCTGGGGTCTCACATTGTTGCCGATTTCATGGGGAATTGCCTGGCTCCAATACCTATGTCATAGTTGGTCATTCCACGACGGAAACCTGTTCATTCGACGGCGCATCTTCAGCCAGCAGCTCTGGGTTGTGCCGATTGAACGCTTGCAGGCCTTTGAAATCAACGCAACATTCTTCCAACGACGCCTGGATCTGTGCACGCTGAGGGTAGATACCGCCGGCGCAGGAGTTTTACGCCACCCCAAAATCGTCGACATGCGACGCGACGACGCCGAAAAACTGTTCGCTGAGCTGTACGATGTTTTCCAGGGCACTGCGAGCAAGAGCAACAAGTAATTTGAATCCATCACCGTTTACCATTTTGGCTCGTGAGGCTAATGGGCATATAGGGATTTACAGCCGAACCGGAACTGAATCTTAAAGCCCCCTTAGTTGAATATTGTGGTATTCCCCAGCGGATTGGCTTGCAGTGGGTGATAATGGTGAAAGACCACGAACTATTACCGAAGCGTGGATCAAGAAGAAACTGCGGTTGAGGGGGATCCGACCGGATCCTTGCCCTGTCAGAGGATAGTATCTGGAAGCTGGTGTTCAAAGAAGATCTGCATTTTCACCAATTATTGATCGGAGGGGGGCGATTCAGTTTCGCGGTATGGCCCAAGTGGGGCGAATTTGTTCATGCAAAAGAAGATGAAGAGCCACGACGCAACTGAACTTTAACCTTGCTTCTCAGCCTCCAGGCGCATGCAACTCAGCCCCAGATAAAGCAGGATTGGTACAGTCTTGCGGCGGGCCGGCCCTTGAAGATCCAGCGCAGTCAATCCAATGGACACCGTCCATGCCGCCGGTATGATGGCGTGTGCCCACCAAGGTACGCGGGCAAAAAGAAAGGCAAACAGTGATGTTGCCAGCTTCAGGCCAATCAGGCGGGCAGTCAACCCGAATAAAACTGTCTTGATTAAGCCCTCAACCACGAGTATACCAAAAGCCTGCAAGAATGCAGGTGCAGCAAATACACCTCCGGTCTTTTTCAGGAAGGCTATTGCGCGCGCCCGCCCAACGCCGAGAGATTCCAGAATCTCCTGCTGCTCGGCTTGTGTGAACTTTGAAAAGGTGTCCACAGCATAATCCTGGGCCATACGGACAAGCAGATCCCGCTCTGTGCCCTGATCAGCCAAGGGGACCTTCAGGAATCGTGCCGTATCACGAATAATGTACCGAAAACTGGCCCCGGGCTCCTTGCCGACAACCCTCCGAAAATTATAGGCAATGTCACTGCTCCCCAAGTAACGGATCTTTCTTTCAAGCCCCTCACACAATGCTATCCGCTGATTCGCAGATTCCAGTTCTTCAAGATGCTTCTTAAGTTCTGCGCAACGATCAAAAGGGCCCTCAATGATTCGGATCATGTATGCGTAGTCCTCACGCGAAAGCTCCATCAATAAATCTTGCATGCGGCCACCCAGAAAATGGTTGCTTTTGTTATGGTTGTCGCCTGCTGATCAAGTGAGTGCAAGTTCATAATGATCGAAGGTCTCGTCGAGTGAGTAGCCCAGTTTCTCATACAGGCGCTTGGCGTGTGTGTTTGTTTTTTCGGTTGCCAACTCCAGGGCAATGCACCCATTTTGAACTGCCCGGACTCTGGCTTCCTCCATTAATCTCTGTCCTACACCCTGCCCTCGCCAATCGCGTTGAACGTACAGGTCATTCAAAATCCAGATCGGCCCCATGCGTACCGACGAAAACGCAGGATACAGTTGAACAAATCCAACTATCGATTCATCTCCTACCCATGCTACGAGAATAATTGAATCTTTGTGTCGCAGGCGTGCTGCAAGAAATTCTCTTGCACCTGAAATGTCCGACTTCATCCGGTAAAACCGTCGGTAACCATCAAATAATTTAGACAGGCCTGACAACTCGCTAAAAGTGGCCCTTTGTATGCGAATGTCTGCGTTCATGGCACGAAATCGTTCAATTGAAGTTTGCGGGCTTGCTTACGCCATCAGACTGCTATGCGCTCCAGCGGACTTCTGCTGCATGTTACTTCCTTACCGTCGCGCTTTGGAATTGGCGATCTTGGACCCGAAGCCCAACGCTTTGTTGATATCCTGGCCGAAACCGGACAGACCTGGTGGCAGCTCCTTCCAGTTTGCCCGACAGGACTGGGCGACTCACCTTATGCGAGCCCCTCATCATTTGCGGGCAACCCCTTGCTGATAAGTCCTGAGCTTCTGGTTCAGGACGGATGGGTAACCGAATCGGAAATTGACACCTACCCCACCGATTCGGCGGGAATCGTTGATTATCCGTCTGTTGCAACATACAAGTCAAGGCTGCTGGAGCAGGCATACTCCCGATTCATCACACGTCCCCATATGGATGGCTTTCAGGACTTTGTCAACAGAGAGGCCGACTGGTTGTTGCCGTACGCCGCCTTCCGAGCACGGAAACTCAAACACCAAGACAAGATATGGACTAGCTGGCCCACGCACGACCGAACCTTTCCCGAAAAAAAATCACTGAATCCTGATCTGCCAGAGCTTCAATTCTATCTGTTTGAACAGTTCATTTTCGATAGTCAGTGGCGCAACCTGTGTGACTACTGCAGAAAGCGTAATGTCAAAATAATGGGAGACCTGCCCATATACGTCGCGCATGACAGTGCTGACGTTTGGGCAAGTCCTGAACTGTTTCAGCTGGATGATGCAGGCGAACCCTTGGTAGTCGCCGGCGTGCCTCCCGATTTTTTCAGCAATACCGGACAACGCTGGGGGAACCCCATTTATCGCTGGGAAGTCATGGCAGAGCGCGGCTTCAAATGGTGGATTCACCGAATGAAACGGGCATGGAGCCTGTATGACAGTGTACGCCTGGATCATTTTCGCGGGTTTGCCGGATACTGGGAAATCCCAGCCACCGAAGAGACTGCAGAGCATGGGCGTTGGGTGAGGGGCCCTGGACAGATCTTTTTCGATCGGTTGGTGTCAGAATTTGGCGCCCTTTCTGTGATCGCCGAAAACCTGGGAGTGATCACACCCGATGTAGTGGAGTTGATGGAGACTAACTCGTTTCCTGGAATGGCGGTGATTCAGTTCGGCTTTGATGCAGGCATGGATAACCCACATCTACCACACAACTATCAGCCGAACCAATGTGTCTATACCGGGACACATGACAATGACACGCTTCGCGGCTGGTGGGACGCGCTCTCTGGGCATGAACGAGCATTCGCGGGGGAATACCTGGAGATTGAATCTGACGAAAACATTTGTCCAAGGGCAATTGAGCGCTGCCTGGCTTCGGATGCGGACCTTGTAATTACACCCGTGCAGGATGTCTTGGGCCTGGATGGTCATGCCCGAATGAACTTCCCTGGCACTGCCTTCGGTAATTGGCGCTGGAGGCTCTCACCCAGGCAGCAGACCGAACTGCGTGATAAATTCGGCCGATGGCTGCACGACTCCACCTCAGGAAGTAGACGGCTGAGCGTGGAGAACTAATACGGACTGGAAATCCACACTCGCAAAGCTCCCCTCTGATTCCGAATCCATAAGTACACTATGCTCACCCCAGCCAAGGCCCCAACTCCAGACATACTTATCAGAAAGTTTAAACCGAACCGGTTCACCGGTAGGATTGAAGCAAATTAACAACATGTCGGGAGCAGCCAGCCACATACCAAATGCATGCGCCTTTGCCCAATCTTCTGACTGCATTGCACGCCCCTCTGGATGCCACCAAACGGCATCTGGTAAACCGTTTGCACCTACTTCGCCAGTTAAAAATCGGTTGCGCCGCAGTGATGGATGCGCCTTGCGAAAGGCACTGAGCTGGCGAACAAAGTCAAGCATCTCCTGACTGGATGGGTCTATATCCCAGTCATACCACGAAACCTCATTGTCTTGGCAGTAGGCGTTATTGTTACCGAGTTGCGTTCGTCCTAGTTCGTCCCCTCCGAGGAGCATGGGTACCCCCTGAGATACAAACAAAGTCGTCAGCAAGCTTCGTCTGAGGCGATCGCGCTGTGCTACTACGCGCAGATCTGCTGAAGGCCCCTCTTTTCCGCAATCCTGACTGTAATTTGCATTCGTACCATCTTTGTTGTCTTCCAGGTTGGCCAGATTACGCTTTTGGCGATAAGATACCAGATCCAACAGCGTAAACCCATCATGCGATGTCACATAATTGATAGAGGACGACGGACGACGATACCCTGCCTTAAACAGATCACTGGAACCCGCCAGTCTTGTAGCCAACTCGCCCGCCATCCCCGACTCTCCACGCCAGTAACGCCGCACTGTGTCGCGATATTTATCATTCCACTCTCTCCACGGTGCCGGGCATGCGCCTAACCTATAGCCCCTACGCCCAACATCCCACGGTTCCGCTATCAGCTTTACCCTAGATAGAATGGGATCCTGCTGTACCATCTGCAGCCATCCACTCTGCATGTTGACCTCGCATCCTTCCCGAAGCAAAGTACTAGTCAAATCGAACCTGAACCCGTCTACGCTCATGACCTCCACCCAGTATCGCAAACTGTCCATGATAAGACGGCGCACAAACGGGTGCTCTGCCCGCAGTGTATTGCCACACCCGGTACTGTCGTAAAGAAACCGTGGCTGCCCTGGTTTTGCTACGTAGTACGAAGCATTATCTATCCCGCGCCAAGACAATGTTGGCCCTACGTGATTGCCCTCGCCTGTGTGATTGTATACTACATCCAAAATGACCTCGAGTCCGGCATCATGCATGGTATCAACCATTGCCCTGAATTCTGCTGCCACAGAAGCAGCATCGCCCGCCGCAAAGCGCGAGTCCGGCGCAAAATAAGACAATGGGTTATACCCCCAATATTGCGATAGCCCTCCATGAACAAGGCGCTCGTCCTGCACAGCAGTGTGGACTGGGAGGAGCTCAACTGTAGTAACCCCCAGAGACCTAAGGTGCGAAAGAACCGGTTCCGATGCCGCCCCTAGGTAAGTGCCGCGAAGCTCAGGTGGAACATCGGGGTGCAACGCGCTCAGCCCTTTTACATGCGTCTCGTATATGACCGTGTCCCTCCAAGGTATTCGAGGAAATGCTTTTGTTCGCGCGCTCGGGCCGGAATCAACCACTACGCCGATCGGGGCGTACGGTGCACTGTCTGCCGGATTAAGCACTCGGTCGTCCTTATTGCGATCATGACCGAAGAGGCTCTCATGCCATTGCGGCATTCGGCTTATCTCGCGCGCGTACGGGTCCAATAATAGTTTTGCAGCGTTAAACCGGAGACCATCGTCAGGAGCCCAAGGACCATGAACGCGATAAGCGTATCGCTGCCCAGAACATACACCAGCTACATAAGCATGCCATACATCCCCGGTCCGCGTGTTCACGTCTATTGTGCGCTCTATTCTGTGCTCCTCATCAAGCAGGACGAGTTCTACTCCATCGGCATGCGCACTGAAAATGGCGAAGTTGGCGCCATCATGATCCAGTTGTGCCCCTAATGATGTAATTTCGCTTATCATTTTCCTGCCTCAGCGGGCAGATCCGATATTAGGTGAGTTGAATGAAGATAGATTTGCCATAGTACATGGGCACCAAGAATAAGCAATTGCCCCCATATGAAGTCCGTTTCTGAACGTTGGTCTCGCGTTTTTATCACTTCTGTATCCCCCTGCGTCCAGGTTGGTGATTGGCCTATCAAACGGATTGTGGGAGAGTCTGTTAATGTAACCGCCGGCATAATTGTTGACGGACACGACCGTTTGTGCGCCAAACTCCATGTCACACGCCTGGGCGGCGCCACCGAAGAGATACCCATGACAACGGGGCACAACGATGAATATACCGGTACTTTTATTGCCGAAGCCCCCGGCCTGTATACCTACCATGTTCGCGCCTGGGTTGATCGCTACGGATCATGGCAGGAGCAATACAAACGTCGGGTTGACGGGGGCGTACCCGAAACTGAACTCAAAGTAGAGCTCCTGGAAGGCGCAGCCTTGCTAAAGGAGTACGCCGTGAATGCACACCGTGACGCTCGTGAGCAACTTTTGGCTTTCGCTGACGAATATGCTGCAGGCAACATACGTGCCCCCCTGGCACAGGAGCCTCTGCGGTTAGCCCTGGAAAATGACCCTCAAAGAGGCGCGGTCAAAAGCACCGTTATTACCGTAGATGTCGACCGTGAGCTTGCCGGTTTCGCAGCATGGTATGAATTTTTTCCCCGTTCAAGTGCCAGTGTGCCCGGTATACACGGAACACTGGATGACGCGGCGGCTCGCCTTGAAGGTATACGGGATATGGGCTTCGATATCGTCTATTTGCCGCCAATCCATCCCATCGGAACCACCTTTCGCAAAGGCAAGGATAACAACCCCGAGGCCCAGCCTGGCGAACCGGGCAGCCCCTGGGCAATCGGTAGTCCCGACGGCGGACATACCAGCGTGCACAAAGATCTAGGGGGGCTGCCTGCATTCGACCGGTTTGTCAAGGCAGCCAATAAATTGAATCTGGAGGTCGCACTTGATATCGCGTTCCAGTGCTCCCCCGATCACCCGTGGGTTGAAGAACATCCCGAGTGGTTCAAAAAACGCGCCGATGGCAGTATCCGCTATGCGGAAAATCCCCCGAAAAAGTATCAGGACGTATTTCCTTTGGATTTTGAGTGTGTAGAGTGGCGTACGCTCTGGGAAGCACTGAAGGACATATTTGAATTCTGGATCAATCGTGGTGTAAGGATATTTCGGGTCGACAACCCGCATACCAAGCCACTGGCATTCTGGATATGGTGTCTGGCCCGTCTCCGGAACAAGTATCCAGACCTCATTTTCCTGGCAGAGGCATTTACACGTCCGAAAACGATGTATACGCTTGCCAAACTGGGATTCAATAATTCTTACACCTACTTCACCTGGCGCAACACGAAAGAAGAGCTGACAACCTACCTCCAGGAGCTGACCACAACCAATGTTGTTGAGTATTTTAGGCCTAACTTCTGGCCAAATACACCAGACATTCTGCACGAGTATCTGGCCAGCGGTGGACGCCCGGCACACGTTATCCGTTACGTACTTGCCGCTACTCTGTCTCCTGTATACGGTGTTTACGGTCCTCCCTATGAACATATCGTAGCCAACCAGCACCCGGATCGGGAAGAGTACGCCGATAATGAGAAATATGAAATCCGCACATGGAACTGGAATGATCTTGATTCCTTGCAGACTATATTCCGGCGTGTCAACCGAATCAGAAAGGACAATGCCGCCCTGCAGCAGTTGCGCAATTTGCGATTTCTGGACATCCAGAACCCGCTTATGCTTGCCTACTGCAAGAGTGCAGGGCCAAATGCAATTGTATGCGTCGTAAGCTTGGATCCATTTCAGGCGCAGGAGGGCGTGGTTCGTCTGCCCCTCGAAGATTTAGGATTACCTACTGCTGCACCGTTCCAAATGCTTGACCTATTGGGCGGTGAACGGTATATCTGGCAGGGTAACCACCACCACATCCGCATAGATCCACATGTCATGCCCGTACGAATATTTCAGATTCTTCGTCGTGTACGGACTGAAGCGGACTTTGACTATTTCGTGTAACTGATGAAAACTGGATCCAAGACCGCTAACGAAAAGTGGCTCTCAGATGAGGATCTCTATTTCTGGTCCCAGGGGACGCTGATCAAGAGCTACGACCGACTCGGGGGACACTTGGTGAAAGACGGGGCTTGGTTTGCCGTCTGGGCACCCAATGCGGATTCGGTCAGTGTCATCGGCGATTTTAACGCATGGAATGCCGATGCGCATCCCATGCAGTCAACCGGGAGTGGTTGTTGGGAATGTTTTGTCCCTGGAGCGGCATGGGGGCAGCGGTATAAATTCCGTATTCGGCGTGGTCTCTATGTAGCTGATAAGTCGGACCCGTTCGCGTTCCAAATGGAGCCGCCGGTACCACATGGCAGCAGCGTCCAAGGTCTGTCCGCGATCCTGACTCCTATGAAGTATGCGTGGCAGGATGAAACGTGGATGAATCAGCGCAGTGGACCAGACACACTCAACAAGCCTGTATCCATCTATGAGGTGCACCTTGGGTCCTGGCGACACAAGGATCTGGGGACCTCTCTTTCTTACCGTGAAATTGCCGCGCCGCTTGCGGAGCACGTAACGGATTTAGGCTTTACGCATGTTGAGCTTCTGCCCGTTGCCGAGCACGCATTCTATGGATCGTGGGGATATCAGGTAGTGGGCTACTTTTCGCCCACACACCGATACGGTCCACCCGAAGACCTAATGTTTCTCATTGATACACTGCATCAGCACGGTATCGGAGTGATCCTGGATTGGGTGCCGGCCCACTTCGCAACGGATCCACAGGGATTGGTCTTTTATGATGGTTCACCCCTTTTTGAGTACAACGATCCCAAGATGCGCTATCACCCGGATTGGGGAACCTACATCTTCGACTATGGCAGAACTGAAGTACGCAATTATTTGATTTCAAACGCATTGTTCTGGCTCGACCGATATCATGTGGACGCACTGCGGGTTGATGCAGTTGCCTCCATGCTTTATCGGGATTACTCACGTGAGGACTGGTCGCCCAACATTTTCGGTGGCAATGAGAATCTGGAAGCAATTGATCTAATCAAGAAAACGAACGAGGCCGTTTACTCCAATTTCCCGGGAGCATTCACGGTTGCGGAAGAATCTACCGCCTTCAGGGGAGTCTCGTCCCCGACCTACGATCACGGATTGGGCTTCATGTACAAATGGAATATGGGCTGGATGCACGACACACTCGCCTACATGCGGGAAGACCCTGTGCACCGAAAATATCACCACAACCGGCTCACGTTTTCCTTCATGTATGCCTTCAGCGAACACTATGTGCTTCCGCTTTCTCACGACGAAGTGGTCCATGGCAAGGGCTCGTTATGGGACCGTATGCCTGGAGATGAATGGCAGAAAGCAGCCAACTATCGTCTGCTTCTTGGGCATCTGTTTGGTCACCCCGGCAAGAAAATGCTCTTCATGGGAAGTGAGTTTGCCCAGGATGAAGAATGGAATCACGATAAACCGCTCCGCTGGGAGCTGTTGGACCGCCCGCTGAACAGCGGAATTTTTCGCCTCATAAAAGACCTTAATACCCTGTATCGGGATTGTGCTCCTCTATGGAACGACAGTCCGGATGGCTGGTCATGGATTGGGGAGCACTCCGACGACTCAATTCTGATTTACGAACGCAAACAAGGGTCCGAGTGCATGATCTTTGTCCTGAACATGACGCCAGTCCCACGCGAGAACTTCAGGATTGGGGTAAAAGAGGAAGGTTGGTGGCAGGAGCGGTTAAACAGTGATGCAACGACGTATGGAGGAAGCGGTATGGGCAACATGGGGAGGGTTGAAAGTGCGCCCGTCCCCTGCCATGGACGCCCCGTAAGTGTCGTAGTCCTGCTGCCTCCGCTTGCTTTCCTGGTGCTGGAAAAAGGCTCCTGACACGCATTTGCATCATATTGAAACAAATATCGTAACAAGGCAGGTTGCCTATAGTTTTTCATTAACGTTTGCCCTGTGCAAGTTTTCATGAACCGTTTTCTACCCCTTTTCCTACTCTTTTTGCTGCCTTCCGCTGCTTACGCACAGATGAATGCCTTTGGCCTCTCATCCGAGGTTGCCGGCAGTTCAATCTTCGTAGGGCATCCTATACCCGATAACGACGAATCCGGCCTGGTCTATGTGTATCAGCTTTCGGAGGATGCAGAAGCCTGGGAAGTTGCCGCTGAGCTCACGGCTTCAGACGCAAAGCCCGGCGATGCGTTTGGCTTCAGTATCGCCTCGGACGGAGATCATCTCGCAATTGGTGCGCCGTCTCTGGACAGCCTCG
>VXLY01000075.1 GCA_009841335.1 Rhodothermaceae bacterium | reverse complement strand
GATCCCGCGTGCCGTGCGGAGTATGGGGTGTTGCGGGATGTCAAGCGAAAATTGGAAAATCGGGCGTTGCGCAGACCGGTTACTGCTCCCGAAGACGCAGTAGATCAAATTGTTGCGTCGGCCCGTCCCAAACTGACTCCTATCTGGAAACTCCCCACCAGTCGCTCAAAACGATTTGCGGTGCTTGGTGGTGTGGGGGCAGTAGCTGCCTGCCTGCTGGTTGTCTTCCTACTTCCTGAGCGGCAGATGCAGGAGTCGTCTGTAATTTCGGAAGAGTCCCCGAGCCCGGAGGAGTTGGTGAAGTGGGATGACACGCAGGAACGTATCGAGATGCAGCAAACACTTAATGTTGTTCGCCAGCGGACCAGACCAGACTTATGGGATGAGTCTGCGGTCATGAGACTAGATTCGCTTGCCGGAAATCTGAACAGTAGTCCATCTGGAGTAGAATCTGCTAGCACACTTCCTCAGTAACCAAATCACGTGTACAGGCCCATGAAACGGATACTATCCATATGCTCGGCAATTACTTTGCTTGCCGCTTTTTTTGTGACACCTGGTGTTTCAGCCCAAATTGAATTTGAAGGTGATGAAAATGGGCTGAGGGTGAATGGGAAGACAATTGATCCCAGTGATCTACCAGAAGGCCTAGTCGATATACTGGCAGGGAAGGAATTTTCTCTGCATTGGGGAGGCCCTTCTCCAATGTTGGTTACGATCAACGGGATACAGTACGAAGTTTCGGCGGATAGAATTGTGGAGTCTGATAAAACTGATGTCGTAAGCTTCGAGATCGTTGTCGATCCAGTTTCGATCAGGATAGGTAGTCTCAGGCCAGACAGGCCAGACAGGCCAGGTAGCCCCATGACGGAGCGCATGTTTTTACAAATCGGTGACTTGGTAGATAATATGTCTTTGACAGACTCGTTGCTAAACGAGCGGTATCGAGTCTTTAATCTCGTCACCAATCGCAATATAGATGAGATAACCAAGACGGACTCGGTGCGGCAAATGGTTCAAGCAGCTTCAAGATTATTCGAGGAACGACTTGCCCAATTAACTGAAAGCCAGGCCGAAGCGATTGCTAATCGTGTTGTATCTGTTGCGGGACCGGATATGATCAGTCCGCTTGAGATGTCCAACTATATGGCGTACGTCCTTGATTCCAGTGATGAGCTGTCCGAGTTATTACAATATGAATGGCGGGAAGAGTTTGAAGCTCGGCAAATGGCCGCTGAGATAAATAATATGTCTCCAGGAAGGGAGCGCGACGTAGCCATTGCAGAGCTAAGGGAGAAGCTTACAACCATTTTTCATCTGAAGCAGGATAATCGTACGCGAGAAATAAGGCGTATGAGGCTTGATCTGGAAAAAATGCAGTTACAGGTAGAGGAAAGGAATCGGAATATGGAACGTCTAATCGACATGCGCTTAGATGAGTTGCTGGGTATGGGGTGGTAATATCAGGCGGGCGCAAATCCATAACGTGTGAGTAAGCACAGATCAAACCATAAAGATGAGACAGTATTTTGCATTCACAGCCGGCATCGTCATGATACTGATGGCGTTGCCTTTGCAGGCACAGAACCACACCATTACCGGCACAGTCCTTTCCGCACCTGACAGTCAACCTCTGGCCGGGGCACATGTTGTCGAAACCGGTACGCGTAATGGTACCGCCACTGCTAGTGACGGGTCATTTTCCCTTGAAGTGGACGATCCCAATGGGTCACTCATGGTTTCGTTTATTGGCTATGCCAGCCAAACAGTGGAGATTGAGGGAAGAACTGAGATCACTTTTGCCCTAGAGATAGATACTCCCAGGAAACGCGTTGAAAGGACTGTAAGGGCACGAAGCTATTCGTTCATCAAGGGTGAGGATTCGACGGTGGTGGTTGTTAACGCTGAGGGAGACACGACAATCGTATCCTTGGAAGAAGTGCAATATCCCAGGTTCCGTATAGACAGTCCATTCTGGGGCACTCGAGGATACGCTGTGGTTTCTGAAGAAGATTCGACATTTGTGATCCGTCCCGATGGCAGTAGGATAAGGTATTCTTTATCCCGGCGCGGGCCAGGTATTGTGGAGCGGGATGTAGTTGTGAATACTGAGGGAGATTCAGTTGTGGTAATTATTCGCGGGGATCGTGTTATGCGAGCACGAATCCCAGAGAGGATGGAGAGAGGACGTCAGCGTGCTCGCGGCAGAACTGATGGACACTATAGGCGCGGCCATTCAAGAAATCATGGTAGAATGGAGCGTGGCCGTAAGCGTGTTCGTGATAGAGCTGGTCGACACCAGCGGCATGGTCGGGCATGGGATTTCGACCAAAGGGGGCGACATCATTCGGACTCTGAAATTTCTCGCGAAAATGCGGAAGCATTGAGGGAGATGATGGTTGAGTTGCGCCGATTAGCGCATGAAGTGCGTCGGGCGGATGAAGAAACACATGTAGAGAAGATGGATGCGCTGAAAGCGAAGGTTGAGGAGCTATTTGAACACCAACAGTCCACGCACGCCAAAATGATGGAGGAGCGTCAGGAGAACAAGGAGGAGCTCGTTAAGGAGTATATAGACCGACTACTCAGGCAAAGATCATCAGGTCGCCGATAATTCCTATATTCCGGTGGGTTACAGGTATACCGGAATAAAATCAATGGAATCTGTTGATGCGATCAGGAAAGTGATCCGAACGATCCCGGACTTTCCCAAGCCCGGGATCAATTTTAAGGATATCACACCAATCTTGTCCGATCTGGCACTCCTCAAGTCAGCCGTACAGCATTTGAAGAAACCGTTTGAGGATCAGAATATTACCAAAGTTGTTGCCATTGAGTCTAGGGGATTTGTAATGGGTCCAATGGTTGCACTTGAATTGGGGGCCGGTTTTGTACCAGTGCGCAAGGAGGGCAAACTCCCTCGCAGGACGCGTTCTGTAGCTTATAATCTCGAATACGGTTCGGATAGAATTGAAATGCACCTGGACTCGGTATTACCGAGCGATCGCGTTTTGATTCACGATGATCTACTTGCCACGGGAGGTACGGCTGCCGCGACAGAAACGCTCGTAGAAAGAAGTGGGGCGGAGATCGTTGGATTTACGTTTCTAGTGGAGATACCTGAGCTCAATGGCCGAGCAAAATTGCAGCGGAACCACAAGATACATGTGGTAGTCCGGACGTGATCGTTTCCAGTGGAAAGATTTTGAGGTGCCGGGCTTTTCCTGCATTTGCTGGTCCGTGCACTTCATTTTGCACAGACACCTTAAGGAATACCGATCCAATAAACCAACAGAATCTGACAGGAATCTAGAGATTCGCTCAAACTAGGAGAGCGGATGCGGAATGGGACAGGTTTATGGACATCAAGCACTTCTGAGTAGAGACCGGGCAATCATCATGTTGGCACGGCCCTCGGGGCCTTCACCGAGGCGGCATTGCGGTCCGGTTGGTTTTCCCATTGCTGCTTTTACAATGGATGCCTGATCTGCGCCCGCGCACACGCTCCAGTTATTTTCGAAAGTTTCCGGGTATTCGGTCTCCTCACGCAGTATTACACAGCTCACGCCAAACCAGTATGCCTCTTTCTGGAGTCCACCACTGTCAGTGAGTACGCGATGCGCATTCGAGGTGAGCGTCAGCATCGCCAAATAACTGACAGGAGCTCGAATCTCCACATTATCTGGAATAGTTATGTCCTTGAGTGCTGCCTTGGTTCGTGGATGAAGCGGTAAGATAATAGGTAAAGGTAGTTCCCCGAAGGCATTGAAAATATTTTGGAGGTTTTCTCGGATATCTGTATTGGATGGACGATGTACGGTTGCCAGGAAGTATCCCTTGGGGGGATGATGGGTCAAGGATTCCAGTGGCCAACGCTCCTTCGCACGTGCAGCAAACATATGCGTGGCATCCAACATGACATCCCCCACGAGAATCGTCTGTGCTGCAAGGCCCTCTCGGTTTAAATTCTCAACGGCTATTTCGGTGGGAGCAAACAGCCATTTTGATACGCGATCGGTCAGAATCCGATTGATTTCTTCTGGCATCAACCAATTGAAGCTGCGAATCCCGGCTTCAACATGTGCAAGTGGGATATTTCCCTTTGCCGCAACCAGGGCTCCGGCAAGTGTGGTGTTCGTATCCCCATATACAATGACCGCATCGTACGGTCCAGTCTCTTCAATGAACCGTTCTAACCGGACCATGATATCTCCGGTCTGTTTAGCGTGAGATCCAGATCCAGCCTCAAGATTCGAGACTGGCGCTGGAACACCGAGTTCCTCAAAAAAGACCTGACTCAGCAGTGTATCATAGTGCTGCCCCGAATGAATCAACGTTTCCTTGATACCGGCTTCCTTTAATGCAGGACTCACGGCTGCTGCCTTCACGAATTGCGGCCGAGCCCCGACCAGCGTACAGACATGCATGTGTTGTTTAATGAATCTGATTTGGAAGGACTGTCAAACGGTTTAGCAGGCTTGCCAATTTAGACGCAAGCCGGGGACGTTCATACTCGGCTAATGCCTCGTCGTTGATTTTCCAGGACTTCCCTCGAAATTCCAGATGGTCATTCAAGAATCCAAGGATGCCTTCCCGGTCGCCGTGGTCAAAGATGTTTCCAGATTGCGTCTGATTCAAAAGATCAGCAAGATCTCCCCTGGTAGGTCCTAAAGCTAGAATTGGTCGACGGGCCGATATGTACTCAAAGGCCTTGCCGGAAACAATTCCTGCGGCACTGCCACCATACGCGCGCGGCAGCGCTAGCATAAGAACATCTACAGATTGCATATAGGCAATTGCCTTACCATGCGAAAGGTAGGGAACCCCTTTGACGGGGATGCCTTTCGCACGATATGCTTCTAATGCCTCGGAATCGATTTTCCCCACAAGGTGAACTTCAACCGAAACGTAGAGCTGCAATTGCTGGAGCGCAGCAACGAGTCCCTCGGAGTGTGTAAGTAAACTATAGGTTCCAACATATCCAATCACGAAGGTATCACGCTCTCTGGCTGGGGAAGTACCCAGCGGTATATCAGCGGGGTCGTAACCATTGGGAATCGTTTCGTAATGCCGCATATGGACGCGACGCTTGAACCCCATGCCTAAATGTCTGCTTACAGAAATGACTGCATTGGCAGTGCTCAAAACTTTTCGTTCCAAATGCGTCTGGATTCTTTTTGCTATCGCTCCCTCGTACATTTGGTCGCGGTAATAGATTTCAACCCAGGGATCTCGCATATCCACAACCCAAGGAAGGCCGGTGGCCTTTTGTACTGCCATACCGATGAGATGACTTGAATGGGGAGGTCCTGTGCTCATGACTGCGTCAAATTTCTGTTTTTGCACCAGCTTTCGGGCAGCTCGAGACCCAAAAGGGACCCATCCCACTCGGGCATCTGGGAGGAAAACGTTTCCTCTCAGCCATTGGGCAACATTTTTCAATCCCTGGCTTCCCTCAATGTATCCGACCTTGATCACTTCGTCTCTCCTTTTTCCTTGAATGCGTCCATAGACACTGAAAGGATCCCATGCCCGTGTGCGGACCACTTCCACATCGGAAGGAATCTCCTCAAGCAGCGAGTCATCAATCGACGGAAAGGCAGCATAGTTTGGATTAACCGTCAGGACTGTCGGCAGCCATCCGTTTTGGGGCAGGTAACGTACAAATTTCAGGATTCGCTGTACTCCAGGCCCTCCAGACGGAGGAAAGTAGTAACTGATTAAAAGAACACGTTTCACGGTCTTTACAAGAGGGCAGGAGTCAACTCCCCGCGGTTTCTATTCAAATTTCGGGAAAATCACCGAGCACCGGCTTCGATCCGGGTAAGCACTTGGCTATAAACGAAAATCCGAGAGGTCAGATTGCCACTGGACTCCCGAATGTAGTTGGTCGGATTGAAGATCATTTCGAGTGTTCGTTTTCCGGCCTGAATGCCGTGACACGCACCGAGTGATTGGCTCTATGAATCAACGCAGTCTCCTCGGTCCGCGTGGCATTGAGTGTTGGCATTTATAGGAGATTATCTTGGAAATCCTGACATACGCACAACTTTGCGGCACTGTGGTTCTCGAGCGAGTCTTACCTGATCCAGACGTTCCAGAAAAAACGCTATCAACCTTCTGTCGGGAAGGTTCCGTGTTCAACCCACGGTGCCCCAATAAGAACCGGAAATATAACCAACCAGCGAAGATTATGCCCCCGGTAGGGCCCTGCAGTGTTGGGAATGGGCCATTCGCCCCTGTAGGGCGTTACATGTATCTGCTTAAGTCTAAGTAAAATGGATCTCGGACTCAAAGGAAAATCAGCATTTATAGCTGGGGCAAGTAGTGGACTGGGACTTGCTGTGGCTACGGCTTTGGTGCGTGAGAATTGTAATGTGACCTTTTGTTCTCGCAATGAGGCTCGGATCCAGAGGGCTGCTGAAGCGATTTTAAAGCACGATTGGGCTGATCCTGCTAGAGTTTTCCCAACGGTATGTGACGTAACTCGTGAATCTGAAATCCGCATGGCTATTGACCGGTCTGTCGAACGGTTTGGGGGATTAAACATTCTGTTGGCTAATGCCGGTGGACCTAAGACAGGCTTTATAGACGATTTTAGTGCAGAGGATTGGAAGGCAGGTTTGGAGTTAAACCTGGTAAGCACAATTAATCTTTGTCGGTATGCCCTGCCGCACTTGCGAAGGGCCGCACGGGAGGACCGGCATGCACGAATTCTGATGCTGACCTCTATTGCGGCTAAACAGCCCATAGGATCCCTTTACCTCTCAAATACTTCCAGGGCGGGGGTTCAGGGATTTGCCAAAACATTATCTGAAGAGGTTGGGAAAGACGGGATTACAGTAAACACACTTTTGCCTGGCTTTACACGAACGGAGCGGCTGCAGCACTTGGTTGATGATCTAATGGTCCGGGAGGGTAAGACTAAGGAGGAAGTTGAAGCGGGCTGGGCTTCTCAGGCATCACTGAATCGTTTGGGTGAGCCGTGGGAGTTTGCTGCGGCAGCAATATTTCTGGCTAGTGAACAGGCAGGATTCATCACGGGCATAGCACTACCCATTGATGGAGGTTATTCCAAGCATGTGATTTGAAATGAAACCACGCGTGCTAGTTGCTATGAGCGGTGGTGTAGATTCATCAGTCGCCGCGGTGCTCCTTCATAAGCAGGGTTATGAAGTGATTGGTCTCACAATGAAAACGTGGGACTACAGCGGGGTTGCGCCTCGGAAAAGTGGTAAAGAGGTGGGCTGCTGCACGCTGGAATCCATGAATGATGCCCGCCAAATTGCCCTAAAGTATGGGTTCACGCATTTTATTGTTGATATTAGGGAGGAGTTTGGGGATTGGGTGATTGAGCGATTCACGGAGGAATACATGGCAGGCCGCACGCCTAACCCTTGTGTTCTCTGTAATACACATATCAAGTGGGACGCATTGCTGCGCAGGGCAGATGATCTGGAGTGCTCACGAATAGCAACGGGTCACTACGCCCGTGTACGTGAGGAGAATGGACGGTTTATTCTGTCAAGGGGGGTTGACCTTAATAAAGATCAGAGCTATGCGCTCTGGGGACTTCCCCAGGAGCAATTAGCTAGAACGCTCTTTCCGCTTGGGCAATACGAAAAACCGGCAATCCGGGATCTTGCTGCTGATTACGGACTTACGGCAGTTGTAGATAAACCTGATTCATACGAGATCTGCTTTATTCCAGATAATGACTATAGGCGGTTCCTGCGTGATCGTGTGCCCAGCCTGGACAATCACGTCAATGACGGGCCCATCGTTCTGTCGGATGGTACGGAAGTAGGTCGTCATGCGGGATATCCATTTTACACAATTGGGCAGCGGCGTGGACTAAAACTGGCGCTGGGCTATCCTGCATATGTATCTGCGATTGATCCAAAATCCAATACGATCACGGTAGGGCCACGTGAAGAACTGCTAAAGCAAACCCTGGTAGCAACCAAGATTAACCTGATTAAGTATCGTACGCTTCCTGAAGAACGACACGTATTTGGAAAGATTCGCTATAAAGATCCTGGCGCCCCCTGCATAGTGCACCAGACATCGGATGACGAGCTTCAGGTATCTTTTATGCAGCCGAGAAGCGCGATAACTCCCGGTCAATCTGTGGTGATTTATGAGGGTGATGATGTACTGGGCGGTGGTTGGATTCAACAAGTCCTCGAGGGATCTGGTGAAGCGTCGAGATCGGCTAAACAGGAGCAACTGTGATGTATATTCGCTGTATCATACTGGTTCTTCTCATAACATCTGGGATGTCTTGTCAGACTGTAACCGTTCCCGCTAATTCGGAAGTAACTGATGACCAAACGATAATGAACGATACAATTCAGGGGGAGGGCACAATCGTTTGGAATGCTTTTGAGGGTGGCTTTTTCGGTATTCAAGCGAACAATGGTGAAAAGTATTATCCTCTTGGTTCCTTGGACGAGGAGTTCCAGGTAGCTGGTCTGGCTGTAAAATTTGTGCTCAGACCGGAGCGGGATGTAGCGACAATTGTGATGTGGGGTACACCGGCATCGGTAGTCAGCATTGCTAAGTTAGAGGAGTAATGGTGTAGTTACCTCTAACTCTACCATGTCCAGCGCTGCCGAAGGAGCTTGCCGCTCGAACAATTTCATTCGAGTCTTAGTACGTTAAGACGGAAAGCCTGCACGACACGCGGATGCAAAAATCAATTTCTTGCTTTGCCCTGGTTGTCTTGGTAGCATCACCGACATTGTCATTCGCCCAGATTGGCAAGAGCGAGACTCGCTTGCAGGCAGGAAGTCCTGTGCCTGAATTTTCTTTTGTCTCGTTTGATAATCCTACCGTAACCATCACGAATGTCGATTTTGAAGGCCAAGTGTATTTGCTTGATTTTTGGGGAACATGGTGTGCACCTTGCATCGAGGAAATGCCTTACTTGGAAGAGGCGTACGCTAGGTTCAATGAATCCGGGTTTGAAATACTGAGCATTGCATTTCTTGATACGCGCGAGGAAATCGAGCAGTTTAGAGAAGACAACTATCCTATGCCTTGGCTTCACACCCGTATGACGTGGGAAGACTACAGTACAATAACGGACCTGTTTGAGGTCACGAGATTCCCCAAGCCTATTCTGGTAGACGAAGATGGTATTATCTTGGCGATTGATGAAGAGCTAGAGGGCGATAAGCTTCTGGATGTGATTGATGCCGCGTACGAGAGTGCCAGATAGCGGTTCAGCCATATGTGCGTCCTTTGGTTGCGCCGGAGTGCTTGAGTTGTATGATGGCCGTGTTCCCTGGACAAGTGGTTCCAGATAGCTGGCCTGGCTGTAAAATTCGTGCTCAGACCGGAGCGGGATGTGGCGACAATTGTGATGTGGGGTACGCCGGCATCGATAGTCAGCATTGCCAAATTAGAGGAGTTATGAGGGTAGTGGCCCCTTAACCCTACCATGTCCAGTGGTGCCGCGGGCGCTTTCCTGCTCGCAACAATTTCGTACGAATCTCAGTTAGCTAAAGACGGAAAGCCTGTACGACACGCCGATGCAAAAATCAATTTGTCGCCTTGCCGTAGTTGTCCTAATGGCATCACCGACATTGTCATTCGCCCAGATTGACCTGAGTGGAACTCTCCTGCAAGCAAACGGCAATCCCATGGCCGCAGCACACCTGGTGATTCAGAATGGGCCGCAGGATACAAGTCTGGTTGTTCCGGTTAATTCTGCCGGGCACTTTGCTTTCACCCTGGATGAACCGGGCGGGTACGGCCTGTACGCTACCGGAGTGCACCACGAGACTCTGGACATGCCCCTTATTCTCACGGATCAGAAGAAGGTAGAACTGCACATTCGTCTCGAGGAAAATTCATTTGCTTTGTCTCCAGATACGCTTTACGTGGTTTTAGGAGCGTCTGACGAAGCCGTGCAAATGCAGCGGGTTGAGGATGGGAAGTATGCTGTTCGTCTTGATGCCTATGCCGATACGCTCGCGTACCAGATCCGCTATGGCTATGAGCCATCTGAATGGCGCAGCGACAAGATTTTGGCGGGCACGATGCAAGACCGCTTGATTTTTGACGACTCAGGTCCTTTCTGGGACAGCGAGGGTGATTACTTCAGTGTAGTGGATACTCAAGCAGAAACATTTGTGGATATTACCTATGATCTTTCAGCCCTTCCGCAACACGAGCCTGGTCCCTCCTTTACTTCCGATCCATCCGCGATGGCGAGGATTGCTCAGGTTTATTTGGAGGTAGAGGAGAGGGGAAGACGTATTGACTTTGATGGCGGTTTCCTAAACTTTATGAATTCTGCGAGCCGGGAAAGGGGTGCCGT
This sequence comes from Rhodothermaceae bacterium, assembly GCA_009841335.1. Classification (GTDB taxonomy): domain Bacteria; phylum Bacteroidota; class Rhodothermia; order Rhodothermales; family Bin80; genus Bin80. The sequence goes on along the minus strand of VXLY01000075.1, from coordinate 1,812 downwards.
CAGGAGGCAGATTGCCTTGGAGCAGGATCCCCTCGTTCGGCAGTGGTATTTGCTTCGCTATTTCGACGATTTACCGGCTACTTTATGGCCAAGACACGGCAGGCGTTTGGCCCGCGAGGCCCTTGAGTCCATTCCGGCAGATTCGCCGTTCTGGTCCTATGAAGCCTGGAGTCCTGTCGGTGCATCCAATCTTATGCATCGTATTGCTCGAAGACTCAAAGGCCAGGAATTGCTCAGTTCTTATGTGCGGCAGGTAGTCGAAAAACATCCGGATCCGGATGTCCGTGCACAGTTTCTCTACTTCGGGCTGTATTCTGCTGAAAGCGAAGGAGATGAGAAGACGAAATGGTTGTACTATTCGGTGCTCCAGGATTCACATGCCGACACACGGACAGCAGAATGGGCACGTCGAGACTTTGACCAGGACAGACAACTGCAGGCAGGAAATCCTGTGCCTCAGTTTTCTTTTGTCTCGTTTGATGATCCCACCGTGACCATTACGAATGTCGATTTTCAAGGCCAAGTGTATTTGATAGATTTTTGGGGAACATGGTGTGCACCGTGCATTAAGGAAATCCCTCATCTGGAAGAGGCGTACGACAGGTTCACCGATTCCGGGTTTGAAATCCTGAGTGTTGCATTTCTTGATGATCCCGAGGACATCAAGCAGTTTAGAGAAAACAGGTACTCCATGCCTTGGCTTCATACGCGCGTGACGCGGGAAGACGACAATTCAATAAGGGATCTGTTTGAGATCACGGGCTTCCCTCGGCCAATTCTTGTAGACGAGGATGGTTTTATCTTGGCGACCGATGATGAACTACGGGGTAACAAACTTCTGGATGTGATTGATGCCGCATACGAGGGTGCCAGATAGCGATCCGGCGTTTATTTGCGTCCTCGGTTGCGCTGGAGTACTTGTGGTGTATGGTGGGCGTGTTCCCTGGACAAGGAGTGCTAGAAAGCTGGTCTGGCTGAAAAATTCGTGCTCAGACCGGAGCGGGTTGTGGCCACAGTTGTGATGCGGGGTACGCCGGGATGGGTAGTATGCACTGCTATAATACAGGAGTTATAAGGGTAATCACCTCTAACTCTACCGTGTCCATTGCTGTCTAGGGAGATTTCTGCTCGCAACAATTTCGCACGAATTCCAGTACGCTAAGGACGGAAAGCCTGTACAACAAGCCAATGCAAAAATCAATCTCTCGCCTTACCGTAGCTGTGCTGATGGGCTCACCGACATTGTCGTTCGCCCAGATTGACCTGAGTGGAACTCTTCTGCAGGCAAATGGCAATCCCATGGCCGCTGCCCACTTGGTGATTCAGAACGGCCCACGGGATACAAGTCTAGATGTTCCGGTTAATGAAGCCGGGCACTTTGCTTTCACCCTGGATGAACCGGGCGGATACGGTTTGTACGCGACTGGAGTGCATCACGAGACACTACAAATTCCCTTGATTCTCACGGACCAGAAAAAAGTAGAACTGCACATTCGTCTCCAGGCGAATGCATTTGCTTTGTCTCCAGATACGCTTTACGTTGTTTTTGCAGAGTCTGACGAAGCCGTGCAAATGCAGCGGATTCAGGGCGGGAAGTATACCGTTCGCCTAGATACGTATGCTGACACGCTCGCCTACCGGATCCGCTATGGCTACGAGGCATCTGAATGGCGCAGCGACAAGATTATGGCGGGTACGATGCACAACCGCCTGATCCTCGACGACTCAGGTCCTTTCTGGGACAGCGAGGGTGACTACTTCAGTGTAGTGGATACTCCAGGAGAAACACATGTAGATATTACCTATGATCTT
>VXLY01000064.1:9574-12847 GCA_009841335.1 Rhodothermaceae bacterium | reverse complement strand
GTGAGGAAATCACGATAGTCCGAGAAGGCCGCGTCAACTTTTTCGCGTGTCAGACCGAAGTCGGCAATATCATATTTGTGCCGTTTTTCGCTTCGCCGTTGTTCAGCCTGTACGTCGAGCCACGCGTTCATCGCGGCCACTGCCCCCTCCTCCAGCGGCCAGCCAAAACGACCGTAAATATGGGCCACCATATCCATGGGAGCTTGGACCAAGTCATAGAAACTAATGTCCAACCAACGATCTTCGAGTTCAGGATGGCTTGCACGGAACTTCACCATACTGTCAAGCATACGGCTCATGAATTCGAGCTGTTCCTCTCCGAGATCCTCAGAGGGGCGGGGCTGGCAGGAGAGATTGCGGACTCGGTCGACGAGGCTACACCAGGATCCCAAGAACTGAGCCGGCTCGCGATGGGTCTGGATGAATAGGGCATCTGGATAAGCCTTGATCAATGCTTCCAATTCGAAGAGGTGAAAGGGTGCCTTCATCACCCACTGCCCCGCCTTGCCGCTTTGTCGCTGATGCGTGTAGTTCTGCAACGCACGGCGATGAAAAGCGTAGGTCTCCGACATGTCCCTGCGGACAAGCCAGCGGGTGAAGTCCGGGATGTCAAACCAAACGGTCGCACCCCAGGCGGCAAATCCCATCCTGAGCAGCCCGAGATCCTCCTCTGGCTCGTTAACGTCGAAATGATGCACCCCCTTGAACATGTCTACAATCCCCGACGCGTTCAAGAGTTCTTCCGCGAAGGCTCGCCGCGGATCTTCGGCCGAGTCGGCCGGCATGGCATAGTTGCCGCCCGCCGGGACCGGCTCGACATACTCGTAGCCCCGCAGAGTCCAGAACCTCGGGTCACGAGACATCAAACGGTGTAGGAGAGTCGTTCCGGTCCGGTTGATTCCGACAATGAAGACCGGCTGATTGACGTCCTGGTCTGCGATTTCCGGACAGCGACGGCGCTCAGCTTCTAAGGATGTATTGTTGCGCAAGCGGCGAGTGAGATCGAAGGCGATGTAGTCGAGTCTCTCGGTCCGGACACCGGCTTCCGGGGCGTTCACCGCTTGCACGAGTTGCCTGAGTCCCTCGAGCTTCCAGGCGGGGAATGCTATGTCGAAGGGGATATCGTATTCTTGCGCGAACGATTCTGCTCGACGCACGAGGTGGTCGTAGTCGAGTCGGCTTTCGGGTATACGGTACGGCCATCGCTCACGATGGGCCCGCAACCAGTCGAGGGAGCGCCGAAGCATGGTGTACGCACTTGGCCAAGGAATTGCGTCCAGACAATCGGCCCGCAGGGCATGGGTGCAGACTCGGTGGGACGGAGCGGTCGCGTCCCCGCTGAACCAATAGGATGCACCGTGATCAATCAAGTTCCAGAATCCATGGAGAGGTGACCGCTCTCCCCGGGCCAGACAAGCCCGCTTGAATGCGTCATAGGAGACTGTTTTGTAGTACAGTCCGAAATCGGCAAGCTGCATCTCGGGTCCCACTGGTGGATCCTCGGAGTAGTGATAGATCGTGAAGCGCCGGTCGGAATTTAGCGAGATGTCCGCCATGGTATCGGCGACGACGTCGACCGCCGCCTGGCTCCATTGCAACGTGAATCCTTCCGGCATCTTTCCCGCATCCACAACCGCGGCCACCGTGCGTACCGCGACATCGTCGGCATTGCCGAAACCAGTACTCGCAACGTTCGTATGGGGTAGGCGGAATAGAGCCACCGGCACCTTGGCTCTTACCGCATGAAGCAGGGCCTGCTCGACCACAACCTTGGTCCACGGATACCCGAGCAGACCGAGAGGAAAGGCGCGCTTCATACTTGCAATGTCCGGCTGCATCTGATGCGTGATGCGGCTGCCGGAGTACTCGTTCGCGAAACCACAGAAATACTCGGGAAAAACTCCCATAGTTGACGCGAAGAAGACATGTTTCAGGCGCGTCGTCAGGCACAGTTCAAGGACGCCGCGGATACTGAACACGTTGGTCCTGCGCAGAGCAACGTAAGGCGTCGCTACACTTAGACTCGCGGCTAGGTGGTAGATGGCGTCAACTCCCCGGCAGAGGTCCGCGAATTGGGGTGGCTCCAGGCCGAAACGCGGAAGATGTAAGTCTCCCGCCACGGCACGAATGCGCGGAGCAAGCTCGTCCTCCCAGATTTCCGCCTCTTCGAAAGCCGCTTGGATTCGAGAAAAAGCGTGTTGTGAATGATCCGCCCGAACGATACAGGTGACTATTAGGTTAGGTTTTCGACGCAAAAGGTCTCTCAACAGAAAGCGGCCGAGGAACCCCGTCGCCCCCGTAAGAAGAACTTCCCGAAAATCCGAGGGATCGACAGGAGCGTCCAAGGGTGAATGGCTGGCTGTTCGATCAATGAAGCGCCTTAGCGAATCAAGGTCCTTTTGGCATTGAGGTGGCAGAGTTCCCGTGAGTCTAGGAACCTCACGCGGAAGAGGATTCAATTCAGGCATAAACGGCTATTCTGGTATCAGCATTTAGTTAAGAACCGGAAGATTGCCGTTTACAGGAGCCCTGTCGAATATGGTGTCTAATGCTAGTTGAAAATCCGAAACAGATTCAGTAATGCCGTCCCCGGTGTAGCGGAATTCCTCGGGGATGGCCTTCTTACGGGCATTGATTCGGTACAATGCCTGCTGTCTGAGCTTATCTACGGCCTCCGATGTTGATATAGGCTGTGTTCCAGCCTCGTTGATCCTATTCAATTCAGAAGTTACGTATTCCTTGAATTCACGGATCATAGTCTGTTGGCGAGTGAATTTTTCACAGTGATGACCTGTAGCTGCTAGGCGAATTGCGAGCGGCAGCAGGCGACGATGATTCTTAGTTACTTTGCCAATGTACCGCGAAAAGGCCGGTAGCTGGTGGGGTGTAAGGCACTGCCGGATTCCCATGATGCCTGCATACAGTGCGTGTTGGCTCACGGGTTTATGGAGATGTGGTACAGGATTGAGGTTTTCGAGCAAGGTTAGGCAGCGGTCAAAATAGTTCTCCAGCGTCGAGTCGTAGATCGTGCCAATGACACGAAGATATCCCTCAACCAGTGTTTCGGGATCCATTTCCGGCTTGAAGTTCAGGGAGGTTGCATTGATTTAGATGGGCATGTCAAGCAGTCGGTCCTCGCGCTCTAGTCGTGTCCAGAGGTTGGTTCCCTTGAGTGCGGTCAATAGGCCAACAAGTGCAATTGGAATACCAGTCTCCTGAATAAATTCGATCTGAGCATCAAAGGCACTCTCATCATCTTCGTCGAGGCCCAGG
>VXLY01000064.1:8067-9564 GCA_009841335.1 Rhodothermaceae bacterium | reverse complement strand
GCGCATGTTGATGTTCTGAGGCTTCTTCATCTTCTCAAGAGCCTTCGGGTTGGGTGTTTCAATGCCCAAGAAAACAGTGTCAAAGCCCGCCGCAATCATGATATCCATCAAGTCGTTCATCCGCACGAGATTGACACTCGCCTCGGTAGACAGGCTATAGGGGTGGCCACGCTCCTGTTGCCATTCAGCAACCACGGGGAGCAGCCGTGTAACTTCGCGCTTGTTGCCGATGAAATTATCGTCGACCAAGAAAAGAGGTCCGCGCCATCCTAGTTCAAACAAATGATCAAACTCGGCAACCATTTGTTCTGGCGATTTAGTTCGGGACACACGGCCATACAGCTTTGTGATGTCGCAGAACTCGCAATCAAAAGGGCATCCCCGCGAAAACTGCAGACACATCGAGTAGTAGTCCTTCATATTGATCAGATCGAAGCGGGGAAGCGGAGTCAGAGTGATATCCGGCTTTCTAGGTGCTCGGTAAATCCGCTTTGCAATTCCACTTTCTAGGTCGTGAAGGAAATCCGGGAAAGTCTCTTCAACCTCATCAAGTACAAAATGGGCAACCCCCTCCATCTCCTCGTGAAAAGTGGTTGGATGTGGTCCGCCGGCGATGACGGGAACGCGCGCACGGTTACAACGCTTAATGATCTGGTCGAGTGATGGGCGTTGCACGATCATGCTTGATGTGAAGGCCAGATCCGCCCAATCCAGGTCGGAGTCTTCAAGTGAAGTGACGTTTAAATCCACCACACGAAGGTCGTATTCGGGTGGAAACATCGCGGCAACTGTGAGCAGACCAAGTGGAGGAAATGCGGCCCTGATGCCCAGGAGGTCCAAGGCAAAGTTATTTCCCCAGTACGTGGGGGGATGCCTTGGATAAATGAGGAGCGTATTCGGCATGGCTATGAGACCTTTTCCAACGTGTCAACGTGGGCTGAGCCCCTCAAAGAAGGGATGGCGCCAGAGCCATTGTCGGAAGTCTGAGAGGGGGTTGTGGGCAAGTGATCCTCCAAGGAATTCGCAAAGCTGGAGGGGATACGTGGGGCCTGTGGCCAGGACGCCTCGGAAACGGTTTGAGATGCGGGATCCCCTGATTCACTCTCGTCCTGAATCGCGTCCTTCTTTCCATGGATGATACCCTGTGCAAGCGACAGGGATGAGGCGGTGGTCATGAGTTCGAGAGCACTCACGCGGTAGTTGAATTCAGACTGGATAAAGGTCCCAAGCTCGGCGACCGAAATAGAGGTTAGCCCAAAGCTTGACAATGGCTCGTCCACTTCACCTTCTTCATAACCACACAGTTCCGCGACTTTTGCAGCGATCTGCTCCACAACCCTCTCGAGAGTAAGTTCGTCATCGGAGGCTGCTTCGAATGCATCATGATTATGCATAACACGCCCGATCCGCATGTAATCCGGGAAGTTGACGGTCCATGTCGGGCGCTCAAAGAGCGATGTAACGAGATGGGGGCGGTCCGTCATTGCACGTAACGCG
>VXLY01000064.1:5176-8057 GCA_009841335.1 Rhodothermaceae bacterium | reverse complement strand
CGCAAGATCGGAACTTACCGGTGGTATACCGATTGCCCGCATCATTCGGAGCACCGGGAGACTGCGTGCAGCCATACCGGCATCAGCAACGGCGGCCATGTTGTAGGTCAAACAGGGCAGACCCTGTCGATGACGGGCAATGGCCAAGCCATCCAGAAAACCGTTAGCCGCGCTGTAATTGATCTGCCCTGGATTGCCTAGCATCGAAGCCGTTGACGAGAAAAGAACGAAATAATCAAGAGGGTAGTTGGCAGTGGCATTGTGGAGATACAGTGCCCCGGAAGCTTTGGGTGCAAAGACGCTCTGCAGGGATTCAATTGTCATGTCGTCAAGCAAACGATCATCCAACGCACCGGCCAGATGAAACACGCCCTTCAAAGGTCGCTTGATCTGTTGGATACAGCGCTGCACGTCGGCTTCAATCGCGACATCTCCAGAGATGATTTCGATGTCACACTCGGCATCCATGTAGACGAGTGCACTTGAGCGACGAATCCATTCCGCATCTCGGCGACGCTGAGGATCACGGTCAAGCAAAGTCAAGTGGCGCGCACCGGCTGCCACAAGGTAAGAGATCAGGCGGAGTCCAAAACCGCCCAGTCCACCAGTCACAAGGTAGGTTGCATCTGCATCAAAAAGTGGCCGGATATCCGAGACGGGGAATCCAGGATCTGCGGAGGTCTGAGGTGCCTTTAAGACCAACTTGCCTTGATGTTGCCCGGTTGTCATCAAACGCAGGGCCTTTCCGTAGTCCCCGTAGGGGAAGATGGTGACCGGGAGCGGGGATAAGATACCCTGATCCAGTAGATCCATGCAGGTTTTGGAGAGCTCTCGCGTTAGCTGTGGGTCGTCAAGCATCAAGCGGTCCACATCAATCGCCGCGAAGCGAAGGTTCTTGCGGAACATGCGCATTCGAAGGAGATTGTCGGCATAAATGTCGGTTTTGCCAATCTCACAATGCCAGCCGCCTGGGCGAAGTGCCTGCAGGCATAGCTCAATATGACGCCCCGCCAGTGAATTCAGCACGACATCTACTCCCTCCCCGTCGGTTGCCGCCATGAGGTCTTCGTACCAATCGTAGCTATGAGAATCGAAGGCCTCCTGCGCTCCCATTGCCAAAAGCTGTTTGCGCTTGGTTTCGCTACCGGCTGAGGTGTAGATCTGTGCACCAATATGTCTGGCGATCGACATCGCGGCGTGGCCGACCCCACCCATGGCGGAGTGGATGAGCACGCGTCGATTCTTCCGAAGGCGGGCAAGGGAGATGAGAGAATAGTAGGCCGTAACATATACCGACAGGCTGGATGCAGCTTCCTCAATGTTGAGCCGGTCGGGTTTAGCAAAGACGAGATATTCGGGGATCACTACGCGATTGGCGATGCAACCACCCGCAATAAATGCAACTTGGTCACCAACTGAGCAGTGCTGTACCTGTGCCCCGATCCGCCGAACGGTTCCACTGCCTTCCATGCCTACCTGGTGCCCGAGTGCCGAGCGCTCATAGGCCAAAGCGGGCAGCAGGCCCAAGGTGACCATTACGTCACGGAAGTTGAGCGCCGCTGCTTGGGCATCAACCTCCACATCGTTCGGCCCGAGGGCGGGGAGGTTATACGTTTTCATCTCGAGGCCGGCAATCTGGCCCGGATTGTCTAATGTTAGGCGATATGCGGCATCACTATCCGTCGTTACATGGGAATATCGCTCTCTAATACTGGCAATCCGTGGCGCCCATAAGTGGTTCTCTCGCACCGCCAACTCCCGCTCACGCAAGTCGCAGCGAGCGAGCCGGTTTAGCGTGCTTAGGTCATCCGGTCCGCCGAGGTCGACTAGGCGAAAATCAAGCATTGCTTCGTCGCCGACTTCCATGGCCATGCTGCGTATTGCCCCCCACAGAGCAGATCCTCTTGGATGCTGCACATCGAAGGCTGCACTGTGGGTGATCACAGTGAATCGACAAAGATGATTCGCATTTGCCAATCGAGCCGACACAAGTGCCTGCACGAACGAGATCAATTGTGCAGTTACCCTCTGACCGGTCGGATCACTCGGGTCAGAACCACAGAAGAAGTCGATTGCAAGAACGTCAGCCACGTCTGACCATGCCGGGACGGAGTCGAATTGCCCACGGATGACCGCCTCGTGAGGAATTGGGCGTACTGTTTCGGGTGCGTCCAAGAGGGAAATCCACTCCGATGCCCAGCTGTCAGGCTCTCCCAGCACCCAATATGGACCTGAAATCGGATCGTCTGCAGTCTCGCCTGTCGGGGAGCATGGTGCTTGCAGCAGAGTGGTAAGCCGGCCGGATCCAGCAATTGACCAGCCTTCATCCGGCTTGATTAGGGCATCTTCATCGTGGCAGATCAACACTAGCCCGCCATCGACAAGCAGCTGACGTAGGAACCGCCAGCCGTCGGGGCCAGGCAGGTCGTCCAGTCCGTGCAAGAACACAATTTCTGCTCCGCCGGGGCGAAGAAGACCATTGTCCATTGGGGGTGCAGCTTCTGGATCAAGACATTGAAAGCGAAGCGCGGCATCCTGTTGGCAGAAGGCATCAAAGTGAGCTCGTGTCGTCTCCTCATTATCGCTAAGGAGCCAGAACTCGGACCGAGCATCAGAGCTCGTTAGATAATCCAGACACTTGGATAGGACGGTTTGATCGGGCTCCCGTGATCCGGCAAACTCGGCTACATGGTAGCTATTTGCTTGTGTGCCCTCTGCCTTTTCCAGGGCAAGGATCAATGAGGAGGGGTCGATTTCCCCTGTGGGAAGTCTATCAAGGAAGGACTGGTCTTCGTGGATGAACTTAGGTTGCCAGACGATCTCGTGTTTGCTGTTCAATAGATCATTCCAGCGCGGATTGGAGGTGAAATAGACGTATTGA
>VXLY01000064.1:1991-5166 GCA_009841335.1 Rhodothermaceae bacterium | reverse complement strand
AATGTGGAGGATGAGGTCTCCTGTAGCACGGTCATAGAAACTGATTGCACCGGCTGCCCGTTCTCCGCGCTGCACTGAGTACTGGCCTCGCTCGTTCGCGTCCATCCAATCTTCACTGGGCCTGGTCACATAACATGTAATCTGCGGGCCCGTGGGTGGACGCAGGAATGTTGTCCTTTCGGCTCTCTGTGGGATCGCAAATAAGTGCGAAGCCGTCAACAGGTGTGACAGGAAGATTTGGAGCCCTCCGTCCAGCAGTGGCGGACATCCTACATATCCCTCGTGCTGTCCCGTCGTCCACAGCTCTTCATCCATTTCAATGTCAACGATCAAAGCTCTGGATTCGGGTTGTAACTCAAATAACTGTATGGTCTGGAAGTATGGCCCATACTGGAAGGTCTCGCTGAGGACTGCCTCAATCCGTTCGTAGAAATCGCTCTGCTTCGCGAATACGGTTTCGCATGAGGATCGGTCAATATCTTCAAGGCGGGCCGGAACACCGATGGGATGGTCCGAATCACTCAGCTTTACCCGTCCACGGCAGTGGATTTCGCTATTGGCATCGACATCGTACGATCGGGACGAGATTGTGAACTCAAACTCGTCCGGGGTATTTGAGACCGGGCGCAGGGCGGTCTGGAGCCGAACCGGTGTCTTAGGAATCGGACACGGCTGAAGGAATTCAAGCACATCAAAGTGAACGGGAACGCCTTCGAAGGCCTGGAGGATCAGTTCGATATAGCCAGCAGCGGGCATGATCGCAGCATGATGCACACGGTGGTCTGCCAACCAAGGGAAGTCCTTCACGGACAGCCTGGATTCGAAGAGAAGGTGGTCGCTCGGTACTCTATGCCCAATCAGTGGCCCATGCGAGTATTGGCCTTGTTGGACGAAGAATTCGTCATCGCTGAGGAGGTTGATCGCAACCTGCCCGTCCCTAGGATGTCCAGGAAGTAGATGGGAAATGGGCTTGGGCCGCGGGTACTGAGCTGCGAAATCCAGAGCTATACCGGATTTGAAGAGCGAACCCAGCGCCTGTTGGAAACCAAGCCGATCATCCGAATTTCGATGAAGGCCTGGAATACGGACTGGAGTAGGCGATGTCTGCTCAAGACATTGACTAACTGCCGATTGAAGTGCACCATGCGGGGAGATCTCAAGAAATATATCGGGCTTGAAATCGCTCATGATCGTGCTAACCCCTTGTGCAAACTGTACGGGTCTCCGGATATTTGTCCACCAGTACGCTCCATCGAGACACTCTGTTTGCTTACCGGTCACGGAAGAAATGAAAGGGACGCTGCCATCAAATGTACTCTTATCCAAAAAGGACAGAGCTTGCTCCACATCATCGTGGATGGGATCCATGGCAGAGGAGTGGAACGCGATATTGCCTGCGAGCAACTGGTTTTGCAGGTTGCGACGATCCAGTTCCGCCATGATCGGTCTCAGATTCGCTTCTTTGCCGCAAATAACTACACTTGCCGGTGCATTCTCGCAGGCGATCTCCACTTGGGTCGGCCGGTTCTCGTCAGGCCGAAAAATGACACCGAGCGAATCAAGCAGTTCCTCCACACCTGAGAGATCCAAGCCGATGGCAAGCATTCGACCCGATCCGGCCACGCACTGCTGAAGGGTAGCGCGATGGTAGACCAAGTGCGTCGCCTCTTCAAGCGATAGCATGCCAGAGGCATAGGCAGCAGCTACCTCGCCTGAACTGTGCCCGATGACGCATTCCGGATGTACCCCCCAGGTCTTAAAGAGCTCAAAGAGGGCGCACTGGATCATAAAGATTGCCGGCTGGGCATATCGAACCTCGTCGAGTTCTTCTTGGGGGGCATTGAAACAAACGTCGCGTAGCGAGACCTCTGAAAATTCCTTCCAACAGTCCTCAACTGCGTCAATCACTCTACGGAAAACGGGGTCAGCACCATACAAACCCCGGCCGCAACCGGACCATTGGGTTCCCTGCCCCGCAAACAACATTGCGACTCTCTGGTCCCCCTCCCTAACGGTTGTTCCGCCTGATTCATTCTCAATGAACTCATCCAGAGATGCCAATAGCTTGTCACGATCATGCACTGCAAAAGCTGTTCGCGTTGCAAAATGTGTGCGGCGCCGACTAAGGTTGCCTGCGATCGTATAGAGGTCGGTGTCATCTTCTGCGAGCATATCCCGCAGCTGTTGTGCACTTCGCGTGAGTGCATCGTTGGTACGCGCCGAGAGTGGGATCATCCTCCCTCCCGATGGAGACAGATCAGATGACCAGATGCGCGGGCCTGATGGTTGGTATTCCCGAATCACGCAATGTCCGTTGGCACCGCCAAACCCAAACGAGTTGATGCCGACCACGACTGGTCGGTCCGGGAAAGGTTCGCAGACGGTCTGCACCTGCGCAGCACTGTTTTCAAAATCTATCTCGGGGTTCGGAACGACGTAGTTCTTTGATGTAGGTGCAAAGGTACGCCTCTGCATCATCAGGATGATTTTCAATAGAGCGCAATGAAACGCCGCCGCTTCCATATGCCCCAGGTTGCTCTTCACGCTCGAAATCCGCAATGGTACATCACGGTCAATCCCGCCGAAGGCCTCGATGATTGCATTGCCCTCTATTCGATCACCGACGACGGTTCCCGTTGCGTGCGCTTCGATATAATCGAATTCATCTGGTGTGCGTCCCGCACGAGCGCAGGCGGTACGCATCAGGTCTACCTGTGCGTGACGGGTGGGAGCGGTGATATAGCGACCTTGCGCCAGCCCACTGCTCCCGTCAGCTGCCCCTGCCGCGTTAACGGAAGTCCCTTCAACGACGGCGTGGATGTGGTCGCCATCATTCTCGGCTTCCTGAAGAGGTTTAAGTGCGAAGATGAACGCCCCCTCCGAACGAATGTATCCGTTCGCATCAGCATCAAACGAGTGGCACCTGCCGTCAGGGCTGATTACCCCCAGGGCATTGAAGGAGGCACTGAGACGAGAGGTACCCAGGTAATTTACCGATCCCACAAGAGCCTGTTTACAGTCGCCAGATCGGATCGCGGCCAGTGCCGCATGAAGCGCAGTGATACTCGCGGAGCAGGCCGTACAGTATGTAGTGGACGGCCCCATCAGATTAAAATGGTAAGAAATGCGATTGGCGAGCATCGCGAGACTGATCGTAGTGACATCGAATGGTCCC
>VXLY01000064.1:0-1981 GCA_009841335.1 Rhodothermaceae bacterium | reverse complement strand
GATCCATAAAAAGCATCTCGTCCTGTGACAGGCCGAAGAGCTTGGGGTCGATCAACTTCTCGCCATCCTCGCGAATGAGGCCTTCATAGGGACTGGCAAAACGTCCCGGGCCAGAAAATTGGCCAATTGGACGATATCCTCTGCCATACCTGTCAATGATGGGTTCCCGGATGATCTCGCGCTCGGACAATAGCTGCCAAAAGTCCGAGTCGGTACTGATGCCCCCGGGCATTCGGTAGCTGTAAGCCACAATAGCAACCGGGGAATCCTGGAACAGACCTGACATCTCACCCTGTTCAAGTATTAGCTAATTCCAGACGTATCAGGAAGTCAGCGAAGGGAGGTTGTGCAGGAAGCACACAGTAAAGCAACCAAAAAAGGCTGCCTACTTTTGCATGTCGCTGACCACCTCATTCACCGTCTCGTCGGCCTTTTCAAAGAATGCCTTCAGAATGTCCTGACGTTTCAGCATGAGTCTTTCAATCATTTCCCAAAGGGCCGCGGAAGTTTTATTGACAGCCGCCTCCCGGACCTCACTAGAGAGGGTTGTGTCAAGGCGAAACTCGTACTTTTCCACGGCAAAGTCGGCAATATCAGAAATGTTTTCACCGAGAATGTTTGTGTCAAGTGACTTCTTGAGGGTGATGGTTCGGTCGCTATGATCAGTCATTGGGTTTCTATCTGGCAAATGGGTTAAAGCAGAGGTTCGGTTTGTGAAAAAACATGATCAAGAACTCTGCAAAGATGAGAGTGCAGCCTCAGCAGTAGAGTGCACTGAAATCAATTTATCAAATCCGCTCACCGCAATAACTTCACGATTGAACTCGGAAAGTGAGCACATTGCGAACGCCCGTCCCGAGCTGGAGAGCTTTCTGGCGAGAATTAGGCAGACACGAAGGCCAGCACTACTAATGAACGATACTTTTTCGAAGTCAAGTAACAAACCGCCATCACCGGGAGAAAGACCTTCCTCTGCCATAGCTAAGAAATCGTTGCTGTTACTACTATCGACGCGGCCGAGTAGGGCTGCGATCGCGATGTTTCCCTCGCGCCGCCATTTGATGTCAATTTTCATGTTGGATTACCCCTTCTCCGAGGTCTTTATAATTGTTCACTTCTACGAAGCACACTAACGCGCTCCGGACGGGCACATAAAGCGAGGCACGCAATATCAAGCCCCTCCGTGCGGCACATTATAAGAAAACTAATTTGATTTACCAAATGGGCCTCGTCGGAGTTCCATTGATCGCATCACTTGTCCCAAATTGGCTTCCTCCGACGATTGAGTAAGAACGTCACAAAGCTTGGTCATACGCCTTATGAGTCAGTCGAATACAGAGCACGTATGATTGAACAAGGCCGAGCATCAGGAAACTTGTCAATCCGTACCCCGAAATATAAGGGAATTATAGTGAATAGCTGGAGGGTCTCCGCTCATTCTCGCTCGATTTTTTCAGATTCAGAGACAGATTCGTCCATTGGATCAACCCTCCGCAGTACTACCTTCCTAACTATCTCACGCGTGGTCATCCCGCTATAGCGCGGATTTACGCATGGCTCGTCCAACATCTCGTCTAAACAGTCTCTCGCGGACTGGTCGGGCTTGTTGTGGGTTCGGTCGGTCATGGGCTCACAATAATTGTGGAAGCATTGGCTTGCCCAAATACGGATAGTTCATGATTGGGAGCTTGGGCAGTTTCTCGTCAAAGTACTCTGCGATTGACCATGTCCGCATTCTCGGATATGACACATTTTGAATTGAGACATTCCTGACTTCGACAGTTTGCAACTCTCTGAAGGCCAAAAAGGCCCCATTTGCAGGGGTTTAGGCCTGTTTTTGGGGGTATTCCGGAAAATTTGAACACTACAAAAGCCGCCTGTCAGGCCGCTTTTTGCGGTCTGAATTCCAGACGTTGAGGAACCACTTGAAGCGCGGGTTACGGGTCTTTCTCCACAGGTACGGTCTGGCGCTGAATCGTCA
>VXLY01000107.1 GCA_009841335.1 Rhodothermaceae bacterium | reverse complement strand
CGAGGAGATGGGCAACGCCATCGAGAAGTTCGCCGTCACGCCCGAGGTGCTGCGCCGGGAACTCGAAGCGAACAACGAAGCCCTCACCAAAGTCATCTTCCAACGCGGCGATCGCTTGGAGTCGCTGGTGAAGCTGGGCATGGGCTGGCTGTTCGCCTTCCAGTTGGCCGTGCTGGGCTTGGTGGGCACACTGGCGGTTTGAATTCGCCATGACGTCCCCGCCACGGCGGCGCGGGGACCGCAACCGGTCCGGGCTGGGCCTAGCATCTGTAAGGGGCTGGTGAAGACCCACGGCTGCGGCATTCGCGCCGAGGATGCCGGTCCTGGCTGGGGCACGCCCGCGACACGCTGGGGGCGGCGGGCTACGCAGCGCTGACCACCGCCGAGCCGGGCGACCTGCCGCGCCGGACGGCACCTAGCTCGCCAACTCTATTCCCGGACCGGATCATCGCCCAGCAAGGATTGCCAAAAGAAGTGAAAAAGGAGCTCTGATGTCCGGCTTCAAGTCCCCTTGGGACTATCAACGATTTGCCACAGCCGTCCGAAACGAGAGAAGGTTTTTTCAGACTTCCCCAGTAAGAGCATTTCTTGAAGCCGTTCATCGTGGCAGCGTGGACCGAAGGGTCGACCTTCCCGCTGGCAAAGTGTTCTCGCGAGCTCAGACGGGATTTGCTGAGCGGAACCGTCGTGATGACGAGGGAAGAGAGTGGATTGAGGAAGTCCCGTTTCGCCCGGAAAGAATGATTCCACCGTCACGAAACGTTCCGGAAGGCCGCATTAACCCGAGGGGTATTCCGTATCTGTACCTTGCGACCGACGACAAGACCGCGATATCCGAAGTCCGTCCATCGGTTGGCACGCCCGTTTCCGTAGCCAAGTTCAGGACAAGCAGACAGCTGACTCTCGTCGACCTTTCCGGAGCAACGCGACGCGACGACCCGCCAGCAACCGGACTGGACTGGCTTTTATCAGTCGCGTATCGCATGGATCAGCTGTCACAAGAAGAGATCGACCGCTACGTTTGGGCGCAAATCGACTTCGCCTTTTCCAAACCAGTGGATTCCAACGACGAATACCTGAACTATGTGCCGACCCAAGTCATCGCCGAATCATTGGCCGAAGACGGCAACGATGGAGTCTTTTACGGTAGCGGCCTCAACCTCAAGGGATACAATCTGGCGCTATTCGATATACACTCCGCGGAGTTTCTTAACGCTCAATTGTTCAGAGTTGTCCGTGTCGACTACGACATTAACGACATGGGTAATCCTTGGTTCCTCAAGGATGGCAAGTACTTTACGCATGAGATCACCAAAATCTTCCCGGCCGACGCTGATGCACCGACCAAGGAATAGTGCAAATGACCAATCTAGTGCGCAAGCACTCCCTGAAGCGCAAATCTGTTGTTTACGCTAACGTCTGCCATCCCCATGAAGTTCGGATTCACATACCACTGAGCGGCTAATGGAACCGGGAAAGCAGTGAACAACAAAAAGAAAACGCAGAACCGAGCCATATCTTATTCCTCCCAGGTGAAATCCCACACATCCGTCTTTGCGAACTCGGCCTAAGCGGGAGCCCCCAATGCACTCAATTGAGTCTCCACCCGCCAACTGTCGCTAATCGATCGTCGATCAACTCGCCGCTGCTCAACAACACAAAATTGTCCGGCGGCTACCGGAAAACGCAAAATCTCACGGCGAAAATACGCATTCCAATTGCTCAATCGAGGGTAGGACGCCCTTATCGGGGGGGATGACGCCAGGTCCGAACGCAGCGCCCCCGAGCAGGCATAACGAACCGAAGGTTCGCGCCCTCGGACTCAGCGGCACACTTCGATCAACACTCTGATTTAACTACGTTTTTGTCGGTTCGTCCAGAACGCTTAAGTGCCCGATTACTGGTTCGGTGGCGGGAAGGTACGCGGCGCGGCGGCGCCTTCAGCGACGGGATGGGACGAGTCATGAACGGCCCTCTCGGAAGCGGTCGGCCCGTTGAGCAAAGCGGGAGGACTCGCCATCAGACCACAGAGGGGCGCTTTCATACATGGCACGGCGACCGCTCCTCAGCGGATTCAGGACGCCCCGGACAATAGGCTGCTGCATCCAAAGCGCGAAGACGGCGACTAAGTAGCTCCGTCCAGCACTTCAGTAAGATCTGCGGCTGTCCCCACAATGGGTTCACGCGCGTATGAGCGGGGAGCGCTGAATCGGCACATCGGTTGATTTGAATGCGGAAACTCCATTTGGCCGGTTTCGGCGAGTGTCGAATTGGCGGCTGCGACGAAAGACCTTTGGCTGGTCGCGTCAGGCCGCCCGTCGGGACTGGTCCGGGCTTCAATCAACTGGCGAAATCGCTCGCTGCTGCGCCTAAGGGCGCCGATCTTGCGAAAAAATTTCGCCCACTGACCAGTCCCCGTTCGGGACCACATGTTGCCGGATGCTCCCGCGCAGTGAATGGCTGTCTTCAAAAGAGGACATGCCGCCGGTTCCGGAACAAAATGCCATCTGGCAACTCAAGAAATGCAGCGGGTCGACGAATGGTTCAACGCCGCTAAGTGTGGTGGCAACCTCGCGGCGCATCCTTTGGGAGACGAAGGGCTCATTCGTTCGCCAAGTGGTTCATGAACGTCGTGCGTCCCGTGGTTAACGTAATCGTGTGGACGCTTTCGTTGCGGCTTTCGGGGGCCGGTTGGGAGGATGCTGAACCGCGGCATTTCGCACGGGAACGCTCACGCGACTGAGGGATTTGGGCGTCGTTGAAATGCTGCCCCCTATAACTTAGGCTCAACGTCATCAAAACAAGCACGCAAATTTGATCGGCTATGGGTTTTCTGGACAAGGTGAAGCAGGCAGCCGAAGCGGGCACGAAGATGGCGGCGGAAAAGGTGGGCGGCAGCGCTTCGCTTCGGGATGCGTATCTCGGGATGAAAGCGCCCGCGAAGTCGGGTGTGTATCGCGTCTACTACCGCCGCCAACTGATGAAAGTCGGGAAAGCGACAGATGGGCTAAGGAAGCGATTTAGCGACTATTACAGGGGTATGGAAGGGGGCACGGCAGGATTGAAGTACATCACTCGTGAAAACCGCGATGATGTCCATGTGCAATGGATGCTGTGTCCCGCCTCCCAGGCGCGGGCCATGGAGACGCGGCTTTACGATCAAGCCAAAGCCAACGGCGAGACCTTGCCGTAGTCGGAAAGGCGGTAGTGAACCGTAAACGATCTGTGCTGGCGCGCTCACGAAAGAGCCTGTCGGCGATTCCGTGTTTGAGGTCCGTGAGGTTTGCGTCATCAGGGAGGGCAAATCGCGGTCCTCATAGTTTCTCCCAGGTGTGTTCGGCTCGGAGTGCGCAAACCTCGACTTGGCGCGTCGATCCTCGCTGTCGGAGGTAGATGCCCTCCGGAAGCCAATACTCGTCAATCAGCCGTCCCTGATGCATGCCTGATTGGACAGGGGCAAGGTGCTCAACGAGATCGTGGACGCGAAGGCCCAAGTAGGTGCCATCCCGTTGGAAGAGTCGCCAAGAACCATCCTCCCTTTCGTAGTCGAAGTCGGCGTCGGCCTCGGCCTGCTGGAAGGCGACGGCGGCCTGTGCCGTGTCGAAACGGAGCTGGGGCCGGTATCTGACGGCGACGGGAAGATCCTCGAGGGTCCAGACCTTGAAGGTGCGTGACGCAATGTCGTTGACACCGAACCTCAGGAAGTCTCCGAAGGAACGCGTAGACAGGGTCACGCCGACGGTGAAGAGATTATGAAGGTGGACGAAGCATAGGAGCGAACTGTCGGTACCGAAGAGGACGAGATAGTGCTTTTGATCTCCAAACGCTAGAAAGTCGCCAAACGGAGCCAGGATGCTGTGGTCGAATCCATCCCCAATGTTCACATATTGTTCGACGTCCGAGAATCGCGCTTCTCTGAGGAGTTCGGCGGCGTCCTTGGCATCGTCCGATTCGAAGTAGCTAGGTACGCGATCGACTGCGAACTCGTAGGCGATTTTGAGCAGGCCAAGTTTGAAGTCGCGTAGGTCAATGGTCCGCGGCCCCTTGAGCCCACTGTTGTCTGAGACTTTCACGCGCTGCGCGTTGGCCAGGAACTGGTCGGGCGAGACTCCCATACGCTTGGCGATCTTCGACACTATGGTGTCGAGTTTCGCTTCGTCGGTAGCATCCACAGAGACGTTCACCTCTACGCGTTTGTCGTCCAGGTCGGTGTGTGTGACTTGAGGAAGGATGTAGGGGACCAGGCGCCCGTCGCGATTCAGCCTTACCTGCATTCGTTTGGAGGAGTCGGCCTGCATCGTGAAGTGCCCGGCGAATGGGTTAGGTACGCTTTTTGCTTTTCCTCGAAGGCCGTGGACGAATCGATAAAGCTTGGTGAGCCAGTGATTGACCAAAGCGCTGTCCACTCGGTCACCAAGCCTGGAGTTGCAGTCGACGCAAACGAGGTCGCGCAGCACATAGTAGCCGCCAAGTGCCTCCGGGATGACGTGTTCGACCGAGTACTGAACGCTTGGTGCCCGACAGATCGCACACACACGCATTGTTGCTCCTTCGTTGTGTTTCAGTTTGGCTAGTCGCCCGAGCCTTGGTTGGCGACGAACCGGGAGGTACGGTCGCTTAGGACTGGTTGTATGTCAAACGGACGTATTGCGGACAGTATCGCGGGCCACGCTCGTAGACCCGTCACCATTGAATCTCGCCGGAATCGAGGTCAGCGAGGGCCGCGTTGGCTTCCCGGAACACGTTTGGGGAGTCCAAGAACCAGTGGACGCGGGGATGGTCCCGAACCAGCACCTTGGTGGCTGGGCAGCAGGGGTTGACAGGAAAAGGACAGACAGTGGAGGTAATGATGCTCGCTGTCCTGAGGAAGTCGCGGGCGCGACGGCCCCAGCAGAGAAAGACCGTCGCCTAATCAAGTTCCGCCAGTCGTCGGCAGATGCCCTGTATTAAGGGTGCCCAGAACGAACGGTGTGCCTTGCGGTGCTTGGGACGATCAGGGTCGCCCTCCGCGATGTGGTTCTCGGATGCGGTCAAGACGGTGTTCAGGAGCAGAACGCCTTGCGCCTCCCAGTGATCGAAGGTGGTCGCAGTAGTTGGCAGTCGGATCTCAGTCGCCGTCAACGCTTCGCGGAGGAGCTGCCACCCGCCAGGACTCAAAGCGTAGTCGCGTCCGGGATATCGATAGTCCGCAAGCTGCTGGGCCAGCCGTCGTGAACTGGGGACATCGCCTGCATCTTGCCAACAGGGCATGTCTCCAGGCTCGAAGGCGCGACCCGTGGCGCGATTCACCTCCGGATACGGGTCTTCACCCAAGAGGATGACGCGAACTTGATCCGGGACTAGCCTCGCGAAGACGGTAAAGGGATCATCTGGGTATACGCGTTCTTGCTCATCGATGTCGATCGCTTGGCCAATGGCATCGTACGCAGGATCGAGATCGTCGAGCAGGTGATGCCATGGTTCCGGGAATCGGTCTAACCACTCATTGAAGCGGTCTTGCATGAGTTGGCGCAACTGTGGCACGGCTGGCAGCTCTCCTCCGAAAAAGCTGGCGAGATTATCGCCTGATGAAGTTCCAAGTCAGACAGAACGGCGTTGGTCCCCGCCGACAACGCCTGAACCGCGTGTCACAAAACCCAGGTTTCTCGGACTCTATGCATCAGGACGGTCTGCTGAACGCGGGCTGGCTCTAGGGCCTCTGGGTCTTGGTCAGGTTGTCCCTATCTCGGAGGGGGCGCGATACTTGATGGTTTCTGGTCTGGGGAGCATTGGTGCTGTGGATCTACGCAGGACTAATATTGCGGCATCCGACGTGCGGGCGAGAAGTTGCTCGTGGAAAGGTTTGCCGGATAGGTCATGGTGCAGGCAACCAGAGCGTTAACCGTCGAAGCATCTTCGCTTCCAAAGGCAGACCTCTGAGTTGCCCGCCGAGGCTCTTCACGCCCCGGGGGTGGAACGGTTGGCGGGCAGTAGTGACGCCGAAGCAGAGGAGGTGCCGCGCTTCCACGTTGTCGCGTACGAGAGCGTCAATGCGAATCGCTTGTGGTAATCTCGTGGAGGGAAGGTTGCCCCACGCGCATATCACTCGATCCGCCCAGCGACATGCCGCTTTGATCACGCGGTCATTGGCCTCCAACGTTGCGGCGGGCGGCATTGCCATGTTGCCCGGGTCGCGCGCGATGGCGGGGAAGAGGTTGCAGATGCGAACTGATCCGAAGGCGTCGGGCAGAATCACGCCGTTGTCAAGGTGATGCTCTTCACGGAATGCATGAATGCCGATTGCGTAAGTGAGATTCTGGCAAGTCATGACGGTCTCATCATTCATCACCTCAGTAGCTTGGGCCGGGTTATGCATCACAAAGAGAAGCTTGGCCTGGCCGACATCCCAAGAACGGGTCAACGAAAAGCGGCATGTAGCGTCGTCCGAGTAGACGCAGGTGTTGCGAATTGAGATGGCACGACGCATTGGAGTCTCCTTTTTTTGGCATTGTGACGAGCCAGCTGGCGCGAGCTCTTCAATTGGTGCGTTGCACCAAACGTCGAGGCAACGGCGACGACGTTTCACCAGCACGGTCCGTACGGCTTTGGGGTGTTGGCGAGGATGGCGGGAAGCCGAGATCGGCGCAAGATGTGATCGTGGGAGCCTTGGAATCGGAGGTTATCTGGAAGCCCAGTTGGGCCGTCCATGAGGAAGTCGCACAGGGATGGTTCAATCTCTGGATTCCGATGTCGCTTAGTCTCGACCGCAGAATGCGCAGAAGTGCGAGCCGTTCATTGTCTGCCCCGCTTTTGCTATGCTCCCTCCAGTCCAAGAAACACCGCTGCTGGCAGACGGGGACGGGATCATGAGTGTGGAACTAGCTGGAGGAGCGACAAAAGCTATCCCCAAAATTGTCAACGAACTTTGGGAACCCCTTGGCTTGGCAGAGACGCTCGGCCTAGAAGCTCCGGAGGAGAAACCCCGCCCCCCGTCAAGGCCGACACGATTGAACTCCTCGAAACGCTCATGGAAGACATGATCGAGCAGTCATACGTTCGGGGTGCTGAGGAGGGTGTCTCGGTCCTCCTCGACATAGTCAAGGCGAATGGCGGCCCAAGCCCAACCAATGGACTCTCGAAAAGGACTCGGAGAAGATCCGTACGGAAGCAGATTCCGCCGCTTGGTAATTTCCGTGCCTTTGAGGCACCGGGGTAGACAGCCTCGAGACAACGGCGAGTATGGCTACATCCTCCAAAACGGCTCCTGTCATCCTAGCCGCGTTGTGGTTGTTGGCTTGTTCTGCTGCGGCCGGTGAGCCGAGGCTTTTCCGGGACTTTGTCTTCGGGATGCCGAAGTCAGAACTGCTTGAACTACCTGACATCTACGACTGCTCAGCGGACTTCGGGGAGGACGGATGGCTGTGCCTACCGGACGGTGGGGACACCTTTGCCAACACCGGTGTAGAGGTCGCCTTCGCGCTCATCGACGACTCGCTGTTCTCGGTTACGCTCGCCACGGAGTTCTCCGATCAGAAATACGTTGACTTCATCGCCGCGCTCAGCTCTAGGCACGAACTAATCGCGGTCAGCGCTTCGCAAGGCGTACTGGACCTACTGGTCGAGGCTCGAAACGCTGGCGGCGACCAAGCCGCGTACACAAAGCGTCTAGCCGACTTCGAGCGCCAAGCACTTCAGGAGGGAAACGTCAGCTACACATTCGTGGCAAGGTCATGGCTCCAATCACCCTCCGCCGCCGGAGCCCAAAACGCGGTCGAATTGTTTGGAAGGATGGGACCGGATGGTCGGGTCGTCGAACTGTCTGCAGCAGAAGGCGAGTATGCCGACGAGGCGTTCCTGACCGTTCGGTTCACCCTCCCAAAGATGCTTGAGACAATGATCGCCAACAAAGCACAACAGGACGACGACTTCTAGCAAGCCACGGCGTTCGTGGACCACTCGCGTCTCTGTGCCAGCGAGACTTCTCTGCAGCGCTTTCCCAGCGCAATTGTTTAGGCCGAGTCCGTGGTTCACTCACATCCGCTGTGCCCGCTGCCCGCGACATCGTGGCAACGACTGCACGATACGACTCCTCTAGTTTCAATTCCGGGTCACGCCCCGACGCGCCGCTGTTCGCATGCGCGCTTCGTCACTGGTTTTGATCCTAATGCCCGTGCAGCGCGGGTCACACTTCCCGGGGAGGAGGTAGCTTGACTGTCTTGACCTTTGGAGGATCGGGCCGCTGCATACTCAACGGATGACACACGGTCATCGACGTGTCGGACTTTTCCCGGACGCAACCTTTCCAGTAGGGCTCACCAGCCCTTGGCGACCGAGGAGTCCAAAGCATGTCGACGAAGTACTCTGGTACCGCCCCCCCCCGCGAAAGTCGTCCCTGCACGTCACTTCCAGAAGGTGGTAGATCGGCAGGTCTCCATTTAGGCTCTCCAGCGCCGCGTATCCGCGTGCAACGGACCACTCCAGGTAGTAGGGCAACTCATCGAATTGATCGATGGTTGAAGTCTTCACGTGCCGAACGGATAGGAGGCTGGGGCACGGCGGTCCTCCCGCCGAACTGAGTGGGGCCGGATGAGTCGTATTGGAGTACATGAAAGCCGCAAACGATTCCGGACTGAAATCCTCCTGCGACCTGAACCAGTCATCGAACGTCGCATCAGGCTCGACACGACTACCCGACTCATCCGCGAACGCGGCTGCCGCCAATAGCAGGCCGGCCAATGCTGCCGCGAAAACTGCTGCGCCCGGACGCATGTATTCGACGCGACACGCCCGCAGCACTTGATTCTGCGACAAGCGGGTGGCCATGGTCGGCCTCCCCGAGCACACCTGAACCGCCCAACTGTTCATTGTTCGAAAAGATCCGCAAGCACTTGCATTGCGAGCTGAAAGATGTCCCGCTTTCCGAGCAGCGCGATCCCGTGCCGTTTCGCCAAACTGCAAGCTTCCGCTGTAAAGCCGTCAGCCGATGACATCACGCAGCCATCGGCGTCGGGTTGCGCTCGCTGCATGGCAACTACTTGCTTTACGCCTTCGGCGTCACTCATGTCGCCGTGCTTCTTGACCTGTACGAACAGCGTCACCTCCCCAGTTTCGAAGATGGAGGTGTTCCCACGCATGCGCTTACAAACCAAGTCAACGTCCCCGCCCACGCCGTCGTACTGGTTGCGCCTCTCAACTCGGTATCCGTTTGCTGTCAACAGGCGCTCACACAGCTTCTCAAAAGAAATGTCCCCGCCGCTTGCAGAGATGCCGCGCACTCGTTTGATGAAAAGTTTCTCCAGTTCCACCGCGACACCCAGCAGGAACTCGTCCAGCGCAGAAGGTCTAAACTCCGCAGTTGCATCGACCTCCATCCTGCGGACGATCGTTTCGAATTCGGCCCCATACTGAGGTATCGGCAACACCGGCAGCCGCAGCCAACGAAGCTGCGCATGGTACTCGGCCAGTGTCACATGACGGGCGCTTATCTCACCCCCCATGCCGAAGGACTGCCTGACCATCACGCGATGGTTCTGATGCGTGACGTCCTCCGGTTCATATCGATAGCACTCGGGGAAACTGCCATCGACGACGTGAATGCTGACGCAGCCTTGCTTGGGCATGTGGGGCATTACCAGAAGGTCACCATCCTTCAAATCTCCGATTCGGGACAGGTTCGTCGGGATACGCGTCGTGTTCAATTCGTAGCACTCGCGCGTTGCATCGACGAAGCCTTTCTCACGGATGTCCAGATTCGCCTCGCCGCCGCCCCAACCCTGAGACACTTCGTGGTCGGCTTCGATTCGCGCCGCGATCTCCGCAGTCCTGTCCCTGTCGTGCCTAAAGTTGTAAATCACCCCTAGCTGCCCTAGTGACTTCGCCGTACGACATTGTGACACAAGCGTATAGCGCCAGCAGGGAACGGGAGTCAGGCTCGCGCTTGGAATCGCCCGACACGCATGCACCATTCGGTCGCAATTCGCACCACAACGGTTCGCTCGATCCGACATCCGAACCAATAGTGGCGCTCGTAAACGCTGTGGACATACGCAGAGAAACGTAGTTAAACCAGCGTGTTGATGACAGTGTGCAGCTTAGGTGGCGGCAATGAGAGATGAGAATCCGAGGCGGGGGATGACTGTTTGCCACGCGTCCCGTCACTACGTCGTTTGGGGCAGAACGTCGCAGCACAGGTGCACCGTGCTGTCGGCGGAGGTCGCAATCCGGTAGTGACGGGGCGCAATTCGCCCTGAAGCGCGGCTGCGGCAAGGGCTGCTACACAAAAACCCTTTGTGATCCAGTGATGACGCGCGTATTGTCGCCCGCAATTGGTGGCTCCACGGAGCCGTGGGGGGGACGGGGGGGGCGCCTGGACAAAAAAAAC
Source organism: Rhodothermaceae bacterium (assembly GCA_009841335.1). Taxonomy (GTDB): domain Bacteria; phylum Bacteroidota; class Rhodothermia; order Rhodothermales; family Bin80; genus Bin80. The sequence continues at coordinate 2,594 of VXLY01000107.1, read as the reverse complement.
CCCCCCCCGCCCCAAGCACCGCCCCGCCCCGCCCCGCGAGAGTGGGCCCCCCCCCGGTGGCGACCTGTCGGCCTGGCGCCCTGAACGTCGGCGGAGTGGCCGCTGCTTGCGAAGATGAGGTCTTCGCAGGCGGCATGGCTGGGCAGCGGCCCGGCATCTCAAAGCCGCTCACGTCGTGGCGCGACGCCCTGCGGAGGGCTGGGGAGGGATCCCCGGCCGTGCCCGGAACGGCACTCCAAGGAAGGGGCCCCGCGCCGAAGCGCTGGCGCGCCGACTGCCGGCAACGGCACGCCGCCAGCCGCCGCATTGGACGGCGGGGAAACGCGTCGAGGGCCTTCGCGCAGCCTGGCTGCGAACCCGGATGGTGATCTTCGGAACCATCGGGTGGCCCATCAAAACTCACCAGGACCACCGCCTCCGGCGGCGCTTGCCGCGGCCGGAGGCGCGAGCCATTCCCTACGTCCGGCCCGGACGCCCCTCCATTGGGGAGCTGTGCACCAAAGAGCGGAGAACCGGTTACTGGCTGACACCGTCTAGCCGGGCATCTCTTCGATGTGGTCGGGCCTCTGGGTGAAGGCTGTCGATTTCACGGACAACATGCTGGCAGAGTCCCAGCTTCCCTTGGTCGCTTAGGTCGGATTTGTTGTCGAGAGCGCAGTCAATGATTTTCTCTCGCAGATAGGCTTCATGCTCCTTCGATCCTGGAGCAACCTTGGCTCGTTGGTCGCTAACAGCCGCCCAATACGCTAACCCACAAATGGCACCCAGGAAGGCAGCGAAGACAAGATAGTCCTTTAGTTTGGCCAACATTGCGCGTTCTCCCCTTGCAATCTCCATCGCACATCAAGTTCGGCATTGGTTGGCTCCCGCTTCTCGCTGCGGGACTTTGGTGCGGAGGGTCGGCAGAACCTGCGTAAGGGCGCCCTCGAAGTCTCCCCTTGAAACGGCTTGGCGCTCAGTTTTGTCGAAATGGTTACTTTGAGCCGCGTCTCTCCCCAATGGAGTCGAGCGTTTCCTTGTTTGCCCTTTTCAGCGCCCTTTTTGCCTTCGCGCCCACGCGGTCAAGCTCTTCTTTGTAACGCTCAATGTAGTGGTCTACTTCCCCGTTGGTCACCAACAGCGGCGACATGAAGGGAATGCCGGTTTCCCCATCCACATAGCCAGACCCATCAATCACTGCAAGCTTCACTTGGGCAGACGCAGGTGCGTCTCGCTCCCCTAGCGGTCCTCCTCCTGTCAGTCGAAAACCCAACTTCAACACGATAGGTCATTCCTGTTTGAACATCTCGGTTTGCTGAAGATGGACAGTATAAGACGTCAAGAGATTCCGCGCCCCATTTTGCTGCACAATTTCTTGCCCTTGCGTGAAGCGGCTTCGCGGGCTTTGCGCCCAGCAGTGTAGGTCACCGCCGCGCTAACCGCGTTCCGATTGACCCCCCGGCGGGCCGGGGCGTAGGTTGGCGGGCGGATCGGAGTCCCGGAAGGCGGATCAATGCGGCAGCTCAACCACGACTTCAAGGAGGTCCTCGCCAGGCACCCGAGGGAGCGCAGCTTCGGCACGCGCAGGGGCCGTGCCTACGCGCTGGACCGGATGGCCAGCGCCCTTGACGGGCGGTTCCCGCGCCTGAGCGCCCGCAACCTCAAGGGCCGACACGTCGAGTTCCTGGTGGCAGGCTGGCGGGAGCAGGGGCTGTCGGCGGGGATGATGGCCAACTACATGTCGCACCTTCGCTGGTTCGCCAAGGCGATCGGCAAGCCGAACATCGTGCGCCGGAGCAACGCCAGCTACGGGATCGTGAAGGATCGCGGGGCCATGGACCGGGCCTGCGGCCTGCCGGCGGGCAGGCTGGCGGGGGTGCGGGACGCGCACGTGCGGCTGGCGCTGCGGATGGAGCTGGCGTTCGGCCTGCGGCGGGAGGAGGCGATCAAGTTCTCGCCCTCCTACGCCGACCGGGGCGATCGGATCGTCCTGAAGGCGTCGACCACCAAGGGCGGCCGGCCGCGCGAGGTGCCCGTGCTCAATGAGGCGCAGCGCCGGCTGCTCGACGAGGTGCAGGCGCTGATCGGCGGCGGCGCCCTGATCCCGGCGAACCGCAACTACCGCGAGCAGTTCAGGGTGTACGAGCGCAGACCCGTGACGCGGGACTGCGGGGCATGCACGGCCTTCGGCACGCCTACGCTCAGCGCCGCTACGAGGACCTGACCGGATGGAAGTGCCCGCTGGCGGGCGGGCGCCGGGGAGCACCTTGAAGGGCGCGAGGGGACGGATCGACCAGGAGGCGCGGACGACCATTGCCCGGGAACTCTGGCACAACCGCCGTGCCGTATCTGAAACCTACCTTGGCAAGTGAGGCGCGCCGCCGCTTAGCGCGGCGGTGAGCGTTTAGTCCTCGCCCGGCCGGACCGCCGCCGATACCATTGCCCCGCTTACCTGCCGGAGACTCCGGCATGGCCGCGCAGCAGGCGTGGCATGAGTGACCGCCACGGCGGTCGTTGCCGCTCCGTGCAGAGTGGCGTTGGGCGGCGCCGCTTCGGCGGCGCGAAACCGGGCCCTGCCAAGGCCCATCAACCCCCGCTGGGAATCGAACCCCGGC
>VXLY01000103.1 GCA_009841335.1 Rhodothermaceae bacterium | reverse complement strand
CAATGGATGAGTCGGGCATTGACCACTCCTGCTCTGCGATGTATTTCCTTGTTCGTGGGGCGATAAGATACTCTGATGGAATTATCCGCCCCAGCAGCGGGTAAGTGGCTATAGTGCCATTCTTCGGGGCCGAACTCGTTGGTGGGGCAGCAAAGAATGTCTTGGCCCCCGTGAACACTCCTATTCCGACCACAAATGGTATGATGAACCAGAGGGCCATGTGCGTGTTCTTACGGATTTGCATCTGGGGGCGGGACAAATTTATACCGCAGGATTAAAGGATTGCCGAAGTCTCCATCTGGCAGTATCTCATAGTCGGCCTGGTGGTAGACATAGCCGTTAGCAGCCCCAATAGGATAAAATGGGACTACGGCTGCGCGGGCGGGGAACGCTCCCACATTGCTAACCACCGCGATGCCCGTTTGCAGTAGCACATCTGGTAGACGCCATTCTATCGGTAGCTTGGAGTACACGATCATGCGGGTGGTGCTATCGATGGCCAATATTCCCGAATTGGTTGGATACTCTTTGACCTCATCCCGACGCCTAATGTCCTGGACCCGCTTGGTGAAAAATACCGGATCAACCTGGGCGACACTGTCACGGCTAAATACTGGCAAAGCATCGGACCATTCGGCATATTTGTAGTATGGGCCATCTGCAAAGCACGCCATCGATCGCCCTCTAAAGCCCTTATAGTATCCGTTAAGCTGCGGGAAATCAGGCTCTTCAATCTGCCATTCTTCCAGCTTCTCCAAGTCGCGTGTTACAGCGTAGACCTCGGGCTTGTGGTACGGTGTATACGTCGGCTGCATAAGAACGGAGTCGCCAATTTCGCAGGCTCCCTCCAAGCCAATGGGTTGGCGAAACTCGGTCGCTGCGCAACCTCCTGACTGGTCAAATACTGCCACCGACCCACTACCACCCAAAAGCATAACTTTCCCGCCGTCTATAAACCGCGCGAAGTTAACGCGGTCGTCGGCGTGATCAGGCTGACAGGTACCGATTAAGTACGTCTGAATGTGTTTCCCGGAAGCCGAAAAATGATGCGCGTTCTTTGAGATTTCATCAGCGATCAGCAACTGTCCTTCCTGGCTCACATCCAGGAAGTCGATACTTCCGATTATAGCTTCTGAGTCCAAGCGAATCGTGTCCGGGGAAGCGAATAGATCGCCAAATGGCGCAATAGGCGACTCAACGGTGTTCCGCAATGGCGAATCAGAGGTGGCGCAGCCGGCAGCCACTACCATCGCAACTACCAGAACAATCCCCGGCCTCAGGTTGGGATAAACTGGAGCACTCCAAGTCATCGTCGGAGGCTGAAACGGCTAATCTGCATATTCCGGCCAAGTGGGCCACCATTCCGAGCGAAGCGGGCCACTGGATGTGTGAAGGACTGGTTGCATTACGTTGTAGCTTCGTTATCTAATTCTTGTTGCCCCTGCACTTTGCGCATGGACTCTCCGGTCAGTTCAATTTTGTGCGCATTGTTGACAAGTCGATCCAGGATCGCGTCCGCCAAAGTCGGATCCTCTACGGTCTCATACCATTTTCCCAAGGGATACTGACTCGTAGCTATGGTAGATCGAACGGTGTAGCGATCATCGAGTAGTTCCATGAGGTCGCCGGAACAGCCCGCGCCGCCGAGTAGAACGACAATGGATGAGTCGGGCATCGACCACTCCCAACCCGACCACAAATGGGATGATGGTCAAGAGGGCCATGTGCGTGTGCTCACGGATTTGCATCTGGAGGCGGGGCAAATTTATAGCGCAGGATTAATGGATTGCCGAAGTCTCCATCTGGCAGTATCTCGTTGTCGGCCTTGCGGTAGATATAGCCGTTAGCAGCCCCAATAGGCGTAAATGGGACTACGGCTGTGCGGGCGGGGAACGCTCCCACATTGCTGACCACCGCGATGCCCGATTGCAGTAGCACATCTGGTAGACGCCATTCTGTTGGCAGCCTAGTATAAACAATCATGCGGGTCGTGTTATCGATGGCCATAATTCCCAAATTAGTTGGATACTCATGGATCGCATCTACCTTGGCTTGCAAGTCTGGTTCACTCCCAATGTCCCGAACCCGCTCGGTGAAAAATACCGGATCAACTTGGGCGACACTGCCACGGTCAAATACCGGCAAAGCATCGGACCATTCGGCATACCTGTAGTATGGGCCATCTGCAAAGCACTCCATTGATCGACCTGCAAGGCCCTTCCAGAGTGCGTTAAGCCGCGGGAATTCAGGCTTCTCAATCTGCCACATGTCCAGCATCTCCAAGTCTCGTGTTACAGCATAGACCTCGGGCTTGAAGAACGGTATATACCCTGGCTGCATGAGAACGGAGTCCCCAATTGCACAGGCTCCCTCTATGCCGATGGGGGAGCGAAACTCGGTCGCTACGCAACCTCCTGACTCGTCCATGACTCCCACTGACCCATCACCACCCAAAAGCATAACTTTCCCGTCGCCTATAAACCGCGCGAGCCACACACGCTCGTCGGTGTGATCAGGCTGACAAGTGCCGATAAAGTATGTCTGAATGTGCTTCCCAGAAGCCGAAAAATGATGCACGCTCTTTGAGACTCTGTCGGTGATCAGCAAATTTCCTTCTTGGCTCACATCCAGGAAGTCGACAGTTCCGAGCACAACTTCAGAGTCCAGGCGAATCGTGTCCACAGGGGTGAATAGGTCACCAAATGGCGCAAGAGGCGACTCCACGGTGTTCCGCAATTGCGAATCAGACGTGGTGCAACCGGCTGCCAACAACATCGCAACTGCCAGAACAATCCCCGGCCTCGGGTCGGGATTAATTGGAGCGCTCCAAGTCATCCAGGAGTTTGTTCAGCAAAAAGTGAAACTATTGGCCATAGAAGCTGCCTGGTCGTTTTCTGTTCTGCCTGAAAATATCCGAAGATCTTACTTCAAAGGCTCTGTTGACGACAGGTCAAATGGGTGAAATTGCCAAACCTCAAGCGTTCTGTTGCCAATCTCTCCCGATGAAAGTAGTTCATTATCTCCTGAGACATACAGAAACCCGTTCGTAGCTAGCATGATGAACCGATCAGTTGTGGTACTTACACTGGTTTGAGTATCCATATTTACGATGTTCATTCTGGCTTCGGCAAGATACTCAAACGTCACCAGCCGGTGATCATCATCCAACTTAAAGAGACCATTCGAGTACGTAAATTCCTTTTCGAGATCCCTCAGATCGCCTGCAATATTCTCGCTGGTTGCATCCCTTTTGGGAGGACGATAGAACATTGGACGATGTACTACGGGATCGTCGTCCAAAAATAGAGGTTCCCCGTCGCTGCCTTCTGCATAGCGGTAGAAAACGCCGCGCTCGAAGCATGCGATCTGTCTTCCCCGATAGCCTCTTTTCACACCTGTTGTTCTTGGAAACTGAGGCACTCTGAGACCATATTCCCGAACCGCTCCCGATTCAATGGAATAGGCGTGTATTGTTGGCCGTGGTCGGCGAGAGGGACTCACGAAGTAGACCGTATCCTGCCGTTCGCAAAACGAGGGACTCCTGGGAATTTCGGTTGGCAACCTCTCCTTGCACGACCCGTCCGCATTGAAGGTATAGACTCCTTGAGACGTAGCCACCATCATGTCGCCATTTTCCAAAAATTTGGCCGAGAAAAGTATTCCACCGGCTTCTGGATTGCACTGCGTGACCTTGAATGTGCGGATGTGATCGCCAGAAGCCGTAAAGACATGCAACGCTCTCATCACTACGTCTGTCAGCAAAAAATCACCGTTGCCCGATATATCCACAAAACTAATAGTCCCAATGACCACCGAAGCGTCAAAACGAATCGTGTCCACAGGGGTGAAGAGATCCTCAGACTCCACGAAGCCCGACGAACTAACCACACGTTGTCGCACTCCCTCAGGTTGACATGCGGAAATGTATACAAACCCAAGGATGCAAGTAAACCGAAGTGCCCTTTTGCTCACAATACAGGCAAGTCCAATTTTCTGGAGCCCCTGCAGCGCAGTACTCTTCCTTTTCATCGCAATCCTTGCGGCACTCAACATAGGTCTCGCAAGGCTCAGGACAGAACAGATCGCGCTGGCCACTGCATAACCGATTGTTTTATTTTGGGACATGGAGTTGATGTAAGATTGCGTGACAAGAAATCCGCGAATCACAGGCCCGGATATAGTGCTATATCATTTAATTCCAAAATAACCGGCCGATGGAATAATAGCTGCGTACCCGTTTGGGAGGATAAGTTCCGAAGCACTAGGTCAACTGGTGAAATGTAGGATCTAATCGATGCAGGCAAACCAAACTGTATATTGCGAAATGCCAATACAAGCAATCAAACATTGAAAAAACGGCCAACCTACGGACAAGTCGTTGACTAGCGGATCTTCAGTGTACCATCGAGCTTGAAGACCTGAAAACCTACGGCATGATGTTAGCACAAGAAGGGACCAAAGAGAACCCGGTACAGGAAGTAGGGCAAAAGCCTGGGATTTCCGGTCAACACTGCAAATGGGTTGGTATTAACTTCGACAGATGTTAGGTTCGAAAAGTCAATCGTTGCACAAGGTAACCGCGACGCACATGAGTCAGCGTCGCAGTCGGTACGGACATACGGATGCGGACAACCGAAAGACGTGGAGCAGCTTCAAGCATCTGGCTCGCAGTCACTGTGGATAATGCGGATCTGAGGCGACTGCAATATATTAGCCTTCAGGATTGGGGCAACTGTATGGTGAGAGGAGGTCGGTTTACCGACTCCCGGGACCTGCGGCAATTGATTCGCGACGTTCCGTTAAGCCGGTTCAGTTATGAAGTGAATTCACGATAAATGCATCAACTCAACCGGCGCACGCCCTCAACAAACGGTGAAGCACTTCATCAGTATTTCACCAAATCTGAAGTAGTGCGCCGTTGTCTGATCCAGTTGGGCAGTTTGTCCAAATACGACCTCGTCGTAGAGCCGTCCGCGGGCAACGGTACGTTTCTGGAAGCAATTGAGCATGAGAACAAGATTGGGCTTGACATAGATCCGCAGCACAATTCGGTTATCCAGGCAGACTGGTTTGCGTATGAAGTGTCGGACGAGTATGCGCGAGTCCTGGTTGTCGGTAATCCACCGTACGGCCAATACCACAGGCTGTCGTCTGCTTTCATTCGGCGCGCCATGTCCTTTGAGAATGTTTGCGCCATTGCATTTATACTGCCAAATGTGTACCGCAAGCATACTCGACAACGCATTATCCCGCAGGACTGGCGAATCGCATCAATACTGGACCTGGGCCGTGACTGCTTTACGTTGGATGGGAAAGACCACCATGTATCCACCAGTTTTTTTGTGCTGGATCGTTCTGAGGGGCAGGACCTGCGTGTACGCGTCCCACCGAAAATCACGGGCACGAGGGATTTTGACTTTGGAACGGCGAAGGACTTCGATGTATTCGTGTTTGGGGCTTCGCCGAAGCGCATAATTACAGATCCCAAAGCCAACAACAGGGGACACTACCTGAAAGCCAAGGTGCCAGTTGCTATGTTGGTTGAGCGAATTCGGGATGTAGACTGGAAGGGCAATTCATGTGCAAAAGGAGGCGTCTACTGGTTGACGAGACACGAGTTTGTAGAGCAATACGATAAGCGGTATACGCCACATTGAGTAGAGCACGTGAGCCTGGGACTTAGCAGTTCTCCTCAGAAAGCCAAAAAGCTAACTGTTCGCGTGAATTACCCCGGATGGACGCCATCACTCAGAGAGGTTGACCAGATCTGAGCATGTCGGCTGAATAGACTGCCTACCTCGTTTCCCTGTTTAGAGACGCTCTGGCCAGAACACACCCTCCCCCTGGCTAGACCACCTGGAGTGGTAAGCAAAAACAGGGGTATCTCCACGCTTTGTGAACAGCCTGCTATTCCTGGGCAGTTACCTTCAGGTTGCTGACATGCACATTGAGCGCATGATTGATTCGTAAGCCCACAACACCGTCTGTCATGACCTCTTCGCGGGCAGCGCTCGCAACCTCGGTGCCATTTACTGAAAAGGTCACTGTCTCACTCCCTACATTAACCAGCAAGTCGTTCTTGACGGAACCGTCAGTTTCGGGGCCAAAGGTACCTACAGCGTCACTCGCCGTCCAATCTTGAATAATGGACGTTTCCGCACCCGTGCGGCGTTTAATCAAGGTCTCACCGGAATTGCGAAGAAGAAAATAGTCGTACGAAATGTCATCTCCCTCCAGATTCTGGCCACCCATAAACACACCGTAAGCCTCAAGACGCTCACCCGGATCAAACAAATGAATGGATGCCTCCAAGGTATAGTTACCCTCCGCCATAGCATCTGGATGGTAGAAGATTCCAGCCGGACCAGTCGTAATGTGCCAGCCGGGTGTCATATTCACGAACCATATGTCCACAGAATCTGCAACTGAACCAATAACCGCTTCTGGATTAGGGCGATCAAGACGCACTTTCCAGCTTTCCGGGGTCTTCAGGTTCTCGCCATCAGGTGTGGCAGGATCTACCTGAGCCATTACAGCGAGCGGAAGAAAAAGAACAGTCGCCGCAAGTAAAAAACGTTTCATGAAACCAGGATTGTATTTTGAACGGAACCCAATTTACGAAAACAGAGCCATCTTGGCAAGATCTCTTCCGAACAATTAAGCGTATATGTGCGTTTTCAGAGGTTCGCTTGAGCGTATAGTTATTCTGGCAACGTTGTTGTGCAAAAAACGCTTCCCATACTCGAAAACATAGACACCGTCCGGTTGCCGCAGACGGAGTGCGACGGTCCTGCGTCTGTATATCTCGAAACCTACGGGTGTCAGATGAATGTATCTGACTCGGAGATCGTTGCGTCGGTATTGCGTGATGCCGGATATGGATTGACCCATGACCCGCTCGAGGCAGATGTTGTTCTGCTGAATACGTGTGCAATCCGGGAAAACGCCGAGCAACGGGTACGCAGACGTCTGGAATTCTTTCGTGCCCGCAAACGCAAGCATAATACCAACATGAAGATCGGGGTGCTTGGATGTATGGCCGAGCGCCTGCGCCATAAACTTCTGGAACAGGAGCGTCTGGTGGACATTGTCGTCGGCCCCGACGCCTACCGTGATCTCCCTCGACTACTCCACCAGGTGGATGAAACCGGTCAAAGTGCGGTTAATGTGCAGCTCTCGCGTGAGGAGACCTATGCGGACATTGCACCGATCAGGTACGATTCAAATGGTATCAGCGCGTTTGTTTCCATAATGCGTGGCTGTGACAATATGTGCGCTTTCTGTGTTGTGCCCTTTACGCGTGGCCGCGAACGCAGTCGCAACGCGGGGACCATCGTTCGGGAGTGTCAGGAGCTCTTTGATTCCGGTTACCGTGAGGTAACCCTTCTCGGACAGAACGTCAATTCATATCGGGATGGCCCTGTAGATTTTGCAACGTTACTTTATCGCGTAAGCCTGCTTTCGCCAGAATTGCGTATTCGCTACTCTACCAGTCATCCCAAAGACTGCTCCGAAGCATTGCTGGAGGTCCACCGGGATCGCCCGAACGTATGCAATTTTATCCACCTCCCTGTGCAGCATGGTAACTCGGGGGTGCTGCATCGTATGCGCAGAGGCTATTCTGCTGATGAGTATCGGGCGCTCATTAAACGTACACGTCGGATTTGTCCAGGCGTATCCCTTTCCACCGATATTATCGCTGGGTTCTGCGGTGAGACCGAAGCCGAGCATCTGGATACACTCGCGCTATTGGCAGAGATCCGGTATGACCATGCCTTCATGTTTATGTACTCGGAACGCCCGGACACCTATGCAGCCCGCAAGTATACCGACGATGTGCCCGAGGAAATAAAAAAACGGCGGTTGAGTGAGATAATTACACTCCAAAAATCAATTTCACACGAGAATAATCAACAGGAAATCGGACGCATCCATACCGTGCTAGTAGAGGGGCCAAGCAAGCGAAGCGAGGCGCAACTGTGTGGTCGTACGGATACAAACAAGATGGTCATCTTTGACCGTGGCACTCTCAGCGCAGGAGTGTACGTAAAGGTGCGTATCACAGGATGTACGTCCGCTACACTCTTCGGCGAAGTTCTAGCCGGATAATCTGGGAAAGAAGTAATAGATAGTTGCGTAACCAAACAGTCAAAAAAAGTTATGCCGTCACAGGTATCGCTTCATAAAACCCTGAGTGCGGGCGCAAATAGTAAGATCTCCGGGATCGGGTCAACCATGCAGCCAGGGATGTTCGGGTTGCCGACGAACCGTGAAATGCATATGCGCGTTGCCGCACACAGTAGTAACTGCGGTAGATAATTCCCATAATCTGTCTTGGCTGAGTTAGCAAGCAATTATTCGCCTCATGGACCGACAAGCAGTACAAGCCCGATTTGGCATCATTGGTGAATCCCCCGGGATTCATCATGTGATTGACCGGGTTCGTCAAGTTGCGAGTACAGACATTTCTGTCCTTATTGAAGGAGAAAGCGGCGTCGGAAAGGAACTGGTTGCACAGGCCATCCACGCGCTGTCACAGCGTCGACATAGCGCGCTCAAAGTCATCAACACCGGGGCCATTCCTGAGGGCCTGATAGAGTCCGAGCTTTTTGGCGCGGAAAGAGGTGCATATACCGGTGCTACCGAGCGCCGGCGCGGCCTGTTTGAGGAAGCCGATGGAGGAACAATCTTTCTGGACGAGATTGGCGAAATGCCACAGTCCACCCAGGTAAGGCTGCTCCGGGTGCTTGAATCAGGTACGTTCAACCGTGTCGGTTCTACTACCGTCCGACGAACGGATGTTCGCATAGTCGCAGCAACGAACAAGAATCTGGGCCATGAGGTGGGTGGAGGCCGGTTCAGGGAAGATCTGTATTACCGTCTCAGTACTGTTATCATCCAAATTCCTCCGCTCCGTGAACGGCGTGAAGATATCAGGCCGATCTTTGATGCCTTTATCTATGAATCCTCACAAAAATATCAATCACCTCGCCGAAAGCTAAGCCCGGAAGCATACGCGTTGCTTGAATCTTATTACTGGCCTGGAAATGTGCGTGAATTACGAAATGTTGCTGACCAGATTGTAGTACTGCACCGTGGGACTGACGTAGATGCAGATGCCATTCGACCTTTTTTGCGCGGGGTGACTGCTGGCAGTGATTCCACTGCACTTGTGACTGTGAGGGATGAACCCGTCAAAGAATCCGCGCTTGAACTTGCTGTCATTTACCGGGCATTACTTGAAATCCGCCAAAGTGTACAGGATTTACGCGAAGACCTCAAAAGTGCATTCAATGAGCGCGCACGTAGCAGGGAGACTGAACCGCACTACCGAGAAGAGATACAGATTGACAGCGCTCGTTCGGTGCCTATGTTGCCCAGCCCGGATCAAAAACGGGATCTGGACAGTCTCGTCTATGAGGTTGAACCAGGAGATGAGCCAAATACCATTCCGACACTTGAGCAGGCAGAGCAGGAATTAATCCAGCAGGCAATGAAGCATTTTGACGGAAGTCGCAAGGAGGCTGCTGCTGCACTTGGTATCAGTCAACGCACACTTTATCGTAAGCTGCAGAAACTGAATGACCAAATGGCTTAAGCTCACGCTTCCCGGGCTTCTCCTGTGTATGCACGGCTGCTCATATTACAGTTTCAGCGGAGCAAGCATACCCGCTCACCTAACTACGATTGCGATCCCAATAGCCGAGGATCAAAGTACGAGCCCCCTGACGGTCCTGGATGAGTCACTGACGGAGCTCATGATTGACAGGTTCGTCAGACAGACAAGACTGACTCTGACCGAGGACGAAACGGACGCTGATATATTGCTTACCGCACAGATTACACGTTACAGCAATGCCCCTACTTCTGTGACCGGACAAGAACGCGCTCAGTACAACCGAATTACTATATCTGTCTCTGCCCAGTATGCCAATCAGGTGGATGGAGATGTACTGGAGCGAACCTTTAGCGGGTTTGACGACTACGACCCCTTGGAGGGTGGATTGGAAGCCGAAGAGGCCGCTGCGTTGGCTGCCCTTGAAAACATTGCCGACGATCTCTTCACCGCAGCCACTTCCAACTGGTAAGCAGTATGATTGCCGTACTGTACGCGGGTGCTATGCTGGTGCTCGCTTTCTATGGCGCCAATCTGCTTTGGATGAGCATCGTGGTTGCTCGTAGCGAGGCCACGCCCTCCGACCCGCTGCCGGACATCAATCGCATAAATGGTGCGTGGCCTCACGTTACCATTCAGATCCCCCTGTACAATGAGGCGCTTGTTGCTCGTCGCGTGATTGATGCTTGCGCTGCCATTAAGTACCCTAGAGATCTGTTGCAGTTGCAGGTTCTGGATGATTCCACCGATGAGACCATCGCAATAGCCAGGCAATGTGTGAGTGACTGGCAATCCCGAGGACTCAATATCGTACACATACAGCGCCATCATCGTGAAGGATATAAGGCGGGCGCGTTGGCCAATGGTTTGCGGTCAGCAACCGGAGAACTCCTGGCAGTATTTGATGCCGACTTCGTACCATCGGAAGATTTTTTGTTGCGTCTGGTTCCGTTGATGGAAGATGATGGGCTGGGTATGATTCAAATGCGCTGGGGTCATATGAATGCGCAATCCTCGCTTCTTACACGGATACAGGCATGTTCACTGGATGCACACTTTGCCGTAGAACACGTCGCACGGAATACTTCGGACTGCTTTATCAACTTCAATGGAACGGCAGGTCTCTGGAAACGCAGCTGCATTGTAGACGCGGGTGGTTGGCATGGAGATACGCTGGCAGAGGATTTGGATTTGAGTTATCGTGCGCAGCTTCGTGGCTGGAAGTTCCGTTACATCAATGAACTGGAGGCTCCGGCAGAGCTTCCGGCAACATTGGCCGCACTTCGGGTGCAGCAGACACGCTGGACAAAGGGAACAGCCGAGACCGCGCGTAAGCTGCTTAGGAGGCTGTGGCGGGCAGCCCTGCCTATAAAAACCAAAATTCAGGGTACTATTCATCTGACCGCGCACGCAGTCTATCCATGTCTTGTTCTTGTAACGCTGTTGCATCCGCTCCTGCTGTATCAGGAAGCACAGGGTGCTGGTCCAGGCCAAGTCTATTTCGGAGTCATGGGACTCGGTTTGATAGGCTTACTGGGATTCTTTCTTGCGCAGGTGTTTGCTCAGCGCACGCTTTACCCAGACTGGTGCCGCCGAATATGGTTTTTTCCCATCTTTATGGCAGGATCGATGGGGCTTGCAATCAGCAATACAAGAGCGCTGTGGGCAGCATGGAGACGTTTCTCCACGGACTTTGAACGGACTCCAAAGGCCAAGGGTCGGTATAAAGCCAGCACGTCGCCCTTGATTGTAATGATTGAAGCATCATTGGCCGTATACTCTGTTGTTGGACTCTGTTATCTTTTATGGAATGGGATCTGGGCCGCAGTTGGATTCCAAACATTATTTTCAATGTCCTACATTTTCGTTACGCGGTATAATATTATTGAGCTTCTTGACCGAACCTAAGCATGGCTTCTTTGACACTGATTGATGCGCTGAACTCCATTCAAGAAGGTCGCTCGGCGGAAATCCTGGATCAGCTCTACAACTTGCACCAACAAAACCCCAAGGATATAGCTACCCACTATGTTCTAGCGCATGCCTTGGAGGCGTGCGACAAGGGTACCCGCGCGGAATCCATCTGGAAAACAGCTGGCCTTCTGCAAGCCGAAGATGAGAGCCCTGTGATCTCTGAGCCGAGTGATATTCCTGCCTTTGAACATACCAGCACTTTAGCCGCAAGATTGGACGAAACTATTGGAGAAGAGGACGACGAAATTCAACAGCTGATAATGCAACTTGAATCAGCGGGTCGCCCCGAGCTCGGCTCTCACGAAAGTATTATTGACGAACCTGTGGAGGAAGAAGAGTTTAGCGATACGATTACCGAAACCTTCGCACGCATCCTCGTGGCTCAGGAACAGTATGCGGAAGCATCATCCGTCTACCGTTCACTCAGCGAGCAGCACCCGGATGAACGGGACCGCTTTCTTCAGGAAGCAGAGAGGCTGGAGGCCAAAATCAATTCAGAATTAGACAGTGATTCTCCCTAAGGACCGCCGTCGTGTTGCCGGCGTAATGAGCGGCACATCTCTGGATGGGATTGATGTCGTTATCGCGGATTTGCAGGGACACGGACGACAACTCCGAATCACTGACTGGTACGGTACCAGTTTTGCCTATTCAGAAGAATTGTCTGACCAATTGGCAAAGGCTGCCAGTGAAGAGTCTATCGGTGTGGCTGAACTGAGCCAGTTGAATGTGCGACTGGCGCACGAATATGCACAGGCGATCACTCGAACGCTGGCAACCAAAGAGGACTCTATCCAGAGGCTGGATCTGGTGGGTTGCCATGGTCAAACGATTCGACATCTACCGGATAAGGCGCCCTACTTGGGGATACCAATACATTCGACACTCCAGATCGGTGATCCCGCTACATTGGCCCAACTCCTTGGCCTACCTGTGATCGGGGATTTTCGGTTGGCAGATATGGCATGTGGGGGGCAGGGCGCACCGCTGGTGCCGTATTTTGATTACGTGATTTTCACGCATGAAACGGAAGTTCGTGGGTGTCTGAACCTTGGTGGTGTGGCTAATTTGACGGTTCTGCCTTCCGGTGCATCTGTTGATCAGGTCTACGGCTTTGACACGGGGCCGGCTAATATGATTATTGACGCTCTTTGCAGCCGTTTGCTGGGTTTACCATTTGATGGAGGGGGAGAAATAGCCAGATCCGGCAGGGTTAATGAGGCTTTGCTTTCGGAATTATTGCTGGATGAATATTTCCTGTCTGCGCCTCCCAAGTCGACTGGTCGTGACTACCTCAATCGTAAATTACTGCGACGATTGCTTGACCGGTCGGATCACATGTCGGCCGAGGACCTGATAGCTACGGCTACGGCCTTGACGGCAGTGTCTGTGTGGAGGGCCTATAAGGCCTTTGTGGAACCCAGGTATGCAATCAATCGGCTCATCGTATCGGGAGGAGGAGCACACAATCAAACGCTCATGGACCTGCTCAAAGATTGTTTTGCACGTAATGCGTGTGCGGTAGACATCGAGACCTCAGACTCGTACGGTATCGATGTGGACAGCAAGGAAGCGCTTTGTTTCGCAGTTCTTGCTCACGAAACTGCAAATGGGATTCCGACGAGTATACCCTCTGTTACCGGAGCGGATCGTCCGGCCGTACTGGGTAAACTTTGTGTTCCGTAGGGGTTGTATCTACGGTCTCGACCAGACAAGTGGTGTGCAAGAAATACTGCTAGGCACCCGCCTAAGAAACTTAGGGATGCTATCTAGATGGTCTCAGGTATATGACCGAGAATTTCCATTGTTTTGTTTGTCAGGGTGTGTTTGCGTTACGCTCACTTTATGAACAAGTTGATCCCCGCGCCGGGGTTCATGTTTGCTGAATTGTTATCTTTGGATACAATTCCTTTAGAGTACGATCTTACGGGTTCCCAGAGGAAGAACGTCAGTCCATTGAACCTCTTTCAAAATCCTTCAAAAAATTACCCAACAGAGGAATTTTGCAAGAGGCTCTCTAGCTTGGCAAAGCCGCACATTCTGCCCGACCTGATGAAGAACCACGCAGTGAGCACGCCCT
>VXLY01000067.1 GCA_009841335.1 Rhodothermaceae bacterium | reverse complement strand
GAGCGCTTGAATGGCATTCAAGAGGTCAGGGGTTCGACTCCCCTTGGCTCCACTATTTTGGCTAAGCGTGTAAAGCCGCCATCTCACCCATACCGCACAACCGGCCGCTGGGCCTCATTCGCCCAGTCCAACTCGGCGGGCCCAATCTCCACCCGACGCGGGCTGACTCGTCAGAACCTCTGCCAGCACCAATCGGCAGGAACAACGCGTGACCTGACCGCAACTACGCACACGGCGGCAACGGAGAAAACCATCCACAATAAGACCTGCTGAACCAGGCAACCACAGGCTCTATGGCATACCACCGAGATCCACTGATTCCTGAATCAAATCAAACAAACGGCTAGCCGATCATTTCTGGGTAATCACGGACAACAACGAGCCCGGTTGCTTTGAAGCAACCTGTCGTATCAATAAGTCGCGCAGTTATCTCAAAATGATCTAACCGGCCCGCCTCCTATTCTTTCACCCGGTTGTACGTCCGTATGCACAAGATCGTGGCTACGGATGCATACAAGGGATACGTAGTCGCCATTAGTATACTGTCAAGATACGCCCCTACCTCGTGTATGTGAGATAACACTTCTGCACTTGCAGCAGCTCCAACCGCTAACACGACCACTAAGTAAACGGTTGGGTTCTCGGCATCTGTCGCAAGGACTCCATACGCAAGCCCTGCAAGGACCAGCAATAGAGGCACAACTCCCCCGCCAATCATGTCAGGCCCAAGACCCTGGATCAGGACCAAGAGGACCATCACAACGACTAAAACTCTTCTCAACATTTTTACGCCCGGTTTGGTGAGTGAAATAACGAAGCAGCGTGACAGAAGTACTCCCGTCACACATTGCCTGTTAGTATATAATGCTTTTTCTATAAAGATGCAAGCACATTTATAGTTTTTTTTCGGGGATTTTTTTCCTTGAATAGTCGGTCAGACTTGGCGCTCTGCCAGCACTCAGAGCACGCAAATCGGACCACGCAAAACGAAGTTAGATGTCCTGCCTGCATACAGGAGCAGACAAACATAACGGCCTCCTGGACTGAGAAATCTGCACCGCACAGCGTTCGGGAGCCACTCCGCGAATGAATTGGCCAGTCGTCGTATAAAGGTGTTATTCAGATCTACAATTGGAATTTGTGTATCCACTTTTGTGACGTCCATTTTTATAGATTCTAGCATTAGTTCAGTTGTCCTGATCTAGATGGAAACTCGGGAGTACCGTATGGTCGCACAAGTACTTTTTCAATCGCCATTGCCAGCACTTTGAGATGTATATAATTCCCAGAATATTGCTCGTCTTTTTTCTGCCGTTACTCATCGCGTCATGCCAGAAAAACTCAACGGAAGCAACACATCCCAATATTATTCTCATCATGACGGATGATCAGGGATGGGGAGATACAGGTTATTATGGACACCCGCACCTAAAAACTCCCAACATAGATGAGATGGCGTCCAATGGCGTTGTGTTCAATCGTTTTTATGCGGCTTCGGCAGTGTGCTCACCCACGCGTGGAAGTGTAATGACCGGGCGCCACCCGCTGCGCTATGGTATCTGCGGCGCTAACTGTGGTCATTTAAGAACTGAAGAAGTGACTATAGCAGAACTGGGCAAGGAAGCAGGGTATGTCACAGGGGTTTTTGGTAAATGGCATTTAGGAACATTGACCCGTGACACTATTGATTCCAATCGGGGAGGCAGACCTCAACATTATGCCCACTATTCGCCTCCCTCCGAACATGGCTTTGATACGTACTTCGTGACAGAAGCAAAAGTGCCTACCTGGAATCCCATGATAACCCCTCCCCGTTCCGCAGGCGATGTACGGTCATCCCTGCTGGAAAGTGAACCATTTAACACATTCTATTGGTCAGCACCGGATAAGATTGTGAAGGAGAACCTAGAGGGAGACGATTCCCGGGTGATTATGGACAGGGTGATCCCTTTCGTTGAAGATGCGGTGAAAAAAGACCAACCCTTCTTGGCTGTTGTTTGGTTCCACACACCGCATCTGCCTGTCATTACTGGAGAACGTTATAAAGTGCAATACAAAGGTTTATCCGAAGATCAGCAACACTTCTACGGAGCGCTGACTGCAATGGATGAACAAGTGGGGCGCCTGAGAAAATCCCTGCGGGAATTGGGAGTGGCGGACCATACGGTACTGTTCTTCACCAGCGACAATGGCCCCGAAGGCACCACCGTAACTGGAAGGACGCAAGGAATCACCAAGGGACTCAGAGGCAGGAAAAGAAGCCTTTATGAAGGCGGGATTCGAGTCCCCGGCATTATGGAATGGCCCGGGAAGGTTGCATCCGGCAGTATCCTAGAAGCACCTTGCTTTACTTCAGACTACTTTCCCACCATTGCCAGCATCCTGAATATCGATCTAGCGAAATATGAACGCCCTTATGATGGCGTGAACCTGTTGCCCCTCGTCAATGGGACGGTGGAGAGGAGAGAAAAAAGCCTTGCTTTCAGGCTCCGGCAACAAGCCAGCCTGATGAACGAATCCTACAAGATCTACAGTAGTGACGGAGGTAAAGCTTTTGAACTGTACGATATTTCCAGCGACCCCTCTGAATCGGTTGATCTGGCTGCCTCCCATCCCGAAATTCTCAATGAAATGGTTGCGGAATGGCACCAATGGAGAGCATCCCAAGAGGCCAGTGCTGATGGAGCTGACTATTAGTGACTGAGGTTTCCATGGCTTGCCCACAGGCACCGGGCAGTTCGTCAGACAGGGAATATCGGATGTTCATGGCTTGTCAGTTTAAGTATGGGTTGTAGAGAGTCCTCCTTCACAACTACCGCTAGCCAATCACAAACATTGCTTGCCAACGGGATAAGTCCTTACCTTGGGCAGGTAACCCGGCAATCAGATTCGAACTGGCACAAACAAGATGCATGTCTCTTTCTAGCAGGAACTCTTGGTTAATAATTGTTGCTCTCTGTTGGGCCTTGGGCTGCGACAGTAGCCCCACGGAAACAACAATGCCTGGACTCGAAAGCTTCATCGTGAATGAGAGCCTTATCCTTAACCCAACCGGCTATGTACCACTCGCGGCGGAACTACAACTGGAAACCAGCGAACCGGTACAGGTGGAGCTTGAGATTTTAGGTCTGAGTAATGATCTCGAATCACTCATACACCGCTTTGAAAAACGGGCTACGTCCTTTAGCCTTCCCGTACTCGGGCTCTTTCCCGCACATCGAAACACGCTGCTAATTAGATTCTATGACGCCGAAAATCAGCTATTGGGAGAAGAGAGCCGACCCATAGATACGCCACAGCTTTTGTCCGAACTGCCGGAAATCCAGGTCAGAGTGAATACCGAACGAAAAAAGCCCGGCATGAATCTGGTCAGCTTCTTCGGACGCAGCGGTAGCGGTCTACCTCAAATTCCGTTCATGTTTGACCAACACGGCAATATCCGCTGGTATGCAAATATGAGTACGCATCCCGTACTCGGAAGCCTGTTCTACGATGCAGGTATTGAGCGACTCAAAAATGGGAACCTGTACTTTGGAGACGGTAGCAGCGGACGTATTGTCGAAATGGATATGTTGGGCAGAGTGGTCAACGAATGGCCCTTGCCTGGCTACGGATACCATCACAATGTTTTGGAGCTCCCAAACGGTAACCTGCTGGCCACCGTCAATAAGCATGGTTTAGCAACCGTTGAAGATCATATCCTGGAGATTCATCGTGAGACCGGTGACATTGTTCAGGAATGGGATCTTAGAGAATCTCTCAATCGAAGACGACGCGTTTGGAGTAGCAACGCTCGGGATTGGTTTCATGGCAATGGTCTGGCATACGATGAGGCGAAGGACGCCATAATTGTTTCTGGACGTGTTCAGGGTACGGTCAAGCTTACACGCGACAATCAGGTCATTTGGATCCTTGCACCTCACAACAACTGGGGTACGGCCGGTGATGGCACGGACCTTAACAGTAAACTCCTGCAACCGCTGGATTCAAATGGTCAGCCAATCACAGATCCTGCCGTTCTTGACGGCTTTATTGATCACTCGGAGTTCTCCTGGGCATGGTATCAGCATGCCCCGAAACTAACCCCCCACGGAACATTGCTCGTATTTGACAATGGCGACAATCGTCACTATCAAGGGCAACCGGTGTTCAGCCGTGCAGTCGAATATCTAATCGATGATGATGCCATGACCGTTCAACAGCTCTGGGAATACGGTCGAGAACGCGGATCCACGACCTATTCAGCTATTGTGTCTGACGTCGATTATCACCCTGAAGAAGACAATGTAGTGTTTATGCCGGGAGCTAACTGGGAAGATGGCCCAAATGGCAAAACAATTGAAGTCGATTACCAAACGAAAGATGTCGTGTATGAAGCCTCTATCCCCAACCCTGAAGCACGATATGGCATCACGTTTCATCGTATTGAACGGCTGCCGATCTATCCAAACAATCAATAATCTCTGAAATCCAACAGAGTTTCCAAGGGCGGTGCAGCCCCTCAACGAACTACACAGTCATGATCAGAAATAGCATAATCCTGATGCGATTATCCATGCCTTCCTGCTTACTCCTCATACTGCTCTCTGTACCCGGCACTGTACAGGCGCAACAGCGTACCGTCGGGCTCATGAGCAACATGCCTGGAGCTTTTGAGGGCTATACCCTGATTGCTCCAATGCTTCATCCCTCGGTCTACTTGGTTGATATGGAGGGGCGGGCAGTACATCGCTGGCTGGTTAATTCTGGATTTGGAGCTACCAACAGACTGTTGCCGGATGGTGCCCTGCTCAGAGCTTCCGCATCCCCAAAATCGTGGACGAACGTCCAAGGCCGAGCCGGACGTGTGGAAATCATAGAATGGGATGGAACGATCCGATGGCAATACGACTTTGTGAATGATGAGTACATGCTGCACCACGACGTGGTCCCCCTGCCAAACGGAAACATTCTCGCAATCGTCTGGGATGTGCGCGATATGGACGAAATCTTGGCTGCAGGATACAACCCGGACAATCTCGCCGATGATCAGAACATCATCCTGAGCGAACGTATCGTAGAGTTTAAGCCTATACCGGCTGACAGCGCAGAAATTGTCTGGCAGTGGGATTCCTGGGACCACCTCGCACAAGACCATGCGCCGCTACTGGATACTTATGTTGAAAATATTTCCGACTATCCAGAACGCATTGATGTGAACACATCGATTGGCGGAGACTGGCTCCATTTCAATGCGCTGGATTTCAATGAGGAACTTGACATCATTGCGATCAGTGCTTCTTTTCTTGACGAGATATGGGTAATTGATCACAGCACTTCAACAGAGGAAGCGCGTGGGCAGACAGGAGGAACATTTGGGCTGGGTGGACGACTTCTGTACCGCTGGGGGAATCCGCGGAATTACGGTTTGGGAACGGAAAGCGATCAGACGCTTCATTTTCTGCATTCCGTATTGTGGATTCCAGATGGCCTGCCGGGAGCAGGCAATCTCATGGTATTTGAGAATGGTGTAGGGCAACCGGAAGGCGACTACTCAACCGTACACGAGCTCAAGCTTCCTTACATGGAAGACCTCTATAGCAATGCAGTCTGGTTTGCACAGGGAATAGACGGGACCTACGAGGATCCTGAGTCTGTTTGGAGCTTCTCTGCACCGAATGAGTTTTTCAGCGATTTCGTCTCAGGCCAACAACGCCTCCCCAATGGAAACACCTTAGTTGCCGAGGGGATGACTGGCCGCATCTTTGAGCTTGAGGAAGGATCGAACGCATTGGTATGGGAATATGTCAATCCCGTCGTGCAGACTGGGCCCCTCTCCCAGGGAGATGTCATTCCCGTGTTTGGACCTCCAGGCTCTCGACGCCTCCAGAATGCTGTGTACAGGGCGCTACGGTACGGTGCAGATTTTGAGGGTTTCGATGGGAGGGACTTGACTCCTATTGGGGCCATTGAACTGAATGTCGCTGGTTCATCGCCGGCCTTACCCTTCACATTGCTGCCCAACTATCCGAACCCATTCAGTGGAAGCACCACGATAGATATTCAACTCGATCACCCGACAAATATTGAGATCACCGTCTTCAACATACTTGGCCAGGAAGTAGCTGTGCTGGCAAATGAATTTCATGCACCGGGAGCATATAGTTACGTCTTTGACGCTTCGCCACTCCCACACGGACAATACATATGTAGATTGATTGCCGGAGGATCCTCAGCAACTGTTACGCTTACCTATCAGTGATCATCTGACCCTCCTTAGGTCTGCCTCCTAGCGACCAACGGACGTCCTGAAAAACCCGGTTGGGCGATCTCTAAGGGTTTTGCGAGCGTAAACGGGGTCGCGTAAATATCGATCGGGATTTGCTGCAGAGCCCGAGGTCGCAGATATCCTTACTCTGCGCTTGCAATTTCCTCGAGCTCAACGAACAACTCGTTGGCAGTTCGCCTGATCCACTCCGTCACAGCTGGACTGGGTAACAAACCCCTACCATTCGATTTGTAGGCCAATCCGTCAAGCACCTCCTCATAGGGGCCGAGTCCATATAATCTGAACGGGAGCACAATCGTTCTGCCATTGTTCTGTGAATATGTCTCGACAAATTGGCGAATTTCTTTCTCCGACTTTGCGCGCTTTTCTTCCCAATCCTCTCGCAGGCTGTGAACAGCAACCTCATTGAAAATGCCTGTAGTCCGAACAGAGTCGGCCAAGAGGTCAAGCTTTTGGATCCATTCGGCATTAACCTTATCATCCCCCGCACCGTGTGCGATGATAATTACGGATTCAGCGCCTGAACTATCACTTAGCGCCAGCGCATTCGCGGCAAGGACCTCTCCCATTTCAGGGGCATCCAGCAAGGCGGTCTCACTAATTATAACACTAGATGAAAGTTCAAGCGGCACAGGTTTGGAACCATGATGCGCGTGACTTCCATGAGAAATAAAAAAAGCTGGTGGATCTTCTCTCAAACCAAGGAGGTATTCGGTCTGATGCAGAAAAGAGTGCGACGACACAAAAAGCCGCACTACGGCAATACAATCAACATGCTGCTCTTCCAATTCTGTAACGGCTGCTTTCATTGTGACTGGATTCGCCATTCCGAAGGCTATAGCTACCGGAAATTCTTCCCTCAACGGCATAACTGCTGATTCAACTGCAGTATTCCACTGATCACTACCGCCATGAGCCATGACCATGAGTCCGCAAGAATTGGAGTTCTGTGCGTTGACTGTAGCTGCGACTAGCCACATCGTTAAGAAAAACAAAACGATCCTCATTTGTTATTGAATCAAGTCCATTTGCCCGTGTCAACTTGGGGCCTCCAGCAAAAAACCGCCTGAGACCCTCTAGAATATGGTTGCCGATGAGGGCAATCTTTATTTAGATTAAGTCTAAATAAAGATTGCAGCCAAGGTTCCATGCAATTCGGGGCGGACTACAGTGAAATAAACCGAGCTTTGATTCAGATGCGGATTGAGTAGGAACTGCGTCGCCAATTAAGAACGTTTGCGCACGGATCTCAGGATCATGTTTATCTCGAAAACATTCACCTCCGAGTCGAGAGGGGACTGTCGGAATGGTGCCGTCCGTATTAACACAGTCAATAAATACTGCCCGGGTCAAACCAGACCACCTCCGATATTTGTATCACACTCATCGTACACGCGCGAGCGAGTATCCCACTCTCAGAAACATAGACTCCTCCACGTGGCAGAAAGCGGCTATGCGTTGTAAATTGTCTGGTTATTTCAATGGGTTTCTTTCCGTGTCCATTCTTCGATCATCCTGGCTCGTAATACTGCTCCTGCTGGCTGCTTGTAATCAGTCTTCAACGGGCCCATCCACACTACCGGCTACGGTTGATTACAACTGGCATATCAAACCTGTACTTTCAGATCGCTGCTACAAGTGCCATGGGCCAGATGACCAGGTCCGCAAGGCAGAGCTTCGGCTTGATACTCAGGCAGGTGCCTACGGTGTAAGCCGTGATGATTCAACACATCGAATCATTGAACCCGGCAATGCCGCGGCTAGCCTTCTCGTTGAGCATATCTCCAGCGAAGATCCTCAACGGCGTATGCCACCGCCGGAAAGCAATCTATCTCTTACCTCACGCGAGATTGCACTCATCAAGCGCTGGATTGACCAGGGTGCAGACTGGAAACCACATTGGGCATTCACACCACCCACGCGTCCTACCCTGCCAGAGGTGCGCAATGAACACTGGGCCCGCGGCCCCATTGATTATTTCATATTGCATAGCATCGAATCCGCCGTACTTAATCCGTCGGAGGAAGCAGACCGCACTAAGCTGCTTCGCCGTGTGACGTTTGATCTGACAGGACTGCCGCCAACTCCGACCGAGCTTACCGCCTTTCTGAATGATACGCGGGAGGATGCTTACGAACGTTTAGTGGAGGAGCTGCTTGCACGTCCGACCTACGGAGAACGTATGACGTCCATGTGGCTGGATATCGCGCGTTACGCCGATACGCACGGCTACCAGGACGACCGCCCTCGGACAATGTGGCCATGGCGTGACTGGGTCGTACGGGCCTTTAATGAGAACCTTCCTTATGATGACTTCGTGATTTGGCAGATTGCAGGCGACATGCTTCCCGAAGCGACCTTTGAGCAACATCTGGCTACCGGATTTAACCGCAACCACGCCATAACTCAGGAAGGGGGTGTAGTGGCGGAAGAATACTTGACAGAGTATGTCGCCGATCGAACCAATACAACGGCAACTGCATTTCTGGGATTAACTATGGAATGTGCACGGTGCCATGATCATAAGTTTGATCCGATCCTGCAAGAAGAGTACTACAGCATGTTTGCCTTCTTTAACGGCGTGGATGAACAGGCCCAGATTAATTATTTTGATCTCTCACCAAGACCCGCCATCCGGCTTGAAGATCCCGAATTAGAGGCCTCCATTGCGCAGACGGTAGCGGGAATTGATTCAATTGAGCAAGTCGTAGCGAACTGGCCTCAAAGTGCATCGCCTCCTGATTGGAAGCCCAATCTTGAGACAACCATCGAATCCGGCCTTCTGACATCCCTGCCCTTGGACGACCTGGACATCCTGGTTTCTCTTGCACGCGTGGGCCCGGATGGGTTGGCAAACACCGGATTGGAAAAAGTACTTGACCCTCCTCTGGTCACCGAAGGGAAACGCGGAAATGGATTAACCTTTGACGGGCAGAATTTTCTAAACCTCGGACTAGATGCTGACTTTGAGTGGTACGATCGGTTCTCACTGAGCGCCTGGATACTCATCCAAGACCAGCCAAAAGATATTGCACTGTTCTCCAAACGAAACGGGGAGCAAAAGCGTGGTGGCTACGACCTAGCACGTACCAAAGAAGGTTGGCTTCGACTTCGCTTGATACACGACGGAAACCATCAGATTTCTGTGCAGACCACACAAGAAATCCCGGCAGATACCTGGACCCATATCTCCGCCACCTACGATGGCAGTGGACACGCACAAGGAGTTACCCTGTACCTGAATGGCATTTCAAGCCGTGTTCATGTTAACGAAGACTCGCTTGCGCGTGAAAGTATACTGAACGGAAACGGGCTCCTTGCAGGCAATTGGACTCACCGCAATCGCACGATAGGTGATATTGAAGGGGTAAGGGACGGTACTCTGGACGACCTCCATGTGCATGCCCGAGTACTCACGGACCTGGAAGTCGCCTACCTTGCAGGACAGGAGCCCGCTACTCAAACGACCGCCCACTATCAAGCCCACTACGATCCCGGATTGAATGCAGCAAATGCTGCGTTGGACAGCCTTCGGCGTGCACTGAGACGTGTACCCAATGTTATGGTCATGGAAGAGATGCCCGAACCACGCACCACGCATGTTCTGGATCGCGGGGCATATGATGCTCCCCTGGATTCCGTGGGACCGGGGACCCCGGCAGCAATCTTTTCCTTTCCCGATAGTCTGCCGCGTAACCGGTATGGACTTGCGCAGTGGATTGTGCATGAAGAAAATCCACTGACCGCACGTGTAGCTGTAAACCGCCTCTGGCAACTGCTCTTTGGAGAAGGATTAGTTCATACACCAGAAGACTTTGGTAGTCAGGGCGCACTACCCTCTAACCCAGCACTACTTGATTATCTGGCTACAAGGTTCATTGACCTGGATTATGACACTAAGGCATTGATCAGAGAGATCGTCCTGTCTGCTACCTACCGTCAAAGCAGCCGAATGACACGAATCCTTCGGGAGCGGGATCCAAACAACATGCTGTTAGCACGTGCTCCTCGCAAGCGATTGTCTGCCGAAATGATGCGCGACAATGCGCTACTGGTCAGTAATCTGCTGAACCCGACGATTGGCGGAGAGCCCGTACGCCCCTATCAACCTGCTGGACTCTGGAGGGCACTTGCGAACCAGATTGGTGAGAATCGCTATCGCCCCGGCCCAGATGTTCACCGGCGCAGCCTTTATACTTACTGGAAACGAACGATCCCGCCGCCGGCAATGCTGACCTTTGACGCCCCGGAGCGGTCGATCTGTACAGTGGAGCGGCAAACTACTGCGACACCGCTGCAATCTCTGGTGCTTTTGAATGATCCACAGTATGTCGAAGCAGCGCGTGCGCTTGCCTCTCGCATGCTTGCGGGCGAAGGCACAAGTCCGCAAGAGCAGATTGCAGAGGCCTTTCGCTGGCTCACCTCCAGATCACCGGAGGCAGAAGAGCTCGACACGCTCACCGATCTTCTGGAGGAACAAACGCGTAAATTTGAACAGGACCCAGCCAGCGCACGTGCCCTGGTGTCGGTTGGAATAACCCCGCTCAGGCTTACCAACAACATTGTGAAACTGGCTGCAATGACTGTTGTAACCAGTACTATCCTGAATTTGGACGAGGCTCAGTACCGATGAGTGATCCCTTCTATGATGCCGGGTGTTGCATGAACCGGCGACACTTCTTTTCGAAACTGAGTCTTGGAATAGGCGGTGCAGCCCTCGCATCCCTGATGGGATGTGCCCAAACATCCGATCAATTGGCCGCAGGCTCAGCTTTTCGGGGAATACTAAATTCCCCTCACATTGCCCCCAAGGCGCGCCGAATAATTTATCTCTTCCAAAGCGGTGGGCCATCCCAGCTTGAACTCTTTGACTATAAGCCCACACTTCAGCAAAGAAGAGGGCAGGACCTACCGGAATCTATCCGGATGGGACAGCGCCTGACCGGCATGACCGCCTACCAAAATTCACTGCCTCTTGCGCCTTCCTTAAATTCGTTTGCACAACACGGTAACAGCGGCGCATGGATCAGTGATCTGTTACCCTACACTTCCAAAATTGCCGATGAGCTCTGTATTGTGCGGTCCATGTACACCGAGGCAATCAATCATGACCCGGCTATTACCTTCTTCCAAACCGGCTCGCAACAACCTGGACGCCCCAGTATGGGCGCTTGGCTGAGCTACGGGCTGGGCAGCTCCAATGAGGACCTGCCTACTTTCTGTGTACTCCTGTCCCGCGGGCTCCAGCGCCCGCAACCCATCTATTCCCGTCTTTGGGGCAACGGGTTTCTGGCAGCACTGCATCAGGGAGTGCAATTCCGGGCAGGAGGAGATCCAGTTTTGTACCTGAATAACCCGCCCGGGCTGAATACCGGTGACCGGCGCAGTATGCTCAAACATCTGGCCCGCCTGAACGAAATGCATTATGACGTCACTGGAGATCCAGAAATCCAGTCGCGCATTGCCCAATACGAAATGGCTTACCGGATGCAAACCTCTGTGCCCGATGTAACCGACCTGTCAGACGAGCCCGAAGCAACGTTCGAGCTCTATGGAGAAGCTGCGCGCACACCTGGAACTTATGCAGCCAATTGCCTTCTGGCCCGCCGTCTCGCTGAGCGGGATGTCCGCTTTATTCAACTTTACCATATGGGTTGGGACCAGCACAGCAACCTGCCAAACGACATTGCGCTGCAATGCAAGGATACCGATCAACCATCTGCAGCGCTGGTCACAGACCTGAAGCAACGGGGACTGCTGGACGATACACTGGTAATCTGGGGCGGCGAATTCGGCCGTACGAATTATTCACAGGGCACGCTCACAGAAACAAACTATGGACGAGACCACCATCCGCGATGCTTCACCATCTGGATGGCCGGGGGCGGGATCAAGCCTGGCCTCACTTACGGAGCCACCGATGACCTGGGATACAACATCACACAGAACCCCGTTCATGTGCACGACTTCCAGGCGACCATTCTCCACTTGCTGGGCATTGAACATGAGCGGCTCACATTTCGTCACCAGGGACGCCGGTATAGACTAACAGATGTGCATGGCCATGTGGTTAAGGATCTCCTGGCCTAAATTCATCCCATTTGCAGCTTGCATAACCCTGCTTATGACAGCCGGGTGCGGGAATGAACTGCATCCACGGGATGCAAAGTTGCCGGAAGTCGTTGACTACAATTTTCACGTCCGGCCGATCCTTTCGGACCGCTGTTACGCCTGTCATGGTCCTGATGCCAACGCACGGCAGGCCGGCCTACGTTTGGATGAGGAGGCTGGGGCAAAGCAGGAGCGTCTCGCTTCCGGTGGATATGCTGTCGTGCCGGGAAGCCTTAGAAAGAGCCGTCTGCATTTCCGTATTCACTCCGATGATCCAGAGGTGCGCATGCCCCCACCGGAATCGAAACTCTCACTATCTGACCACGAAATTGCACTACTCAGTCGCTGGATTGAGCAGGGAGCTGAATGGAAACCACACTGGAGCTTCCTGCCGGCTGCTGATTTACCCTTGCCGGCTGTCCATCAATCAGATTGGCCGAACAACGGAATTGACCACTTTACGCTGGCACGTCTTGAATCGGAAGGATTGACCCCGGCCCCTGAGGCGGACTCAGGCACGCTCCTTCGACGCCTCACACTTGACCTAACCGGTCTTCCCCCAACGTTGGAGGAACTGGACGCTTTTCGCGCAGATACCTCTGCTAAAGCCTTTGAAAAGGTTGTTGATCGGCTGCTTGACTCTCCGGCTTATGGAGAGCATATGGCCTCTATGTGGCTGGATATCGCTAGATTCGCGGACACACATGGATATCAGAATGATAGGGATCGGAACGTGTGGCCATGGAGAGACTGGGTCGTGGAAGCCTACAATGAGAACCTGCCCTTTGATACGTTCGCAACCTTGCAGCTTGCGGGAGACCTGCTGCCAAATGCAACGCTGAATCAACGGCTGGCGACCACCTTCAACCGCAACCATCGCCAGACTAATGAAGGGGGCAGTATTGAAGAAGAGTTCCGCACGGAATATGTGGCGGATCGCGTTAACACGATTGGGGCAGCATTCATGGGCCTGACCCTTGAATGTGCGCGCTGCCACGATCACAAGTACGATCCGATTACTCAAGCCAACTACTATGGGCTCTTCAGTTTTTTTAACAATGTGGACGAGTCCGGGCAGACTTCACATTTTACGAATGCAGTGCCCGTGCCCGCACTAGACCTGCCTACGCCGGATGATCAGGAGGAACTGGATCGTCTTGCACGTGAAATTGAATCAGCGGAGCGTGCAGTTGACAATATAGCGGAAATGTCAAGGCTCGGCTTTACCTCCTGGGATCAGCCGTTGCCGCCAGATACCGACCCCAGCCCCATTCTCACCTGCGAGTTTGAACGCCTGAACGGACCAACGTTACCATGCCATGATGGCAAACAGGGGACAGCCGTCTTCACTCCAGATGTAGTGCCAGGCTACCAGGGGCACGCGATGGCTTTTGACGGTGAGAGCGGCTTCTCCTTCGCAGGTATGGGTGAATTCCGGCGAACTCACCCCTTCACCGTAAGTCTCTGGATCAATCCGGGAGAAGAAACAGGTGCCATCATACATCGCACGCAGGCTGCACTGGATGCCGGCAGCCGCGGCTGGGAGCTTGTACTTTTGGACGGTCGCCTTGTCGCTCAACTGGCCCATATGTGGCCCCAAAATGCCCTGCGCGTCCAGACGATTGATACCCTCCCGCTCGGAGATTGGACGCATGTAGCCATGACTTACGATGGATCCAGTCGCGCCTCAGGTGTGCGCCTGTACGTCAATGGGCTCCTCGCTGATGTAGAAACCGTGCGTGATGGCCTTACCCGACATATCACGTACGAAAATATGAAGGTCCCCCTGCAAATCGCGTACCGATTTCGAGATAGCGGCCTGCGTAGCGGTGCTGTTGATGAACTGCGCCTGTACGATCGGAAGCTGTATGGCTTTGAGGTTGCGCGCTTGGCAGGGAGAACAGAAGTGACCCCGGATCGAGACGATCTTTTTCAATGGTACCTAGCACATGAAGTGACTCCTTGGCAGCGCGCACAGGCCGTTCTCCAAACCCTGCGCGAAAAAGAGAACACCCTCTTTGAAGGTATCCCGGCAATCATGGTCACTGAGGAGATGTCCTCCCCACGGACCGCGTACATATTGAACCGTGGCCAGTACGATGCAAAAGGGGAGCCCGTTGAACCACATACACCAGAAGCTATCCTGCCTTTCCCCGATGATGCACCTCGAAACCGCCTCGGCTTGGCCAGATGGCTGTTTCATCCAGAGCATCCACTTACCGCCCGGGTTGCAGTGAACCGATATTGGCAAAAGTACTTCGGAACCGGCATTGTCTCCACACCTGAAGATTTTGGACGACAGGGCGCACTGCCATCCTTCCCTGAACTGCTGGATTACTTGGCCACAACATTCGTTAACTCGGGATGGGACATCAAGGCTATGCAGCGCCTGATCGTGACCAGCGCTACCTACCGCCAACAGTCTGAAGCTACTCCCAAGCTCCTGGAGCTTGACCCCGATAATAAGTTGTTGGCACGAGGCCCCAGACTTCGCCTGAGTGCAGAGATGGTGCGCGATCAGGCACTTGCCGTCAGTGGACTTCTTGATCGAACGCTCGGTGGACCTGCAGTTAAACCGTATCAGCCAGGAGGACTCTGGCAGGAAAAGGCCGGGATCAGGTATGAGCAAGGCTCAGGCCCTGACCTCTACCGGCGCACACTATACACCTTCTTCAAGCGCACTTCCCCACCTCCTTCTCTGATCACGTTTGACATGCCAACACGCGCACAGTGTGTGATGCGGCGGCAGCGTACGGCGACCCCCATGCAGGCCCTGGTTCTGCTCAATGACCCGCAGTACGTGGAAGCATCCCGTCATATTGCCGCCCGCATGCTCGGAAAGGAAACACTTGAAGATCAAATTGCGTTTGGATTTAGACTGTTAACCGGACGAAGTCCAGATCCATCCGAAACGAAAGCATTGCAGACTCTATATACTGAACAGCTTGAGGAATTTTCAAAGGATCCCGAAGCGGCCAAGCAGCTGTTGGAAACCGGAGAGTCTCAACTGCAAGCGGGACTAGACCCTGTTGAATGGGCTGCACATACCATGGTCGCCAATGCATTGCTATCCTTTGATGAAGTTATTGAGAAGTACTGATGCATGCGTGTGGTAATTGTAGCCCTCTCAGCACTCGCAGGGAGTTTCTGGGACGCCGGTATAGACTAACAGATGTGCATGGCCATGTCGTTAAGGATCTCCTGGCCTGAAATCATCCCTTTTGCGGTTTGCATAACCCTGCTGATTACAGCCGGGTGCGGGAGCGAACTGCATCCACGGGATGCAACGTTGCCGGAAGTCGTTGACTACAATTTTCACGTCCGGCCGATCCTTTCGGACCGCTGTTACGCCTGCCATGGTCCTGATGCCAACGCACGGCAGGCCGGCCTGCGTCTGGACGAGGAGGCTGGGGCAAAGCAGGAGCGTCTTGCTTCCGGGGGATACGCCGTCGTTCCTGGAAGCCTCAGAAAGAGCCGTCTATATTCGCGTATTCACTCCGATGATCCAGACGTGCGCATGCCCCCGCTGGAATCGAAACTTTCACTATCTGACCACGAAATTGCACTCCTCAGTCGCTGGATTGAACAGGGAGCCGAATGGAAACCGCACTGGAGCTTCCTGCCGGCTGCTGATGTACCCTTGCCGACCGTCCAACAATCGGATTGGCCGAACAACGGAATTGACCACTTCACGCTGGCGCGTCTTGAGTCGGAAGAACTGACCCCGGCTCCAGAGGCAGACCCAGGCACGCTCCTTCGACGCGTTACACTTGACCTAACTGGTCTTCCCCCAACGTTGGAGGAACTGGACGCTTTTCTTGCAGATACCTCTGCTCATGCCTATGAAAAGGTTGTTGATCGGCTGCTTGACTCTCCGGCTTATGGAGAGCACATGGCTTCTATGTGGCTGGATATCGCTAGATTCGCGGACACACATGGATATCAAAATGATGGGGATCGGTACGTGTGGCCGTGGAGAGACTGGGTCGTGGAAGCCTACAATGAGAACCTGCCCTTTGATACGTTCGCTACCTGGCAGCTTGCGGGAGACCTACTGCCAAATGCAACACTGAACCAACGGTTGGCGACCACCTTCAACCGTAACCACCGCCAGACTAACGAAGGGGGCATTATTGAAGAAGAGTTGCGCACGGAATACGTGGCGGATCGCGTCAATACGATGGGGGCGGCATTCATGGGCCTGACCCTTGAATGTGCACGCTGCCACAATCACAAGTACGATCCGATTACGCAAGCCAACTACTATGGGCTCTTCAGTTTTTTTAACAATGTGGACGAATCCGGGCAGACTTCACCGTATGCAGTGCCCGTGCCAGCACTGGATTTGCCTACGCCGGATGATCAGGAGGAACTGGATCGTCTCGCGCGTGAGATTGAATCAGCTGAGCGTGCAGTTGGCAATATAGCGGAAATGTCGAGGCTGGGCTTTACTTCCCGGTACCCGTCATTACCGCCGGATACCGACCCCAGGCCCACTCTTTCCTGCGAGTTTGAACGCCTGAACGGACCAACATTACCATGCCAGGATGGCAAACAGGGGACAGCCGTCTTCACCCCAGATATAGTGCCTGGGTACCAGGGGCAGGCGATGGCCTTTGACGGTGAGAGCGGTTTCTCCTTCGCAGATATGGGTGAATTCCGGCGGACACAACCCTTTACCGTAAGTCTCTGGATCAATCCGGGAGAGGATACAGGTGCCATCGTCCATCGCACGCTGGCTGCACAGGATGTCGGGAGCCACGGCTGGGAGCTTGTACTCCGGGATGGTCGCCTCGTGGCGCAACTGGCCCATATGTGGCCCCAAAATGCCTTGCGCATCCAAACGATTGATGCTCTCCTGCTTGGGGATTGGACGCATGTAGCCATGACCTACGATGGATCCAGCCGCGCCTCCGGTGTGCGCCTGTACCTCAATGGGCTACTCGCCGATGTAGAAACCGTGCGTGATGGTCTTACCCGGGATATCATATACGACGATTTGAAGGTCCCCCTGCAAATCGCCTACCGACACCACGACAGCGGCCTGCGTAACGGAGCTGTTGATGAATTACGCCTGTACGATCAGAGGCTGTATGGCTTTGAAGTTGCGCGCCTGGCAGGGAGAACAGAAGTGACCGCAGATCGAGACGATCTTTTTCAATGGTATCTGGCACATGAAGTGACACCTTGGCAGCGCGCTCAGGCTGCCCTCCAAGCCCTGCGCGAAAAGGAGAACACCCTCCTTGAAGGTATACCGGCAATCATGGTCACTGAGGAGATGTCCCCCCCACGACCAGCGTACATATTGAACCGTGGCCAGTACGACGCAAAGGGGGAGCGCGTTGAACCGCACACACCAGATGCCATCCTGCCTTTCCCCGATGATGCACCTCAAAACCGCCTCGGTTTGGCCAGATGGTTGTTTCATCCAGAGCATCCTCTTACTGCCCGGGTTGCAGTGAACCGGTATTGGCAGAAGTACTTTGGAACCGGCATTGTCTCCACACCTGAAGATTTTGGACGACAGGGCGCCTTGCCCTCCTTCCCTGAACTGCTGGATTATCTGGCCACGACATTCGTTAACTCGGGATGGGATATTAAGGCTATGCAGCGCCTGATCGTGACGAGTGCCACCTATCGCCAGCAATCTGAAGCTAGTCCTGTACTCCTTGACCTTGACCCCGACAATAAGTTGTTCGCACGAGGCCCCAGACTTCGCCTGAGTGCAGAAATGGTGCGCGACCAGGCACTTGCAGTCAGTGGACTTCTTGACCGAACGCTAGGTGGACCTGCCGTTAAACCGTATCAACCGGGAGGACTCTGGCAGGAAAAGCACGGGATCGGGATCAGGTATGAGCAGGGCTCAGGCTCTGACCTCTACCGGCGCACACTTTACACCTTCTTCAAGCGCACTTCCCCACCTCCTTCCCTGATCACTTTTGATATGCCAACTCGTGCACAGTGTGTGATGCGGCGTCAGCGCACAGCGACCCCTATGCAGGCCCTGGTTCTGCTCAATGACCCACAGTATGTGGAAGCATCCCGTCACATAGCCGCCCGCATGCTCGGGATGGAAACACTTGAAGATCAAATTGCGTTGGGATTTAAATTGCTAACCGGACGTAGCCCGAATCCATCCGAAACGAAAGCATTGCAATCACTATACGCTGAACAGCTTGAGGAATTTTCCAAGGACCCCAAGGCGGCCAGGCGACTGTTAGAAACCGGGGAGTCCCAACTGCAAGCCGGGCTAGACCCTGTTGAATGGGCTGCACATACCATGGTTGCCAATACATTGCTCTCCTTTGATGAAGTTATTGAGAAGTACTGATGCATGACTGTTGTAATTATAGCCCCCTCAGCACTCGCAGGGAGTTTTTGGGGCGCCTTGGCATGGGGCTGGGCGGGCTTGCGTTGTCCTCGCTAGTAAATCCGTCCCTGGCCACTGGGACGGACTTGATCCCGCGCGCCAAACGAATCATTTACCTGTTCCAGAGCGGTGGCCCCTCACAGTTCGAACTGTTTGACCATAAGCCACAGGTTAATGCCATGCACGGGCAGGAATTGCCTGAATCCGTGCGCAAGGGACAGCGGCTTACCGGAATGACTGGCTTTCAGAACAGGTTGCCCCTGGCCCGCTCACACTTTTCTTTTGCCCAATATGGAGAGAGCAAAACCTGGGTGAGCGAACTGATGCCGTACACTGCAGAGATTGTGGATGAGTTATGCTTCGTTAAATCCATGCACACCGAGGCGATCAACCACGATCCGGCAATTACATTCTTTCTTACAGGATCACAGATTGCGGGCCGGCCGTCCTTCGGATCATGGCTCAGCTATGGGCTCGGAACCGAAAACGAAAACCTGCCGGCATTTTGTGTGCTAATCACGAAAGACAAGGGAGGACAACCACTCTATGCCCGACTCTGGGGGAATGGGTTCCTGCCATCACAACATCAGGGAGTGCAGTTCAGAAGCGGAGTGGATCCCGTGCTATATCTGAGCAACCCTGATGGCGTCTCTTCAAAACAGCGACGAATGCAACTTGATCGCCTTCGGGAATTGCATCAACTGAAAGAAGGCGCACCCGGATGGGAGCGTATTGAGTCACGGATATCTCAGTACGAAATGGCCTATCGTATGCAAACCTCTGTGCCCGATGTGATGGACCTTTCCAATGAGCCGGATTATATCTTCGACCTCTACGGCGAAGATGCCCGGGAGCCCGGCACCTTTGCCGCCAACTGTCTTTTGGCCCGGCGTCTGGCCGAACGGGGAGTACGCTTTATCCAGCTCTTCCATCAGGGATGGGATCATCATGGGGGACTGCCATCCGGTATTAAAGTCCAGTCAAGAGAAACCGACCAACCCTCGGCTGCTCTCGTGCGAGACCTCAAACAACGGGGCCTGCTGGACGATACCCTGGTCATCTGGGGAGGAGAGTTCGGGCGCACCAATTACTGCCAAGGGCGCCTAACAGATGAAGATTACGGTCGCGATCACCATCCCCGATGTTTCACACTGTGGATGGCCGGTGGAGGCGTGCGATCCGGTTTCAGCTATGGTGAAACGGATGATCTTGGCTACAATGTGGTTCGTGACCCGGTGCACGTGCATGATTTGCAAGCAACCCTGATGCATCTACTTGGAATTGATCATGAGCTACTTACTTTTAAGTATCAGGGCCGCCGCTACCGCCTCACGGATGTGCATGGTACGGTCGTCAAACCTCTGATTGTATGAAGCATCTCATTGCCGGGTACATCGTGGTCACGGTTGCTGTTTCTGTGTTCAATGGCTGCGGTCGTGCTCCAGAGATCAGCTTTAATGAGCAGGTTCGCCCTATACTGAATGAGCGATGCGTGAATTGTCATGGAGGCATCCGCCGCCAGGCAGATCTAAGCCTGCTCTTCCGACATGAAGCACTTGCCGCAGCAGAATCGGGCGAACGTGCAATCGTCCCCCTTAAGCCCGACGAAAGCGAACTGCTGCGACGCGTTTCGCTTGCAGATCCGAAGCATCGGATGCCTCAGGATGATGACCCGCTCACACCTGAGCAAATTGAAATTCTGCACACCTGGATTGAAGAAGGGGCCCAATGGGAGGATCACTGGGCTTACGTCACCCCCGAGCGACCGTCCTTACCGGACGTATCTGATCCCGCGTGGCCGCGTGAGCCGCTGGATTACTTTGTACTTTCCCGGCTGGACAAAGAAGAGTTGTCACCTTCTCCCGAAGCGGAATGCCCCGTGCTTGTCCGGAGAGTCACACTGGACCTGATTGGCCTGCCCCCAAAACCGGAAGACGTGAGACGGGTCTGTGTTGACGGTGGATCGTACGAGACCTATGTAGATTCGCTACTGGCCTCCCCGGCATACGGTGAGCGCTGGGCGGCTATGTGGCTGGACCTCGCAAGATACGCTGACTCCAAGGGATATGAAAAAGATATAGGCCGGACCATTTGGCGTTATCGGGATTGGGTCATTCAGGCCTTCAATGATGATCTGCCATTCGATCAATTCACGATTGAACAGTTAGCAGGGGATCTTTTGCCGAACGCGACCGAAAGCCAGCGCATCGCGACCGCCTTCAACCGCAACACTATGACCAACACCGAAGGGGGAACAGACGATGAAGAATTTCGCGTAGCGGCGGTCATTGATCGCGTGAACACGACCTGGGAAGTCTGGCAGGGGACCTCGTTCGCATGTGTTCAGTGCCATGGCCACCCGTATGACCCATTCACACACGAGGAGTATTACGAGTTCTTTGCCTTCTTCAACAGCAGCGCCGACCGGGATCTGGACACCGAATATCCAACCCTCCCCTTGTTTGAGGAAGAGGTAGCCGAACAGGGAAACAAACTCCTGGAGAACATTGCCCAACTTGAAGAGGACATCATTGCCCGCGTGCGCTCCAATGCACTGGCTGAAGAGCGGCGTGAATGGGAGACGACGCTGGACCAACCCGAAATCATTGGCCGCGTCCGACTTATGCTTCAAAATGAGGTCAAGCGGGTTGTGGCGACCCCAGAAGAGCAGCGAGGAGATGGTCAGCGATGGACATTGGACCACATTTACGCCAGTGTCAGTGACGATCCTGAACTTGAGCGGCTGCGTTCTGAAAAAGCGGAAAAAGAGCGGGCGTTGCGAGCATTAAACGCGGTCCATACCCCCATCATGCAGGAACTCCCCTTCCAGCGACGCACACATGTGTTCGAACGGGGCAGCTTTCTGCTGAAAGGCGAACAGGTTGAACCCGATACGCCCGATGCATTACCTCCAATGCCGGAGGATGCTCCTCGTAATCGTCTGGGAATGGCACAGTGGCTGGTCAGCGGAGACAATCCGCTCACCGCACGGGTAACGGTAAATCGATTTTGGGAACAACTCTATGGGATTGGACTCATCGAATCACTGGAAGATTTTGGTACTCAGGGGCTTGAACGCTCACATCCAGACTTACTGGATTACTTGGCGGTCAGCTTTATGGAAGATCACTCCTGGAGCGTCAAGTCATTGCTGCGTTCTATAGTGTCTTCTTCGACGTACAGGCAGTCCTCACACGTGACCAATGAACTGGAAGTCAAAGATCCCCGAAACCGGCTGCTGGCACGGGGTGCCCGCTTCCGTCTGAGCGCAGAACAGATCCGGGATCAGGCACTCTACGTGAGCGGGCTGCTAAGCCCCTCAATGTATGGTCCGAGTGTAATGCCTCCTCAACCGGAAGGGCTCTGGAATAACCCTTACGACGCCCGCCGATGGCAAACCAGCCAAGGGGATGATCGGTACAGGCGCGGGATTTATACGTACTGGCGGCGCACCGTACCATACCCGTCTATGACGACATTTGACAGTCCCAGCCGCGAGTTTTGTGTATCTCGAAGGATAAGAACCAACACGCCCCTTCAGGCATTGGTCTCGCTGAATGATCCCGTGTTTTTTGAGGCAGCGCAAGCGTTAGCCCAGCGTATGCTAAATTCCGACCCCCCCCTTGAAGCGGGATATATATACGCCATGGGAGTGGCACCGGACCAGGAAACGCTCAACACACTCGAACCCCTATATCATGATGCCATAGCCTATTACACTGAACGCGAGAGCGATGCAATTACATTAACCGGAGACCAGAGATCTGCTGAGTTGGCAGCGCTGATCGTTGTCGCCAATGCAATCCTTAACCTTGATCAGTTCATAATGAAAGCGTGATCTTGTGCTCCTCCATGACTGCAGCATTCTCCCTAAATTCAATATGCTATGATTAAGACTGGACGATCTCCAATTTATCATGAGTCTTGCTAAAGAAACCCAACACGCATACCTGGGGCACGTAACGCGTCGTCACTTCCTGAAGTCCGCGGGTGCCGGACTCGGGGCGATGGCGTTTGCCTCACTTGGTGCCGCCGGAGCGACTGATCCGACTGGCTCTCCCGATCCATTGGCACCGCGTAAGCCACATTTTGCTCCGCGTGCCAAACGTGTGATCTTTTTGCATATGGCCGGCGGCCCCTCTCCATTGGAGTTGTTTGACTACAAACCCACACTCGCGCGACTGCATGGCCAGGACTGTCCCGAATCGCTTTTGGAGGGCAAGCGCTTCGCATTTATCCGGGGCATACCAAAAATGCTGGGACCCCAAGCCAACTTTCGTCAACACGGAGAGTCGGGCGCCTGGATCTCGGACCACCTCCCGCACTTGGGGCGCGTCGCGGATAAGATCGCCTTCCTCAAGGCTATGCGCACTGATGAATTCAACCACGCTCCAGCACAACTGTTAGTCCATTCGGGCTACGCCCGCCTTGGCCGACCGAGTATGGGATCCTGGGTAACCTATGGGCTTGGTACCGAGAATGCGAACCTGCCTGCATTTGTCGTTCTGCTTTCCGGTGGAGCTGCGCCGGACGCGGGCGCCAGTGTGTATGGAAGTGGCTTTCTGCCCACAGTATACCAAGGAGTGCAGTGCAGAACCAAAGGGGATCCGGTCTTGTTTTTGGGCGACCCGGAGGGCATACCGCGTGACCTGCGGCGTAAATCCATTGATGCCATCAATACGATCAATCAGCAACAGTACGAGGAGGTAGGTGATCCCGAGATTCTCACACGCATTGCACAGTATGAAATGGCTTTCCGCATGCAAACCTCCGTGCCGGAAGCCATGGACATCAGCCGTGAACCTGCCTACATACATGAGTTGTACGGCACCGCACCCGGCGAAACGGCATTCAGTAATAACTGTCTTCTCGCACGAAGGCTGGTGGAACGGGGGGTTCGCTTCGTTCAGTTATTTCACTGGGGTTGGGACTCACACGGTGCAGGCGAAAGTGAAGCCCTGAATGTGGGTTTCCTGGAGCGCTGCCGCGAAACTGATCGTCCGGTAACTGCACTCCTAGAAGACTTGGAACAACGCGGCCTGCTCGAAGAAACCCTGGTGATCTGGGGCGGAGAATTTGGGCGAACACCGATGCTGGAAAACCGCTCCGGAACAGACAACCCCTTTGTCGGGCGGGATCATCACAGCGACGCTTATACGATGTGGATGGCTGGTGGCGGCGTTAAGGGCGGCATCACGCATGGTGAAACAGACGAAATCGGATACAGCACTGTGAGTGGTCAGGTACATGTCCACGACCTGCAAGCTACGATCCTGCATCTTCTTGGATTTGATCACGAGCGATTAACTTACCCCTTCCAAGGCCGAGACTTTCGCTTGACCGATGTGCACGGACATGTTGTGCACCAGGTCCTGGCCTAGTACTTCTCAACTAAAACTAAACCTATTTTCTTGTTGGCACTATGAAGCAGTCCGTGTTCTGGATGTGTGCAGGCCTCGCCCTGCTGGTAGTAATGTTGGTAGCCGTACCGGGCTCTGGGCGACCAAGTGACTTCAGCCTGTTTCTGGGACGATTTCACCCCGTCATTGTACATCTGCCGATTGGGATCCTGGTGGTGGCTATCCTGCTTGAGTGTCTCTCATTGAGGCCAGCCTGGCGAGGACGGTATGATATAGGAATTCTGGCACTCCTGTATATCGGTGTCTGGAGTTCTATCGTGGCCGTTATTTTCGGTCTATACCTGGCCCAGGGCGGTGGCTATTCCGCTAGCCAGCTAGCCTGGCATAAGCGCATGGGGATACTGGTCGTCCTGTTTGCTTCGCTGGCTTACCTGTACAAAGCCTGGCCAGGCCTCTCAGAACGCTGGCTTAAACACTGGGAACCCCGTATGTACGGTATATCGTTAGGGCTCCTGCTATTCGGGGTTGCACTTACCGGACATTTTGGGGGCGTGTTGACACATGGCCCAGATCATTTATCCCGCTATATGCCGGATGGCTTGCGCCAGATTGCAGGACTACCCAAAAAAGCCGATATCGGACGTCTCCTGTTGGAGAATCCCGCGGAAACCTCTACGTATACTGCGCTGATTGCACCCATCCTTGAATCCAGATGTGTATCGTGTCACGGTGCTAACGCCCAACGGGGTGGACTGCGTTTGGATACTCCCGAATTTATCAGCGAGGGCGGAGATGACGGCCCACCCATTGTCGCTGGTCGCGCGCATGAGAGTGAGCTTATCCACCGCGTGTGGCTACCGCTCAATTCGGACGACCATATGCCGCCCATTGAGAGCCCACAGCTGTCCGTGGCGGAAGCCGAGCTGCTGCGATGGTGGATTGACGCGGGCGCCTCTTTTGAGGAGCTCCTCCCGGACGCTGAGTGGTCACCCGTTGTCCAAACTATTGTGGATGGCATGGGGCTGGACGAAATCCGGACCGGAATCTTCGCGCTGGATACCGCTCCGCCGGATTCCATGGATATCGTTGCACTCGCTAACCTGGGATTATCCGTCACACCCTTGGCTGAAAATGAGCCGTACCTGCAGGTACGCTGCATGGACCTGGAAGCGTGCACAGGTACGAGTGAATTGCGTGAAGCGCTATTGCGGCTCGCCCCCAATATCGCGTGGCTTGATCTTGGACGCTCCCAGGCTGGAAACGATCTGGTAGAGGTGATCGCAGATCTGCCGCATGTAACGCGCCTGCATCTACAGCAGACCTCGGTTACCGATGAGGGATTGGCGCATCTGAGCAACTTGGAATACTTGGAGTATCTAAATCTTTATGGCACAGCAGTGTCCGATTCTGGACTGGTTCATCTCGAGGAATTACCCGAGCTGCAGTCCCTCTACCTTTGGCAAACCAATACCACCGAGGCAGGGACAGAGCGTTTGCAGTCTGCCGCGCCCGAACTATACATAAATACCGGTCTCAGCTTGAGCCCGGTCGAACCTGACAGTACTGACGCATGAGATCATATATACGTATTGGGCTTCTTCCCATTCTGTTGTGCGCGTGTGCCGCACCGGAAAGCGCGGTTGAAGAACCGGCTACGCTGGAACGCCCGAATATTGTCTGGATTTCAGCCGAAGATATGGGACCGAGACTCGGGTCCTATGGGGATCCCGTTGCGCGAACCCCTAACTTGGACTCACTGGCTAGTCGTGGTACACGCTACACACGTGTATTTACCACTGCGGGGGTCTGCTCCCCCAGCCGCGCAGCCATTATCACCGGCATGCATCAAGTCAGTCTTGGAGCACATCATATGAGGACTCTCTCGGGAGCTCCGTTTGCACCCGAGCCCACACCGTACAGTGTGGTCCCTCCTCATTATGTTAAGACCTTTACGGAATATCTGCGTGCAGCCGGCTACTACACGACCAATAATGTGAAGGAGGACTACCAATTTGAAACTCCAACCACAGCCTGGGACGAATCCAGCTCTGAGGCCCATTGGCGTGGCCGCCGGGATCCCGATCAACCCTTTTTTTCGGTGTTTAATTTTACGATAACGCACGAAAGCCGCATCTGGCCGGACCCTGAAGCGGCCATGGAAGCCATGGGACTGCCTGCCTTCGCTGCAGTGCCTGCGCCTGCACCGCTTGAAACCGATCCTGACGCAGTTATCGTACCACCCTATTATCCAGACACACCCGTCGTGCGACGCGATATTGCACAGCATTACGACAATATCGCGGTTATGGATGCTCA
Organism: Rhodothermaceae bacterium; assembly: GCA_009841335.1. Classification (GTDB taxonomy): domain Bacteria; phylum Bacteroidota; class Rhodothermia; order Rhodothermales; family Bin80; genus Bin80. Next base: position 63,610 of record VXLY01000067.1, on the reverse strand, counting down.
AGCAGGTATGATTCTTGACCAATTGGAGGAGGACGGTCTACTGGATAATACGATCGTGTTTTTCTGGAGCGATCACGGTGATGGATTACCACGCCATAAACGGTGGCTGTACGATTCCGGCCTGCATGTTCCCATGATCATCCATACACCGGGCCAGACGCCCGATGTCAATCAAGAGCTTGTGAGCTTTCTCGATCTCGCGCCCACTGTACTCTCACTGGCGGGGATTGAGCCGCCAGCTCACATTCAGGGACGGGCCATACTGGGAGACTTCGCCGGCAATAAACCTCCACACGAATATGTCTACGCAGCAAGGGATCGTTTTGATGAGCAGTACGATCTCGTAAGAGCTGTACGGGATACGCGATACAAATACATCCGCAACTACCGAACGGAAAAACCGTACGCGCTCTGGATGGCCTTCGCGAACGCAATGCCCACGATGCAAGAGCTCTTTAGACTTCATGCAGACGGCGCGCTAACCGGCCCCCAAACGCTTTGGATGCGCTCACGTCGTCCGGTTCACGAGCTTTATGACACGGCTGAAGATCCATATGAGGTTCGTAATCTTGCGTACAATCCGACCTACAAGGACGAGCTCGCGCGCCTACAACAGGCCCTTGACAGCTGGATCGTGATGAGTGGGGACTGGGGATTCCGATCTGAATTGGACATGGTTGAATCTATGTGGCCGAACGGAGAACAGCCCGTCACAGGGGCCCCGATCATGCTGCCACAAGCTACTTCACGCACGGCAATCCAGACTGGAGGTCTGGATCACACCCAAAGTGGGGGCGTTTTTGACGGCGCCGTCGACATAACGATGTACAGCGGAACACAAGGAGCCTCAATTACTTACGCGATTGTCGACGAGACCGGCACGGAAGGAGATTGGTTGCTTTTTTCTGCACCACTCAGGATTGACCAGACCACTACACTTCGTGCAAAAGCAATTAGGTACGGGTACCAGGAAAGCCCCGTGAGCGAAGCCACATTCCGCATCTCTTCCGGCGAATAGCCAGATACTGTATGCCGCAGCTCGTTCCACGCCTAACATTCCTGTTTACAGCTGCAGTTTACCTCTCCGTACTACATTCTCCCTTCGCTGTTGCACAGGAAAACCATGTCACGGTGAGTGGTATTGTAACCGATGCTGAAACCGGTGAGTTGGTTGTAGGCGCTACATTGTACTTAGCTGCGCAGGATGTGGGGGGAACTACAAACCAATACGGCTTCTACAGTCTGACGCTCCAACCGGATAGCGTACGGATGATCGTCAATCATGTCGCGTACGTGCCACAAGTGCTCACGTACGCATCTGAGGAGGATCTCCGTCTGGATATTTCGCTCGTACCCGTAACATTTGCTCTGGACGAAATTGAGGTTATTGCCACCGTCGAGTCAGCACTTCAAACCACTCAAATGAGCGGCATCTCTCTGCCTGTGCAAAACGTTGAGGTTCTTCCAGCGCTCCTTGGGGAGGTGGATGTCTTGCGCATCATCCAACTCCTGCCGGGTGTTCAGTCAGGTGTGGAAGGTTCAACTGGCCTCTATGTGCGCGGGGGGGGTCCAGACCAGAATCTCTATTTGCTCGATGGGACACAGATCTACAATCCTAGCCATCTTTTCGGATTCCTGAGCACTTTTAACCCGGACGCAATAAAGGATGTCCGACTGCTCAAAGGAGGTTTTCCCGCACGTTACGGTGGGCGGCTTTCCTCGGTGATTGATCTGACCATGAAGGAAGGAAATATGAAACGCTTTGCGGGAGCAGGAGCCATCGGACTTCTTGCTTCACGCCTAACCGTTGAGGGATGTATCGTTCGGGATCAAGCTTCCTTTCTTGTCGCCGGACGCCGGTCCTATGCTGATGTACTCGCGCGGCCCTTCCTTAGTGACGAAGATGAAGATTTCGGATACTATTTCTACGACGTCAATGTAAAGACCAACGTTATTATTACCCCTAGAGACCGAATATATCTGAGTGGCTATTTGGGAGATGACCGCCTGTATCAACGTTATAATTACAGCGAAAATGAAAGGGACGAAGCTGCACTGAATTGGAGTAATCTAACGGGCACCTTCCGCTGGAACCATATATTTGGGGCGAGATTTTTCTCAAATGTGTTGGTCGGTTACACAAATTACTCGTTGCTTGCGACCAACGAAAACCAGTATACCTCCCACTATGTTAGTGATGGCGAGGTTGAGACCCGTCAGTATAGTGCTTCGTACGAATCCGGTATTCGAGATCTGCATGCCCGTGCTGACGCGGAATTTATTCCCAATGCCCGTCATAACCTTCGTTTTGGGCTCGGAGGACAGTTGCACAGCTTTCTCACAGGAGCATATGAGGAAATCCATCAGGTAAACGATGTGCTGGATTATTCCTTAGTTACCTCAGACAGGCGTTCAAGAGCTGGGGAGTTCCAAGCCTACATCGAAGATGATTGGCGCCTGGCTCCACGAGTACGCCTCAATACGGGGATACACACTTCGAGCTTTCTGATTGACGGAAAGACCTACTACTCGGTTGAACCACGCATTGGTGCGCTTTTCCGCCTGGATTCGAGAACCAGCTTTAAGGCATCCTTGGCGTACATGCAGCAGTACATTCATCTCCTGGCAACTACAAGCGGCTTGTCCCTTCCCACGGATTTGTGGGTACCTGCGACCGCTCGAATCAAGCCTCAACAGTCCATGCAGGTTGCAGGTGGTGCCGTTCATTCAATTTCCGGTGGAAAATTTGAGATCTCCATCGAAGGATACTACAAACAATTGCAAAATCTGATTGAGTACGAGGATGGTGCCGACTTTTTCAACGCGACCTTGGGAACATGGGAGGACCGAGTAGAGACTGGACGCGGGGTCGCCTACGGGGGGGAGGTTTTTCTTCAAAAGCAATCCGGTCGCACAACCGGCTGGATAGGCTATACGCTATCGTCGAGTCGTCGAAAATTTGATCGAATCAACGATGGGGCGTGGTTTCCTTACCGATATGATCGGCGTCATGATGCCGCTTTGGTTATCAGTCACAAACTTCGGCCTTCGTTTGATATAAGTGCGTCTTGGGTCTATGGCACCGGCCAGGCCGTTACGCTGCCTGTCGGCCACATTCACGCAGAAGACCAAACTTTCGTAGCATTTCCATGGGGACGGGCGAGCTGGCTTCAATTGTATAGTGTGCAGAGTTCGCGCAACGGTGCACGCATGCCGTCCTATCACCGACTGGATTTGAGTATTCGTATAAAACGAACAGGAAGACGATTGAAAAGAACATTATCGATCGGCACCTACAACACGTACAACCGGAGGAACGCCCTTAGTATCTATGCCCAGCGAGATCCAACGGGGGACCTCATATTCAAGAAGTTTAGTCTACTCCCAATAATCCCTGCTATAAGCTACCAGTTGTCTTACTAAAGCTATGGGTCATCCACATTACCGTTCTTTGATCCCGATGTTATTGCAGTTCTTGCATGGCGGCTCCTCATCCCCAGCGCAAACCTTGGCGAATGGTAGGCAGAGTAGTCTTCTCCGCTCGCCCGATTTCGTGCGGCTTGTTGGGCACATCTGGACCAGACTAACTCAGAATTTGTGGCGCCCACGGCTTTCTCATTACCCGGTTATCAAAATACTTACAGCGTGCATTCTATTGCTATCGGCCTGTGAAACTACCATTGAGATTGATCCACCGGATTACGATCCTGAGCTGAACATCACAAGCAACTTCACACCAGATTCGATCTGGGCAGCACGGGTTGCAAAAACGATTCCGATTGGAGAACTGGGAGATACGACATCGGTTTTCTTGGATGACGCAACGGTCACGATCTACAGGGACGATGTCCTCGTCGCCCGACTTACTCACGACGGTGGAGAGGATGGTTGGTATGAGTCACCGAGAATGCGGACGCCACGCACAAACACGCCCTATCGGATGGTCGTTGAGGCGCCCGGAATGCCTTCGGCGTCGGCGATCTCCATGGCCCCTCTCCCCCCCAACATACTTACAGCCGAGGTCACCAAACTGGACACTTTCTCCTCGTCGATGTTGGACTCCCAATACTTGGTCAGTTTCAGTCTGGCTGACAACCCCGGCCTGAATTATTACAGTTTCAGCATTTTTCTTGCATTTCCGGCAGACGAGTCTCCTACTTCCTCGGAATTCACAGTCCATGAACTAGCCATGATTCATAACAGCCAACGATGGTATTGCTCCTTCAGTGACGTACTGAATCCTATTGATAGCAGCCCTGCAGAGGACGAATTCTGTACTATTGGTATCCTGTCCGATCGATCCTCCGATGGCCAAGTTCAAGATTTTGATATTACAGTGGATCTATTCAGCGATTTCGAAGACGAATTGGACGCAAACTTGGTACTATTCGTAATGGCCCTCAGTCCTGAGTATGTTGAGCATCGGAGTGCTATTGAGGAGCATGAAAATTTTGATGGTTTCGGCCAGCCTGCCAACCTGTACACAAATTTTGAGGGTGGACGAGGTATATTTGCGGGCTACTCCACGCATTACCGTATCCTTGACTTAGCGGACACTGAGTAGCACGTGGCAGATCCCAGCGTATCGCGTCGTATCCCGCGACTCTGAGCAGTGACCCCAACCTCACTCAGAGTCACTGTATAGCACTGCCTCTAGAAGTAAAAGAAGTCGACAATGAGCTCTTCTCCACAAGCTGAGGCTCCATATTCTCTGTTTTTGTTTGGTCAAGCGTAAATAAATTACACGATCATTCAAGCTTCATGCAGGGCATCCCTGTTATTAGCGCTTTTCATGCCTTGCGACAATCGAATTCTGGTAGAGATTACTCCCTGCGTCAAATTGCAGCCTCAATCGTAATAAATTCTGTCGTCGGCACCAAAAAAGTGTTGTCGCTAGACATAGGCAGGTAACTCGACAACTGACATATCATCGACTATTATTGAATTGACATGCCTAGATTTCGCGTATATACTATCGGACACGGGGGGCGCACAGTGGACGAAATTGTGCGCCAAGTACAAGCTAAAGGGATCCAGTTTGTGATTGACGTGCGTTCGGTTCCTTATTCCAGGTATCAGCCTGAGTTTGCACGAAAACCACTGGCAAAGGCACTACGCGACGCGGGGCTGAAGTATGGATTCATGGGACACCAGTTGGGCGGCCGCCCGGACGATGAGTCCTGTTATGATAATAACCATGTGAATTACCAAAAGGTGCGCGCAATGCCTTTCTTCAAGGAGGGGATTGCACGTTTGCGTACGGCCTGCGAGCGAGATTACATCGTCTGCCTGCTATGTGCCGAGGCGAATCCAACACAGTGTCACCGATCCGGCATGGTTGGGGAGGCCTTGGTCCAGGAGGGAATTGAAGTTGAGCACCTACTCAAGGATGGCAGTAGCAGGAGCCAAGAGGAGGTGATGTATGAGCGCACCGGGGGACAGGAAGAACTATTTCCTAGACTCGCTTTCTGACGAATTGGACGCTAACTTGATACTATACGTAATGCCCCTCAGCCCTGAGTATGTGTTGAGCATCAAATCTTAATGGCTTCGGGCAGCCTGCCAAACTATCCACAATTATTGAGGCGGGCGAGGAATAATTGCGGGCTACTCCACACATTACCGTTTCCTAAACTGTGCGCGCGGTGAGTCACGCGTGGCCGATACCGGTGCCGTGCATCATTCTTTGGTATCTCAGATTAACTGCTTCCTCAACCTAACGCCACCTGGAACCGTCGAATTGGTTTTTGTCTGGCTGCCATCGTGATATTTCGGCAATGCATGCTGATGAACAACTGACCAGTCCAGTGGTAACGCAACAGCAATCACTGACCGTTATGACGCGTGTTGTTGTCCTTGTTATGTTGATTGCGGTATCCAGTGCAACCGCGACACGAGCGCAGTTTGTGGGCTGTCCACTCATTGACCAGATTACGCTACAAGCATGCAAAGTACTGGAAAAACTCTTCTACGATACAGACGGATATAACTGGCGTAACGTACGCGGTTGGCTTCGGACTAATCAACCCTGTGATTGGTACGGTATCACGTGCAGATCCTCACAGTGGCCGCGGGACATTATACACATTGACCTCTCCGGCAATAACCTGACTGGTACCCTGCCGGGAGACTTGGCATTTCTGGAGGAATTGCAATCCATTCGGATCGACAACAGTGGCCCCGGGATTCGACTAAGAAAACTGACCGGTCAGATCCCGACGACGCTCGGAGATCTAGAGCACTTGGAGGTTCTGACACTGGGCAACAATGCCTTCACAGGCACCATCCCGGCTGAGCTCGGAAATCTCTCCAATCTTCGAGAGCTGAGCCTGGAAGCCAATGAACTGGAAGGGCCAATTCCGGAGCGCCTCGGACAATTATTGCAATTGCAGCGTCTTGATCTAGGTGGCAATAGTTTGGGCGGACCAATTCCCGATACACTCCGCAATCTGACAAGGCTCGAGTACCTGAACTTGCGCCAAAATATATTCACCGGAGTTCTGCCAGTGTGGTTGGGAGATCTTAACAAGCTAAGGTTTTTTGATGCCAGCGAAAATCAACTGTCTGGGAGGATACCGGAAGAATTAGCCAATCTAGACGCACTTCTCTGGCTGTCCCTTGCAGACAATAATCTGGAAGGCTCACTGTCCCTCGCCACGGCCACCTTTGCCGCAGGCATAAATAACTGTTATCTGCAAGGAAATCGATTATGCATCCCAAATGCTCCTCCATATGCCAATTTGGACCAAGTTTGCTCACTGTATCGAAACAACACATGTAAAGCATGCGAAGGGCCCAACTGTGATAGCCTTGAATCTATCTACGCTAACACGGGAGGGGCAACATGGATACGAAATAACGGATGGCTCGCGAGCTCACAACCATGTCATTGGGATGGCGTCAGCTGTGTTGATGAGAGAATAACGCATTTGATCCTGCCGAATAATGGTATGACAGGTACGTTGCCCGCCTCACTCTCTTCCATTAAGAGCCTTCAAGTCCTTGACCTTTCTGGCAATGACATCCAAGGACCTGTACCGGCAGAATACGCCGCACTTACGAGCCTGGATACTCTGAATCTTAGCGACAACAAGCTGACGGGTGCACTGCCACACCAGGTTGCAATTCTTGGTGCACAACTGTCCAATTGCAACCTTTCCAACAATGCCGGCATTTGCGTGCCTGATAGTCCTGAATATGTAGCACTTGATACTGATCCTATCTGTCATCTTCAGCTTCGCGGAGACTGTCTGGGAAATGATCTTGTCGCTATAAGTGAGTTGAAAGCTGTACCCGGGGAACGATCAATTCAACTCACCTGGTCTATAACATCATCCTCTTCCAAGATTACGTTCTTCGTTGAAGAAACGCAGCCACAACCAAAGACCATCGGTCAAGTCCAGGTAGCCAGCGAAGCGCAGACCAACTTTACGTATACCGTAGAGGATCTGGAACCAGGCCGGTATTCTTTCCAGATCCGGCAAGTTACAGCCAACGGCGCCTACAGGATTACCGGACCTGTGACTGTTGAATTGTATAACGAAGGCCTTGTAACAGAGAAAGTTTATCCAAACCCGTTTTCCACCGAAGCAGTTCTCCAGTTCACTTCCGGCACATACGGATCAATTGACATAGCGCTGTATGATCTCCTTGGTCGTCGGATTCAGACTCTATTCAGCGGCACGCCTCCACTTCACCAATCCACCCGGATCAAGATCAAATCCGATGGACTCTCGGCCGGAACCTACATTGTTCGGAGCCACATAGAAGATCGACCAGCATCCTCCCAGCGTATAGTTTTCGTCAGGGACTAGCCGGGTAAACCCATGGGTATATCAGTATCCACCTGTCCGGCGGCAATTAATCACTTTTGTATTTAGTTGTCTCAATGCAACTGGACAACGGTTCATAGCTTTGAGTTCTGTATAATCGTGTCACGTGTTCAGCAGGCAACAAAGGGGCACAAGAAAATTGAGTACATGGCATGTGGATTGTAAACCTGAAGGGACCGCAAATATATCAGCCCCCAGCCTCGGGACGCCTGTAAAGCAGGGAGCATTTATGGGTGTTTGACAAAACCATGCCTACTCCAAGCAATGGATACCGGAACTGCCCCGTTTTTTTGGTCTCCGATATATGAGCCCAAAAACTTCGCACCAAATCGCTAAAATAGGCAGGACTTTCCCAACATGAAGCGCGCAAAACCCTATTCAATAAGACTAACCGCGCGTTATACCCCGATTTTAGTGCAGACACTATCTGGCAGAGAGTATCGCTCGAATGATCTCCTCTAACTCGTCTGACTTCTCATTCTGGATATATGGCCCACTTTGTAGCTGAATTATACGGCTGCCCGAGGGCATTCCCTCCACCCAGTCCGCATGAAAATCATTCCATGCTTCACGCCCCTCCTCGGTCTCCCCGATCCACCTCGGAGACTCAGATACACGACCGGCAGTGATCACCACAGTGGGGACTTGAGGTACCGGGCCCAATCCAGGAATCCTCTCACCATCGATGATCGCCGCATAGGCTTCAAACTCCCGACCGGAACCTCCGGGGAGCATCATCTGGAATTTTTTTAACTGCGTCCAATAGGACTGCCATCCTTGGGCATTTAAACCCTCCCACAGCGCTGCCTGATCCTCATGATGGGGGTCAATCAGCACCAATCCATGAACGTCCTCTCCGTACAGATCTGTGAAACGCCGTGCAGTAAAGGCGCTCTCTGCATGAGCCACAATCAGATATGGGGAGGTTATCTCGGCACTCCGAAGGAGTTCGTTCAGTTCAGTGGCCATCTGCTCAGGCGTGCGCGCAATACTGGTTTCTTCTGAAAACCCGAGACCCGGGCGGTCGTAGGCTATGACACGCGTCTCGCGAGCCAAACCCCGATGGAGCAATTCCCAAGATGTAAGATTATCTCCCAGACCCGCAATGAGTATCACCGTAATCGGACCGGAGCCAGCATCCACATAGTTCACAGCTCCACTAGATAATTGCGCCGACTGCCCCACTGGATACATTGGACCTAGAATCGAAGCTTTTTCCTCCGAGTCAGCATCACCTATACCTGCGATGCTCTTGAATGTCATTTCGTCCAATGTCAACTCATCCGCGTTTGAACCCGGAGGCGCCATCACAATACCGCCGAACCCTCCCCATGGGTCCTTACACACACCGTGATATACGTTATCTGGAAGTCTGGCCAGCGTGCACTGCAGCTCAAATGAGGGTTCCCACACGAAGGAGAGGCTGTCCGGCGTCACCTGGATGTCATTGAATTCAAAGGGCCCAAAATCCTCTACTTCCAGCACAATCTGAAGTTCACCATTAGTATCGCGGACCTTGTAGATCGCATCCATATAACGACCTGTAAGGTGAATGATTTGTCCGACCCAGTCTCCCTCCTGCATAGACTGGGACTTGGCCCCAATGCCCGTGTTAGCCAGTATCAAGGCAGTCAGTACCGCTCGCTTCCACATGTTCAGTTTGATCCGTTGAGTCCAGTAATTCCAGATAGGCCAAGGCATTCTCATGCGTGGGCTCCATTTCGAGAAGTTCTACCCATGTTGCACGCGCTTCATCCAGTCTCCCACCCTGTGCATATGCCACGCCTAAATTGAATCTCGCAGCAGTTAAAGTAGGATCCGCGCGCAGGATTGCTTCAAGTCTGTTGGCCGCCTCCGTTGCGTCCCCGCACTCGAGATATAACGTTGCAAGATTAGTCTGCATGTACAACGCAAGCCCCGGTGGTACGTCAATGGTCAACCCATTCTTGTACGCCTCAATCGCACGCCCAAATCTCTTAGCTTGACGAAGCCGGTTACCAAGCTCAATCCAGTTGGCTGGCGACCCAGGATCATTGTTAATGGCGTTCTGCGCTTTGTTAACACGCTGCTGTAGCTGCTGCGCTTGGTCGGCTCTTGCAAAATACATCTCTGCGTCAGACTCCCGCCCAAGCCGCATGTAGACTTGTCCAAGATTGAACTGTGCACCGTGATGCCATGAGCGCTTCTCGGCCACAGGCTCCAGGTACGGAAGCGCAGCTTCAGCCGAATCCAACCTGAAATACTGCGTGCCAACGATGTACTGGTAATCCAAGTCATCGGGGCGAAGTTTCAAGCCGGCCAGGGAGGTTTCCAGCGCCCCCTCCAAATCTCCTGTTTCCTCGAGTAATTGTCCCAACCACATGTAAGTCATCGCATGATTGGGGTCAATTGTTAAGGCCTGAGTATACGCGATCTGGGCACTGTCTGGCACACCAAGTTTGGCATAAGCCCGCCCCAATTCATGATATAGAGCCGTTGTAGGGCCTACCTGAGACTCCTCCTCCAGGTAGGAGTTGATGGCGTCGCGAAGCTTGCCACGCCGGAAACTGTTCAATCCCATCGCAAACCGGGCCCCGGCATACGCCGGATCAATCTCCAGAACCGTCTGATAGGCAGCCTGTGCCACATCTAGACGATTGAGTTGCGTATATATCCTGCCGCGAAGGTAATGAAGATCTGCCAATTCAGGCGAATACGCCTCCACGCTGTCCGTATAGGTGAGTGCCAACTCATAAATACCCCGCCCGAATGCATTTTCTGCTTCAACCATGTATCTGGCCACCCACGGAGAAAGATTCTTTCGTTGCTCCTCCGCAATCCCGTTTGGCTCAGAGCAGCCAGCGGCTAACAGGAATAACAGTAGCAGTCTTGTTCTCATTGTACCGTGGAAGGAATCATTTCAAATCGTCGCAACCAGGTCACCACCGGACGATGGCACTATATGCATACCCCACCGATGCCTTATCCTGGTATGTGGATCCTAGAAGCTTATGCAGACGCGCGTATCCGGTTTCAATAGGATATTTATGAATAGGCTATGATTCTTCAGTTAATTTGATCACTCCTGCTGGTACTGCCTCTCGTACAGTCAAAGTACCATCAGGCCAATATACCTCCAAGGAATCAGCAACAGCAGACAACCCAAGCCCAAAAAGCGGCCATTGCTGGTTTTGCGAAAGATAGCTTGCGCCTCCTCTCACATAACGCTCCTGCCATCCCTGATCTGTTTTCACACGGACGCGACTGCCAATGCCATCGCGATTACTGCTGTTACCTGTCAATTGAACGATTAATGAACTACCGGGCTGCGTGTCATTGCGCCAGAGGCGAGCAGGCCCTCCATTCTCACTGATAAGCACGTCTGGATCTCCATCCATATCATAATCCGCCCAGGCTGCGCCCCGGGCTACCATATGTTCTGCCAGAGCGCCACTTGCCTCAATCTCGGAAAATAGACCACCCCCTTCGTTCACGTAAAGTTGTGTCCGCTGCCGGAAAGTTATGCCCTCCTCCACCTCTCCGATATCTTCAGTTATGTGGCCGTTCGCCGTCAAAAGGTCCAGATCCCCGTCCAGATCAAAATCAGCAAGCAAGAGACCGAAGGTAAGTGTAGGTAAACTGGGACGTCCAATCTGGGAAACGGCTGCCCGTTCGATAAAAATACCACTACCCGCGTGACGGTAAACACCAACCATCTCGCCCGAAAAATGCCCCACAAACACTGTTTCTCTGCCAGTTTCGTCTACAACACCTACATCAAGTCCCATACCGGCACGCGCCCGCCCGGTCTCATCAAACGCAATGCCACTTACGATGCCTTTTTCAATGAATGTCCCATCCCGTTGATTTTCGAAAAGCAAATCCCGTTGCGTATCGTTTGCCACAATCAAATCCGACCACCCATCTCTGTTGTAGTCCAAACTGGCTGCTCCAAGTGTCTTTCCAGGCAAACCCCTGAAATCGTCTGATTGCTCTTCAAATGTCCCGTCGCCTAGGTTGACATAAAAGCGACCTGATATCCCCTCATACTGCTCCGGTGTGCAATAGGATTTCTTATCTCCGACACGTGTGCAGTAAATATCTTTTTCCGGCGTCCAGTCAACATAGTTTCCCACATAAAGGTCAAGCCATCCGTCTAAATTTGCATCCATAAACACACCGGCTGCACTCCACTCCCGATAGCCTCCCAACCCTGCTTCTGCACTGACTTCGCTAAATACACCCTCATCATTACGAAGCAGGAGGTTCTCGTACAGTGCGGTGACGAAAATGTCTGCATCAGTATCATTATCATAATCCGCAACGCTAACGCCAAAGGCGTAGGCCTGTAATCCTGCCAATCCAGACTCCTGTGTGACATCTGAAAACGTACCGTCTCCAATGCCCTTATACAGTCGGAGCGTTGGTGGCGACACCTGCTCTCCTGACGAAAAAAACCCGCCTGAAACAAGCAATACATCCAGAATCCCATCGCTGTCATAATCCAGGAAGCCGCCGCCTGCCCCCATTGTCTCTGGAAACCACTTTTCTCCGAAAGCACCTGTTTCATGCTGGAAGTCCCCCAAACCCGACTCTTCAGTTACGTCAGTAAATACGATCTCAACCGTACGCCTGCCAACTTCCGGAGCTTCTTCATCTGTTTCGGATCCACAGCCCGCCGAAACGAACAACGCAATCATTAGGCCGGTCTTGACAATCCTTGAACTACTCATCTTCTACAATTAGTAGTCTGGAATTTATCCCCAATTCATGTTCCCGAGATTCTTTGCCGCTTGGCCACCGTATGTGCAAACTGTCTGGAGTGCCGTCAAATCCAAAGAACGCTGCTGTTTCTGAATGAGAAAGATAGCTTGATCCCGCGCGTATGCGCCGAACCTGCATCTGGCCATTTGTCCAGAGGTGGAGCTGAGCGCCATATGCATTTCGGTTGCTTTCCGTGCCTATGAGTTCAACCCGAAGCCATGATCGCCCCTGTGATTCATTGCGCCAGAGGTGTATCGGACCATTGTTTTCTACTATTAACACGTCTAAATCCCCATCCCGATCATAGTCCCCAGTGGCAAGCCCACGCCCTACAAAGGATTCAGCTAATAAACCGGCTGGTGGCATCTCAGCAAATATCCCTGTCCCATCATTCAGGAACAACTGAGGTCGCTGACGAAAAGTGACACCGTCCACAATCTGTGCAATGTGCGTCTGCACATGTCCATTCGCAATCAACAGATCCAAATCTGCATCCAGGTCTACGTCAAAAAGCACTAAACCAAAAGTTAATGTCTTGAAGCTAGGTTGCCCTATACGTGAGGCCGATGCCCGATCCCTGAAAATGCCGCCTCCCATGTGCTGGTATACACCCACCATCTCATCCGAAAAATTTCCGACGAATATGGAGGGCTCCCCAGAATCATCCACGACGCCAACATCTATGCCCATACCCGCCCTGGGTTTGCCGTGCTGATCGTAGGCTATTCCACTCGTGATTCCGCGTTCAATGAACGAACCATTGCCCTGATTAATGAAGAGCATATCTCGTTCTGTGTCGTTAGCCACAACTACGTCAGGCCACCCATCACCGTTCGCATCCATCTCCGCGACCCCCAGTGTCTTATCCCGGATGGCCTCCACACCCGTCAGGAAACCCGCTCTTGCCGTAGCTTCTGTAAACGTACCATCACCCTGGTTTTCATAGTAGCGACTCGCAATACCCTCATAGAGTTCGGGAGTACAGTAAACTTTGCTTCCACCAAAACTGCAGTAAATATCATCTTCGGGCGTCCAGTGTACATACGTTCCAACATAGATATCTAGATGCCCATCAAGATTGGCATCAAAGAACATTGCGCTAGTACTCCACTCACTTATTACGCCCACACCTGCTGCCTGGCCAACATCCTCGAATACACCATCAGTGTTACGTAACAACAAGTCTGGGCCTAGATTTGTCACATAGATATCCTGATCCCCATCATTGTCGTAGTCTCCGATCGTTACCCCTAGGCTATAGCTGCGCAAGAGTGCCAAACCAGCAGGCTGCGTAACCTCAGCAAACGTTCCATTTCCCATATTGCGAAAAAGTCTCAGCGCTGGATGCGCACCAAGTGGAGGTTCTCCCTCGAATGCACCGCCGGTAACTACAAGAATATCCTGCTGGTCATCGCCGTCATAATCAATAAACGCCCCACCCGCACCAACTATTTCCGGTGCCCAGGAATCTCCGAAACCACCATTCGTGTGCAGTACTCCGCTCAGTCCTGCCTGTTCTGTCACATCAGTAAACAGGTGACCCGTGTCATCTGAGTCCTCCGATGGCCGGGTTGCACATCCGACGAGAAACAATAAACACAAAAAAAGCAAGCCTGAGTTCCGCATCGCTATTTGGCCGCCCCGGGCATCGAACGTTCGATCCAACCCTGCTGACCCTCAGTAACGTGAACCTCTGTGTTGATGGGCACATCCTGCAGTGTCAGGGAGCCTCCGGCGGCCCAATCCACACGAACGCTGTCAATTGCCTGACTATCCATCAAGCCAAATGTAGCAACCACCTCATTTTGGGAGAGATAACTGGACCCCGAACGAATGCGACGCTCCTGAATCCGATCTCCCGCATACACGCGGACGTGAGTACCAAAGGCATCGCGATTCCCCTCGGTCCCCGTAACAGTAACGCGTAACCAATTCCGCCCAGTCACATCATTGCGCCATAAACGCGCCGGACCGCCGTTCTCGACGATCAAGATATCCGGGTCACCATCACGGTCATAATCTCCGTAGGCCGCACCTCGAGCAACCATTTCTATCTCCAGAGGTGGCGTCGTTGAAGGGGAGACCTCTTCAAAGAATCCGCTGCCAACGTTCTCGAACAACTGTGCCCGCTGTTCATAGGTAATCTTATCCTGCCCTACCAACCGATCTGGATATACGTGTCCGTTTGCAACAAACAAGTCCAGGTCGCCATCCAGGTCGACATCGAGCACCATTAATCCGAAGGTGAGCGTATTCAGGCTCGGTTGACCAATACGGGACCTGGCCGCGCGATCGCTAAACAGCCCGTTGCCCAAATAACGGTACACACCGATCATTTCCGTGGAAAAGTTACCCACAAAAACTGATGGTTCTCCGGTTTCATCCATCACCCCAATATCAATACCCATTCCTGCACGGGCCTCCCCATGCTCACTGAAAGCGATCCCACTCTGTACCCCTCGCTCGGAATATGTGCCGTCCTGATTGTTCATGAACAGCAGGTCTCCTTCACCATCATTAGCCACAACAAAGTCGGGCCAGCCATCACGATCGAAATCCCACTCTGCCATACCAAGGGCCTTTCCCAGCGGGTGGTAAATACCGGCCTCGTGCGTTCGCTCAACGAACACGCCATCACCCCTGGCTTCAAAGTACCGACTGGATATGCCCTCATAATCCGCGGGAACGCAGTAGAGCTTAACCATACCCCCCTCGGGGCAGAACTTGTCGCGCGTCGGGCTCCAGTCTGCGTAATTGCCTACGTAAACATCCAGCCATCCATCACGATTAGTATCTATCCACAGCGCTGAGCTACTCCATTCATCGTGGAAGCCTAGACTCGATTTTATGTGTTCAAACACACCGCCCTTGTTTTCCAAGAGCATGTTTTCATTGAGATTCGTCACCAGAATATCCTGGTCTCCGTCATTGTCGAAGTCAGCTGTTGCCACGCCAAGCGTGAAGGCATAAAGTTGCCCCAAGCCCACCTCGTCCGTTACCTCCTCAAATGTGCCATCCCCCATATTGCGATACATCCAAAATGATTGGTACCACGCATGCGGGGCGCGATCCCAGTACCCGCCGCCCAGAAGCAAGATGTCTAGCCAGCCATCGCCGTCATAGTCAATAAATCCTGCACCTGACCCCATTTGCTCCGCGTAGTATTTCTTTCCATCCGCACCGTTATCATGTCGGAAGGCTCCAAGGCCCGCGTCGGCGGTGACCTCGGTGAAACCAATGGGTTTGTCGGAGAGCTCGGGGGGCGGAGCGTTCTCACATCCAGACAATGCCGCAATCACACAAGCCACTCCACAGATGAGTACGTGGTCGACCGAATATCTCATCTCTAGAAAAAAGCGGAGAATTGGAGCATAACCCCAATTCTCCGCTATTAACCTGAATACTAGTTACTCAGGAATGAATTGATTTTTCGTTTTAGAGACCAATCTGGAGGCCAATGCGGTTCACCGTGCCGAAGACACCAAACTGGGTATATGCGTAGTCTGCCCCAACACGGACGTTTCCGAACTCATACCGAAGTCCGGCGCCAGCACTCAATCCCTGCTCTTCGCTCACGCCCAGTTGCTCAAACCCACCTCGAATGGACACTATATCCATAAGTGTGTATTCCACTCCGAAACGAACATGCTCAGAAAAGTCTCTGGGACGCTGGGCATCGACATGAAGCTGAATGCTGTGCATGTCTGGATCCATGGAGGTAAGGTCAACCAAGTTCATTGACATTCCGATCTGGAAGGTCAGCGGCAACTCAAACCTTTCCCGCACATAGGTTTGCTCCTGGGCAAAGTTACGCGCGCTCATTCCGATAACCAAGCTCTCAAACCCGGTGGCATACACAATACCGAAATCAAATGCTACTGTCTGTGCGCTGTAGTCCTCTGTTGTAGTAACAGCCCCGGTATCAAATTCCTGGGAAGTCGCAAATCCTGAACCTAGATCCTGGAAAACGAGCTTAACGTTGGCGCCCGCCGAGAAACGGTCACCAAATGATCTGGCGTACCCCAGGCCCACAGCCATGGCCGTGGGTTGATAGGTTCCCAACTGCACAAATCCATCTTCATTGTTGGCACGAACGTTATAGTTGAAGTCGCCATAATCCACCGAAACCAGTGATACACCAACTACACCAAAGTTGCCCCCTGAACCAGGACGGAACGCAATACTGGCCTGTGTATAGCCGATATCTGCGATAAAGCTCATACTGGTTGCAGCTGCATGCATACGCCCCACCATGAAGCCCATACTCGCAGGATTGTAGAACATTGAAGTCGAAGAACCGACCATCTCGGCAGTCAGCGCTGAACCAATAGCAGAAGCGCGGGCATCCACCGATGTGCTCAGGAATTTCATTCCGGTCTGGGCGCGCTTGTCCGTTTCCACCTCAGTATCCGGGGTTAGGCCTGCCTGACCATATGTAATCGAAGCACTGCCAAGCAGGAGTGCGGCGACCGTCAGTATTGAAAAGAAGTAGTGCTTTTTCATTGCATCGTTTGTCTTATAGGGTTGCGTGTTGCAAGGCGCTCTGCCCTGTGCAGCCAGAGCGCCTTGCTAACACAGCTACCGGATTACCGTGAATTTTCGAATCGCTTCGTCACCCGTGTCATTGTCTGAAATAACAGCAATGTAGATACCGCTCACAAGCAACTGACGAGATGTGGTGGTCAAGTTCCATAGCTCATCACCACTACCGTCATTATGCTCAATGGTGTGGACCAATTCTCCAATCTCGGTATAGATCTTGATCGTACAGTTACCCGGGATATTGAAGAATGCAACACGGTCCTCTTGATCGAACCTTACAGTAGCATCTGCGCCGAGATTAACCGGGTTAGGTACGATACGTGCATCCTCCACAGTGCCGGTTGACCCATACGCGGGGCGTTTCAGGTTAACAGGCTGATAGGTCTGTGTGAGGGAGCGAGAGCTGCGAAGTGGTGCGCCTGTTGGCGTTCCAGAAATACCATCTGGATCCATAGGCTGCGGTCCACCAACGGCCTGTAGATAGTAGTAGTAGTCCGTTCCCCTGTTGAGGTCTGTATCATCATAGGAATTTGCTCCGGCATCCAGCGACGCGATCATTTCGTAGCCGCAGTGCTGCTGACCAGACGCACTGGGATCCGCCGGATCTCTTGGATTTGAGCCATCCGTATACTGCTGTGAGTCAAGGTTCAGGCAGCTTTCGTAAATGTAGTCCTCATACCGGGAGGTCCGATAGAGTAGCCATTTTGTGCGCGAAGGTCCCCCCGCAGGATTCGTCCATCTGACTTCAACTTTGTCCGGACGACCGACAACACTGAAGGTCGTGGGAGCATGAGGTGCTTCGGGAATTGGATAAGCACTCATGTTATTGCTGGCTGCATAGAGGTTAATTCCCCGCTGCAGCGTCTGCAACATCGAATCACGTGCAGTTACAACCCACTGATTCTTGGTCATCTCCTCCAATCCATGGCCGAATGTATCAAACATTCCATCGCCATCCATATCCATCTGATTGATGGAATGATCGAAAGTACCGGTCTGAATCATTCCATCCCCATTTGCATCATAGCGGATCAGGTCTGAATCGCGATCCAATCCACCAAGCTTAAATGCCCTGCCAATCCTGACACTGGCATCAATGGTCAATCCGCCCACACCTTCAACGACCACGAGCCGAACACTTTCACCTGGGGCAAAATCGTAGGGGCCATAAGCTGTCGTGACAGCGTGACCGCCCTGCTTACCCGTGGAGGCGTCATTCTTGGCCTCCCAGAATATGCCGCTAGGCTCAATACGGTCAGCATAATGCGGCCACATATGCTGGGACCCACCATCAATACGGTCAGGATTCTCACGCGTCCGAATCCCCCACTCGTAATAATCTTCGTGAGAACTACCGTCAGCTGTCAGTGCTTCGTCAGAGTCCATAAAGCCCATGGTCGCAGGCTGACAGGTCTCTATGGTAGCCATGGTGCAGCGAATGTAGCGGGAATCCGTGGGCGAGTTGTCGGCATGAATTGTTGCCCGACCAATGTAACTAGCCCCGGTCAAGCGTCCAATCGAATCAGCCGGAGGTGCCCACCAGGCCTCGTTGAAAAGGGACCCACCAAAGCGATCATAGTCTCCCTGTGTTTCAGGATCAATACCAATCCACAGGTACTGTGAGGTAAATGTGATCGGGTACTCTGCATGTCCATCTCCGACGACGTCAATCATGCTGAACTTGCCCCAAACCATGCCACCGCTGACTGTCCAGGCACCCTGCAGATTTCCCCTCCACCGGTGGATGCGGAAGAAGTACGTATCTTTCAAGTTCTGATTCGGAAGTTCGATATCCTCGTCTTCGTCCACGTTTCCGGTGTTGGTGTAAATGTACTCAATGATGTTATAGTCATCGTGAGCCTGATTGACATAGGCGTATGCCCTCCGATCTACCGTAACGCCGATATATGTATTGTGGACGTTATGCACCATTCGGTCGGCCGGAAGCCCTGGATCTATCTCGTCAACAACAGCGACATTGTCGAACGACAGGGCTCCATCCACCTCCACAACAGTGTCCTCCGTCTTGCTAATAAGCACATTTTGTACTGGGTACGTCACATCCGCACCGGCCGTCCGAGGACCAATCCGGGCTACGAAGTATGGGAAGGATTGTCCGTTGGCATCTGTCCAGTCCTTTGTACCCAGCCAAAGTGCTTTGGCCCTGAAGTGACTGCTGTTACGCAGAATGGAGGGCCATTCCATACCATCCGCGGCAGACGAATTACCTTCATGCTGGGCTCCTGACTCTGTCCATGTGCTGTGGAATGTGCCAATATCCAGCCATTGTGCAGTGAACTGGGCCGTGGCAGCCATTGGCACGAAGGTGAACAATAACAGTCCAGCCGAAAGTGCTTTCATGTAGTAACTGATTTTCATGAGCTTGCTAGATTAAAAATGAAAACCATCAGCGGGCGCCTGTCCTGATTCCGAGGCAGGCGCCCTGCTTCAAGCTTTTATAAGGTTACACGAATACCCAAAGTGAGTCGACGATTGTTCAAGAATGTGTTGAACCGCAGGTTCGGCATATCAATGTATGCTTTGTCATCAAGTACCTGCTGTACCTCACCGTCCGGCACAGCTACAAAGCTGGATCCATTCCAGCGAGAATACGTGCCGGTGTCGGCTGCCCAGTACCAAGCTACAGTATTGGGTTCACTGACGCCATCAAGTGATTTAAAAGCTTCGATTGGCTGATAGGCTACATCGGGATGACGGAATACACCTGGCCGATCATCGCCGGGAACCCATACATAGGGAAGTCCCTGTTTGTCGGCATACGACAAATTCTCGTCGACCGCATTCATCTGATCAAAGATGTCTTCCGGCAGGTGCAGCGACCACATGTAGCGGTCAAAATCTCTACCATCTGGATGGAACCCGGTGGCACTGTACAGATGGCGGCGATTGAAGAGGTTAGACACATCAAGGAAGATCTGTGCACCGCCGAATCGCGTATTGACATGCTTCGTGAAGCGAAGATCAAAATTAACATAGCTCCGCCAGCGTACATTCTCCTGCAATTCGGGAGGTGCACCGCCACCGCCTGCCCATCTCCATTTCTGACCTGCACGCCATTCGCCTAGCAGGCTTACGCGCCAATCTCCCAGCAATGAACCATTTAACAAAGAAGGCACAAAACTAGTCGGCGTCAAGAAGAGCACGTTTGCACGGGCAAACGGCTCAGCCAATGGAGCCCCAATACGGTAGTCCGTCGAGGTCCGTAAATAGTTCCGCTGCTGGAAGGTGTTCTCGTTGAATTGGCTGTAGCCAAAGTTGCCGCCTTTGGTCTGCAGGAAGGTGTAGTTGACAAATCCCCGAACCCAGTCCCCGCGCAGCTTGGTCAATGTGATTTCTGCCCCACGTACATCCTCATAATTCCAGGGCTGCTTGATCGCATAGTTCACGACACCACCCAGGCTATTGTAGGTAACATTACGAGGCTGATTGCGGATATCACGATAGAAACCGCTGACCCTCAGCAAGTACTGGTCAAAGAGGTTCTGGTCAAATCCCAACTCATACGCCACAGTCTGGGGCATTGGATGGTCTGGGTTACCCATTACATCAATACCACTGTTGCGCGACTGCTGAATACCAAACACATCAAATGGGTTCAGCATTTGACGGAAATGGCCGTAGTTGAAATAAAGCTTGCTTTCCTGCGTGATCGGGAAGGAGATACCCAACCGGGGGCTTATGAATATCTGTGCCGCCGGATCCTCTTTGCTCAGCAGTTCATCCAAACCTTCCACTCGCTGCCGGAAAGCCTGATCATACGGGTTCTCCGCTACCCACCAGGCTGTATTCGCATCAAAGAAGTCTATGCGCACACCAAGGTTGGCGATCATGCCCTGGAATTCCAGCTTACCCTGTGCATAGGCTGCACCTTGGATGGGTTGGCGTGAGAGTGGATAATCGGCCTCGGCTTCCGGCCCCACCAATGCAAGGTTTACTCTCTTGTAATTCAGATCGTAATCGCTGATAATAAGTTCTGCACCCGTTTTGAGCTGAAGCACCCGGGTTACCTGACTGGTCAAGTCAAACCGACCGGTAAATACACTCACATCAGAAGTGTCTCGAGTCTTCACCCAGTGACCACCGGTGGTCTCGGCACCGCCGAGCAGGTTACCGCCCTGCCCCAAAAATCCAAACGGTTCATCCCCAACACAATACGGGGTTGTCACGCCGTCTCCATTGAGATCTCCAGCACCACCAAAGCAGGTTACCTGGTCCCTGTTTGCCTCGCCCGCGGGAGTTAGCCGACCAAAGTTATTGGTGTAAGGAACCGGGTAGAAGACACCGTCTTCCGTATATGAGCCATCACGAAGATTCGGAAAATGACTGCGGTACTTTGACGCAATATTCTGCAGATGAACTTCGTAGAAGGTGCTCGCACTAAGCGTGTGCGTGAATGTGGCTCCGAGTAGAGTGTGGTCAACATTGGCGAGCGGGAACGCACCATCAGACAGAATCACACGTCCACGGCGGTTGATACCATCAACGATCTCTGCTCCGGCACCCCACCATGGATAAGACGGCATTTGCCCACCGTACATTCGGAGATCTGCGCTCCCCTGAGAACGGTTGATGCCGCGCTCTACACCCTTCATACCCTGCACACTCAGCTTCATTCCTGGCGCAACGTTTGAGATCAACTTGCCTTGGAATGTCTGATTCTTGAAAGCTTCTCGGCTCTGAGGATAGATATAAGCAGTCTGCGTACCTCTGTAGGATACAGAGAAGCGCAGGCTACTGAATGCGTCTGGAACACCCTGTCTGTTGCTAAGGCCGGGAACCAGTGGGCCAGCCAAGGTAACATCCGCCTCATAGTCCGGCATGGTGATCTCGTTGTCCTTGCGATGGGTATGCTTGAAGTATTCCTGCATATCCTGAGCAGTAACATCAAAACCCTCGTCATTCAGAAGCCGGTCAGCGAGTGCGTTCCAGCCCTCAAAAGCATTGTACTGGTTCTGTGTATAGGGATCCCATGCGCCATTACCGGTGCCTTCCCAAGCCACTGCCGGGTCAAGGAACGGGCGAACGAACCAGCTATCACAGTCCCCCGTTACCGGACCGGAGTAATTGCAATTGTCCAGATTCGTACCTCCCAAGCCTTCAAGAGACTTTGGCTGGGCGGGTTGATACCGATACAGTGCGTCAAAGGTGTAGCGTGTCCGGGAAGGCTCTTTGGTAGTAACGTTCACGATACCACTCCGTACGTTTCCGTACTCTGCGTTGAAACCTCCTGTCTGGACCTGTACTTCCTCCAGTGAAGTGTAGCTGATGTTCGTGAATGGTTGATGCGAGCGACCGGTCCGCAAATTCATGCCATCAACCACAAAAGCAACTTCATTCAGACCTCCACCACGTACGCGCAGCCCCGGCTCAATACCGGCCTGGAGGTCAAGTACCTCACTGACACCGGCCACCGGGAGATCTTGAAAAGCCTCGGGGTTGAGACTGGCCACATTGGCAGACACATCCAACTGCACAATGGGACGTTCACTTGTGACCACGATCTCTTCAAGCCCAACCGCCTCTTCTCGGATTTGAATGTTCCTGGTAGTTGTCAGTCCGGTAGAAACCCGAATACCCTCTACTCTCTGGTCCAAAAATCCTACAAACGAAACGACCAGCGTGTAGGTACCTGGACGCACATTATTGATGAAGAAGTAGCCGTCTACCTGCGTTGCTGTTCCCTGAGTAGTGCCCTCAATCCTAACACTTGCTCCGGGAATGGTCTCTCCCGTGGCAGCATCGGTCACCACGCCATCAATCTTGCCCTGTTGGGCAAACACGACCGGCACGGTAAGGATCAGCATCACAGCTACACCCAGTAACCCTTTTAGTCTCATAATTCAATCCTAAGTTTAGTTCATGTTTAAGGCGTCCCGCAACAAACACAGGGCGCCAGATATGGCTTTACAAGCCTTGGAAACGCTTTCATGCGCATTAAGCGACCAGCCGATGCCGAACCGGAGCCAACACGACATACTAATATAACAATAAATAATAAATCACTCAAAGAAATCCAAAAAACTATCGTCTCTGCCCCTGGATTACCAGAAAACCACGTACAGCGCAGCTGTTACCGCCATTATTCCAAAAGCCAGAATAGCAAACACCGGATCTGCCTGAATGACACTTCGGCTGATAACAACTGCCCCGCGACTATCCTTGCCTCTACCCTCAATTAGAGAAACGACCACAATCAATGCCACGGAGATCACAAATACCCAACCCATCCGGTCAAGGAACGGCATCCCTGGCATGGCCCATTTCATGGCCGCAGACAGCGGAATACTGAGTAAAGCTGAAATCAGTGCAGCGTTGGCAGTTGATTTTTTCCAGAACAAGCCAAGTACGAAAATGGCCAGAACGCCGGGGCTGACGAACCCTGTGTATTCCTGAATGTACTGGAATACTTGGTCCAGTGACGCCAACTGGGGGGCCAGAAATGCCGCTATGGCCATACTGACCAGCGCAACCAGTCTCCCCGTACGCACGAGGTCTCGCTGACTCGCATTCGGGCGGATGTAGTTACGGTACAGGTCCATCGTGAATATGGTGCTCGTACTGTTCATCATAGAAGCCAGAGAAGAGACAATGGCCGCTATCAGTGCTGCAAACGTGAGCCCTTTCAGCCCTGGACCGACATACGCGTTCAAAAGCCAGGGGTAAGCTTCATCTGCGGCTCCGATCGGAGCCTCAAGTGCATACGCAACGATCCCTGGAACCACCACAATCAGAGGCAGAAGCAGCTTCAAAAAGCCTGCAAAAGCAACGCCGCGCTGCGCTTCTTTCAAGCTCGGTGCAGCCAGCGTCCGTTGGATGATATACTGATTGCACCCCCAGTAAAACAGGTTTGCTATCCACATACCGCCGACCAATACACCAATTCCGGGTAGTAACTCCCATGCATCCTGCCGTATGCCATCGTCATCCGTATAGATCAGTTCCCCCTGGTTAAGTATCATGTTGAACCGATCAGGCACTTCATTCAGCAATCTGCTGAGCCCAGAAAAAGCACCTTCTCCCCCGCTATAGGCATTCAGCGCGAGGACCGTGGTCAAGAGTCCCCCACCAATCAGAAAACATACCTGAACCACATCTGTCCAGGCAACCGCCTTGAGTCCCCCGTAGATGCTGTACACCGTGGCAAACACCGCGAGCGCCAAAACTCCTTGCCAAAGGGCGATGCCCATGATGTCTCTGAGGGCAAGTGCGCCGAGATAAACAACGGAGGTGAGGTTCACGAACACATACACCAGTAGCCAGAACACAGCAAGGAGAGTCCGGACGCGCGCGTCATAGCGAACCTCCAGAAACTGTGGCATCGTGTAGATGCCCTTCTTCAAATAGATGGGAATGAACAACCACGCAACCAGCAGTAGCGTGATCGCGGCCATCCACTCATAGGTTGCAATAGCCAACCCCAGGCGGAAGCCAGAGCCCGACATTCCAATGAACTGCTCCGCCGAAATATTAGACGCAATTAACGAAGCACCGATCGCCCACCAAGGGAGTGACTTGCTTGCAAGAAAATAGTCCTCAGCGTTCTTGACATGCCCCTTCTTCTCTCGCGAGACCCATAGCCCCAGCGTCACAATCAGAAGACAGTAAGCACCGAACACAAGGTAGTCAATCAGAGCAAACTGCATCCGATAATAATTTGGTGATCAGCAAAGGATACCGGACTACCTGAACTATTGTACGCGGCGCCAAACTTCATCGTAACGCGCGTCACCTTGGCCACCCAAATGATGCCACAGAGAATCGCCCTCGAGGCTACAACTGAACTCAAATGCCTGGCCGACATTTTGAGGAATCGCACTGTACTCCACATACTCGGTATACTGCCCCAGGGAATCAAGCGTGTACCGTCCCCCCTGCGCGTGCACAAATACATCGGCGGTCTGCCGAATAAACATCCAGTGTGTGCTGTTAAGCACCTTGAGCGTCGGTGCCTCCCGGTACTCGGGATCACTCTCAAACTCCCCGCTCAGCGCTCCCGCAGACTCTCTGATTTCCACCAATTCCCAGGTACCAGCAAGGTTCGGGCAATCATCTGAGCCCATCTGAGCCATTTCATCGGAGGCTCCCTGGTCAGCTGGAACGCATCCGGAATAAATAAGGATAATAGCGGCTACTGTCAAAAATAATCTGGAATTCATGGCGCTGGAGCACAGTTGTGAAATACTAATCTAAGAAATGTGGACGAATTATGCCTGTAAGTGATAGCTCTGCGGCGGCGCGTACGTCTATTCAGCGGACTCTTGGGGAACACGAACACCGCTGTCGGTGGTCGCCCCATCCCGAAAGCACACACAGGCGGTCTCTTATTCAATTACCGCTGCATCGTCCGATTCCTGCCCCGATACGCCCACAAAAACACATCCTGGATCGTGGTTGCCATGCCCCCGACAAAACCTCAGTCACCTGGTGCCCGGATCCTGTCTATCAGAGCATCAATCGATGCGGGGGGAGGCGGAGTAAATTTCGAGACCACGGTGGCTACAACGAAATTGAGCACCATCCCCACCGCTCCGATGCCCTCAGGAGAAATACCAAAAAGCCAGTACTCTGCAACATTCAGGTCAGGCCTTATAAACTTGAAAAAGACGATGTAGCACGCTGTAAAAGCTATGCCGGCAATCATGCCGCTTACGGCGCCGAACTTGTTCATGCGCCGTGTAAAGATCCCCAAGATGATCGCTGGGAAGAAGGACGCTGCAGCTAGGCCAAAAGCGAAAGCTACGACTTGGGCAACAAAGCCTGGCGGATCAATACCAAAATAGCCTGCGATGATTACAGCAGCCCCCGCAGTTATGCGTGCAGTCAAAAGCTCTCGCTTCTCAGAAATCTCCGGCATAAAGCCTTTTTTGAGGAGATCACGGGCAACCGCCGTCGAAATAACCAATAGCAGTCCGGCCGCAGTGGAAAGCGCTGCAGCAAGTCCACCTGCCGCAACCAACCCGATTACCCAGCCGGGAAGTCTGGCAATCTCCGGATTGGCCAAAACCATGATATCGGGATCAATGGTGAGTTCGTTTTCTCTATCTGCCGACGGCCCGACATACTGAATCCTGCCGTCTCCATTTTTATCCTCAAACTTGATTAGACCGGTCTGCTCCCAATTTTTGAACCAGTCTGGAACCTCAGAATAGGGTTGATCCGTAACGGTCGTTAATAGATTTGTTCGGGCAAATGCTGCAACCGCTGGTGCGCTCGTGTACAAAAGTGCAATAAAAACAAGCGCCCAGCCCGCACTTGTTCGCGCATCCCGCATGCGCGGTACGGTGTAAAACCGGACGATAACATGGGGCAGACCTGCCGTCCCAACCATTAGCGCCGCGGTGATCGCAAAGACATCAATCATGCTCTTCTGCCCGCTCGTATAGGCAGCAAAACCCAGATCCCTGCTAAGACCATCAAGTTTCTCTAATAGGTAGGTTCCAGAACCGTCCGCCAGCGTACTCCCAAAACCTACTTGGGGAATCACATTTCCCGTCATCAGTAGCGAGATAAAAATTGCCGGCACCAGGTACGCAAAAATGAGTACGCAGTACTGAGCCACCTGGGTATACGTTATGCCTCGCATACCTCCGAGTACAGCGTAGAAAAACACGATACCCATACCTATAAGCACGCCTAGCACAATATCAATTTCAAGGAAGCGCGAAAACACGATACCCACACCACGCATCTGGCCTGCCACATAGGTGAACGACACAAAAATGGCGCACAGCACCGCAACGAAGCGGGCAGTCTGGGAATAGTACCGATCCCCGACGAAGTCAGGCACAGTAAATTTTCCAAATTTGCGCAGGTACGGAGCCAGTAGCAAAGCCAAAAGCACATATCCCCCAGTCCACCCAAGGAGATAAACGCTGCCATCCCTGCCCATGAACGCTATCAACCCCGCCATGGAGATAAACGAAGCTGCGCTCATCCAGTCGGCCGCCGTAGCCATTCCGTTCAGTACGGGATGAACACGCCCACCGGCCACATAGAACTCTCCCGTCGATCCCGCACGAGACCAAATGGCAACTCCGATGTAGAGTGCAAAGGAGAGCCCCACCATAATGAAGGTCCATGCCTGTACCGTCATGTCCCTTCCGAAATTGACTTTTTATCCAGCCGGTTCATTAAGACCACGTATACAAAAATGATCACAACAAAAACGTATATCGCGCCCTGCTGTGCAAACCAGAACCCCAGTTTGAAGCCAAACATGCGAATCCCATCCAGCACATCAACCAGAAGCACGCTGGCACCAAATGATACCAAAAACCATATTCCAAGGAGTATTCCTACGTACCGCAGGTTAGTTCGCCAATACCGTTTGGAGGTCATGTGATTAGACTAACGCTAGTGATGTGCCAAGATACTGACCTTCCCTTAACCTGTAACCGGATAATCGGGGAATTTGCGGTATGATCCCACATTATTTCGGGGGCTGACCAGAAAGATGGATTTCCTTTGCCGGCATAATCGGCAATCCCTGCTCCTCTGCAAGTTTGCGAACGCCAAGCAAAATCTCTTCCTGTGACAGCATGTACTCGTCGTATCCTGGCGACTTGGTGAACGCCAAGACAAGGACGACCAGCCCATTGGTGTTCATGTTTGTCAGGCGAACCAGGCTCTGATCCGCATGGAGGTCAGTTCGCTGATCCAGCGATTCCCTGACCGAATTCAGAAACTGTTCCAGCTGCAACGTGGTGACCTCATGCGTGAACGTAACCTCAAAACGGATCCGCCGCGCATCTCTTTTGGACAAATTGCAGATTTCTGCATTCGTGAAGGTCTGGTTGGGCAAAATCGAAACGGTTTTGTCGAATTTTCGAATGTGCGTACTGCGAACGCCAACCTCCTCAACCACTCCGTTAACTCCACCCACATCTATGACATCCCCAATCTGGAACGGACGTTCGCTGAAGATTACAAGCGACCCAAAAACATTCGCCAATGTATCCTTTGCCGCAAAAGCCAGCGCCAGACCACCGATACTAAGGCTTGCAATTAAGCCCGCGGCCGAGACATCGAACTCCCCTAATATGGCAGCCATGGCGACCAGCACCAGTACCAGCTTCAGCGTATTGGTGACCGGTGGAATTAATTGGTCATCCAGCCGTGTCTCGGTTTTTTCGGCTGCGCGCCTCGCAATCCCCGCGAACACATCCACGACATGAAATGCACAGTAGAGTGCTACAAGCAGCACAACTACCGCGCCTGCGATACTGAACCATGAATGTATGTTCAGAGGTGCCTCAGGAAGTGCGAGCAAGCCGATCACGCCATTCCAGAGGACCACATTGATCAGCAGGCTGAGAGGTTTAGTCAGCAGACGATTAACATCGTCGATCACATCTATATCTCCGCTCTTATTAAACCGCTTCAGCAGGCTTCCCAATACCAACCGCACGAAGCGGTAGGCCAGGATGCCCAGCAGAAGAAGCAGACCTGAGAGGATCAAACGACCGATTGAGACCCCCCACAATACCTGCTGCTCCAGAAAGGAAAGATCAATTGCGTCCATTGGTTTTATCTGTCAATTAGCTCAATACGTGTACCACTGCGGAGGATGTCCGCGCATTCGGGTCCGTAGTTAAAGATCAGGTCCAACACCGTCATGCCGGGCGCAAACCCGACAAAAATCTGACGGTAATCCGGCTGCGCAAAATACAAACGACGGGCGGCACATGGTTCAGGAATCTCGGCGGGTGCTAATAGCTCCGCCTCCGGCCAGAAAGCCATTATCGTTTCAATACTGTCTGGACGCCCCTCCAATTCCATCGCGGTCAACAGGCTTGCTGAAAACCCCATCCATCCAAATACCAACCGGGTAGTTGCAACATTCAATGCCCCCAAGTATTCCCATTCTCGGTTGTACAGCGCTCTGATTGTTTCTCCGTAATGATCAAAGTACGGTGACTGGCCATAATTGAACGCAATCGCTTTCCAATGTTGTTTCCGCCAGCCTGGTACCTGACGGATGCGGGTGGAAGCCTGCGACCGACCATGCTGCCCCCCTTTCAGCGGTACCGAAACCCACTGCCATCCGTCGGGATTACGAACACGTGTACGATTTTGCAACGACTGACGACTGTATTGAAGGGTATCTGCCAGGACCACTATGTCTGCAGCTTGCATCAATGCCGCGAAGGCCAGGTTCGGCCAGTATTCCGGCGGACGTATGACAACAGTTTGACCGGAGGGCGTACAATCACCGGAGCGAATTACCTGTCCGTCATTAAAATTCGGCATATATTTCGCACAAAATGAATTACACTCAATCCTCCGCACGCCTCCCCGATCAGCCACTTGGTATAGTGGCCCCGGCGAGCCCGCCTCGAATACCTGAAAGACTGGAACGCGGATTAAGCGCGCTTGCTGCAGACGGATATGTGACTAATTGGGATCCAGATCAACTTATACCGCACGGCTATCTGGCCGGGTCAGATACGCAACGTACGGAACAGTTCAATCAAGCACTTCTGAGAAACCGGTTCCTGATGGCACTCAGGGGAGGATACGGCTGCTTACGGATTTTGGACGGGATTGACTACGATGCCGCACGGCGTGAACGAGGCGTCCTGATCGGCTATAGCGACATTACAGCCCTTCAGCTCTCTCTTTTCAAGCACGCAGGATGGCGATCTGTTTCGGGACCTGTGGTCGTTGAATGGGGGAAGATTGACACTGCTATGAAAGAGGCCTTGCGTCAACTTCTTGAAGGACAACTGCCACCTCCCGTAACGGACTTGCAGACATTGCAAGAAGGTCAATGTACGGGAACCCTCCTGGGAGGCAATCTCTCTTCGATCGTTCGAATGATCGGCTCTCCACATCTGCCAAGCCTACAGGGGGCACTGCTGTTCATTGAAGATGTGAACGAGGCACCTTACCGGATTGATGCACTGTTCGCGCAACTGAAAAATGCCGGAATACTTAACAAACTCGGGGGGTTAATCGTCGGTGCTTTTACAGGGCCGGACATCAACGACGAACAGTCACGACGCAACGTGAACGAAATTATCGCCGGATATGCCAGCGGATACGCATGGCCGGTCGTGGCGGGGCTTACCTACGGCCATTTTATTCCCCGTCGCGTTCTGCCCATCGGGGTGGTCGCCCGTCTGACCGCAGGGATCAATGAAGGGCGGCTTGACATCTTGGAGCCGATCGTTCATCCTAAATTCTCCCAAACCGGACAGAAGTGATGACCTATTTTTGTTAACCCTGCGTATTACTGATGGCTTGTGCATGAATTTGCGTGTCGCTGTATTCGCCTCCGGCGGAGGATCAAATTTTCAGGCAATCGCTGAAAACGCCCTTAACTATCGTGTCACCCTAGTGGTTTGCAACAGACCCAAGGCTGGCGTCCTTGACCGCGCCCGCGAACTCAGCGTGCCCGCACAAGTGCTCTCTCCCCGAGCTTTTGAGAGCGACAAACTGTACGCAAATTCTCTGCTTGAACTCCTGCATGCAGAAAGAATCGACCTGATCGCACTAGCAGGATATCTATGCAAAATCCCTGCGCTCGTTGTAGAAGCTTTCTGGGGACGTATCCTGAATATTCACCCCGCCCTGCTGCCACGTTTTGGAGGTAAAGGGCTCTATGGACACCGTGTACATAAAGCGGTGCTGGAGGCCAAGGAATCTTTCAGCGGAGCGACGGTCCATTTTGTGGATGAAGAATATGACACTGGCCCTATCCTGCTACAAAAAAAGGTGCCCGTGCTACCGAACGATACACCAGACTCCCTTGCTGAGCGTGTCTTGGCTGTTGAACATAAGATTTTTCCCGAGGCAATTGATTTAATTGCCCAGGGGCGCGTTCAGATAAAAGGTCGACGCGTGACAATTCAACCTATAAAAACACATGACGATTGATCCACTGAATTTACCCGTCCCCGATGGCGTGCGCCCCCGCCGTGCCCTGTTGTCGGTCTTCGACAAGACGGGGCTGATCCCGTTCGCAGAGGGACTCCAAGGATATGGAATTGAGCTTGTCTCTTCCGGGGGTACAGCCAGACATCTGCGTTCCGCCGGATTGGAAGTGGTAGATGTTGCCGAAGTCACTAAAGCACCGGCTATGCTCGGAGGGAGAGTTAAGACGCTTCATCCAGCAATCCATGCCGGGATTCTTGCCAGACAGAATGCGAAAGACGACCAGAAGGATCTGGACCTGCACGGTATAAAACCGTTTGAACTTGTCGTGGTCAACCTATACCCTTTTACTGAGGCGATCAAACGACCCGACATTAACGATGCTATCGCTGCGGAAAACATTGACATTGGTGGGCCTGCCATGGTGCGAGCCGCAGCCAAGAACTTTGCTTACGTAGCGGTGGTCACTTCACCGGACGAATACGGAGATATCTTGTTCTCTCTGGGTAACGCAGATGGACATCTCTCACTAGCCCTCAGACGTCAGCTGGCACGCATGGCCTTTACGCGGACGGCTGCTTATGATCAGGCTATCTCCGCCTACTTCGGAAATGATCAGGAAAGCCCACTCCCTGCACATGCGAGCATACATCTCTCCAGCAAGTCCACGCTGCGTTATGGAGAGAATCCTCACCAGAATGCGGCATTCTACGGCAGCCTGGAAGACCGGATCACAAAACTTCACGGCAAAGCACTCTCATACAACAACCTGATTGACCTGGATGCCGCGCTCGCTCTTATCCAGGAGTTTACCGATGAAGATCCAACCATAGCTATTCTCAAGCACACCAATCCCTGCGGCGTTGCAACTGCTGGAACGCTCCTGGAGGCTTGGCAGCACGCCTTTGCAACCGATACACAATCGCCTTTTGGGGGCATTGTAGTCATGAATAAACCCTGCAGCATTGATGTAGCAAAAGCTGTCGGGCGTATCTTTACGGAATTGGTCATTGCGCCATCCTTTGATGATGATGCATTGGCATTGCTTCAGGAAAAAAAGAATCGTCGAATTATTACATTCAAACCTGTTCCCAGTGAAGGATATCAGATGCGCGAGGTACTTGGCGGGCTGCTCTGCCAGACCATTGACAGCCCGGCCAACAAGGACTCGTTTACACCGGTCACAAATCGAAAACCGACTCAACGTGAACTTCTTGACCTCAGGTTTGCCTGGCGCGTGGCCAAACATGTGAAGAGTAACGCGATTGTCTATGCCAAAGATCAACGAACATTGGGAATTGGAGCCGGTCAGATGAGTCGAATAGATTCTTCTGAGATCGCCTTGGCAAAGGGCGCCAAGTCCGGCCTGAGCTTTGATGGCTGCGTCGTCGCTTCCGATGCGTTTTATCCATTTCCTGATGGCCTGCTTGCTGCGGCAGACGGTGGAGCTGTTGCAGCAGTCCAGCCCGGTGGATCAGTGAGGGATAAGGAAGTGATTGCTGCAGCAGATTCGCGCGGCATGGCCATGGTGTTCACCGGAAGAAGGCATTTTCGACATTGATAACCAACTACAGAAGTGTATCTTAAGTCTCGTCCCGCTGGTTTTTCTGGAAAGCGCACCCGCATGCCATTCTACAGTCTGAATACCGACGTAGCCGTGGATCTTGGTACGGCCAATACATTAGTCTACGTGAAGGGGCAGGGTATTGTCCTTAGCGAAGCCAGTATCGTCGCAGTTGACCGCCAAACCAACAAAGTACTCGCCATTGGCAATGATGCATTGCCAATGCACGAAAAGACACATCGCAAGATTGAAACTGTGCATCCACTCAAGGACGGGGTTATCGCCGATTTTGAGTTGGCTGAGCAACTCATCCGTGGTCTGATTAGAAAAGTCCAGACCGGATGGTTGAAAACGATTCGGCAGATGGTCATCTGCATTCCCAGCGGAACAACAGAAGTTGAAAAGCGGGCGGTCCGCGACAGTGCTGAGCATGCCGGTGCAAGGAAAGTGCATCTGATCGCGGAGCCCATGGCGGCGGCTATCGGGATTGGCCTCAAAGTCCATGAGCCCATTGGAAATATGATCGTGGACATCGGGGGAGGCACAACCGAAATCGCGGTCATCGCACTCAACGGCATCGTAATAGATCAATCGATACGTACCGGAGGGAACGAGATTGATGCGGCCATTTTAGCCTACCTCAAATATTATCACAACCTGATCATCGGACAGCGCACTGCTGAGCGGATTAAACGAGAGGTCGGCAGCGCGATCGTTATGGAACCCGAACTAGAGCTGTTCATCAGCGGACAGGACTCGAGCAGCGGCATGCCGAAAGTACATACGATCACGTCCGAGGATGTGCGCACTGCAATCAGCGCGACCGTCAGTAACATCACATCGGCTGTTATGGCATGCCTTGAAGCGACACCCCCGGAACTGGGAGCAGATATCCTTGAACGGGGCATCATGCTAACCGGTGGAGGCGCCCTCCTGAAAGGAATGGATGTTATTATTCGTAATCGTGTTGATCTTCCCGTATACACGACAGATGACCCCTTCACCGCCGTGGCACGTGGAACCGGCAAGGTTCTGGAAAACGTACCAGCGTACTCCGACATCTTGCTCTAGGCCGAATGATTGACAACGGGGCATGCTCCAGATGGCTGGATACCCGATGTCACGCACGCCGAGAAAAATTATGCCTGTAAAGGTGGGCACCACACTGTTGATGGCTCAAACCTCCTGATAGTATGATTGACCTGTGGTACCGTCTGCGCGATTATGCTCTTTTGTCCGCATTGCTGATAGTCTCGCTCATTGTTATGACCAATGCTAATCGGCCACTCATGCGAGGGGTTCGTAGTCAAGCATTACAAATTGCTGGTACAGTTGAATACCGAATGGCTTGGGCTGCAATGGCGCTGCGCGCCTTTAATGAAAATCAAACGCTCAGAGATGCCCATCTCAGACATACCAGTGAGTTGGCCCGGTTGCGTGTTGTGGATCTCGAGAATCAAGTTCTGCGCCAGGCCCTGGATTGGAAGAATAACAGTGGTCTCGAGACCATGGCCGCACGCATCGTCGCACGCGAACCGTTCGGGACAACGAACTTTTTCACCCTTGATGTCGGCAGTGTCGACGGCGTGGAGGTCAACATGGCCGTTGTCAGTCACTTGGGAATTCTGGGGCGTGTGATTGATGTCAGTCGTAACTACAGCACCGTGTTGCCGCACCTCCACTCGCAGTTTCATGTGCCTGCTATGATTGATACTCTTCGCGTCATAGGGATCATCTCAGGGGGAAGCAATGAGCCCGACGTGCTGGAGCTCAAAGAAATTGTCGTTAGCGCAGATGTTCAGCAAGGACAGCGCGTAGTTACACATGAGGCCAGTGGGATATTTCCTCCGAATATGCCCATTGGTACTGTCCTTGAGTCTAATCGCCAGGCAGGCAGTAATTACTGGCAGATTAATGTGACCCCTGCCGCACCCCTTAGTACCGCGCACTTTGCGTTCGTTATCCTGAATCGACCGGACTCCGCAGGAATTGTACTCGAGTCCCTTTCAAATAATTAGCAGTCCCCATACAATGCCACAATTTGTAACCTGCCTTGCTGTATCGTTCGTACTCTCAATCGGTGTGTGTCGAGCACAAAGTGTACTTGACTCCATCCTTGATGTCCATCCTTACACATGGTGGGGTGCCATGGTTACAGAAGTATCCACGGGAGACACACTCTTCATGCGTAATGTTGAGCATAGTTTTATGCCTGCTTCAGTTACGAAACTGTTCACAACTGCAGCGGCACTGGATCAACTAGGCCCCGACTACCGCTATGTTACTCAGCTGTATGCGGACGGTCCACAGATTTCCCATGCACTGCAAGGAAACTTGGTCGTACGAGGGGCGGGCGATCCCTCCACCGGCGCCCCAGGCCCGGATCACATGGACCTGTTCAATGCCTTTGCAGATTCTTTACTCGCTCTTGGAATACACGAAATAGGCGGCCATGTGATTGGGGACGATAACGCGTTTGATGACATTCCACTTGGCGCTGACTGGAGCTGGGACGATCTTGTATACGGTTACGCCCCGCAGGTCAGTGGACTGACTTTCTACGACGCCATTGTGGAAGTGGAGGTGCATCCAACCCAGCCCGGCACACCAGGCCAGTTAGCTGTCACGCCTGAACTGATGGATTATTTCATTTTCCACAACCGGTCGGTGACCCTTCCCCGTGGACAAGAACTTGAAGAAGGACATGCGCGTGAGCCCAATTCAAATCATATCACAATTTCGAGTGCGGTTCCGCTTGGATATTCTGACCCCGAAGAGCTGTCCGTTCACAATCCAACGCTTTATTTCGTTCACGGGCTGCGGACTTTACTGAATTCCCGGGGTATTCTTGTCCGGGGAAAATCCGTTGATGTAGATAGTCTGGCGACTGCACTTGATTATCAGAATGCCCGCGTAGTCGCACGGCATACTTCCGCTCCGCTGTCCGAGTTGGTTGCCACC
Organism: Rhodothermaceae bacterium; assembly: GCA_009841335.1. Taxonomy (GTDB): domain Bacteria; phylum Bacteroidota; class Rhodothermia; order Rhodothermales; family Bin80; genus Bin80. Next base: position 28,072 of record VXLY01000067.1, on the reverse strand, counting down.
ATAAACAAGGAGAGCCACAATCTTTATGCCGAGCACTTGCTGAAAACGCTGGGGGTTGAGTACCCGGATCTGGAAGAAGATTCTGAGCCCGGTTCAGCCGCTATGGGAGTAGCTGCTGCCATGCGAACGTATGACGCAGCTAGAATTGACACTTCCAGACTCCAACTGGTGGATGGCTCTGGTCTTTCCCGGAAAAACCTGGTAACGCCTGCAATGACCATGAAACTGCTCCGATATATGGCACTGCATCCCGACACTAGCGTCAGAGAATCCTTTTTGACTTCATTGGCTGTCGGCGGGAAGGACGGAACCCTTGAGTATCGATTCACAGGGAATGCGGCTGGATTCCGGCGCGTCCGTGCCAAGACGGGATCCCTTGGAAATGTGAGCGCTCTTGCGGGGTACGTAATGCGGGAAGATGGGGCTATGTTGGCTTTCGTGATTTTTGCGAATCATTTCCACGGCCGTCACAGCCCCATTCACTCGATCCAGGAATCATTTGTGAACTCACTGGTCCAGCGCTACAACTGAGTCAGTACCGTGAGGCTTGTGAAAGAGGAGGTTTCCAATGGTCCAATCTGTTGGGAACAGCAGGAGATCATCCCGTGTATACTTTGCTCTAGAACAGGGTACATTTCCCCCAGCGAAATATTTTACTAGAGTTCGAGATTCGCGTTTGGGGGCCTCACATATATAGAATTTTTTATGAGCGAGGCAATCCTACACGGTACTACAGTAATAGGTGTACGCCGCGGTGGCAAGGTGGCTTTGGGATCCGACGGGCAAGCAACCTTGGGCGATATTGTAATGAAACACAAAGCCCAAAAAGTGCGACGACTGTTTGAGGGCAAAGTGCTCGCTGGATTTGCCGGCTCGACTGCAGATGCTTTCACGCTGTTTGAGCGATTCGAAGAAAAGCTCCAGCAGTATGGAGGAAATCTTGTACGCGCCGCCGTGGAGCTTGCCAAGGACTGGCGCACGGATCGGTATTTGCGCCGCTTGGAGGCATTATTGGCCGTCGGGTCGAACGAACGACTGCTACTCATCAGCGGCAGCGGTGACATCATTGAACCGGATGATGATATCGTTGCAATTGGCAGCGGGGGGCCGTATGCGCTGGCCGCCGCCCGTGCCATTATCAAACACGCCCCCCAATTGACTGCCAAGGAGGTTGTAACAGACGCACTTGGTGTAGCCGCGGATATTTGCGTCTACACAAATAGCTTTCTGACTGTAGTTGAGATTGATAACCAGTCAACTACGCACAATAATTAGATAATTCAGAATAATGAGAACTATAGGAAATCAACACCCAACCCGTACTGTGCAACGTGCTTTTATGTTTGTAGACTACGAAAATCTTTTTGACTACATAAAGCATCACGATGCCCAGCAATCCAACCCCGAAACCAAGGCCAGCGGACTACTGACCGCAGTCTCGCAATACATGGAAGGTATGCGTGTCAGTTTGGTCTCATCCGTTGCCTACGCAGACTTTGCCACCATAGGAGCAGTTGGGCAGCAGATTCAGCAAAGCCTTTACTTGGCTGGAGTAGAGCCGAGGTTCGTACCGGCCTCTTTGCAGGCGAACGCATCAGAAATCCAGATTTGCGTTGACATCATGAACACGCTCCAGTCCCAGAGGGATATAACTGTCATTATCCTAGTTACCGGGGATCGCCTCTACCTCCCTCTGATGAAGTTTTGTCAGCAAAGTGGTTTTCGAGGAGTAGTGATCACGTTCCAATCCCCTGATCCTACAAGATCGGTGGAGCACTCAGATCTATTCATTGACGCCAATACGCTGCTTGAACAGACATCACATCCCGCTCACTTGCACGCAGGTGAACCCGTTCGCCCTGCATCTGACCAGCCTCATCGAACGGCGGAAGCCGGTCCGCCTCCCGAAAAAATGGCGGCGGTCACCAACGAAACCTCGCTGCTGGCGCTTGAAGTAATTGACCGCTTCTTCGGCCAATATGAGGAGGTCTATCTCACGCCACTTCTGCGCAAACTTTCAGAAGCACTCGGCGGTGATGATGACCCCAAAGCGCTGGTCGGCGACCTTAACGAGGCGGGCGCAGTATGGCTGGAAAAGCGTCGGGGATATCCCTATGACTACACCGTGCTGCTTATCAACCACGATCATCCCAATGTTCTCGCACTTCACGCGGGAGAACAGGGCTACGACGATGGTGAGTACACCGACTTTGACGAAGAACAGGACAGTCTCTATTACAATCAGGATCTCGGCAATAGCAGAGAAAACAGCAGTAATTCACCTATAGTCCGATGATGACGCACTCAGAACTTACTCCACGGGAAATAGTGGCTGAGTTGGATAACTATATCATCGGCCAGTCGGAAGCCAAGCGCACCGTTGCAATTGCACTGCGCAATCGCTGGCGCCGGCAGCAGGTACCCGATGAGTTACAGGACGAGATTTTGCCCAGTAACATTATCCTCATGGGACCTACCGGAGTAGGCAAAACGGAAATCGCCCGTAGACTTGCACGGCTGGTTGATGCCCCCTTTGTCAAGGTTGAAGCCACAAAATTCACCGAGGTGGGCTATGTGGGACGCGACGTGGAAAGCATGATCCGTGACCTGGCAGACCGTGCCATTCGGCTCGTGCGCCAGGAGCACGAAGAACGAGTTCAGGATCGGGCACGTGAACTCGCACGCGAACGTGTTCTCAATGTAATTATGCCTCCTCCACCCGTTAACGCTGTGGATGCAGACAACGGGCATACAGAAACCCCCGAACCTGCAGAATCCACAACGAGAACTAGATTTCGTGAACGTCTGAAAGATGGGCGCCTCGCCAATCGCGAAATCGAGATCGAAGTCCAAAGTGATCATTCTTCGCCTATGCTGCAGGTGTTTGGGCCTATGGGTATGGAGGAGATGGGGGTGAACATTCAAGATATGCTTGGCAATTTTGGAGGCAAACAACGCAAAAAGCGCCGCCTCAAAATTTCGGAAGCCGAAGAACTGCTAACTAAGGAAGAGGCGCTCAAACTTATTGACCTGGACCACGTGACGCAAGAAGCCATCAAACGCGTCGAAGATTCCGGCATCGTATTCATCGACGAGATTGACAAGGTGGCCAGTCGCTCAAGCAAGGGTACCGGAGGTCCGGATGTCTCCCGTGAAGGGGTTCAGAGAGACTTGCTTCCTCTGGTCGAAGGAGCCACAGTCACGACCAAACACGGTATGATTAAAACAGATCATATCCTATTCATCGCCAGTGGAGCATTCCATGTAGCCAAACCGAGTGACCTGATTCCCGAAATGCAGGGACGCTTCCCCATTCGAGTAGAGATGCACAGTCTCACTGAGGAGGACTTCTACCGTATTCTCACGCAGCCACGCAATGCTTTGCTCAAACAATACCGGGCCCTTCTGGAAGCCGAAAATGTGACCCTCAGCTTCACGGACGATGCAGTCAAAATGATCGCCAAGACAGCAGCCATGGTCAATGCCGATGTGGAAAATATCGGAGCCCGCAGGCTCCATACCATTATGACCACGCTGCTTGAAGAATTACTCTTTGAGTCTGATGGCTCTTGTCCGAAGACGGTCAATATGGACGCCAGTGACGTTGAACATTACCTTGGTTCCATCGCGCGCAATCGCGATCTGAGCCAGTATATCCTGTAGCCTGGCTGGCCGGTGATTTCCCCGCCATACAATCTGGACAACGCTGATGCGTGCGCGCGTTACCATGCACTCTGGGAGGAGGCTCCCGAGCGTACGGTGTTTGCATCTCTGCGGTATGCAAGAGCCGTAGATGAAGCGTACGGCCTGGGTTCTTCCACGCATTTTAGCGGGGATGATGCCGCGCTGCTGCTGCACACAAAGGGGCGTGGGCCTCTGCGGCGTGTGATCGTACCCCCTTCTACACAATATTCTGCGGTACTTCTGGGCAAACCCGCACTTGCGCACCAAGTGCACGGGCAGGCTACTCCCCTGGATCACCTTCTGAAGCATGCTGAGCAGCAAGCCCAATGCGCTGACCTACTGGTTAAGTTGCACGATCCGCGTACCGCACAATGGCGCGGCTGGGATGTTCGACCACTCTTCACGTACATGATTGACCTCCCGAGTAACATTGAAGACTGGTCAGAAGGTGCACGCCGGACCTGGCGATCAAAAACATCCAGCTACAGAATTGAGGAAGACCCGCGTCACTTACGCACGGTTATTGACCTGTGTGTAAAGAGCTACGAGAGACACGAACGCCGCATGCCCGGCAGACCGGCAGCACTGGAAACCGTAGCGACGGCTATGGGGCCGTGGGCGCGCCCGTTCGTAGCCATTCGCAATGGAACCGTTGAGGGCGGTGTGGTAATCCTTCATGATGATCGTACAGCACATTACTGGATTGCGGGGAGCATTCCGGGGCCGGCGATGACCGTACTGATTGGCGAAGTGCTCACAATTCTGCACACGTCGGGCATAGCCAAATTCGACTTTGTAGGTGCAAATACCCCCTCTATAGCCGAGTTCAAGCGTACATTTGGGCCAGTGTTGACACAGTACTACCACTTGCGGCGGCGCCCGCAGATTCACTTCCTACGTTGAATCATGCGCCTCCGTACTGGCCAATGGCCCCGGCTGCTTACAGGAATGGGCATGCGCCCACCACTGTACCTCCCCCTCCTTACTCTGACGGTCTACCTTTTTTGGCGCGGTTATGACTACGCCATCAGCGATCAGGATGAAGTACTGCCCTACCTCATGCGCCTGATGGATGCGAGCCTTTACCAGCTGGACTGGTTCGTAAACGTCCAACTGGAATCATTCGGCCCACGAACGTTATTTGTTTTTGTGGCTTGGCTGCCGGCAAAGCTGTTTGGACCGTATGCAACCATACTCATCTTCTACGTGGCAAGTTGGTTCGGTACAAGCATGGCGCTGTATACGCTTGGACTGCAGCTTACACGCGAACGTCTGGCCGCCACCATTTGTGTCGTCACGATTCTGCTGCTAACCCCCAAATTCACGCTTGGGGGGAATGATCTCGTGACATGGATACTTACTCCAAGTATACCGGCCTGGACGCTCGGCCTGTGGGGCTTGGTATTTTTCGTGCGTGGACGACCAACGCATGCTGCGATCCTTATGGGGCTTGCTTGCTGGATGCAGGCATTAGTCGGTCTGCAAATAGCTATGGTTTGTGCGCTGCTACTGCTGTGGAGGCACGGATGGGCTGCGACGCGTCCATACCTGTTCACCGGAACTTTCACATTGGCTGCACTGCCAGCCCTGGGGCCATTGATATGGTTCCAGCTTACGCGGCCGCATCCGGACGGGCCCTGGTCGTACTTCTATATGCTTTTTGAATTTCGGGCACCGCACCACTATATGCCAACCTCGTTCACCCCCGAATCAGCACTCGGCTTCGCAGTACTTCTCGTGCTGGGGCTTGCTTCTTTCGGACGGATGCCCCACGTCTACAGCACGCTCATTCGCCGATCATTGATCATAATTGGCGGGCTTTGTGCACTGTCCTTTTTGTGCAGTGAGGTACTGCGTGTAGATACGATCACCAAACTACAGCTCTTTAAACTTACCGTTCTGGTTAAGGTGTTCTGTGTCATTATGGTGTCTAATGTCGTTGCACAACTGATCCAACGCTTTAGCCGACGCACGGTAACCTTCTTCTTTGACCACGGACATTTTGCGCTTGGCGCTACGTTGCTCATAGCAGCCACACTTATCATAGTTTCTCCTGACGCACTCGGTATCAGACAGGCACCGACCACTGATCCTGCTGAGCAGGTAGCAGCGTGGGCACGCGAGTCAACCGACAAGGATGCTGTTTTTGCTGTACCTCCGCACTGGGCACACTTCAGATCACAGGCACAGCGTGCGATCGTCGTGAACTTCAAAGCCATTCCCTTCCATCAGCCCTATATGACACAATGGTTTACGCGGCTCTTGGACATGGCTCCCGTCGCACCGCCGCGGCGCGGAGGACTTAATCTCATATCCGCACTCGACAGTGCCTACCTGGCGCTGCCGGGCGAAGAGATACATCGTTTATCAACCACTTACGGGTTTCAGTACATCGTGCGACAGGAAGCTGATGCCCCTGAAAACTTTCAGACTGTCTATCAGGCAGGCCCCTGGACTGTATGGCGCGTAAATCCACAACCCTGAATTGGCTGGACCAGCTGTTTTCAACGCAGGGACTCCGAGGGCCTGTCCTGACGTTGCTCTCCGGTGCCGGTATTGTGATGGTGATCGGCTACTCGGCGCTCGGAATCATTTCCCGACTGTATCTGCCTGCTGAGATAGGAATAGGCAAGTACTTCGTAACCATGCTGACTTTGGTGGGTGCGGTAGCCTCATTGCGATACGAGGATGCACTCATGCTCCCCAAAAAAGACGAGGATGCGGCCGTACTGATCTGGTTATCTGCTGCGGTGATGCTCCTCACTGCAATCCTCTTGACCGTTCTCGCGATATGGAGCACCGAGATCGCTCGCTTTCTGGATTTTCCAGCGATCGCTCCTTACTTACCGCTGGTGCCCCTGACACTTGTATGCATGCGGTCGGGCAAGATCGCGGAGTTCTGGCTAGTACGCAAACGGGCCTTCAGACACATCAGTGCAGGCCATGTAAACCTGACTGCTTCCATGGTAGTTGGCCGTATCGGTGCCGGCGCACCGCCGATAAACGCCAACGAGGCGGGACATATTGGGGGATTCATTTTTGGACATGTAATTGCCAGTAGCTTTTTTATCTGGCTTGCCTTCCGCCGCAGCGCGGCCGCGATCCGTGCAGCTATTGGGTGGCGAAAGATGCGGCAGGCCGCGGTACGCTACCGGCGCTTTGCACTCTTTTCAACGCCTTCCGCCGCCATCGGAGCAATCACGGGACAGCTGACAATACTACTGATACCATTTTTTTTCGCGACTAATGTTGCCGAGAATGCGCTCGGGTTCTACGGCATGGCGCTTGCTGCCATCGGGATTCCAATCTCCTACATAGCACGGTCTGTAGCCCATCCTTTCTTTGTGAGTGCAGCAGAAGCGCAATTAGTCGGTAGCCTTTCCCGTATCACCAGCGTGGTCCACCGCCGGCTGATCATGATCGGGCTCTTTCCGGTCCTCGCCGTTATGCTTGCCGGGCCCGATTTCTTCGAATTATGGCTTGGCACTTCCTTTCGACAGGCGGGGATCTATGCCGCATATATCGCTGCCTGGCTGGTCCTTAGCTCAACTGTATCCCCGCTGACACGTGTCTATGATGTCACCGAACAACAGCGCCTGGACTTTGTCATGGCCGTGCTGCTCCTTACATCCCTGTCCGCCGCCTGGATCCTGGGTGGTCTATCTGGAAGCATTGATGTAATGCTGATTGCCGGCGGCATTACAGGAGCAGTTGTGCGCGGCCTGCAATTAGTTGTGATTCTCCGACTGGCTCGGGTTCCATGGCGTGAAGGGATAGCACCCTATCGTGACTTTTTCGTGCTCGCACTCCCGGGCCTGGCCCTGATTGGTGCTGCCCTGCTATTCGAAAACAAATGGATCACCACCGGAGCTCTAATTCTGGGTGCCGTCTGTTATTTCGGTTTGGCGGCATGGAGAGAACAACTCTTCAAAACACTCTTGTCCAACCAAGCTCCTGGCGACAAAGCCTGACCTAGCTTCGGGTGTTGGTTTATAACCGAATTCGCGGACACACATCGCAGTATTACCATTGATTGTTACCTGGAAGCCAAAGCGAAGCAAAGATGTGGCTTGGATTGGCAGCTGCACCAAAAACTGCGCTCAAAAGCGCTGCTGCAAAATAAAGTCACAAGATGACTGGCAACCTTTTCGAGGGTTTTTCAGTACATTTATGCTGGTTAAATGAATTTTCACGAAAACTACCCCCGAATATCATGCGACTCCTATTCACGCTCCTTCTCTGTCTGTTTGTAACGGAATCCTTTGCCCAGGAAACCAGCCTGCGTTTCTATCCAGGTATGGTATTGGGAGATGGAGAGCTCATTTCTGTACAACCCCCAACCGATGAGTACTCCGCAGCCCTCCAGATTTTTCATCATTCCGACGGTGAGTGGAGCCATTCAACCACAGTCCTAATACCGGACGCTGCCCCGGGCACAGGATTTGGACAAAGCACAGTTCTTGACGGTGATCTGTTGGCGATTGGGGCTCCGGGTTACGAGAATGGCACCGGACAAGTGTTTCTGTACAGGCGAGGTGAAGATGGCTGGGCAATGGCTGCCATTGAAGTCGGCCCCGATACTACGTCTGGATTTGGGGCTGCTCTGGATTTGCACGGTGATTTGCTAGTGGTCGGGGCGCCGGGCAACAATTCGGCGCATATCATTCATGGTCCCGGTTCGGACTCCCCATCCACATATACGGTCATGGCAGACATGCCTGGAGAAGATGACGATTTCGGCAGCAGCGTAGCTACCGACGGCGAACGTGTTTATGTGGGAGCCCCCGACCGTGATGATCTGGCAGGTGCTGTTTACGTCTTCTCACACTCCGAGGATGGATACATGCAAGAAGCAGAGCTCACCTCTCCGGGGAATTTCAGATTTGGGAGGTCGCTTTTTGTACTTGGTTCAGGCAATGTTATAGCACCCGCCCCTGGATTGACCTTCGGAGATCGAAGGCAGCGTGAAGAAGGTCCAGTCAGATTTACGCCTGTGACTGGACCAGTCCTTGAATTGATGAAAGGGGATACGGGAGAATGGTCGACCAGTATAGCATTGGACAGTCTCATGACCATACAGGGTGCGGCGTTCGGCCGGATCTCCATGCAGGTGGCCGAAACGTATCTACTGGTGGATGAAGATTCCGGCGTAAATAAGTACACCAGGAATGAAGGCACATGGACGCTTAATGCCAGTCTCGAGTCTGAGGACAATGAGGGTGGGCTTGGGCGCGCTATCGCTATTCACGGAGACCAAGTCGCACTCCTGGCCTCTGGACCGAACTATGGACTCGGCGCTATTGTCTTTACAGATGCCAACCTGAATCGTACAGGACGGCTAGCAATGGTTGAGGAAGTCGCATTGGCCAGTTCAGGCCCCGCTGACTGCAACGATGGGCAGGCAGACCAATTCGGCTGCAGCAATGTTGATATGCTCTCCTTTGTGTCCATTGAGGATCTTGGGGGCGGAGCAAGTACGAGGCTGAACGACATTTGGGGCTGGACTGACCCCGAAACCGGCAAGGAATACGCGCTCGTCGGCCGCACTGACGGCACTGCATTCGTTGACATAACCGACCCCGCAATGCCCGTCTTGGTTGGTGACCTGCCTCTGACCGAAGGGGCACGCCCGAGCAGTTGGCGAGATATTAAAGTGTACAACGATCACGCTTTCATTGTAGCGGATGGCGCAGGCCCTCACGGTATGCAGGTGTTCGATTTACGTACACTACGAGATGTACAGGAGATGCCAGCGGATTTTTCACCACTCACGGTCTATGACGGCGTCGGCAGCTCACATAATATCGTAATCAACGAAGCCACCGGCTTCGCCTATATCGTGGGTGCCGGCGGTAGCGGAGAAACGTGCGGAGGAGGATTGCACATGGTGAACATCTCGGATCCGTTAAGCCCACAGTTTGCCGGTTGTTTTTCTGATACCGAAACGGGCCGAAGCGGTACTGGATATAGCCACGATGCACAATGTGTGATCTATGAAGGCCCGGATACCAGATATCAAAATCGAGAAGTCTGCTTCAATTCGAACGAGACTGCACTCAGTATTGCTGATGTCACGGACAAGGAGAATCCGATTGCGCTCTCCAATGCCAGCTATCCTAACGTAGCCTACGCGCACCAGGGTTGGCTTACAGAGGATCATGCCTTCTATTATATGAATGACGAGCTTGATGAAACGAGCGGTAACGTAGAAGGAACCCGTACGCTCATGTGGGATGTCATAGACTTGGAGGACCCGCAGCTAGTCGGCGAATATTATTCTGGAAACACTTCCAGTGACCACAACCTGTACATCCAGGGCGACTTCATGTACCAATCCAATTACGCCAGCGGCCTGCGAATATTTGACATCAGTGATCGGAGTAATCCGGTGGAGGTCGGCCACTTTGATATGGTCACACTGATCCCGGATGCCCCAGGCTTCATCGGTTCATGGAGTAATTATCCTTACTTCGAAAGCGGCACGATTGCCGTAACCGGTATTGGCGAAGGACTCTTTCTGCTCAAAAAACGTGACCTGGGACTCTAGTTTGAAATCACGGTCAACATACAGACGGGATCCGTGTTAGGATTTTCAGGATCGGATCCCTCGAAACGGGCCAGTGTGCATAGGTGCACTGGCCCGTTGTAGTTGTTGCTCGCCACACCAATAGGGGCAACCTGTCCTCACCAGCACGAGCACACCAGTAGCTCCGAAGCCGTTCGACGCTCAGCGGATAATCGAACGGAATGACGAGGACATCGGATCCTCCGCGTGGCTGCCCATGGTTTCAGGACTTTCCGGGCCATCCTCCGCCGTAGTGTCTGTTCCACAAAATCGGTCGAATGCTCCAACCAAATCCAGCGCGATAGCCTGAGCACTACGTCCCTCAATGTGCCGCCGTTCGATTACGTACGCTACATCTCCGCCCTTGATGAGGGCCATGAAGGGGGAGGAAGGTGGAATACCAACCAAGTGATCACGTGCACGCACGGTTGCCTCAAGATCCTGTCCGGCAAATACAGTCGTTACCCGATCCGGCTTTGTTGTGTGCTGCATTGCCAAGGCAACAGCTGGACGCGCCATAGCTGCTGCACACCCGCATACAGAATTGATTACTAGAAGCTGGGTTTGATCTGAACCCATATCAAACGCAGTGTCAACATCCGCGGCAGTTTTCAACTCCTCAACTCCCAGTCGAGTAAGCTCCTGACGCATTGGGGATACAAAGTGCTCCGGGTACGGCATGGCAAGCTAGTGTAACGTTGTGAACCGAATTTACTGTCTGAGTGTACTACACAATGGTCGCGCTTGATCCTGAAAAGTCAGCGCGCTCTATGCGACCGTTATACTGCCGGCGGGTAAAATGTATCGTTCTACGTATGTATTCATCGTCTTGATCGGTGTGGTTTGTCTTGCGGGCTGCTATGCTCCGCAGGCCCTCGTCACACCAACGGACACGGTTTCGACGACCGATGCTATACCCTCGGCAGCTATTGAGTCCGAGTTGCGCACACTGGCAACTGCGTGGCAAGGTACTCCTCATCTCGAGGGTGGCAGTTCCCGATCCGGGATAGATGCTCCAGGACTCGTTTTGGTATTTGCTGACCAGGTATTAGGAATATCCCTTCCGCATTCTACTGCACGACAACTGGGGTTTGGAGAAGAGATCCCGCGCTCATCTCTCATACCTGGGGATATTGTATGCTTCCGACCTACAAGTATGCCGCGGCATGTAGGGATTTATCTTGGTTCTCGGGAGTTTGTGCATTCCTGGCCAGATGATGGAGTATCCATTGCAAGACTGGACGACCCCTACTGGAATGGAGCCTACTGGGCCGCCCGACGTGTTTTAGGCGAACCCTTGGTATCCACTCCTGCCACACCAGAGGAACGACCATCCCGCCCCACCAGACGACGCGTGGGATGGTAGCATCTAAATTGAATCCATTGAATGGCCGTTGTTTATCTAACTGAAGAAGCCCTCAAGAAACTCAAGAAAGATCTCCATCACGCTCGTACGGTAGACCGCAAACGCATCTCGGGCGAGATAGCAGATGCGCGTTCACATGGTGATCTATCGGAAAACGCTGAGTATGATGCCGCCAAGGAGGCGCAGGGAAAGCTCGAGGCGCGTATTGCCCAAATGCAGGAAACCTTGGCTAACGCGCGTCTGATTGACGAGGAACGGGTCGACACCTCAACAGCCCGCATACTGTCAACCGTGCGCTACATAAACTTGCGTACAGAAAGGGAGAAAGCCGTAAAACTTGTTTCTGCACCGGAAGCAGATGTATCCAGGGGGCTGATCTCCATTACCAGTCCAATTGGAAAAGGACTCCTTGGTAAAAGCACGGGAGACGAGGCCGTTGTTGAGGTGCCCGCAGGGGAGCTGCGTTTGAAAATCCTGGAAATCACGCGGGATGGATAATGGTTGACCTGCGCAGTGACACGGTTACACACCCCTCTCCGGGTATGCGTCGTGCCATGGCGGCAGCTGAGGTAGGAGACGATGTGTTCGGAGAAGACCCAACAGCCATCGCGTTGCAGAAAACAGTTGCCTCTATGCTCGGCAAAGAGGCTGCCCTCTTTGTACCCTCGGGCATGATGGGGAATCAACTGGGTATTTACGTTCACACCCGCCCCGGGGACGAAGTAATTCTTGAGCGGCAGAGTCACATTTTCAACTATGAATCTGGTTCAGCCAGTAGCTTGTGCGGGGTTACACTACATCCCATCAAAGGTCAGGAGGGCAGGTTCACCAAGGAGCAGTTGCACGGTGCGTTAAGACACGGACATTACTGGGAGTCCCGCTCCGCTCTTTTGTGCCTTGAGAATACACTTAATATAGCCGGTGGACTGCTTTTTCCGCTCCCAGAACTGAAAGATCTGGCGGGCTATGCGCACAGCCGCGGACTGTCTTGCCATCTTGATGGTGCTAGATTGTGGAATGCCTCTGTCGCAACAGGCATTCCAGTAAAGGACTATGCGGCTCCCTTTGACACGGTCACTGTATGTCTATCGAAGGGGCTCGGCGCGCCAGTCGGATCGGTCTTTGCCGGTACAGCAGAAACCGTTGAGCGTGCGCATCGGCGTCGAAAAGAGCTCGGAGCAGGCATGCGACAACTGGGGGTCCTAGCAGCAGCCGGCCTGTATGCCTTGGAACACAACATCGGAGATTTGGAGCAGGATCATGCCAATGCCCGCCATCTGGCAAAAGGACTGGCCGTACTGGCTGGCCTTGATGTACGCCCTCCTGAAACAAACATCGTACTCGTCAATCTGAGGAGACAACCGATAGGTCCTCTGCTAAAACACATCCATTCCGAAGGAGTCGCTATGGTGCCCGTTGGACCGTCTACAATGCGGGCTACCGTACACAGAGATGTGTCCTCTACGGATATCGACACCGCCGTGGAGTCTATTGCACGCGCACTCAGACAACTGTAACAGTGAGTGACGGCAACCCCGTACAGGCTGCTTCCAGTTGATCTCCTGCCACTACTGGACCCACGCCTTCCGGTGTACCAGTGTACAGCAGATCTCCCTGCTCAAGTGTGAAAACCCTCGAACAGAAGGATATGAGTTGGGCAACTGTGAAAATCATATCTCCCGTGTGCCCATGCTGCCTAACCATACCATTTACTTTGAGTGATAACGTCAGCGCCTGAGGATCGGGAACCTCGTCCGCCGGGACCAGCGGTCCAAGCGGCGCAAACGTATCAAATCCCTTAGCGATGCTCCATGGCCTCCCTTTCTTCTTTGCCTCGGACTGAAGATCCCGCGCGGTCATGTCCAACCCCACAGCATATGCCATCACATGATCAAGAGCTTCGGATTCCCGAATATTGCTGCCTCCGGGTCCGATTAGAACCGCCAACTCCACTTCGTGATGTACATCGGAGGTCATTGCAGGCAGCACCACAGAACCGTGCGTGCGCACGATCGCAGTCGACGGTTTAAGGAATACCACAGGACTCTTGGGAACAGCGGCTCCCATCTCCGCTGCATGTCGAGCATAATTGCGGCCGATGCACAACACCTTGCCCACATGCAGGCGTTCCTTTGTGGATGGATCAGTCAGCGTCATCAAATTAGAGGGGAACCAAATTTGTGTATAGGTATTCCATTGGGCTGCCGGAAAACTTTCGCGCCAATAAAAGCGCTCCACAAGCAAAGTAGGTAATAAATGTTCGCAGTAGTCAGCATCGGCGGAAAGCAGTATCGCGTCGCCGAAAAGGATACGCTTTTCATCCCGTACACCTCCGGGTCCAACGAAGGAGATACGCTCCGATTCTCGGAGGTCCTCTTACTCGCCGATGGCGATAAGGTTAAGGTGGGGCGCCCTCATGTAGATGGCGCACATGTGTCTGGTGAGGTAATCCAACACGTGAGGGGGGATAAGATTATCGTCTTTAAGAAAAAGCGCCGCAAGCGGTACAAGGTCAAGCGTGGCCACCGTCAGCGGTATACACAAATTCGGATTTCGTCACTTTCTACTGGCGAAACAGACTGACCAGATAAATATGGCACACAAGAAAGGCGTAGGCTCCACCAAGAATGGCCGTGACTCCAAGCCCAAGATGCTTGGCGTCAAGGTTTATGCCGGACAACAGATCCTGGCCGGTGGTATCATTGTGCGGCAACGAGGCACCCGCGTCCATCCAGGCGATAATGTCGGCCGCGGAGGTGATGATACACTCTTTGCTCGCACGACAGGAGTCGTTCGTTTTGCGAGCGGCCGTAATGACCGCAAGATCGTACACGTGGATCCTCTTGTTGCTTAGGTCTGAGTTATCACCAGGGTATAAGCAAGCAAAAAGCAAAGTCGCCCAATGGGTACAATGAATCGTATGCGGGAGAACACGGGCGTGGTCCTGTGGGTTCTCGTGATCTCTTTCGGTGGCCTGTGGGTGCTCCAGGACTCTGGCGTTTTCGATACTATCGGCACGGATCCTTTGGGCAAAGTCATCATCGTCAATGGCGATCCCATCACCCGCGATGTTTACAGCCGGCAACTGGAGGCGCAACTTGAGCAGATCAGGCGGACGAATAATGGCAACGTAACACCACAGCAATTAGAGCTTGAACGTGAACGAGCCTATAATGCTTTGGTGGAAAACAGTCTGCGCGAACGTGTGATGGATGATATCGGTGTTACGGTCAGTGACGCCGAGGTTAGAGAGTTGATCCTTGGCGAAAACCCCCACTGGCTCATTCGCCAGAATTTCTCCGACGGCGCCGGTGGCATTAACCGTGCACTTCTACAGAATGTTATTGACGATCCCGCACAGCGGCCGACGGTGATTCAAATCGAGCAGTTTATTCGGCTTTCCCGCCGCGAACAACGGTTTAATCAGCTTCTGGGAGCCACAGCGCGCGTCTCGGACGCTGATGCAAAGAGCGCCTGGATGCTGCAACAAAAAAGTGCGAATGCTGAATTTTTCCTACTGCAGTATGCGGATGTTCCTGATTCTCTGGTTTCCGTGACCGACCGCGATGTGCGGCGATATTATTCAGATAATCAAGAAGACTATGCGCGTGAACGCCTGTACACGATTCAGATTGCGTCGCTGTCACGGCTACCTGCAAGCGAGGATACCCTTGCGATCATGCGAGAGCTTGAACGTCTGCAGCAGGGGCTTGAAGAAGCCCAAAACGATTCGTTATTCCTTGCTCAGTCGGGGAGTGAAATTAGCTGGTCGGACAATTTCCATAGCGCTTCCACCTTAGCACCCGAAATAGCGAGCAGTTTGTTTGAACAGGACGAGGCACCCCAGGCCGGCGATGTGATCGGACCGATTATCGTGAACGGTCAGGCACAACTCATCAAAGTCACCGACACGCGCCCCGCAGAAGACACACACGTCCGGGCCCGTCACATTCTCCTGAACGATAAAGAGAACCCGGCCGCAATACGGGATATTCGGAGAAGAATACTGGCCGGCGAGGATTTTGCCGCGGTTGCCGCACAAATGAGTGATGATCCCGGCAGTGGATCTAATGGCGGAGATCTGGGCTGGTTTGGACCGGGCAGAATGGTGGCGCCCTTTGAGGAGGCTGCCTTCGGTGCAAGTATCGGAACACTTGTCGGCCCGGTCGAAACTGACTTTGGTTTACACCTGATTGAAGTGAACCACCGCGCAACCGTGGATGTGCAACTGGCACAACTTGCATACACCATTGACGTCTCTGTCGCGACGCTGAACAATATCCAGGAAGCACTGGAAGACTTGGCCTACTACGCCGATGAGGAGGGAGACTTCGTAGGCGAGGCTAGCCGGAGAAACATCGAACTCCAGGTCTTGCAGGTCCAGGATGGACAGACGGCATTCCCCGGATTTGGCCAGAGTTTCGCGATGGAAGCTTTTCTGCGCGATTCAGATGTCGGAGAGATCAGCCCCGTTATTGAGCTTGATGATGTGGCTCTCGTGGTTCAAGTGGTTGACATTGAAGAAGCCGGATACGAACCATTTGATACGGTTGAGCCCCAGGTAAGACAGCTTGCCCTCCTTCAGAAGAAGCGTGATCATCAGGTAACCCTACTACGCGGAGCATATGAGTCTGGCGGATACGATGGCCTTGCTGATGCACTCGACATTACCCCACAAATTGCATCCGGTGTATCGTTCCAGAGTCCCATCATTAGCGGATTAGGACGAGATTATCATTTTGTTGGCATAGTGCTGGGTCTGGAAGCGCAAGAAGATTCCGGCGTGATCGAAGGGGAGAATGGTACGTATGTGGTGCGCGTGACGGATGTATTTGAGCCAGTCGAGATCTCGGACGACGAATTGAACGACCTGAAGAATGACCTGTCCAGTGAGCAGCAGACCGCCATGCTCAGGGATTGGATCTTTTCGCTACGCGAATCTGCCAAAATTGAAGATTTACGAACGGATCTACTGCCCCTACAGTAGGCCCACCGTGAGTTTTGGCAAGCAATCAGTGCGTGACAGATTCTCTAAATCTGACTTAACGCCTGCTCTAGGTCCTCCAGCAAATCCTCTGAGTCCTCAATCCCGACCGATAATCGAACCAGGTTATCCGTCACTCCAAGCCGGGCACGTTCCTCTGAGCTAAGTGCACCGTGCGACATGGTCGCCGGATGGCCTGCAAGGCTTTCTACCCCGCCAAGACTCTCTGCAAAAGCGAACACGCGCAGAGAGTGCAATACTCTCCTTGCCTCGCTTGATGAGGAGGTCTTGAGCGTCATGGACAGCATGCCACCAAAATCATTCATCTGTGACTTAGCCAACGCATGCCCTGGGTGCGATTGCAGTCCTGGGTAGTTAACCTGCACCACCTTGGGATGTCCGTCCAGAAATGTGGCAATCTTTTGAGCATTCGAACAATGACGCTCCATCCTTATGTGGAGAGTTTTTGTGCCTCGAAGGGCTAAAAAACAATCCATCGGCCCAGGAATCGCTCCCACACATTTGACTTGGAACCGTAGATGATCCGCCCATTTCTCGTCATTGGTGCAAACGAAACCTCCAACGATATCCGAATGGCCACCCAAGTATTTTGTCGTTGAATGCAGAACCATATCTGCTCCAAAAGAAAGTGGTTGCTGCAGGTATGGCGAGGCGAAGGTATTATCAACAACCACGGCGGCTCCGGCCAATTGCGCACACGCACAAACTGCGCTAAGGTCAACAATCTGGATCAATGGATTTGTTGGAGATTCAACCCAGATTACCTTTGTTTGAGACGTAACTGCCTGCGCAAGCACATCTACGCTTGTCAGACCAGTAAACGTAACACGTACGCCCATCGGAGCCAGCACCAGCTTCAAGTAGCGATAGTTGCCTCCATACATGTCCTCTGAGGCAATGATATGATCCCCCGGACGCAATGCTCGCAGAATAGCATCCGTCGCGGACATACCAGATGCGAAGGCTACACCATGCGACGCACCTTCCAACCCCGCAAGGTTGTTCTCTAGTACCGTCCTCGTTGGATTGGCAGCCCGCCCATACTCGTACGCAGTTGTCTCGCCCTCGGGAGGCTGCATGTATGTTGCCGTTTGATATATGGGAGGCATAACTGCCCCGGTTGCACGGTCCGGGCTCTGGCCAGCGTGCACAGCCAGCGTTGCAAAACGCATGGGTTGGATGAGTTGATTAAAACCGGTCCTCCGAGCGCCCAGGCAAAGCTTGAGCGCCCTGTTGTTCGGCACAGATCCGGGCCTCTTCCGCGCGAGAACGCTGATTAGTTTGCATATACGCTCTGTACAGCGCGTCACAGATCTCGCTTGTATCACCCAGATCACGCTCGACCAGGTCATTGGCCGCCTCAAAGTATTTGATCGCCTGTCCGAACAACTGCTGCTTCAACTGTCCAAGTTCATCCTTCCGGGCTTCCATCTCAGCAATTTGCTGCGAGGCAAACCTACCGCCATTCTGCAATGAGTCCTCCACGGCCTGGTAGCGCTCATCCACACTGAATCCACTGTTAACGTAGGCCGCCCCAAGGTTGAACAATGCATTTGTATAGGACGAATCGAGTGCAACCGCCTCAATCAGCATATCTATGGCCTGCTCGTAATTCTGCTGGCGCAGTAGTAGTGTTCCGTAGTTGTAGAGAAATATTTTATTGTCCCTCTCCAATGGATGGACCTCTTCAAAAAAAGACAATGCCGCGTCACTCATATCCGCCATAGCATACGCATTCAGCAGGAGTTTTCGGATTTCGCCGTCGTCTGGGTAACGTTCATTTGCTTCGTTGAGCGTCCTAACGGCTTCGCGATAATTCCTAGGTTGTGCTTGAGGATCCGCAGACTCAGTCGCAATCAACTCATAGGTCCGCGCCAATTGAATGTACAATTCACGACTGGTGTGCCCATTGGCAATTGCCGCCTCAAAGGTATCCGCGGCGTCACGAGCCATTCCAGCGCCGTAGTATGCATACGCTTCATTTATGAACGCATCCATCGAATCTGGAGCTACCATTGAAGCATTCCGGAAACGGCGTGCAGCTGAAACGAACCCTCTCGCACGCTCCTTTCCACCCAACTGCTCTGCATCCTCATATATCGCCATCGCCGAGGTAAACTCATTGACGTAGAGGATGGCAAGCTGTCTGTCTTTGTGTGGAGCATTAGCGGAATCCAGCATCACAGACTGAGCGTAGGCGCCAAGTAACTCTCCGATATACGCTGTTCGCTCGTCCTGATCGTATACATCAGGCAGCATCTCGAAAATAATATCCCCCTTCAGCACCAACGCATCCACATTGTCCGGATTATTTTCCAAGGCTTTGTTGATGTTGGTTAGTGCGCGATCATAGTCCTTATTCCGTAGATCCAGTCGGGCACCTTCGACATTCGGATCGCTCCCACAACCATCAGCGGCTGCAAGAATCAGAACCAGCAGTAACCAGCTCGATAATAGAAAAATACGTTTCATCATAAAGGAGATTCAGTTGTCGAGGGTAGCCTCATTCAGTTACGCAAGTATCCGGAATGTGTTGCTATTTCTGGTCAGGGAACGTAAACTCCATTGAACCACGGTAAATCTTTTCGGCGGGCCCTTCCAGATATACGCGATTTGTTTCCAAACCAACTTTGAGCTCGCCACCTGGCATTTGTACAGTATAGACATCCGAAATAAGCAGGCCTGACTTGTGCGCAACCACTGCGCTTGCGATGGCACCCGTTCCACAGGCAAGGGTTTCCGCTTCAACGCCTTTCTCGTATGTACGCACGTGCAACCGTTTGTTGTCGGCATTGGAGTCAATGGCCACAAAATTAACGTTAGCTCCTGCAGGCCCGAGCATTGGATCACTGCGGAGTGCGGCCCCCCAACTGCTTACCGGAAGTTGACTCACATTGTCCACAAGGCAAACCAAATGTTCGGTGCCTGGCCACAGATAATGTACAGAACGGATTCCATTCGGAATCTGATTTGCCAAATTTGGGGCGTCACGGTAGTTCTGAGGGGCATCCAGATAGACACGAATGGGGGCATCCTCCTCACTAGGAGTGCGCACTTCACATAATCCCGAGGCGGTCTGCATACATACAATCTTCTTGTTAAAGCCACCCTCCCGCGCAAATCGGGCTAGGCAACGCGCTCCATTACCGCACATGGTACCTTCGCTACCGTCCGCATTGACATATATCATCCTGTAGTCGGCCTCTGCACGCGTAGGGGTAGCCAGTGCTAGGATTCCATCCGCACCGATACCAGTCCGCCGCGGGCATGATTGCCTTGCCAACATGGATAATTCCGACAGGGAGAATTCGTAGAAGCGGTTGTCCAGCACGATGAAGTCATTACCCGCACCATTCATTTTAGTGAACTCTACAATCAAAGCACGCTTCATTTGGCAACTTCTGTAATTCAGTTCAGTTTGATCCGGGAAAGCAATACCCGCCGACACCGGGCATCATAACAATTGGCAGAAACTACACTCACGCTTGAACACACCGATCCCCTTTTACTCTTCGGCACGCATGACGTGCATCTGAGACGGATCGAGGCTGCCTTTCCGGACACCAAAATCATTGCGCGGAATAATCAGGTCCGCCTTCGTGGCCCCAGTACCACGCTTGACTCAATTGTGCACGCATTTGACGAATTGGCTTCCGTCGCAGACCGTAACGGAGCCGTGACCGCTGGAGATCTTGACACCATACTGGCAATGGCAACCGCAAACCCCCGTCAATCCAATAAGAAAGTGGGGTCTGTGGTGTTATATACACCATCCGGGGGAATGATCAGGACAAAAACCCCTGGACAAGCCGAATTGGTTGAAGCTTCGCACAATAATGATATTGTGTTTGCAATCGGCCCGGCAGGCACCGGAAAGACTTATATGGCCGTAGCACTTGCCGTAGCCGCACTGAAAGCCAGAAAAGTTAAACGTATCGTGCTATGCCGGCCTGCTGTTGAGGCCGGGGAACGGCTTGGCTTCCTTCCTGGTGACTTTCGCGATAAGGTCGATCCATACTTGCGCCCCCTGTATGATGCACTGGAAGAATTTTTGCCAACAGAAAAACTTACAACGCATTTGGAGGATCATGTTATAGAAATTGTGCCCCTGGCCTTTATGCGCGGCCGTACGCTGAATTCCTCATTTGTTATTCTGGATGAAGCCCAGAACGCAACAGCACTACAGATGAAGATGTTTCTCACGCGACTGGGGGTAAGCAGCCAAACCATTGTTACCGGAGATATCACACAAATCGATCTTCAGGACGCGCAGCAGAGTGGGCTAGTGGAAGCCCAGTCTATCCTCCAAGATATCAGAGATATTGAATTCGTGTATTTCAAAAAGATTGACGTGGTACGACACCGACTGGTCAAAGCTATCATTGATGCCTATGAGCGCAACGGCTGATAGTTCTTGTCGGAATCCCAGATCTCTACATGGATTCTCACGGTATTGTAGGATGTACCTCTTGACCAGATAACCTGGTATCTGTATCTGCTTGAGCCTACCGCAGATTGTACTCAATACCGGAGCTTAACCGCCGTTTGTCACCATAAAATTCGGACTGAGACCCGGGCTGCAGCCTTCATAGCTTCGGGAGGGGATTCCTATTGCTTGATCAGCGGTGAGTATCAGGAGTCTACTAGTGCCAGCAAATTGTCTACATGGTGATCCTCGGTACACCTCGCCACATTAGACTCCAGCTGGATCGTCATATGATTGATTTTGTACTGGTCCGATACAATCCTCTTGAGCTGATCAAGCATTGCTTCCCGATCGGTCACATGTTCGCCAATTACCACATGCGCAGTCAGAGCATCGCTGCCCAGCGAGAGCGTCCAAACATGTATGTCGTGAATAACCACCACACCCGGTAGCGTTTCAATTGAACGGCATAGAGCATGAACGTCAATATGCTTCGGTACCCCTTCCAAGAGAACTCTGAACACCTGTTTCAGCAGCCCCCAAGTACCACCAAGGATCACAATACCCAGTATTACACCAAGCACTGGATCAACCCACAACTCAAGCCATTCCCACGGATTCCACAAGATGAGCCCCCCAGAGATAGCAATCACGACCGACCCTAATAGATCTGCTCTTACATGTTGGTAGACACCCGCGACATTCACGCTGTGATCAACTGATCGGTGCAAAATTACCGCTGCTCCAAAATGGACTACAAAACCAAGTAGACCAACAATCGTCATGATCATACCATCGGGAGTATGATCATGACCATGATCGTGAGCATGTCCATGTTCAACAATACGATCATAAGCTTGCATCAGAATCCCGCCAACAAGCAGCCATAGAACTAATGCATTAGCCAACGCTGCCATAACCTCATAGCGCTCGAAACCGTAGGTGTGCTGCTTAGTGGCTCTTTTCTCCGCAACACGCATTGCTACCAGCGCTATCCCAATACAAAGTGCATCCGTCAGCATATGTCCCGCATGCGCCAAAAGAGCCAAACTGCCAGAGACAATGCTAGCTACGATCTCAACCACCATGTAGCCAACAACCAGAACCATTGCCCACACCAAGCGTCGCTTGCTTGTCCCTCGGAGGTCATGCGTATGACCATCTAAAAAACCGCTCCCTTCATGAGAATGGGAGTCACCATGCGAGTGAGAATGTTGATCGGACATTTTTTGAACACAAATTTTTCGCGTTGCGGGGGAGTAATTGCCTCGTCACTACGCAACACTAAACAATGAAGATAGCGTAACGGGCTTGCGGTGGTTCGTGGGAAGTGACGATACGCATTGTTGCCCTCAACTGCCCGCACTCCGGCACATGGTACATTCCGCCAAAATTACGGTCTGGTGCATCGTGCGGTACTTCTTATTGGTCCGCCATAGTAAAGAGCATGTGTATCGACTCCGTGATAGAGAAGAAACAATCACACACCTAATGTTCTTGTCGTCCCGACATAGGATACCCGAATCTGGGAGGTCTATTGATTAGATCAGAAATTGCCTAGTTTCCCCGCACAGCCACCAAGCTCCCGATGCAAACAGACAAAACTTCGTCTTAATCTGATTGAAGAAATGTCAGATCGAGGCGGACGCTCACTTCTGTTCCACTCGCGGACCTCAACAGAACTTCGCTCTCGTCCAAACCCATAGTGATCGTTTCAAGACGATCAAAACCCTCTGGGATCTCGGCAACCGCCATTATGTAGCGTACATCCATGGGAACCGCGGTATCGAGATGAAAACAAGTGGCATGACCTTGATCCGAAAGCAGATTGCTTTCAGCAGACTGAGATAAACCGTAGTGAAAGAACGAAGTCACTTCCTCCAGACCCATAACACTCGTATGCCGCCCGTTCCAGGGCGGATAGTGGCGGCCACCATTGGAGAGCCAGAATACTGTCTGCTTAAGAATTTCGGGATCCTTCATAGCAAACCACACATACCCCTCCCCTGGAAATGTCACGGCCGTCCAAGCAATGTCGACCGAAGGATCCGAAACAAGCAGTACTAGGTCTTCATAGCCTTTTCGTGCAGGATAGCGGCTCAGATCGGTTGATTGACCCGTGATCATAGGAACATCCGCCAGCGAGGAAAAGGATGTCCCGGGCTGCAAAACCGAGTACCCTCGATTCTCGGGAAGTTCGATGGGCTGCGGTGCCGTTTGCGCATACAGGAACGGACTAGTCGTAACAATACCACTGCCAGGCGTATCTGGAAACTTGAGCATGGCGTGATGCCCCATGCTCATGGGGCCCTCCATTCCGGATATTAGGTGGCGAACATAGACTGCGTGATGTCCGCTGTGCAAGGATATCCATTTGTCTACATGCCCAGGTCGAACCGAAGTATCAAGTGATGCCCTGAATGTGACCATATCCCCCGCCTGGCGCATGCTTTCGAATTTCCACAAGTTATTTGCTGTCTCACCGTGTGGAGGATGATGTTCGCCCTGGAATGCCTCATCGTTAGCCCCAAATGGCATACAGAAAAAATCACCCCGAAGCACCTTCAGAAGAGGGGGAAGTGCTTCATCCGTGTCTTCCTCAGCCCAGGGACACAACGCATAGGGGGCTATGGTACGATCCTCAAAATGAAACAGGATTGGACCGAGATGACCACCCTGCTGCGTGAGATAGGCCTCCACAGAGGAGGTGGCCAAATACCAGGAGGGCTGCCCAAAAACGGGGAGGGTCTCATGAGAAAAACCAGGTTTCATCTCACTGGATGGCACGCTAACCTAGCCCCTTCAACTCCTAAATCTATTCGTGTGAGATGCCAACGTCCCAGGTTGGCAGTAAAGAGTTGATCAAATCCAGAACCGCCGAAAGCAATATTTGTGGGGTTAGACAATGTATGAGCCTCCCAATCGTCCATCAGGAGTTCTACTTTACCATCGGGCTTGACGCGATAAAGGTGATTGGGGGCATAACATGACACATACAGATTGCCTGCTGCATCAAATGCAAGGCCGTCTGGCACCGTTTTCGGAAGCCTGGCGAACGGTGTACGGTTACCTGCACGACCGTCTGGTGCCACTTCAATCCGCTCTACGCTCGCGTCAAAGCTGCACACTACATACAAAGCTTCTTCCCGAGGAGAAAGGGCAAGACCGTTGGCAAAATTTAATGGACCTTGATGCCAAACCTCTCCGTGACCACTATGATCAGCATCAAACCGTAGAATACGCCCGTCAACCTGGCGAAAGGTACCGCTGTCCGAAACGTAAAGCGTACCGTCACGGGCAAACGTGGCATAGTTTGGTATCTTGAATCGGTCTCCTCCACTTGCCCCACCGGCAAACTCGGATATCGCGCCCGAACCGGGATCAAGCCGCCAGACACACTGATTTAGCAAGTCACAAACTGCAAGCCACTCAGCATTAGGACTAAACGCAAGTCCCAGAATGAATCCCCCTGTATTTGCGACCTCAACCATCTCTTTTCCGTCAGAAGAAACCCGGTATATCTGCCCTGCTTCACCCCCTGCCCATATTGATCCATCCGGGTGCACGGCAAGCCCCTCAGGATGATCAAGCCCTTCACAGAAGACAGATGCTTTCTCAATCGGCAACAATGCACTGCCACACATATCTCCGAAAGATTTTTTCCTTATGGTCAAAGTCACACATCAAAAACCTGGCTTGGCCCAGCGAGTTTCCGGCCAGATGCTATACCAATCTGGACGTCGCGGATCACGGTCGTACGGGTAAGGGCCCAGCTTTTTGAATAGCTCGGCATAGCGGAGCACCTTGTCACGATCAAGCTCAATCCCTAGACCCGGTCCATCGGGAACAGCAATGCACCCATCAACATAAGGCATCCTTCCACCTACGATTATATCATCGGTCAGATGATGATAGTGAGCGTCCGCGGCAAAGGTCAGATTAGGTAAGGCAGCACCCAGATGCAGCATCGTGGCAAGCTGTATACCAAGCTCACCAGAACTGTGAACGGCTACGCCCCGCTGAAATGTATTGCATACCACACCTGCTTTCCACGCCTGGCGTAAGCCTCCCCAAAACGTAGTATCCAGCAGAATAACATCAACGGCATTGGTGTGGACGCATGCCGCCAATTGCTCAAAGTTCACCACTACGGTATTTGTGGCTGAAGGTATACGAACAAATTCACGGACACGACGCATCCCTTCCATACCCCAGCACGGATCCTCGTAATAATCATTATTCAGATCCTCAATGGCCTGTCCTACGCGGACTGCCTCTTCCACAGTCCACACCGCATTGGGGTCTATACGAACCCGGTGGTTAGGAAAAGCCGCCGCAAGCGCCCGAAAAACTTCCAGCTCGTGGTCAGGAGGAAAAACACCCGCTTTAAGTTTATGTGTGGAAAACCCGTGCTGCGCTACTAACGATTGCGCGTGCCGAACCATAGCGTCAGGCATTTCCTCTCCACCCTGCCCGGTATCCTCGTTTGGATAGCGGAAAAACAGGTACGATGCAAACGGCACTTTTTCGCGAAGGGCTCCACCCAATAAATCACACGCCCGAATACCGAGGCGTTTGCCAACAATATCTATGCAGGCGAACTCAATCGCCGCATGGATTTGGGTTCGATTATTGTAGAGCGATGCAGTTGGGTTGCAAATCTTCCAATACAACGATTCCAGCTGCATTGGATCGTGTCCGAGAAGGTGCGTTTTCAGGCCCCTGATTGCAGCCTCCGCGGATTCACCTCCGCCACCCATTTCACCCAGACCGGTGATCCCCTCGTCGGTCTCCACCTCGACAATGGTCCGCACGAAACGTCCCCAGTGCGCTCCCGCCGCATGACGTAGCGGAGCTTCCAGTGGGACGGTAACCGTCGTCGCCTTAATATCACTGATTTTCACTGGCGTACACTCCCGGCTACAACCAAACCCAGTCCTCCATCTATACGGATGGCCTGCCCTGTAATAAACGCGGCCTTGTCACTGGATAGATAAAAGATCAGATCAGCTATTTCCACCGGCTCTGCAATGCGTTGAGTCAAATGCATCTCACGAACCTCCCGGTAGACTTCTTCGGGATCAGGAGACTGATTGGCCGCCCATCTGAGCATGGGCGTGTCAACTGTACCGGGACATACAGCAACCGCCCTGATATCAGGAGCATAGTCCACAGCAATACTGCGCGTCAGCCCCAACATGGCGGTCTTGCTCGTCGTGTACGGAGCCACCTTACGCTGCGTGATAAAGCTCTGGACACTTGCGACATTGATCACAATCCCCTTTCCGCGCTTTTGCATCAGCGGAATCGCATACTTTGAACACAGGAAAGCACTCTTCAGGTTCACGTTCATCACCAGATCCCATTCTTCCTCACTCGTATCTGTGACTGTACTGTAGCGCTGAATTCCGGCATTGTTGACGAGAACATCCACTGCGCCGAATCGAGCATCAATCTGGTTGAATGCTCCTTCAACCTGATCTACTTTGGACACATCGCAGTGGATGAAGAGACTCCGATCATCAAAGTTGACCAAACGTTTCCGTGCCCGCTTATCGTCCAGATCCAAAATCGTCACGGATGCGCCTTCCTCCAGAAACCGCGTGACGGCTGCCCCGCCTATCCCTTTTGCACCCCCCGTTACGACAACATGTTTGGCAGCCGAGGCCATGGAACCTTCCACTATTCAAAGATCGTATCTATATTGTGTAAAGGTAATGAGATCCCGTATATTTTTGATTGTCGGTACAGGATAACACTGTGAGCCTTATTCCCCGCACGTGTTTGTCGAATGCTGCCTATAATTCAGGCAATTAGTGAGAGTGAACCAGATCAAGCCGTCCCTTTTCTCTCTTACATTAGACAGCGTTCGTCCACCCTCCGTGAAGATAGTGCACAATACGACCGGTATGTACCTCATCCTGCCAGAAAATTGCAGATGAGAAAGCATCCCAACCTTATCAAGAGACAACAAATTACCTGGACACAGGAACCATTCGAGACCGGGTCAAAGCGGTTTCGCCTGGAAACCCTCCCGGGCCCAGCAAGGGAAATCACACCGTAATGGAGTCATGACGGGATTCATGCGAATCATTTGCCTGGGATTACTCATTCTGCTGTTGAAGCAACCAGCCCCGGGTGCCTCCTCTGACCTCCTCTTCGCAGGAAAAATCGTTGGAACCATAACGGAACAGGAGACTGGTGAAATCTTGCCGGGAGCCAGTGTGCTCATTGAAGGAACCACAATGGGGGCCGCGGCCGACGTGAACGGTGATTTTCTGATACTGAATGTCTCCCCAGGACTATATCGGCTACGTGTAGAGATGCTCGGCTTTGCAACCGTAATAGTCGAAGATGTCGTCGTTCAGAGCGGACTGACGACACGTATAGATGTAGCCCTGAGTGCAGAGGCCATCGAACTAGATGGCGAACTCTTGGTGAGCGCGGAGCGGCCCCTGGTCCAACGGGATGAGACTGCGAGCGTCCATTATCTCGATATTCAGCAGTTGAGAGCACTTCCCATACGAAGTGCCCGCGAAGGACTCATGCTGCAGACCGGAGTGCTGTTTGATCCCGAACCGATTATTGGTGGACTAGGGGGATCAGGGCGGGGAGAAAGCCGCTATGCCGTACGCGGAGGAGATCAGACGGAGGTATTCTGGTTTCTTGATGGAGCCCGTACAACGGCATTGGTTGAGGGGCGCGCTGATCAGGGGGGATCCTTCACCAACATCAATATGCATGCCGTGCAGGAGATCCAGATTCTGACCGGAGGCTTTGAGGCACAATATGGTGGAGCCCAGTCCGGTATCGTCAATGTAGTGACCCGGGAAGGTGGTTCACAATACAGCGCTTCGTTTGAATACACATATGGTGCCGCAGGACAGCGACATTTTGGAAACTATCTGTATGATCCCGAAACTCAAAAAGAATACCTCGACAATACACTTGAGGACGGTACACTCGATCCCGGTTGGTGGACACCACTTCGCAACAGCCAGGTTTATGACTATCGCGCAATCCCGG
>VXLY01000047.1 GCA_009841335.1 Rhodothermaceae bacterium | reverse complement strand
CAGCCAGCCCCCATCTCTCCTGAACGACGCTCGTCAATTGAACCAGTCGCATTAATTGCAACTTTGATGCGCTCTGAGACTCGAAAACTCTGTTGCCTAAGTTCACGAACATCAAGCTTCGTGAATACAATTGCTCCACGTGGAGAAGGCGGACCGGAAAAAAGTCTTACAACTACGAAAAAACCTAACAGCAAAAGTACGATGACTTGCAATCGACTCCGTGAACTCATTTTTTCTCACTATTATTTGCAATGACACCTTCGTTACTACGGATGTCTGGGCAGCAAAGTTGCCCCCAGATACCGTACAAAATGTAACAAAACTAGCCCATTCGGGGTAATAGATTGAGCGTTCTTCTGGTAGTATAAGCGTGAAGCAGTTTGCCTAACATTCATTCCAAAACAGCCCTCCTCTCAGTATTCAAACGCTTCTGGCGCTGGCTGCCGTTCATTGGATTTCCCTTGCTGTTTATCGGCACAACTGTCTTTGCCTTTCTTGGGGGATTGGATGAATCCTCAACGCTATTTCAGAAAATAACTCACCATGCAGCACTCATCCTGTGCTTTCTGTGTTTATGGGTTGCCGTTGCCCGCCTGGTCAGGAACTCTCGTCCTACCCCTATTCAGACCTTCTGGCAGACAATTCTAGCTATCCTGGGCGGCTCGTTCGCGGCATTTCTGGCATTTCAGATCCCAGGAGATTTTATAGACTCTAATCCAGCTGCCTCTATTGTCCACGTAAAGAGCGCCCTTTTGAGTGCGGTCTTGGCAGGTCTGAGTTTTTTTATAGTCCATCGGCTTGGCCTTTTAGTTCGCTTTCGACGTACTCGAAGGAGTGAGCGCAACTGGCGCTTCATGATAATTCTTATTGGTGTTGCCTCCTTGTCTTCGATACCTACTCACCATCAATTTGAACCTTATTTCGATTGGCCTTTTGGGATAGCCGTGTACCCGTTCGTCGCATTGTCCCTTGCCTCGGTTATATTCATTCTGATGAATTCAGTCCGTCTGGCATGGATTGTGCGCCTGTCACTCAGAGAAAAAAGAGCCGCAATTGGATTGGGAATTGCCATCGTCGCTTTGCTAGTTTCCCTGTTAGTAGCAATGGCAAATTATGGCTCGCTGGTTTCAAGCACGACCGCTACAGTGCCCAATGTTTTCCTTCATTTCTTCAGTTACCCGCTTTTTGCTGCTACGTCGTTCTTTTTCTTGTTTGGCCTCATTTATGCACTGACTTCATTGCTATCCCTGATCTTCCATTTACCAACCACAGGAGATTACAGGAGGAGTACAGACGAAATGGCCGCCATGCAAACGCTCGCTGGATTGCTACGCGAAGTCGTTGAATCCGAGAAACTATATCAGTGGGCGGTTTCTACGCCGGTCGAGTCGGGACACGCAAACATGGCTTGGCTCACGGTACAGAACCTTGACTCTGGATCGCTAACCCCCGATATAGTGGCTTCATGCAATATCGAGAGTGATCGTATTGCCGAATTATGTGATGTCACCGCAATCCATAATTCGATCGTACAGACACGTGAGCCCGTGTTAATCCAGGACACGCTCATTGATGCGCGAACCAGAAAAAGCAAGTCCGGCAAATTTGAGAGCCTTCTCGCTATCCCCCTTACAACACGTACTGAGGTGCTTGCGGTGTTGTTTGCGTCGCGTGATGTGATCCACGCTTTCGAGGGGGAGGACATAGAAACAATAGGTGTTTTTGCTTCACAGGCGACCCTTGTGCTGGAAAATGCTCGCCTCCTGGAAGCAAAAATCGAACGTGAGCGCTTGGCAAACGAGCTCGCCATCGCACGCGATGTACAACAGCGCCTCTTGCCTCAGAGCATGCCTGAATTACCCAATCTCAATTTGGCGGCATCCAGTGTAGCCGCTCACGAGGTCGGTGGGGATTATTTTGACATACTGGAACTAGACGAAGGAGAATTGGCCTTCATTGTGGCGGATGTTTCAGGGAAGGGAACCTCAGCCGCCTTCTATATGGCGGAAATGCAGGGAATCTTTCAAGCAGTCGCACGTATTGAATCTGCACCCGATATCTTTTTGGGATACACGAATCGAGCACTAGGGGAGTCGCTGGAGAAAAATATTTTCGTCACTGCTGTCTACGGAACCCTGAACAGCCATTCCGGTCGTGTTTCACTTGCTCGTGCAGGCCATACTCCTGCTGTACTTGTAGACGCTGATGGCAATGCAAAACTCCTGCACTCTGAGGGATTGGGAATCGGTCTAGACCGAGGAGAACTTTTCGGAGATGTCCTAGAGGTAGAACACATCCAGCTTAGACCTGACGACCTGCTTGTACTGTACACAGACGGGGTTATCGAGAGCCGAAATAATGAGGGGGAAGAATTTGGCTATGACCGCCTATTGCAAACCGTTCAGGGTGCGCACAATGAAGATGCACAAGGCGTCCACGACGCTATTCGCCAAACCGTTGATGAATTCGCTGGGACGAATGAGCGCTATGATGACGACCTTACACTACTGATCATTAAATGGCACGGCCGCAAGACCTTGTCAGGCGGTACCGCACAGACCTCATTGTCGTAAGTTTATGGTGCACCGCAATCACTGACTGTAATCGCTTATGAGTAATTTTTCTGTCGCATTTCGAGACTCCGACATCGCTACAATACTGACCGTATGCGGAGAGCTGGATGCACACACTGCACCTGAACTTGAGTCCGCAATTAAAAAATGCGTTGATGAGGGAAAGATTCACCTCATCGTAGAAGGAAATGGACTCGAGTATATCTCCAGTGCGGGGCTTGGCGTTTTTATGGCGTACATCGAGGAAATTCGCGCGCTAAACGGGGATATCAAAATATGTGCGCTTAAGCCCAAGGTTTTTGGAGTGTTTGATTTGCTGGGATTCCCGCGTATCTATCACATCGTCGAAACCGAAGAAGAAGCACTATCTCTCTTTAACCAAGGAATTCAACCCGTATAGTTGTATTGGCCATGTCCTATGCGTCCGGCATTCATACCCTCACTATTCCCAGCGCAACGCGTTGTTTGAGGGAGGTGCGCAAATTTGTGACCCAGCACGCGCGACAAGCCAAGCTCACTGAGAAACATATAAATGCACTGACTTTGGCCGTCGACGAAGCGTGCGCCAATATCATCGAACATGCCTACCAGCAGAATCCAGACCACGAATTGACCATTACTATGACCTTCGAATCGAAGCGTGTAGTGGTGAAAATCCGTGACCACGGACTGCCCTTCAATAGGGAGGGCTATCAACGTCCAAACGTGGTAGAGTTATCGCGCAAGCGCAGATCAGGCGGCCTAGGAGTTGATATTATGCGTCGAATGATGGATAAGGTTGAGTATAAGGCGCATGAGAACATGAACGAGGTCCGACTGATCAAATTTATTCGTCAGTCGGAGTGATCACCCCCGGTTGCATAACCAGTATAAAGTGATACGACCCCAAAGGTGAGGGGCTCTGCGAACGTATTCTCGAATCCACACTCTTCAAGTCGGCCGAGGAATTCCTGCCCGTGCGGAAAGGTCTTTATGGAGTCTGGCAGGTATTTGTATGGGCCTGTAAAGCCCGAGAGCACACGACCAATTCTGGGAA
The DNA here is from genome assembly GCA_009841335.1 of Rhodothermaceae bacterium. GTDB lineage: Bacteria > Bacteroidota > Rhodothermia > Rhodothermales > Bin80 > Bin80. The sequence continues at coordinate 10,438 of VXLY01000047.1, read as the reverse complement.
GAATCAACCGAGAATACATTCCATAACATGCTTGAACAGGCTTGGTATCAGGCTGACCGAACTCAAGAATCACCAATGGTGCCTGGGGTTTGAGTACCCGTCCTATTGAGCGCAGCCCCGCGTCCAGATTGGAAAAGTTTCGCACACCGAAGGCAACAACAGCAGCGTCAAAGCTGTCCGTTTCAAACGGAAGGCGCTCTGCTGAGCCCTGCATAAATACAAGTGGAGCTCCGGGGAATTTCCTGGCCGCTTTCTGCCGTGCAGACATTAGCATGACCTCTGCAATGTCGATCCCAACGACTTCCGTGGGCTCCAGTTGAAGTGTTGCAAGCGCAATATCCCCTGTCCCCGTTGCTACGTCAAGAATTCTTCCATTTTTCTGTTCACCGAGCCGCCGGATAGCCGCCCTGCGCCATCTACGGTCTAAACCAAAACTCAAGACACGGTTGAGTAGATCATAGCGGTGTGCGATAGCGTCAAACATCGCAGCCACTTCTGACTCCTTATGCTCGTCCTCACCTATGGTTGGATAATAGCGCATTAACGCCTGTCTTGACTGGCAATCAAATTTAGTACACTCTGAATCAATGCTGAGCTACAAAAACAACCCGGGCGCACAATGGCATAACATTGAATGCGAACAGTCACTGTCCTGCCATAATTTTAATTAGCACAAAGCTGAACAGGTCAACCGAAGATGCCTCGCGCGCTGGTTAACCTAAAGGCACGACCGCATAAACAAGGTTACACAGACTGCGTTGCACCAGCTGGTCAATGTTTGCTCGTCACCGAATGCGTCAGCCCTGATCCGTATGACTAAAAACTTCCTTATTGAGGTTGGGGACGAGCGAATTCCAGTGACACAATCACAGGATAAACTCTTTATTGATGGCAGGGAGGCAGACGTGTCTCTTGTGGAACTGGGACCAAAATTGTACAGCCTACTACTGGGAAACAGCAGCCATGTGATCCATATAGCAGACCAAACAGACACATGTATCTCGCTGACCGTCGACGGACAGCCTTTCGTAGCCAACTTTGTCAGCGAACGCTCAAAACTGATTAAACGTTACGGACAGCAAAAAACAGTCCAGAAAACAATGACTGAGTTGCGCGCCCCAATGCTGGGGTTGGTGACGCAGGTGTTGGTTAATCCTGGAGACCGTGTCGTTCCTGGTCAGGGACTTGTCGTACTGGAAGCCATGAAAATGGAAAATGAACTTCGCTCTCCCACTGAAGGACGTATCAGTCAGGTTTATGTTCAGGAGGGTGAGTCTGTCACTGTTAACGCAATTCTTGTTGAGTTTGAATTATGAATGCACTTGTAACGGGCGCAACAGGTTTTCTGGGCAGCCAGCTTGTGCGTACGCTCTTGAAGTCTGGATGTCAGGTCAGAATCTTTAGACGGGCAACCTCCGGACTCGACATGCTTGGCACGGCAAAGGACGAGGTAGACCATAGTGTAGGCGACATCACTGATGTGGATGCATTGTGCGAAGCGATGAATGATGTTCAAATTGTCTTTCATGCGGCAGGCAACGTCCGGTTTGGATCCAAATCGCTGTACCGCGTGAATGTCCAAGGTACTGCCGCAGTCGTCAATGCGGCGCTAAAAAGCTGTGTCGAGCGACTGGTACATACGTCCAGCGTTTCAGCTATTGGAAAAAGTGAACACACGGTCGCCAACGAAAACTCTGAATGGCAGAATGGATCACAAATGGTGCCCTATGCACGAAGCAAATACCTGGCAGAATTTGAGGTACAGCGTGGCATCGCTGAGGGACTTGACGCCGTTATGGTCAATCCAAGCCTGATATTCGGCCCGGACCACAGTAGGGGAAAAGCCCCAAATATCACACACGATTATGCTCGTATAATTCGCGGCGGCAAGGTGTGGTTTTATCCGGGCGGTGGAACAAACGTTGTGGATATAGACGATGTCGTAACAGGACATCTCCTTGCATTGGAGCGTGGACGTACGGGGGCACGCTATATCCTGGGCAGTGAAAACCTTAGCTGGAATTCCCTTCTTTCCATTCTGGCCGAGGTGCTGGATGCTAAACCACCGAGAATTCAGCTACCGTACCAGCTTGCGGTTGCGGGTGGCGTATTAACAGATGTATGGAGCCGCACAACCGGTCAAAAACTACCCATAGGAAGATCTGTCGTAAAGTACATATACAAGAATCACCGGTATTCGAACAAACGGGCCATCAATGAACTCGGCTGTTCGTTCCGGCCGTTCACGGAAACGGCTCAGCGTGTGGCGGACTCTCTGGTTGCAGACCAATGATCGCAATATCGTCCTCTCTTACTCACCGTGATAGAACAAACCAATCTGCAACGACCACCCGGGTTCGGCGAAATCGCTGAGCGGATACGTATGAGTGCTATTCAACAGATTATGTATTTCAGCCCGCAAAGTCACGCCTCGAACTTCCATACTCTCCATCCATAGATCTGCACTCATCCAACCGTTATCACCAGGACGCACGGGTGAGCCATAGGCTTCTGCACCGAGGACGAACAGATTAAATGGGCCCGTCACTGAAGCGAGACTACGTCCCCAGCCCGACCAGCCTGTACTATCTTCGAGAAACATCGCAGTTGCGGATAAAGCAACTCTTCTCCATGAACCGCGGGCGACAGCGGTTGCACCATGTGATCTTTGGTCAGAGATTTTTCGTTTAAAGGTCACGAATTGCAATGATTTATCAAAGCCTTTCCACCGTACACCTCCATCCGCCTGCATTATCGTCCCGCCTGCCCACTGCCACGCAGCACGCCCAAGGCCTGTGAATACCTGCCAATTGCTGCTAACCTCCCAGGTGGCAGAAGCATTAGCTCCCCAGTTACCATTGTAGTGGTCGAATCTGAATTGCCCATCAATGAGGATAGGTGATACTCTATGTAGCGCTCTGACAAACAAGCCGCTCTCCACGACTGAATTTAACCTATAATAGTCCGCACCGATGTACAGTCGTAAATTCGGCAGTGGACTCAGGCGCGCGAAGGCCGAGATACTCTGCTGTGCATCATCAGATGAGCCCTCCAGTTCCTGGAGAGACCCCGTGACAGTAACTGCCCTCAGAACTGTAGTGTTGCGGGTGAATCTGTACCGTAACATTACTTCTCGTCTGTCAAATTCGTCATGTCCGAGGCCGACATACCGTCCCAAGCCGATTCCACCATTGAGCACATGGCCGGGAGCGATATTGCTCATCACTCTTGCCGCAAACCCTCCATCCCAGGCACCGGCAGGCTGCAGCACACTGCGTCCATCTGTGTAGTCGGACGCACCTTCATAGATCCAACTGATTGCTCCGTAACCGCGTGACCAGTTGTGGCGAACCGTTGCTCCTGAGTGTATCCACCGTGCCCTTGAAGAATAAATTACATTTGCACCTTCTACCGGTTGATCACTTGTTCGAAAATGGGTCAAAGCATCTGCCCCAAGACTTAGATTATAGGGACCCGGAATGACCTCGGTCTCTTCTATATTTGCAGTCACGGCGAGCGGCATGCCAGAATCAATCAATCTAACTCCGTCCACATACATAGATCTCGCTGCTATGTGCAGCTGGCGAACCGTGAACTCCGAGAGCAACGCATCAAACCTACGAGGTAGGACCCCTATCTGTAATCGGGTAGGCAGCCCCTCATCCAGACCCACCAGTATATGCTTATCGGGTAGAACATTGACCGCTGGTATAAGCAATATCTCCAGCTGTGCATCCCCCTCAACCTTGACTGGTTGCTGCAGGTCCGTATATCCTTCGGCCGATACAGTCAGCATGTATTCGCCCAGATTAACAGCTCCAAACTCGAAATGTCCATCCGGCCCTGTCATGGTCCCGTGCAGTGTTCCTGTCAGTATGACAAGTGCACCCGGAACTGGATTCAGGTTCTTCGAATCCAGAACAGAACCTTTTACTGTCGCTGATTGAGCTTGTGATCTTGAATTGCTCAGACCAATCCCGAGGACTAGGCACCAGGCCACATAGTTCAGGAGAATCCACCGAAACTGCTGCATTATTCAGTTGTTCGGAGGCAATAATAAGCTTTCTCTAGTCTTGATGTGCCCTTAATGAACCAGTTGGTCATTACTGCAGCGATCTATATGCTTCACCTTCCCACAGATAGCATCCTTGTACTATTTTCCCGGGTATACTTGCAAAACCCTTCTTCCCCCACCACAGGAAATCTCGGACTACTTCTGACAATCAGGCACCTATTCCAGCTCTCAGTGGACCAGGCTGGGACGCGAGATCAAATCAATTCGGCGTAGACCGCTGGTGGTTAAACTGAAATCATTGCCTCGGCCACGTACCAGGCCGTTTGTTAGGTACTGATAAGGAATACTTGAACGCTGCAGTACATTTAGTTCGGGTTCATCCAACACTTCGTCCAGGGGCTCAAATTTAATTGGCAGGCCAGATGCGGCAAAAGTGATCTTCCAAGAATTCCCCATCTCAAATGGAGTCCCGTAATCAGGTCGCCAGCCTTCAAGTTCTGGACAGAGCCAAGGGTAGCGCCAAAGCATATTGGGGATGGCTGCTTCCACGGGAACCTTGACTTCAAAAAAAGGAGTTTCTGTTTCCTGTAAAAACTCCGGCATGGTCAAGTTGGGGTTTTCCTGCAGCTTTAAGTAAAGCTGCGCAATATCTAATCCCGTCAGATTGATGCCGTTGAAAATTCCATGATAGTTAGGCGCAGCATCCTTCAGATGGTCATGATACCAATCGTTGAAGGATTCATTGAGCATCAGATTGACCTCCAGGTGTAGGTGAGCCCGTGAACGATTTACACCCCGCCCCGAATAACCCATCACACCTATCACATTCCCCTGGTCAACCCAATCCCCGACCTCTACACTAACCCTGCCGAGGTGAGCGTAGAGGCTGTAATAGGGTGACTCTCCCCACTGGTGCTCGATCACGATGTATCTCCCATAATTGGAACGACCTGTCCCGTTATTGACGTAGACCACTTCGCCCTCCGCTATAGCGCCAATCTCATCAAGCGGATCCCCCCTCCTCGTTCGACGCAAAGGGCGAATATCAATCCCTTCATGAAAACGGCTGTAGATCACTCCCGAACTCGTGCGACGTACATTGCGCACGAAACCGTACTTGCCAGCTGTCCAGCCAGGCTGTTCACCAGGCCGCTCCTGACGGTACGTGTGCATATAAAACTCCGGCCCACCTCCCTCCTCGAAGATGGCAGTATTTTCAGTGGGTAGAATAAGTGAGATTTCGTGTTCGCCCTGCGCCGATGCGTGTAACGAAAACCCGCACCACACCACTAAACCGGCCAGACCGGCTAAAATTCTACCCCTCGAAAACATGATACAGTATACGTTCTCGCGCATATGCAAGTGGAAAATATGAGTTATGAAGTTTTTTGATGTCGGCTGTACGACTGCACCGGATAGGTAGCTTCAGTCTTTCCCTGTGAAATCCCCTCCAGTTTTCGCTTAAGTATGCCGCGACGAAAAGAACTTAGGTGATCTGTGAACAGCAAGCCCTCCAAATGATCAAACTCATGCTGTATTACACGAGCAAGGATTCCATCAACTGTGAGCTTCTGCTCTTGCATATTTTCGTCCTGATAATTCAGCTCCACAGATTCCGGTCGAACCACAATTTCCCGAATGTCCGGTATTGAAAGACAGCCCTCCTCAAATTCCTCCTCTTCCTCGGACTCCCACGTTATTTCCGGATTGATAAATACCATGGGTTGTTTGGGAATATTATCTCTTGAATCCTCTGGCATTTCATCCAATAACGGAGAAATATCCACAACAAAGAGCTGCTCCAGATATCCTACCTGGGGAGCAGCAAGGCCCACGCCTGCTGCATTATGCATCGTCTCCATCATGTCACCAATGAGTTGTTTGATTTCATTGTCGACGGATTCAATTGCCCTGGTTTGTTGGCGGAGAACTGGATCACCCAACAGACGAATCGGGAGGATCGCCATGTACTCTACAACTCCACACGGGCGAAAATGCCCGTAGATCCGTTTTCGTCAAAAGTAACAACATCGTAGGGTTCGGGATTAGGCCCCTCCATCCCCGGTGATCCAATAGGCATTCCCGGTACCGCTATGCCACGTATACCCGGTCGCTCTTCAAGTAGACGTTCTACATGCTCAGGCGGCACATGGCCCTCAACTATATAACCATCTACAACCGCCGTATGACATGAGCCTACTGAACGCGGTACGCCCAACTGCGATTTGATCGCCCCCATATCTCTCATATCCCGTGACTCCACCTCAAAACCGGCATTTTCCATATGCTCCACCCACTTGACACAGCACCCACAAGTAGGGGACTTGTACACAACCATGGATGGGAGATCATTCTTGGCGGGTTGCAAGACAACTCCGGTTGCGACGACGACTGCCCCGAGGCCTAACACAAGCAGTGTCAGTGAGATTGACCGTTTCATGCTTCTATGCCTTATTCCAGTAATGCGTTGTAGCTCGAAAGTCGAGCAGGGTCTGCATCAGAGAGTAGATCATAAGCATCCCCCTTCTCATTTGAGCCTTCAAAAATACCAACCAACTCCTTGTGCTTCGTAGAAAAAAAGATGTCAAAAACGTACTGCCTAGCCTGATCTTCATATAGATCAGACATAGTCTGCAACACTTCCAGGACTTTTACCCGTGCAGACTCTTGATTCAGGACAAACAAATCCAGCGCCCCAATATGATACTGGTAATACACTTCGCGAAGTGGACGCATCCTTGGATTTGTCATCTGATCCACGATACGTGCGCGTCCATCAATATCCAATGTGCTCCATCCAGCGGCGTTACTGCTTGAAGCTAACTGCTGAATCCGCTTCGCTTGCTGAAAATGCTCCTCACCTCCAAACTCACTAAAGCTATCATAGTCATAGCCCAACATCAGGTAAGCATAATAGTCCAGAACCGAGGTCAGTTGGTCAAACCGTTCTACCTCAAACACCAACGGAGCACCCTGCGCATAACTAAAGTCCCATGCATCGTCGCTGATTTGCAAAAGGGGAGTCTTTGCCATCGTTCCATAAATCGGACGCGTGCTGGTCAAAACAAGTTGGGCCCGGAATGATGTGAGGGTATAACTCTCCTGAAATACAATCTGCATAGAGCATTCAATCAACTCATGCACTTCAAACTGATCGTCGGTCCAGTTGTTGTTATTCATATAATCCTCAATCTGCCGCTCCAGATCGTCAAGGAATCCAAATCCCGAACCTTCCAACTTCCGGTAGTTAATCTGCGCCGTACACCTGAACTCACGTGCCATCGAGACCGACACAGCACCGGCCAGAATACAAATAATCAACAGAGATCGTACCATTTGCTTCTTAAAACACACAAGCTACCAGTACCAGTACACCGTAGGGCTGGTTTATAATCAAGCCTGACGCACGGCAATCGGTATTCCTCGGCGGCAAAGTCATGCTCGTGTAAATATCATGCACAACTAGTGGCGCGAAAGTACATGAATAAATATAATTTGTTCATTTCTCACGCCCGTTGGGCGGACAAATACTACATGAGCGTAAAATAGCGTTGGCTTAACTCCAGCGGATTGATCGCTATACGCACCTCCAGATCCAGATAATGGAAGATGCGAAACTGGCTTCCCAGACCCAGTCCTACCGCCCAGCCGCCACTGTAATCTTCACTTATAAGGACATATTCCGCAAACCCGTACAGGTAGACCGCATTGATGTATACTGGGATACTCAGGAGTCCGTTTTCTAGATACCACATAGGTTGCAGCACCTCCAAATCAACTTTACCATGGATTCCACGGCCAAGGAACGCCTCTCTTCCACGAGGAAGAATCAACGAATTGCTGTACACACCCGCATCATTCTGAACAAGTACAGACGCCCCAAATGTCGTACCAGTATTCCAACGCCGATAGGGAGACCAATACTGGCTGAACCTCAGATACATGCCAACCCGCCGGGATGCATCGTCTCTGTGCAAATCTGCACGTCCATATACCCCTAGTGTCGCTCCCCTGTTAGGCCATATATCACTTGGGTTTTTCTGGATCCCAACTGCAAACCATAAGCCGGCATCAGCCGTGGTCCGGTCGCTCCATTCGGCAAGTGACCGGCCGGTGTCCAGAAGGTACGGAACAGGGCTTCCATCTAGACTAAACCATCTTGTCCGTTCAGTACGGACACCTGTAAAAATTCTTGCATAACTATTACGAACATTAGACTCAAACCTGAGAGGCAGCGTGATATTTACACCAGCTCCTACTGACTGCTCGCCATATGTTCTATCCTGAACTGATTGATCCAGTGCCACGACCCTGGCAATTACGGCCCTGGGTTCGTTATAAGCTTCGAGTGTAGCTAAAACGGGTCCTAAAGCTGAACTTATCACTGCACGCTGCCACGCTTTTTGTGACTGCAATGTGAGCTCGGCGGAATAGGTTACACGACGAAGCGGGTCACTCCCGTACGCAGCTAGTCCGCCTCTTAACCCCAACCTGCTTTCGGGGGCCTGGGACGACCAGAAACCCACCGGGAGAATCATCCGAGGCCAAAGTCTACCACCTAATCTGTATGGCTGGTATGTGAATTCATCGGGCACCTGTAGTCTATCAGCAATGCCCGGCAGCTGATCCACTGGCTTGAGCGATATACGCTGCCCATCACTTGGGGAGAACACTGTTGCGACGACATCATAGCGCTCGTGCTGATAATCGACATAAATCAGCGTTCGTCCGTCCGTAGACAACTGAGGATCCAAGGCTCCAAACGAAACTCCTGTCAGCCGACTGGTTTGTTCTGATAGCAGGTCATAACAATAGACATCCGTCACGCCGTCCCGGTCTGCGGTAAACAGGAGATAGCGTCCATCTGAATTCCATGAAATCTCCCGCACCGCCCCACTTTCCAGAGCAATCAGGGGCGTAAGCATGCCGTTCGGCTCAGCCAAATAGACTATTTGTGTGCCACCATGCCGAACCAATAGCGCCGTCTTGTCCCCTGAGTGTGCGATCTGTATGAGATCGGCCTGACTTCGTCCCCGGATAGTCCGAATACTTCCGTCCTCATCAATCTGGACCCATTTATTGCGCTGCCCGTCGTTTTGGAGTGCCCAAACGCCGGCAGAAGTTTGTACGGGCATGTGCAAACGTGCTCCATTGGTGACACGAGTCTCGCTGCCTCGGCGCAGATCATACGCAAACACATCCGCAACTGAACGTAGCGTTGAAAATCTGTCCGGAACGTATCGGGCATACAAAAGCACACTGTCCTTCACACTGAACCAAGCATCTTCCGGCAACAATACAGCATGTATAAGTTGAGTTTGTCCAGTTTCAATGTCGAGTCCGTACAACCCGGGAGTTTCGCTCAGACCCCGCCGATACACCACGAGTGTCGAATCATTGAGCCACTGAGGCCAGCGCTGCAGTACTCCCTTTTGTCCAGCAAGTATGCTTGCAGGTTTTGTCGCCTGGAGGGTAATTGGAGTCGTTTCCCGCTTAAATTCTGCAGACAATTCCCGTAATGACTGACCTGTTGCACGACGCAAACCCAATCCTGTTGATCGGATCGGATTCCGATACCGCCGGGTTCGCATCTTCTCGAAAAAAGCGCCTCCATCGCGCTCCGTCTGCCAAGCAAAAAAATTGGCTCCACCTATGTAGTGACGGTTTCTGTGGAAGGCATAGCGAGGAACCTCAAAAAGTTGTGATAAGCTCCAGGGGCGTTCAGAGACCATCGCGGCCCGATATTGCATCTGGAATCGTGCATCATTCAAACGTCCCACACGGTGCACCCCCAGACTCTCGAAATAGACAGCTGCCCCCTCATTCAATCCTGGCGGAAGCGACAAATTGAACGTGCGCGCAGCGTCTGGGGCAAACCAATGAACCAGTTTACCCAACCCCCAAGGACCACCTGCTTGCCCCTGGGATGCGTGTACGAGCTCATGGGTTGCAACTGTCTCTATCCAGGAAGGAAGGTTCGGCCCCAATCGTCCTCCCTTGATATGAGGAATCTCAATTTCCTGGCGGAATGGATGAGTATGAACATACCCGTTAGACCGATCATTTGCGCTATTCAGTACCACAGGCATCCACATTGGCCGGGCCGCTCCCGAAAGTGCCTGTGCTTCTGGCAGCATGCGTTCCAGAACTGTAGCGGTTGCCCAAGCCTCGGCCGCTGCCCCCTCTTCAAAAATAATCTCGAAATGTTGTGTCCTGTGCACTAGATAGCGGCTCCCAAGCGGCCGGACTACTGGCTCGTACGCAATCCACTGGCCCGCGACGGATGGGACTGCAACCAGCAGGATGAGGCAGGAAGCGAATACAGGAAAACGCATCTGCGGAGGGGGAGGGATTCGAACCCCCGGTAGACAATGCCTACAATGGTTTTCGAGACCACCCCGTTCGACCACTCCGGCACCCCTC
>VXLY01000112.1 GCA_009841335.1 Rhodothermaceae bacterium | reverse complement strand
AGACATTTATATGCTGCGGCGCAGGTGAATATCGTCGGGGAAACAGTTTGTCTTCATCGAAACCACCGGTCGCATTATTGAAGCTTTGTCCAGTAAAAATTGGGGTTTCGCCGTACTGCTCACGCTCCAGATAGGATACAATTGCTTCCGGGGTTTCGGGGTCATTTTCATCAATTGGCGGATCAGCCGCGCTGCGAATAAAGATGACTGCGTAGCTGGAGTACCCAATCAGTACCATAAGCAGACATACCGCAACCAGGTTAGCAGTCTGTTTCTGCCGCGTATGCGTTATCCACACAACTCCAACAACTCCTAGAGCCAGCAGCAGCAACACAACCAACGGTTGTCCGATTTCTCCTGCGTAACCCGGCAGTTTTTGTATGATTCCCGGGTAAATCACAAGAAATCCAATGGACGCCACTACGAGCGTTAGCAGGATAGCCTGCCAGCGCTTTCTCGACTTCCAGCCAGGCTGCCCCTGAACATCCCATTCCTTGCGATCGTACTCGACAAAAAAGAATATCAGTGCAATAAAAAAGAGTGCCAATAAACTCAAGAGGTGCACACCAATGGCCAATCCAAACAAATAGACGACTAATACAAGTATCCGGTTGGCTCCTAACCCCAGGCGATCACGCGAATTGGCGAGTTCTTCCCGTGCGAGCTCGCTCCATTTCATAATCAGCCATACTACGAGTGCGGTAAAAAGCATAGACATCGCATACACCTCCGCCTCCACTGCATTGAACCAGAATGAATCCGTTACTGCAAAAGTACAGGCCCCGACCACGCCACCGAACCGCTGGAGAAAAGTGGCCGAGAGAGGACCGCTATTTCCTTCGCGCTTGTCCGGGCTGAACTCCCGAAGCAGTCGAACGATGATCCAATACGTTAGCAGAATGGTGAAAGCACTGGAAAACACCGAAACTAGATTGACCGACAGCGCAATCAAGTCTGTTGGAACAAACATGGAGAAAAGCCGCCCGACCAACATATAGAAGGGAGCCCCCGGGGGATGTGATACCTGCAGTCCATGCGCAATTGCAATAAACTCTCCTGCATCCCAGAAACTCGCTGTGGGGGCAACGGTCAGTAGGTACAATATCAGCGCATACGCAAATACTCCAATAGATACAAATAGGTCTGCACCCTTGGATCTCATATTACAACTGCCATGGATGAACGTAAAAAACGGAACCAGTGTAACTACGGACTGCAAGGCGTGTTGCCGGATCGGGGATTAAGGATGGATTGTTCACAGTTAAAGTCCGAATAATTGGCTTTTCCATGCTGTGAATGCAGTTTCTCATCTAGATTCTGCCGGAACTGACCGGGTGTGACTTGTCATTTGCAATCGTACATGAGCTTATCGCCTACAACCTGGCCTATCTGGTGGTCTTGTCTATACCGATGGCGGCACTTCTGACTTCCCTGATGGTCCTCGGCTCACCGGCCGAATTGCGCACATGCGTGGTCATTCGGAATTGCCGTATTACGCTGTGGGGGCTGACCTGGCCGGTATTTGTTGCAGCCATCCTCCTCACCTGGGGCATGCTATGCATTAACATTGTGTTGCTGCCGGAATCAAACCTCAGAGCACGCAATACGTGGGAGACGATCCGCACTGCCCGACCGGGATTCAGCCTGGAGCCTGGTGTATTCTACCAGGAGATCGATGATTACAGCATCCTGGTTGGCAAGTGGGATGGCAACCTTCTTTAGGACATCCTTATCTACGACTACACGCAAGAGTGCGTCAGTGGCACAACCATCCGGGCAAACAGGGGAGAATTGGCCCACTAGGGAACGTAGTCAACCTTATTCTGAATGGAGGCGAAATTCAGCGGCATTTTAGCGTAATCCATACCCAGCAAACGTCGGTCATAATTCGCACAAAACTGACACCAGGCAATGGCCTGCACAATGAGAGCATTCACGACATTATCTCCCTTCGCATGGAAGATTGCTTCTTAGATCTGAAACGCCATTATTGAAACAAGCTGATCTGATCCTTAGACTACTGAATTTCGTCTTGAACTCCCGAGTCCTGTCCGGCGGAATCCGGTGTTGATATCCCTACAACATTCCCAGAGCTGTCAAAAATAGTGCCTCGCGGCAGCCCCATCATCAATGCACGCATTTCATCAGCGGTAACGGTTGCCTCCTCCCCGAAATCACTACGAATATTGTTCTCAAACGTAGCGGCCCCCTCGTAATTCTGTGCCATTACGTAGGCTCTTCGTATTGCGTTCACCAAAGCGAAGTTCATCTCATTCACTCTCTGCGAATTATCGGTTGATCTCAGCCTGTGTCTGACGAAGGGTTCGGCATACCGAAGGGTATGCAAGGCCTTATTGTAATCACCTGCCTGCTCATAAACCTGTGAAACGTACATGAAAGAAGCAAAATCTCCCGGGATCGTCGTAAACGGAATTTTTTCCTGCAATCCGTCCATGAGGGCGACGCCCTCCTCCACTTGACCACCCTCAATCAATCCCATAGCCGTCTGTGCAAAAATAATCCGATAGTTGTCCACCATATTCCGAATATTCGCGTCATAGTAAACCTTGGGGTTATCCAAGTTCCTGAACCTGAACGTCTTCAACCGCTCCGGAGTAACCCCAACCTCTATCCGTCCTTGAGAATTCTCGTGACGTATCGGGACGACACGTAACGCCTTTCCTTCCAACTGAAAATAATTATGCAAATCCAGGCGACCATCGGGAGCTACGGTTACAGCAAAGTACACCGGACGCTTCCATCCTTCAGCAGCAGCTCCGGCAATTATATTCAGTGCAGCCCAGTCTGCCCCGTACAGGAGATGCCTGGTCTCGCCAGTCTGCGGATCCGTACCGAATGGCCGACCACGCAATGTCCAGGTTATTGAACTGTCGATCATGCTTCGGTCAGCCTGGCCGATGAATACTTCTGATTCCTCGGAAAAGAGCGCTGTATCCACTGGTAACTGTATTGTTCTCGGCACCCATTTGTCGTCGGCAACTAGACTATCTATATCTCTTTCAGACAAAGGTATGGGTAAAGGAGCCGACTCCCGAGACCACTGGTTCTTGAGTTGCCGTACGTACCACGGTGTATTGAGCAATGAGAGGTTTGCAACACGTACATCTCTTCGAACGCCTTCTACTTCCTGTACATACCAGAGGGGAAAGGTGTCATTGTCACCATTCGTGAACAGGATCCCATCCTGCGCAACACTCATCAGCATATTATGCGCGTAGTCGGGTGCGATGTACCGACCGGACCGATCATGGTCGTCATAATTTTCTATGGCCATCCAACCGGGAACGGCCAAGAATACGATCGCAGCGACAACCCAACTTAGGTTGCGGAACGCACTGCCTATTGCGTCCTGTACAAGGCGGAGAAACCCGCTAGCTCCTATTCCAATCCACAGACTGAAAGCAAAAAAGCTCGCAACGTACGAATAATCCCGCTCCCGGGGCTGTATAGGTGTCTGATTGAGATAGAGAATGATTCCCACGCTAGTGACAAAAAACAGGATCATCACACTGAACGCCCGCCGCCAGTCCCTGCGGAAGTGATAAAACATTCCGAAGAAGCCCAGTAGCAATGGCAGTGCAAAGTATTTGTTGCGACTTGCTTTTTCGCTGGGCGTCTGCTGAAGTGTTTCGTTCGGACCCTCAATAAACGTGAGTCCCGTTATGGGCCGCGCTCCTTCAACATCACTCTCCCGACCAGAGAAATTCCATAGAAAATAACGCAGATACATATGCCCCAACTGATACCTCCAGAAGAACTCCATGTCGGAGCTATAGCGCTGATAGACATTTATATGCTGCGGCGCAGGTGAATATCGTCGGGGAAACAGTTTGTCTTCATCGAAACCACCGGTCGCATTATTGAAGCTTTGTCCAGTAAAAATTGGGGTTTCGCCGTACTGCTCACGCTCCAGATAGGATACAATTGCTTCCGGGGTTTCGGGGTCATTTTCATCAATTGGCGGATCAGCCGCGCTGCGAATAAAGATGACTGCGTAGCTGGAGTACCCAATCAGTACCATAAGCAGACATACCGCAACCAGGTTAGCAGTCTGTTTCTGCCGCGTATGCGTTATCCACACAACTCCAACAACTCCTAGAGCCAGCAGCAGCAACACAACCAACGGTTGTCCGATTTCTCCTGCGTAACCCGGCAGTTTTTGTATGATTCCCGGGTAAATCACAAGAAATCCAATGGACGCCACTACGAGCGTTAGCAGGATAGCCTGCCAGCGCTTTCTCGACTTCCAGCCAGGCTGCCCCTGAACATCCCATTCCTTGCGATCGTACTCGACAAAAAAGAATATCAGTGCAATAAAAAAGAGTGCCAATAAACTCAAGAGGTGCACACCAATGGCCAATCCAAACAAATAGACGACTAATACAAGTATCCGGTTGGCTCCTAACCCCAGGCGATCACGCGAATTGGCGAGTTCTTCCCGTGCGAGCTCGCTCCATTTCATGATCAGCCACACTACGAGAGCCGTAAAGAGCATAGACATTGCATACACTTCCGCCTCCACTGCATTGAACCAGAATGAATCCGTTACCGCAAACGTGCAGGCCCCGACCACGCCACCGAACCGCTGAAGAAAAGTGGCCGAGGAAGGACCGCTATTTCCTTCACGCGTGTCTGGGCCGAACTCCCGAAGCAATCGGACGATGATCCAATACGTTAGCAGTATCGTAAATGCACTGGAAAACACCGAAACCAGATTGACCGACAGCGCAATCAGGTCTGTTGGAACAAACATGGAGAAAAGCCGCCCGACCAACATATAGAAGGGAGCGCCCGGAGGATGTGATACCTGCAGTCCATGCGCAATCGCAATAAACTCTCCTGCATCCCAAAAACTCGCCGTGGGGGCAACAGTCAGTAGGTACAGTACCAACGCATACGCAAATACTCCAATAGATACAAATAGGTCTGCACCTTTAGATTTCATATTATAACTCCCGTGGGTGAACGTAAAAAAACGGAACCAGTGCAACTACGGGCTGGAACGCGTGTTGCCGGATTGGGGATTAAAGATGGATTGTTGGCAATTTACAGTCCGAATTTGTGGCCTTGCCATGCTGTGAGTGCACTTCAGAATGTTCCTGAGATGCCTGTACAAATAGCACCAGGGTACGAAATAACTGGACTGTTCGAAATTTTCAGTTCCGGAAATTTACGTGCCTGGGTCTACTGCAGAAAGTCTGCACTGTAAACGCGAATATGGTACCCAATATTATTCATCGTATGGTCCTGCGTCAGCTTCCCGGTCCATTGCTGGGTTGGTTGGGGGTGCTGCTTTTTTTGCTGTTAATGCAGTTTCTCATCAAGTTTCTGCCGGAACTGACGGGGCGTGACTTGCCATTTGCAATCGTACTGGAGCTTATCGCCTACAACCTAGCCTACATGGTGGTCTTGTCCGCGCCGATGGCCGCACTTCTGACTTCCCTGATGGTCTTCGGCTCACTGGCCGAATCGCGCACATGGGTGGTTATCCGGAATTGTGGTATTACGCTTTGGGGGCTGACCTGGCCGGTATTTGCTGCCGCCATCCTCCTCACCTGGGGCATGGTATACTTTAACAATGTGTTGTTGCCGGAATCAAACTTCAGAGCGCGCAATATGTGGGAGATGATCCGCACTGCCCGACCAGGATTCAGCTTGGAGCCTGGTGTATTCTACCAGGAGATCGATGATTACAGCATCCTGGTTGGCGAGCGGAATGGCAACCTCCTCCAAGACATCCTTATCTACGACTACACGCAAGGAGGTGTCAATGGCGCTACCATCCGGGCAGACAGGGGAGAACTGGTTCCACTTGGGAACGTGGTCAACCTCATTCTGAATGAAGGCGAAATGCACCGGCTCACGCGTCGATCCGATGCACTTGGGACTGAGAGATATGAAAAACTTGCCTTTGAACGCCTCCAATTACGCCTAGACCTCAGTGAACTTGGGTTTCAGGTGCGTGATCCGTCCACCGGATATCGATCAGATCGCTCGACCCCCATGGACCGCATGCTCAGTATCGTAGATTCTCTCGAGATCCGATTGTCAGAACAGGAAGCTGAGCTACGCAGTAGTATGCCGGAGCCGCCCTCTGAAAAGGAACCTGACGTAGTGTCTACGGATGTTTCTCCCAGCAGCTCCTTGGAATGGCTTCGCACCGAATCATTCACGGCGTCAGATTTCGGCGATAATCCAACACAGCAAACAATTGCACCCCGCCCCATCCTGGATGGTTTGACCGAAGATCAAATGAAGCGTACCTACCAGCGCGCACGGGATTACAGCCGGGATGCCCGAAGCTCCATCGGCGGTAAAGGCAGAAACCTGGAGCGTACCGCATCGGCCATCAACCGCTATAAGGTTGAAATTCACAAGAAGTATTCGATTTCCGTCGCCTGCTTCATTTTCGTCCTTATTGGCATACCGCTTGGATTGAGTATCCGCCGGGGTGGTCTTGGAACAGCTGGAATGGTAGCAGTTGGAATTTTTCTCTTCTATTGGGTCACGCTGGTTCAGGGAGAAAAACTGGCAGACCGGGGACTGCTCAGCCCCTGGATAGGCATGTGGTGCGCAAACATCGTCATTGGTATAGTCGGGATCTGGCTCTTCATAAGGGTTGCGCTTGACATGCGTGCTCGACCACGCTCCACCCTCAAATTCTTATCAAGGCGTCTTCCGGCAAAAACGGCTAAAAATGCAATGGACGGAATTTACGCATCAGATAGCAGACCGTCTGAAGCGTGAATCCTTTCTCCCTGTTCAGAATCAACTCTTCGAGGCGTGGGAGACGACGCCAACAGCGCCCCCGGACCGGGGCTATGACCTCCATCACAACCCCAATCACCGCCACTTGTCTATTCCCTGTTAAATCTCTCGTCCCCATTCACAGCCCGTTGGAGGAGAATACGTAGTCCTTCAGCACTGAAGCTTCTGTGGCTTCCCGAACTGTTGTATGCCCCCGAATTCCCAGAGAAACAAGCCAAAGTCTCCCATTGCTGATTGTCGGACGTATGCTCAGTCCTGGCGTTTACGGGTACCTACGTTGAGCTGCCACAAATAGATTGCTTCTACCACACGTAAGAGATGTCCTCGGGATATTTCGAGAGAAGCACTGGGCGAACTGGAGACCCTGCTTGAAGGAGGGTGTGGGGATACGGGAGCAGCCGAGGAATTCAACCGGCGCAGGCATCGCGACAGTCTGAGAGCAGAGTTCAATAGACAGCACCTCCAGAACATTCGTTAACGGAACAACCTGCCGGGTGAACTCCAGCAAAAGTGTGAAAATTTCTGTATATAGGGGTGCGAGAGCAGCATAGAACTCACCACAAGACTCAACATATCGGTTACTGCTGTAAGCCGACTTGCTCAGGAAGCAAGAGGGAGTGAATGCTACGTGCTTCCCAGAACAAATCGGTTAACCGTGGTGTACCAAATCGCAGCCGAAACTCAAACCAAACACACGGTGTCGTTATGAACAGCCCCGCAGTTTTCATTCAGCCTCCTAAGACAATAGCGTCAGCCAGGCATGCGGCGACGACACACATAATGCGCGGCCGTAATATGGCCTGGCACCTAGGCAGGATCGCGTTTATCGTGGCATGGATCGCGATCGCTTCAGAGCCGATATTGGCCCAGGATGACTCTGGGGTGCCCCCGGCCGCGCAATCTGATACGACCAGGGCTAGTTGCCTGATTCATAATCCTTTCAACATAGCGGAGCCGGATGCCCAAACGTCGGCACTTTTAGTATGCCAGGCACTGCGAAGCAGAGGCATTGACGTAGGAGAGCCGGTTTACGAGGTTCCCGATACAGCCAATGTCTACCGTGTGGGAGTACACTTCCTTGGGGATGCGGTGTTGCTGCGGGTAAGCCACGAAGTCCCTGTGGGCACGATCATTCGCGAGCGACAGGTCAGACTGGCCTCAATCGAAGAGGCTTTTGACGCTGCCGGCCGTCTGGCGGCGGCCTTGGAAAGTGAAGAGACAGTAGAATCCACGGCTACAATGGAAACCTTGATCGCGGAAGATCTGGCGGCTGACATTAGTTTGTGGGCATTGGGGCTGGTCGCCGCGGTTGCACCAGGAGAAAATGCCACACCAGCTCCCGGCTTCTTGCTGGGGTGGCACTATGAAACACCACGATTTGGAATCTTCGCCGACTTTCTTTTTGCGAACAATGAAAAAGAGGAGAGCCGGTTCCAGTATGGAACGATTACGATCGGTGGAAGATACTTCCTTAACGACAAGGCCATAGCACCTTGGATCAGCGGCGGAGCATCTATGTTGTTCGGGACACGGTCCGATGAGTTTGAGCAAGACGGAACTGGGATCGGGGTCTTCGGTGCAGTAGGACTTGAAGTGCTGCGCTTCAACCGAAATAGGCTCGCGTTAGAACTCCGGCTCAGTTTGCCCTTCTCCAAATTGTCACATGATGAATATTATTTCGACTACAATTTCGATTTTGAAAATGGCGAACCTGAAACGTCGGATCGTTACGTGGCGCCGATGAGCCTGAGTATCACCTATCTGCGTGATGCACCCTGGTTGTCATGGTGGTAGTTGCAGGACCCCAGACTCGTTGTTCACAATGTGCAGAGGTCTAGTGAAAATCTAGGGGCTTATACACTTGACATTACCAGTTACTTGTTTTGCTCAGACGAGGTTGTAAGCTGAATACGGCAGCAATATCAGCAACGCCTCTTTGGTAGTTTCGGCCTCCTCGTAGCTTCCTGACCATCACTCTTGCCAAGATAAAATGCGCGTGAAATATCTGTCATTCGCACCATTAGTAGTTCTTTCCGTATTACTCTGCCCTCTTTCCTCAAATGCCCAATTGCTATGGGAACGGACACAGGGTTTTGCTACTGAATCCGTAGACTTCTCGCCTGACGGGAAAAGACTACTCGTCGGATCTGACGCTTTTGACGCGACAGAAGTGACAATTGCCGTGTATGACACGGACACCGGGGATGAGATTTATAGTATTGCAGAGGGAGTTCCTGTCACTTCTGCGGTTTTTTCGCCAGACGGAACACTGTTTGTCGAGGGATACTTTGACGGAACCGTACGAGTACGAGACGTATCCACGCAGGATATTGTGGCAACGTTCGGGGGACATGACTCCCAAGTGTTCGCAGTGGACTTTCAGCCACCCCATGGTGCAATGGTCGTATCTGGCGCCAACTTTGGTGATATTAAGCTGTGGGATGTAGCCACCGGGCAGAATGTTGCAACCAGCGAGTTCGGCGACGGACTTTTTGCCGTATGGGATCTGCAATTCTCACCCGATGGGACAAGGATTGCTGCTGTGGGCAGTCAGCAAGTCAAGGTATGGGAGACGGCGAATCTCGCCACAGGCCAGGAAATAATCACCCTTGAAGATGCAAATCAAGGCACTTTCGAAGGGCCTGAGTCCGTACGCTGGTCGCGCGACAAGACAATGCTGGCCGCCGGGTATGATGAGGGGAAAATAAGACTATGGGACGTGGCATCCGAAAGTCTCGTTTCGACACTTGAAGGCCACGGTGACGAAATTAACTCACTGGACTTCCTGCACACTGGAAAAGTCTTGATTTCTGGGTCTGATGACGAGACGGTAAGGCTGTGGGACTTGGATACTGAAAGCCTAATCGTAACCATTGAGCCTACTGTCCCTTTCACTGATTGCAACGTTAGTTCGGTCCGATTCTCTCCCGACGGGTCTCGGTTCGCCACGGCTGACTGTTTTGATCGTATCGCATTGTGGAGTAGCGCACAATGGATTGATGTGCCAACTTCCATTTCTGATGATACATTGCCCACAGAGGTGGTCCTTGCGCAGAACTACCCAAATCCGTTCAATCCATCTACGGCAATTGCGTACACGTTGGATCGGTCCGGTCCAGTTCAACTGTCCGTGTACGATCTGACCGGACGTATTGTGTCTACGCTTGTAGATAGTGTTCAACCAGCGGGACACTATGAATTGCGGTTCAGTGCCGACAATCTGCCATCGGGAACATACATGTACCGCCTGCAAACAAGCGCCGAAATGCTAACCCGAGCCATGACCCTCTTGCGATGAAGAACAGGCCCGGTCAAGTCGAGTGATTTGACAATTACGATCCTTTTGCCCAATACAAAGGCACGCGACCCACCCCTGGATGGGCGTGTTCCTCAGATCTTATTCTCTATCCCTTCAGGTGAGACACTAAGGGTGACGGCACTTTTAAAAGTAAGGCCCCTGGCCCCTGTACAAAAAGACCAATGAGCGGCTCGATGATATGGACGACAAACTTGCGCTCTTGATGTTGGTCAGGTCGAGATTATAAAGCGATTGGACCCTGGTGAGATCAAAGCCTAAACAACAAGACGAAAACTATTATCTCACGGGCCATGCATTGGGTACGAACGGCGAAGTAGATAAATGAAGTCGGAAGTAAAGAAGCGTGGTCGTCCAGTGGTGGTTGTGGTGACAAAGTTGTACATGTCCGCGCCGAAGAATGAGCAGGTAGTGACGATGAAGAACATGGCGAGACGGTAGTGCACTATACTAATGTGGTTTAGGCAACTGTCTCGAAACTTAAGCCGTCGAATTCTATCCCAGGTTTGAACATACGGTAGATCTGGCGCGTGTCCAACAGCTAGCCACTAAATTAAACAAGAACGGTACCAAGTTGATTGGCCCTTTAAAAGGCATCTGGAACCCGATCCAGGTTTCGATCAAGTGAGCCCCTCATCGTACGATTACCCATTGATCAACCTGCCGAAGTATTCGTTCTGGTATCGTTCTGCGAAGCGTGTACAATTGATCATACGTGCGGGTAATTGGTTGTAGGTCAGCCGCGCATTTAAACTATTCGGAGACGGCCCCTGTGCAATCATAGGAACTATCTGACTATTTAATGCTCTACTTGGTACCGACTCCTATCGGCAATTTGGCCGATGTTACATTCCGTGCGGTTGAGATACTGGGAGCGGTTGATCTTGTGGCTTGCGAAGATACCCGACGTTCCTCCATCCTTCTCACGCATTACGGCGTTAACACGCCTACGATCAGCTACCATGACCACAACGAACGCCAACGCGCACCACAGCTGTTAGAACGAATGAAGGCCGGACAGCGGGTAGCTCTGATCAGCGATGCGGGTTCACCCGGGCTGAGTGATCCCGGGTTTTATCTAGTCCGCTTATGCTGGGAGGAAAACATCCGCGTGCAGGCACTACCCGGCCCCACTGCACTGATTCCCGCACTCACTGCCAGTGGATTGCCTTCTGAATGTTTTGTGTTTGAGGGATTCCTGCCCCACAAAAAAGGCCGCAACAAGCGCCTGGAAGCAATGCGTTCAGAAACGCGCACGATTGTACTCTACGAAAGCCCCCACCGGCTTATCCGCACACTGAATGACCTGGTAAGCGTTCTCGGTCCCGAACGCACTGGGGCAGTTGCCCGGGAGTTAACCAAAAAATTTGAAGAGATCCATCGAACGAGTCTGCAAAAACTACTTGAATATTTTGGTAACAAGACTACAATCAAGGGAGAGTTCGTGATTATCATTGCACCTCCCACCTTTACCTGAACCGTACATGTCCACCACTTACGTCACACCATTCACGTTCAGTGACTTTGCTACGAACTGCTACGTCTGCCATAGTGGTGGGGAAGCTGTCATTGTGGATGCCAGTTGCTCGACTGACCACGAAACTTCGGAGATTGTCAACTATATCAGCGCAAATGATCTTAGCGTGCGACATCTGCTTCTCACGCACGCACACATTGACCACATCCTGGGGTGCAACACTTTGGCCAAGCAGTTCGGCCTTTCATGGCAGGCCCACCGGGATACTTCCATCTGGCTTACTGGGGCACCAGCTCAGGCATTACTGTACGGCATTCGGATGATGCAACCCCCCAAAGTCAGTAACTGGCTAGATGAAGGGGATATTGTACAATTTGGGAGCGCTCAATGGAGCGTTATGCACACTCCTGGACACGCGCCTGGCTCCATCTGTTTTGTAGATGAGGCCAACGACTTTGTCATCGTCGGTGATGTACTGTTTAATCAATCCGTCGGAAGAACAGACTTGCCAGGCGGAAATATGGGAACCCTCATGGAATCCATTTTCCAGAAACTGTTTATGCTGCCGGACAACACCCTGGTCTATTCCGGTCATGGCCCACCCACCACAATCGGTGCTGAGCGCAGGCAAAATCCATTTCTGGTGTAGTGGCCTACATTAGATTCTCCTCGAGTGTGTCATCAATCATGACCCTCACCTCCTGCTCCGTTGGCCGTTTGTCCAATGCCATAATTGAGTTATATACGAGTTCTCCCATGTGCTCGCATTTGGCGTATCGGTCATCCCCATGAAACTCACATAGGCTTGCTGCTAACTGGCGTACATGGTTTGAATTGGCAATTTTGTCGTTCTGCATCACTTCAAGCAGCGCATGTACACGTCCATCGCTTACGCTGACGCGATGGGCCATTAATGCCCGTTCCTCCCTACGATACTGCGCCACCACCGTCGGGGCCAGTACTTCCTGGACCGCTTTCATGAAGGGTGCATTGGCCTTGTAGGCCTGAGGGCGATAGACTTCAATATTCCGGTGATGGCTCTGCTGATCAAAATCAATGGCTCGAAACCGATAATGATGCTTCTCAAAATCCCGCGTAATGTTAACCACAAAATTACCCGTATGCATATCACCAAGCAGCTGTAACAGACAGCGCGTATCGAATTTGACAAACTGCTTGGCCAACCGCACGAGATCGAAGCGGCTCTCTGGCATGTCGTTCGCCAGAAATACATCCCCTGGTACCCCCACGATATGCTCTTCTATAGTGGTATTGCCCCGAACAAAGTAGTGGATTCGACTCGGTGAGAGCAGGTGCTCCAGTTCAAGGCCGTAAATGCGGTTCGCATCGGTTTTCTTAACGTAATAGTAGTCACAGTTCTCGTTGAGAGCGTTAACCAACCTTACCCTGTATGGCATTGTGTTCCCGTACACACACAGGTCAACCCGATCTACGTACAGGTGCTGTACGATTGACAGATCCCCGTGGGCTTTCAAATCGGCGTAGGTTACTACAAGGTCATCATTGATTTCCTGTTGCTCGCTGGGAGGATAAAACACGCTCATCCAGAGTGTATCCTTGCCATCCTCATCGTATAGCGGCACTCCTTCGACATATCGGCTGAGATCTTGGTAGCGAACGCCCCTTGTCTGAAGCCTGCCGTAACGCTTCAGATACCCTCCGAGAGCTTTATTGACCGGGTAGAATGCCTTCTTTCGACTTACCAGATGCCGATCAAGTTGACCAACGTTTGAATCGGTGTTCTCCATGAGATCAAAAACTTATACCTGGTCGAAACCCGGTGAGTCCATCCTGCACCTGCAGTATATCGAACGGCATGCAATCTTGAGCGAATTTTAGTGTCATGAGGTTGAGTGCTGAGAAGAAATTAAGTCTAAGAATCTAGATTTAGCCAGACCTCTCCGATCTTTCGCCGACGCGCACAACAATGCGCTTTTGTTGTGCTCGCGTTACGAGTACCCCCCCCGGGAGAAACCAATCGCCCCCCGGCGCCCTGCACTCTAGAGCTGAGTACAGCAAGAAAGACGCATCGAGTGTCATCATTTATTGTCTGTCAGTTTACTGGACAAACGAGCCAATCGGACAGCCTTGAACATACTTTCTGATTGGTCATCTTCAAGAGATTGTTCTTGTCTATCATCGATTCTGATTGCAGTCGTGACGGGGTCAAACCTCCATTCGTATCCCTCGTCGAGAATTGAACAGTTGAAGTAATCGACTCCCTGCTTTCTGTCCTCGCCATGGGAGCTGTGAATATGGCCGAAGAACACAGCTTTCAACTTTGGGAGGTTCTGGCATCGGACATACAAATCTTTGCTGCCAAGGTAGTCAGTAGGACGAGCGTTCTGCGGCAAGACGGGGCCGACCGTATCCATAATTGAATATGGAGGGCCATGGCTCACAAGCACGTCTATCGTAGCGGGAATTTTGTCCGTGTACAAAGACATGTCATAACCCTGAAAGAACCATGACATAAACGGAGGGGTCTGTGGTAAACCCCACAATCTGATACGGCTTCTATCGCCCGCAATGATAGTTGCTCCACTATTGATTAAAAGGTGGCCTCCTGCCTTGACTATTTCTGACTGGCAGATCTTTGGCAAAAGTTCACAAATCTGGTCATGGTTGCCGGGAACTACGATTATAGCCCCGAACTGGTGTCTAACACAGGCCAGTTCGCGCAAAAACTTTCGCCAGGACCGCCTGTGGCTGTCATAGATCACGGAATTGGTCAGGCGATCTGTTCTGCCGGCAGCGAAATCTCCGCAGTGAACGAGAATGTCACTTTCGTAACCCCTTAGCAGGTCTGGCAAAGCGACCCGTCCGTGCGTGTCGCTGATTGCGGTAATAGTAAGTTCAGCCATACCACAGGGATTTGTCTAGTGTCTCAAGGCGTAAACTTCAAACCGCACCCGCTGCCGCGCAACTTCCAAGGAAGACTAGGCGAGTTATGTCGGCGTGCACGCAGGTTCTAATCCTACCAACTCGGTCGTTGATCTGACCAGGTTATTCAGCTTACATTATCCTCCTCTAATTCCGGTTGTACCTTGATTATTGTGGATAAAGATCCAAGCTATGTTGGAGAAAGGAGATTGCAGATCCGAAGCCATTGAATCTTCCATAACCTCTCCCGATGGTTTTCACTCCTTGGATCTTCCCATTGGATCGTTCTGCCCTAACGTTCGATTGTTCCATGCAAGCGCATCGCACACACCTTTGGGACAGCGCTCAAACACCTCGGCTGGTACCGCAACCTCCTTAAAAACTGCCCCCCTTTACACTCTACCATGCCTTCCCCGCTGGCTCGACATTGTCCGAATGGATCAAACAACCGACGCACAATACACGATCAACAGGTTTTACGGAAACAACGCGGCCTCATCCTGTTGCTCACGGAGCATTCACGTGTTGGACGGTTTCTTGAGTTATGACCTGTAACCTGCCAATTCCGCCGGCAGTAGACGCTGACACGTCCAGCGAACCTCTGAAGGTACCGGCGATCATCGTTATTTATGACGCGAGGGGCCTTCTTCGCCAAGCCCTCCTTTGCGTCCAATGACCACTGGCCGACATTCCTTCCGAAATTATTGTGATTGACAATAACTCGGTAGATGGATCAGTCGGTATGTTGCGGGAGGAATTTCCAGTAGTCGTGATTGCTACAGTAGATTCCACGGAGGCACATTCCCTGTTGATTCTAGAACCTGCCAAACACCTCGCGAATGCCATGGTCAAGTAAAGCTTCCGTCAGAGCTTTCTATCCAACTATTGTGGATTAGCAAATCGCTGCCAAATCCATTCCCGCATTGCGCCTCCCATGCCCCACCCAAAAGCACCTAGACCAGTGAGCACCATCAGAGACGCTAGTAGCGAACTGGGAAATTCCCAGATTCCCAATATGTTAAGGACTAAAGACAATAGCATCAGAAAAAACCCAACGAAACCAATCAGATAGAGCGTCCTGTTCTGAACCTTGATTAAGTAGTACGCAGCCACTGACAATCCAATGGTGCAAAAGAGTGAGATTATAAAAGCTGTAGGACTCATCTGAAATATTCTGTCTATCAAGTATTGAAGTTTGGAAATCGTATACCTGCGCGCCCAGACCCACTTATCGATTTCACGGGTTCCCGAGGTCACCACTGTGAACGCCTATCGCCGTGCCGTCGCGCCAATCCCGGACGCCGATGACACATATGACCATGATGCAATATATGACAGTTTCTGCATTGCTAAATGAGAGCTGCTCCGGTGGGGACACGGGGTTCCCCGCATGTGGTTCATAGCCCCGCCCCCGATGGGGCTCTGCGACCTCAATCAAATGCCTTATAAGGCAATGCCGTTATTTCAATGTTCCAATGGCAGCGTTTCCCGGGAAGGTACGCGCAATAAGTATGGCTATAGCGGCAATTCCGGCGCCCCAGTTGGCGTCTCTGGACCGGGTCTTCCAGTACATCCAGGAATACACAGGGTTCGTTAGCCCAGGAGTTCGGGCCATTTTTGTACTTGTGCTTGTTCTGGAAGAAATCAACGGCCAACGCTGCATTGATTTTCGCTCTACTCAGTATTCCGTTGTCTGCGGCCATGAAATGCGCTATGCCGGGGATGCCGTTCCTTGACCGGATGGGTTGGGTATTTGCTACTTCTGTTGCATTGATTGTGGTCGTTTCTATTATTGTGAGCAGGCGCAAGGATAGTCGTGGGGCAGTTGTTACCAGCCGCAGTGTTATTCCGACAGATCCGGTGTTTGCTATTCTGGCTTTTGGAATAATGGCGGTAACAGCTGCGCTGTACGTGGTTTTCTGGCCCCGCGGGCAGAAAATATGCCTTTTTGGATTTCTTCGAGTGACTTATTCTTTTATTGTTATATTTTGCTGTTATATTTTGTTGTTGTATTATACTTGTAATAGGATGTCGTGCCGACCTCGGCTGGATATTTCTCCGCCGTGGATTTTGGCCCTATCCAGCAATTCCGGCAGAATGACGAGTAAGCTTACTTTCGGCCTCTACGCTTTAGGCGTGGTATTCCTGATTCTTGCAGGGAGAACTTGGTACGGTGCGACGAATATTCCAGATGAAGATCGGCAATTTCTTGTCGTCAATGAGCCATTTGCGTACGATGCGCTCAGGGGCGTGAATGGATTCAGATCAACTGGATCTCCGGCCGAGCTGAAGGCCGACCAATTAGTGACGATTTTTGCGATGCCCGCTGACCCATGCACGGACTGCTTGAATGAAGTGCATGCCTATCTTGAGCTATTCGAACTGGATGGCCTGCATGGCAAGTCGGTGCACACCGATATCGTTGTTGTGGGTGATGATCTGGACGCAGCGAAACGTTTTGCTCGGACTAGCGATTTTGATCAGGAGGTTTTGTACGGCACGGGCGAGGTGTACGGTGATCAACTTCAGTCATTCGGGACAACCAAAGCAACACACCAGATGTTAATGGTTAATCCAGAAAAAGGGCGCGTGTTTTTTCGGGCGCGGCTTGCATTGGGCGCAGGTTCTGCGCCGGAAGTAAGGGAGAAAATACTGTGGGAAGCCAGCAAGGCCTATGAGGCGCTTTCCCGCTAAGACAACCCAACTCAACCAAATTTAGGAGGCTATACTATGAAACGGAATAAGATGTCTCAATCTCTAAAGCGTGCGCTTGCGTTCGCACTTTTCTGCCTGTGCATATTCGTGTACAGCCAGCAGGCATCGGTCCTTGGGAGTGCTGCTGTTCAAGGCGAAGAGGAGAAGTGCTGTAAGAGCTGTGGATCGGAAGAAGATTGCAATGAGGGCGATGATAGGATGCAGTGGGGCTTTCAAGATTGCGAAATAGATTGGTATTCTGGGAAGTGGCCACCTTGCGAACCAAAGGGAAAATATTGCAAGTGCAGTTTGTAGGGGACATTGGAAGGGTCCCCAGAATTTGTACACAGAACACAGAGTGGGCGATCTTTTTTTCGTACCGGGAGGTACAGGCTTTCTGTCAGCCTCGCGCTGGATCTGGACAGCCACGATACATCCTTGCGAGCGCTCTCGCCCCATTCACTTTATGCCATAGGCGTGTCAGTGATGACCAAGTCAGTTTGCAGAGTGGCCGAACCGCTTCGCCGTAGCCATTCGTTTTGGCAGATATACGATGAAGTCTTTCACTTGGCCTACCACAAGTACATCAGGTAGACATGAATGCTAACCGTGCTTTGCGACGAATTTGTGCCACGCTTGCCATAGGAGCTTGCATGCTAGCTACCGTGCAGGCTCAGAAGTTGACCTTTACGCTGCACGAGCACTTGATCATAGGTGATGACGAAGAGGCACCAGCCGAGTACCTCTTTTATTACCCCCAAGTAGTACGCACGGACTCGCGAGGTAACATCTACGTCAAAGATGCAAGAAGCGCGGACGTTCGGATTTTCGACGCGAATGGCCGATATGTAACTACGGTCGGCAAAAGAGGCGAAGGACCAGGCGAATTGCGGGAAGTCTTCGGCATGCACGTAGATGGCGACGACCGGATAATTGTGGCCGACCGAATGAACCGGCGGCTCACGATATTCACGGATATGGGCAGGAGCTTCACAACAAAGTCTCTTGAAGAAGACGGGAGGACGATCCAGCCGAGGCCAATCCTGTCTCTTGACAGTTCCTTTGTGCTCAAGTATGTGGAGCTTTTTGCAAATCCTGAAGGAGGCCCAAGTATCAAGGACGACAGGGTTCTTCATACATATGATACGGATTTTAACCGACTAGAGACTTTTGCCCAATTGGATGATATCTACGACATGGACGATCCATTCCTGAACGCGTATTCCACCGTGGCCGGGGCGGTGTATGTGACAACCAATGGGACGGACACCATAGTCTTGGCTCCTTTCGTGTACGGTGGGTACATTTACCGATACACACGGTCAAATGACAAGTGGGTCATGGAGAAGCTAAAAGGGGGGCCTGTCCCCACAAGGGCATTCATACCCGTCAGCCAGAAAGATATAGAGGAGAACCAAGACATTAAAAGGGGTTCTATTTCAACCTCAGGCTACCGTGCGAGGATTCTCAGCCGGAGTGGCGGTGTGGCTGTCCTGAGCACAGGTGCGATCCTTCATTTCCCTGTTCGGACACCACTGAAACAGGATTTTGAGCCACGAGCGGAACTATTTAATCAGAATGGGGACTTGGTTGGCTATGGCCAGCTGCAATTCGACAACCCTGAGTTAAACGGAAACGCTCGCGTAATGGAGTCCATCAGCATCAAGTGGATTGACACGGCTGATCGTCTATACCTCGTGAGGAGGAACGGTGAAGGCTTCTTTGTGCTCAGTGTTGCGAATCTAGAAATCAGTTCAAATTGAGTCGCGAGTATTGCTACAACTGTGCAACACTGGCGCATTAGTCAAGAAATGCGTTAGCAAAGGGCTCGGCCGGACCATCGAATCGCGCATCCCGCACACCGTGTCCATCTTCACGTTCAGAAGAGATGTCTTGTGCTTCGGACTGCATTACGCCTATTATGAAACACGAGAAGAGCAGCGTATTCACGCTGTCTTTGAATGTGAGCGTAATGTCAAGTCCGTGAATCACCTCATGTCGGTTTGGTTACGATCCATTGCTCTAGTTTTCGATAGATTGCGTTTACCGCACCCCAACCCGCTTAAGGCCGCAAGAGAGCGTCCCAGGAACGCACAAAGGCCTCCAGATCTTCCCAGAATCGCGATGACGGGCATTTGGGGCTATACCGGACTACCAGGCGTACGTGCTGGCGCCAAGCGCCGCGTACGGCCACCTCATTTGTGGCGTATAGAAATCGCCTCCTTTGCATTTGCACGGACTGGAAATTGCATAGAGTAAGCAATGTCTTCACATTGTGAAAACGCTTGCCGGTATAGACGGTGCTGGCTCGACTCTCGGCCCGACAGCGACACACATCTGAGGTGTCGCTGAGTTTGCGCTTCCCAAACCTCCAGTCTCTTTTGAGTCACAAACGAAACGCTTATTGATAGGGCAGGCTTTCTGGTCCTGAGTCTCCAAAGTGGGCATTTCCGCTCCCGTGCTAGGGGTCTACGGCATATACCGCTACCGTGGTATCCCGGACCTGCCAAACGCGCTTGCGCATGGGATCATACGATCCAAAGTGGATGCGCCCCCAAGGCACGGAGACAGAATATTCATAATTGCCCGTGGCCGCGTCGTAAACGTCAAAAGCCTTTTCCGACGCTGCCACGTTAGCGTATACAACCAGCTTGTCACCATATATCTCGCTATGACCATTGAGTGATCGGCCTCGCACAAGTGTGCCGAATCCGGCGGCCGTGTCTAGCCTTTCCAAACTGGGCAACTCTGCAGTCTCGAAATCCGGGGTGGTGCGCGCGTAAATCACGGTTCCAGCGGAATCATAGCGTATCAGAATCGGATATTTTGACGGAATGTAAACAATGTCCTCCTGATATGGGGCAATATGTCCCCCCGTAAGCGATCGATGTACCGCAGATTGACCCTTGATCATCGAACCAATAAAGCGAGCGTCGTGTTTGCTTGTACTAGTCCCCAGCAGTGAATCACTCTCCAGGTCAATCCAATAGGCCCGACCACCCTGCGTGATCCTGTATTTGTGAGCATGTATGTTCGGTATGCGGTAGAGGAGCGTCGAACTGTCTACCGCAAAAAATGAGATGGCCCGGCGGGTGAAGTCGGTGACGTACAGAACAGAATCTCCCAAGATGCCAGCCTCCGTGAAAACCCTGAATTCCCCCGGCCCTTCTCCAAGCCCCCCGTAGGAGTGCTTGAAATACCCATCAGCATCAAAATGCTTGATTTTCATGTCCCCTGGATCCATGTAATACAAGGCGCCATCAGATCCAATCCTGAATGGCCCAGGCATATACAACTCGATTCCAGACTCACGAGGCACTTCATAGAGCTGCCGCAGAGAAACCTGACGCCACTCCCGCTCAACGTTGGCTTGGAGTTGTACGGGAATTGCAAGTCCTTCCAGAGTCACGTATTCAGTACCTGAATTGCATCCAATTGTTACTAAGAGGAGCCACAACGCGCCCCATTTAACCTGATCCCTTTTTCGCATAAACACAGAAATTTGAGTCATGTCTGGCATTTCAACTGTATGTTACCGCTATCCAAGTAAGAGACTGTTTGCGTTGCAATTCCCTATGGCGCAACAGACTATGGGACTCCAAAAGCAAATTCTGTTCCGTGCGCATTCATCCACCATCGCTATAGGTGGATGCGCGGGGTTTTAATACATCGGGTAATACCGATGTTAATCTAAACTCCATGTCCGATCACATAGAGTAATGAATCAAGGTGGTTTGCCGCTCGCTGCAAAAAGCACGTTGATAATCAACCAACGCCACTGTCTGCGGCTTCGTGTTTTGCCTTCCGCACTGCTCATTGTTATCCGAACGGGCCGAACAACCGACGCACTGTACACGATCAAAAGGATGTACGAAAACAACGCCGCCTTGAGCTGTTGCTCATGGAGCAAAATTGTGTTGAATGGGTTCTTGCGGTATGACCGGTAACCAGCCATTTTCACCGGCAGCGGGCGCTGGCACATCCAGCGAGCCTCTGAAGGTATCGGTGATCATCGTTAATTATAACGTGAGGGACCTCCTTCGCCAGGCTCTCCGTAGCGTCAATCGATCACTGGCCGACATTCCTGCCGAAATTATTGTGATTGATAATAATTCGGTAGATGGATCAGTCGGTATGCTGCGTGAGGAGTTTCCAGAAGTCGTGATCATTGCCAATCGCTCGAACGTGGGATTTTCTGCGGCTAACAACCAGGCGATTCGCGAAGCCGGCGGGGAATATCTGTTTATCCTGAACCCGGACACAATCGTTGAGGAGGACACGATTAGCGTTCTTACGAATTTTATGGACACCCATCCAGATGCCGGGGCTATGGGGTGCCGTATCCTTAATCCCGACGGAACCTTTGCCCTGGAGAGTCGCCGATCATTCCCTACCCCCGAAATTGCATTCTACCGCATGATCGGACTCAGTCGATTATTTCCGCGGAGCAAAACATTTGGTCGCTATAACCTCACATTCCTGCCTCAGGATGAAGTGGCAAAGGTTGACGCGCTAAGCGGTTCCTGCATGTTTGTGCGAAGTACTGCGCTCACAGGATCGTCAAATAACGAAACTGACCCGGGCGGTGCTGGACTGTTTGATGAGAAATTCTTCATGTATGGCGAAGACCTGGATCTGTGTTACCGGATCCAGAAAGCCGGCTGGGCGATCTACTACACGCCAGAAACCCAGATCATTCACTACAAGGGTGAGAGTACAAAAAAGGGGGACCTCAGGTATGTACGCCTTTTCCACAGCGCGATGGCGCGCTTTGCCAGAAAGCATTTGAGCGAAGATTATCCCAAAGCCTTCCTGTGGGTTTTACATCTGGCCGTCGTTGTGCGTGGGTTGATAACCGCACTCGGAAACACGCTGCGCCATACAGCTGTTCGTGACTGGGTGTTATGCGTTGGAGTGGTGGCTGCGCTGGGGTTGTTTCGGTCCGTCCAGACCGGAACGCAATTCATGTCACTCTTCTATTGGGGCCTGTCCCCGCTGTTCGCCCTGATTACGACTGGTGTGATCGCTGCTTCGGGAGGGTACCGGGCACGCAAGCCATATCTAGGACTTGTATTTCTGGGACTGTTGACCGCAGTCACTGCGCTGGCGGCACTCTCATTCTTTGTAAAACAGATAGCATTCTCCCGTGCAGTTGTGATCGCCTGTCTGCCTGCCTGTATGCTGGTTTTGTCTGCGGTACGCCTGATTCCCAGAACCCGCCAGCGTCTGAACCGCCGTACACTCATCGCAGGAAATCTTTCCGATGCCGATCTTCAGGCTGTACAGCAGATGCCACAGTACACTCTGGTGGGAATTGCAACACAAAATGGTACACGCAACGTGTCATCTAAGCTGCCGCATTTTGGTGATTATGATCAGCTGCGTGATATTGTACGCGTACATGATATTCAGTCCATAATTTTCGCATCCGCGAGTCTAACGAACAAGAAAATATTTGCACTAATGCAGCAGCTTGCCGGACTACCTGTGCAAACGCATATCGTTGATGCGGGGCAGGACCACATGATCGGCAAAACGTCCATTGAAAAACTGGGCAAACCACCCGTTCTTGAGGCCGAAGATGTGATCGGAGCCTTGCGCTCGCACACTGCGCGCAGGGTGTCTGACATCTTGGCTGCTTTGGCCGGCGCTATCATTCATCCGGTTGTTTGGCTAGCTGCCAAGATGGCAGGCCCGCGCTCCAGGTGGATGCGAAGAAGCGAACGAACCAGCCAGTGGCGTGCGGTTCTGCGAGGACAGCTCCCTTTAATCGGATTCCACGAGGGAAGCGGGTTTATCCCTCCTGCCGAGTGGCAGCTTCAACCCGGGGTATTTGCTGTAAGCGAAATGCTTGGTCCAAATATCAGACGCCCGACTGAGGAAACTGAGCAGGCGTACTGGTACTACGTACGGAATCAGTCCGCTGTACTGGACTGGTTCATCGCCATACGCGCCCTGCGGGCACCGGCTTAGGAACAGTCGCCCCTTGTACTTGTTGATCCCGGCCCCTCCAGTGCCAAGGATGCCTAATAAATCCAATAAATTTCTGCTGGACTTCGAAAAACCGATCGTTGAGCTTGAGCAAAAGCTTGACGAGATGCGGACCATCGAAACAAGCGAGGCAGACCTCTCTGACGAAATTGACGCGCTCGCAACGCGTATCCAGGAGCTGCGCGCTTCCGTCTACGGCAACCTGACCCGTTGGCAGCGTGTACAGATTGCCAGACATCCCCTGCGACCCTATACCAAAGATTACATCACTGCGCTCACAGAGGGGTTCATGGAATTGCACGGAGACCGATGCTTTGGGGACGATCCGGCAATTGTAAGCGGCTTTGCTACGCTGCGCGGCGAGCAATTCGACCATCAGGATCACACCATACTCGTAGTCGGCCATCAAAAGGGGCGTGACACCAAAGCACGCCGCTATCGCCGCTTCGGTATGCCCAATCCGGAGGGATACCGGAAAGCTCGGCGACATATGCAACTTGCAGAAAAGTTTGGCAAGCCCATTGTCTGCCTGTTGGATACGCCCGGCGCCTATCCTGGTATGGATGCAGAAGAGCGTGGACAGGCAGAAGCAATTGCCCGAAATCTGTTTGTTATGGCGCGCCTTGAAGTCCCGATTGTCATTGTCGTTATCGGAGAAGGAGCTTCAGGTGGCGCACTGGGCATCGGAGTTGGTGATCGTATGCTTATGCTGGAAAACGCCTGGTACTCGGTGATCTCCCCGGAAAGCTGCTCTTCCATTTTGTGGAGATCCTGGGATTATAAGGAAGAGGCCGCTCGTGCATTAAAGCTCACCGCACCTGACCTTGTCGATGTAGGTATCGTTGATCAAATTGTGAAAGAACCCTTGGGCGGTGCACATGCCGATCCGGAGAAGACGTACAAGTATGTTGGCCAGGCCATTTGCGAGGCACTGCAGGAACTGAATCAATTGTCCACGGAAGACCTGTTGAATCAACGCCTGAAGCGGTTCGACCAGATGGGGAAGTTTGACGTGGCGTCATAGTACCTTCATGCGTGCCCGTGAACAGTTCCCCGGCTATTTGTCACCAAAAAGCCTGACATGCATTCTCCGGAATGCTTTGGCGGAAGATGTTGGCGAAGGTGATATCACCTCAAACGCACTGATTCCAGAACATCATCAGGGCAGGGGAAATCTGGTGATGCGAGAGGACGGCGTGGTTGCTGGCCTAGTGGCTGCCCAGTACACCTTCACGCTGGTTGATCCAACGGTGGAGTGTAACTGGGTTTTCGAAGATGGTGACCACGTATTGGCAGAGGCTGTAATTGGCACGGTCGCAGGTTCACTACGCTCTATACTTACGGCTGAACGTCTAGCCCTGAACGTCCTGCAGCGAATGAGCGGGATTGCCACCACAACCGCGTCCATAGTTGAAAGTATGCCGGGGAGCAAGCCCCTTGTTCGTGACACGCGTAAAACAGCCCCTGGATTACGACTTCTAGATAAATGGGCGGTTATACTGGGAGGAGGAGTCAATCATCGCATTGGCCTATACGACCGAGTACTGATCAAAGACAACCACATTGAGGCTGTTGGAGGTCTTGCAGCATCTGTGCGTCGCGCCGCAAAGAAGCTACCCCACTACCTGATTGACGTGGAAGCCCGTACAATGGCAGAGGTTGAGGAGGCCATCACAGTTGCCGAGCTGATTGATGTAC
This sequence comes from Rhodothermaceae bacterium, assembly GCA_009841335.1. Taxonomy (GTDB): domain Bacteria; phylum Bacteroidota; class Rhodothermia; order Rhodothermales; family Bin80; genus Bin80. The sequence goes on along the minus strand of VXLY01000112.1, from coordinate 66,013 downwards.
TCCTGCTCGATAATATGACAGTTCATAAAACTGATGGCACAATAGACTGCTCACGGTTAAAGCAGGCCGTAGATTATATTGACGGTCGAGTAAAAACCGAAGCAACAGGAGGTATTACGCTGAAAACAGCTCCCATCATTGCGACAACTGGCGTGGACTATCTCTCCTGCGGTGCACTCACACACTCCGTTCGGGCGATAGACCTAGCGCTCAATGTTTGCTAGACAGGAGTACTGCCAGTTTATTGCCTCAACATATGGCTCTAGACACGTAAACCACTACGTCAAGTTTTGGGATTGGTGCAGTGTGCACAGCGTACAATGCATGCTTTCGGCTTAAGGCAGGATCTTCTTACCGCGAACATATACAGTAATGACAACTCCGAGAGAGACCATTCGCGTCAATGAGAAGCGATTTCTGGAGGATTTCTCACGGCTTACACGGGATGGTGCTACGCCGGAGGGTGGGCTGAACAGGCCTGCATTGAGTGAGGCACATTTAGCTGCACGGGAGACGTTCCGAAATATGATCTGGGAACGGGGTTTTCGGATCCGTGAAGATACTGCAGGCAACCTTTCTGCGTGCTATGCTCTCTCCGGGACAGGAAAACCCGTGCTGTTATTGGGCTCCCATCTTGACTCCGTAGCGAATGGCGGACGATTTGACGGCGCACTGGGCGTGGCAGCGGCATTTGAAGTAATGCAGGTCTTGCGCGATCATGAAGCAGATGCAGAAATGCCCGTTGAGGTCATCGACTTTACGGACGAAGAGGGAACATGGGTTTCACTTCTTGGAAGCCGCGCCATGTCAGGACAACTGACCCGGAACGATTTGACCAACCCGAGGGGAGACCCAGAAGCTTTTCAAAGAGCATTAGAAAGAGCCGGACTGTCAATCAGCGGCCTGTTGGATGCTGCCCGACCACCGGATAGTCTGCAAGCTTACCTGGAATTGCATATCGAGCAAGGCACACGTCTGGAGCGTAGCGAGACTGATATCGGTGTGGTGACCGGCATGGTCGGTATTCATATGTTCCTGGTTACGTTCCTGGGGCAAAGTAATCATGCTGGTACGACGCCCATGAACAAGCGCCGCGACGCAGCACTCGGAGCAGCCGAATTCTGCCTCATGGTCCAGAAAACGGTAATGGACGATTACCCCGATTGCGTTGCCACAGTGGGGCGTATGGACTTCTCACCAGGCGCCTTTAACATTGTAGCCAACCGCGTGACTGTATTCATGGAATTGCGCAGCGAGGATGCTACGCGCGCAAGTGAGCTGGAACAGGCTCTTCGGGAATCCTCCCTGAGCATATCTGCAAAATTTGACCTAAAGGTTGATTTCCAGCACCTTGAATCCGTTGCTGAACGCAAAATGGCACCTACCATTGTTGAGCAATTTGAATCAGCGGTCGACCTGCTCGGACTGTCCAGCCGGCGTCTGCCCTCACTGGCCGGACACGATGCCCAGTCAATGGCAACCCTTTGCCCAGCCGGCCTGATATTCGTTCCCTCCGCGGGCGGTTTCAGTCACTCGTTCCGCGAGTATACACCATGGGAAGCCTGTGTTGAAGGGGCAAATGTGCTGCTGCACACTGCAATGCAGCTTCTCGAGCTATCGGAATAAACCCTGTTTCCCCTCATCAGGTACAACCTTTCTAGATATAGGTAATCACCATGCTGCAGGAGCAGAGCCGATTCTACCAACAACTGCTATTCTTCATGGATATGCTGCTAGTTGGCTGTTCCTGGATTGCTGCTTACTACCTCCGGTTCGAGATCCTCGTCACCTGGCCCGTCCCGCTTCCCGAGTGGCATCCGTTGAGTCGATATCTGACATTCTTGCCATGGATCCTGATTTCTGCAGCACTCACTTTCTGGGCATCGGGCCTCTATGTGCCGAATCGCGCACAGCGCTGGACTACGCTGATACGCAGTGTGGCTAAATCTGTCGGCCTGGCGCTGATCATCACACTGGCCTTCCTGTCGTTCTATCGTGACTTTAACGTTTCGCGCCTTACCATTCTACTCTTTGCTGCACTGGCCCCCATCTCTATGGTTGCGCTGCGGCTTTCTATATATTTTTTCGTACGGAGTGCACGTCGACGCGGCCGTCACTTGCGGCGCGTTCTTATTGTCGGAGCTGGAACTGCCGGAAGGCGGCTCGCCAAATCCTTTGAACTTTATCCGTGGATGGGATTCCAGGTGATTGGCTTCCTGGATGATCACAAAACCGAAGAACCGGACGTATTGGGGAAAGTGGATGATGTGTTGCCGCTGCTGGATGCGGCAGAAAATCCAATCCATTACGTTTACATCGCCCTGCCCCTCCACGCAGTCGGTAAGATCGAAACCCTACTTAGCTCGCTCTCCACACGCCTCGTGCATGTTTGCCTCGTACCGGACCTCCTGCAACATGATATCATCAACAGCCGCATAACTGACGTCGATGGCCTCCCCGTACTTCATATTATTGATGAAGCACCAATCGACTTTCGGAGGTTTGTCAAAAGGTGTCTTGATGTTGGGTTTTCTTTGCTGGTGCTAATTATTCTTTCGCCGATCCTGCTCATAATTGCCGCCTTGGTGCTTCTCTCTTCAAAGGGGCCCGTGCTCTATAAACAAGAGCGCATGGGGCTCAATGGGTTGTGCTTCAACATGCTGAAGTTTCGCTCCATGCCGGTAACTGCGGAGAAAGAGTCTGGAGCGGTCTGGGCAAAAAAGGGTGAAAATCGGGCAACCCCAATCGGTCGTATTCTTCGGCGTACCTCCCTTGATGAGCTGCCGCAGTTCATTAACGTGCTGAAAGGAGATATGTCGGTCGTCGGCCCGAGACCGGAGCGACCCGTGTTTATTGAGGATTTCAAGAACCGTATTCCACGCTATATGCAGCGGCACAAGATGAAAGCAGGGATCACCGGCTGGGCGCAAGTCAATGGATGGCGTGGAAATACATCCTTGGAAAAACGCATTCAACATGATCTCTATTATATTCAGAACTGGTCCCTGTATCTGGATATTAAAATCATGATCTTGACCGTTTGGAAGGGATTTGTTAATCGTAACGCATACTGATTCGGCACCTTGATTCAGCTACAGGGAATTGACGTTGCACTTGGGGGAAACCAGATACTTGAAGGGCTGACCTGGACCCTAAAGGATGGTAAGCGCATCGGTTTGATCGGTCCCAATGGCGCTGGAAAAACAACCCTCCTGCGCGTAATAGGGGGATACCTCGAGCCCGATAACGGTGAGGTGGCCCGTGCCGGCTCGGTTGGTTACTTGGCCCAGGACGTACAGGAAATAACTTCCAGGCGATCCGTGATCGAAGAAACATTGACCGCCTTTGAGGCCATTGAGGAGCTCCAAGATCGTGAAGAATCACTCACCCAGGCACTGGAACTTCCCGGCGCAGACCAGGCAAAAATTCTGCGGAAGCTTGAAGCCATCCACGAACGTCTGGCGATCCAGGAGGCACATTCCGCACAGGCACGGGCAGAAACGGTTCTGGAAGGGTTAGGGTTCGCAACTGATGACCTGACACGACCCGTAGAAACCCTCTCTGGAGGTTATCGAATGCGGGTGTCACTGGCGCGTATCCTACTCCAGAAACCAGACGTGTTGCTGCTTGATGAACCCACCAATCACCTTGACATCCTAAGCATAGACTGGTTGGAACAATATTTGAGTAACTATGCGGGTACAGTTGTTCTGGTGTCACACGACCGGTACTTCCTCAACAGGATGATTAACACTGTCGCACATCTGTATCGCGGCCGTATTGTAGAATACGCCGGGAACTATGATTACTTCCTGGTTGAACGGGAAAAACGGCGTACGCTTGAACAGGCCGCCTATGAAAACCAGCAACGCGAAATCCTCCAGGCCGAGCGGTTCATCGCACGCTTCCGGTACAAAGCATCAAAAGCACGCCAAGTCCAGAGCCGAATAAAACATCTCGAAAAACTTGAGCGTCTACAGTCACCTGACTCACCAGATGCCCAGATTCGAATACGGTTCCCGTCGCCAAACCGGTCCGGTCGAATAGTCTTGTCTGTAAGCGAATTCTCAAAAAGCTATGCAGGTTCAGAAGAGCCGGACGTGTGCGTATTTGACAAAGCTGGACCCCTCGAGATCTCCCGCGGACAAAAAATTGCACTTATCGGCAAAAACGGTGCAGGTAAATCAACCCTGGCGTGCATACTTTTTGGGAGCGAGACTATTGAAGGGTCACGAAAGGAAGGGCATAACGTAGAAACCCGATTCTTTGCCCAGCATCAAGCAGATTCTCTGATTGGTACCGATACAGTACTTGAATCACTCGACCGGGAAGCCGTCGGGCGCGAAGACGTTTACTTGCGCACACTCCTTGGGGCGTTTCTGTTTACGGGCGATGATGTGTTCAAGCCGGTCCAAGCCCTTTCCGGGGGCGAAAAGAGTCGCCTCGCACTCGCCAGAACACTTGTCAATCCTGCCAACTTCCTGATACTGGACGAGCCGACCAATCATCTTGACATCCAGTCCATCAAGGTGTTGATTGAAGCGCTTCGACAGTACAATGGAACCTTTGTAGTTGTGAGTCACGATCGACATTTTCTTGACCATGTCGCCAATGTAGTCTGGTATATAGGCGATCACGGGGTACGCACATACGAGGGTACTTATTCGGAGTATCGATGGGCACTTACCCACGGATCCCTCAGCCGAATTGCGCACGAGCGCCCAATTGCGAAAAAGCCGACCCGCAAAACCCGCGCGCGGTCCGGCGGACCCAAAACCAAGGAGGAAAAACGGCGCGAGGCTGAGGCCCGCAATCGTGCGTACCGTCAGGCACAGATGAATGGACAAACTGCCACAGATGAGCTGACCCGTCACCAAAAACAGTGGCTCTGTGATGAAGCTGAATCAGCGATTGCAGAAGCTGAGTCGCGAAAGCGTGCAACAGAAAAAGCACTGGCCGATCCGAACGTTTACTCGAATCCCGTGCGTGCAAAAGAGGCAAGTGCAAACTACGCGTCTATCCAAAAAGAACTGGACGATCTGTATGCACGCTGGGAGGCGCTAGTGGAATCGTTGGGAGATCATAGTACGTGAGCGACCGATTGTTTCAATGAACGCTTACACTCAGAGATGTCTTCTAAAATTCGGCACGGTACTCGTTGGGGGATTGGTCTGCACATTATGCGCGCACGCCCAGATCACACGGCTGCCTCACGCAGACACAACCAGTGGCAACTATTTCGGAACTTCGGTAGCGCTGGACGGATCCCGTGCGATCGTTGGGGCAAGTGGGGAAGCATCCTGTGGAGTAGGTGCCGGAGCCGCCTATATCTTTGAGTTGGCGGATTCTACCGGTTACTGGCATGAAAAAGCACGGCTTGTCCCTTCGGATTGTGAGGAAGGCCTTGCTTTTGGTCGAAAGGTTGCGCTTGATGGCAATGTGGCCCTTGTAGCCGGCACTCAGGAATATTTCGCTACCGAGCGTTCGAATGCGGTCTATGTGTTTGAACGGAACGATACAGGCAACTGGACCCAGACCGGGCGCCTTACTAGCACCGGCCATAACCGGGAGGGACCGGCAGGTGCCGCCGTAGCCGTGCATGACGATCGAATACTCTTTACAACTGCCGGTGATGCAACACGTGGTAGTCAACTGCACGGCACTGCCTACATCTACGAAAAAGTCAATGGCACTTGGTCGTTGAAGCAAAGAGTGACTGGCAGCGACGACGTGTCGACCGGTATTTTTGGCGGTAGCGCCACACTCCACCTTGACCGCCTGGCGGTCGCAGGCAGTGCCTATTTCAGCGGGCGCGCAGGCTCAGTTTATCTATTTGAATCTGATCGGGAGGAATCCTGGTCAGAGATTGCTCGGCTGGGAGGAATTGAAGGCTTTTTTATCTCACTGGACCTGCACGGCGATGAGCTGCTGGTTGGACAGACTACGGCTGGCCGGAATGAGTCCGGGCAGGCTACTTTATTCGCACGCGATTCAACCGGAGCCTGGATCAAAACTGCTACGCTGGAACCCCCTACGCCCTACCGGAAAGGGGCTTTCGGTACAGAAGTAGCACTGTACGGGGATCGAGCCCTTGTTGTTGGCTACGACGAACAACTCCGTTTGAATTTCAATGTTGATCGCGTGGTCTACATATTTGCCCGCAGCAATGGACAATGGCACTACCAGGGAATCATAGATATTGGGGAAGCTGCTTTCGGCAACTCTATTGATCTATACAAACAGACTGCTCTGATTGGTGCAGCAGGCAGCACGGATGCGGGAGCGGCTTATGTTATTCAGATCCGGTGAATACTCTCCTGGAATTTCTTGAAGAGCGGCCTTTGGAAGTCGCCGCTGTGCTTACGGGCGTCCTGTGCGTTTGGTTTAATGTTCGCCAAAACATCTGGACCTGGCCGGTTGCCATCATCAGCAGTCTGCTTTTTGCCGTTGTATTCTTTGAGGACCGTCTCTACACAACTATGCTCCTCCAGGGGCTATTCGTTGGCATATCTATCTATGGATGGCGTTCCTGGTTAACCGGTGGGCCCGACGGGGGAACATTGCTGGTCACCCGACTCCGTCCCGTGGTTGGTATAATACTTCTTACTTTGACCGTAGCGGGAACCGCAGGATTTGCACTGCTGCTTAAATACTACGTGACCGAATCGCCCTATCCGCTAACAGAAGCCCTGACGACCACGCTCAGCGTGATTGCAAGCTGGATGGCTGCACGCAAAATTCTCGAGAGCTGGCTCGTCTGGATTGTGACTGACGCGATCTATGTTGGTCTCTTTTTCGCCACTGAACTCTATTTTACGCTTCTGCTCTACGTACTCTACCTCGGACTGGCTACCACAGGATATATCGCGTGGCGAACTTCCTATCTGAGCAGGACCATTCTGCGCGAGGCTACCTGAGTACCCACACGCAATTGGTAGAGATAGGTCCCGCTTGGTAGCCCGGCAGCATCAAATTGAACAGAGTACTGTCCGGGCGGCTGCATACGGTCCACCAATGTCTCTATCCTTCGCCCCGTTAAATCAATAACATCAAGCGTAACGCTGCCCGGTACTCCAAGCCGGTACTCAATAGTCGTCGCAGGGTTGAATGGGTTGGGGTAATTCTGATGCAATACAAAGGAATCGGGAACTTCAGCTGTTGACTCAGCACCGGTAAATGTAGGATCCGATGGATTGGCAATAATGTCCAGCGGATCAAACGATTCACCCAGGACCTGGGCACTGGCAGGACCTGTGAAACCAAACCAGTGTTGCAGCACCGTCGAATAAACAGCACGAAAATCAATTCCATACTTGAGGTTGCCATGAGCATCCAGATCACGAAGTGACGGTGTATCGCCGAGGATCCCGCCTTTGACGCCCGGTCCAAACAGGAACAACGGCGCTGCGGTACCATGATCGGTCCCGTCCGAGCCGTTCTCGTTGACCCGTCTGCCGAACTCCGAAAAAGTCATGACCAGCACCTCCTTGCTGAGCTCACCCAGGTCATTCAGAAAAGCATTTACCGTCTCTGCCATAGCTTTAAGCAGCGTTGCGTGACGTCCATACACACTACCCTGTGAACCGTGTGTATCGAATCCACCCAAACCAACATGATACACCCGCGCCCCCAGCCTGCCTTTGATGAGACGGGCGACTATGGAAAGCCTGTCGGTGAGGTACGCTGGCACAACTCGCGGATACGAAATGGCATTGCCTGCCCTCGCAGCAGCTTCCTGGACGGCCCGGCCGTAAGTAAATGTATCATTGGCTATACGACGCACGAAAGCAACCTCGTCGCCGTAAGCATTATCTGGAGCAGTGTTTTCGTCAAACAACCGACCTGTCCGCACGAGCCGCCGAAATACCTCCACATTGGCCATGGTCATCCCCATTCCGTTCTCGCGTCCGTCAAACAGTCGCGAGGAAATACCGCCTACCTGAACGGCCAGAGGATACTCACGCGGCTTTGTTTCAAAGTCGGGGTGACTGAACTCCAGCTTTCGCCCTACCCATCCAGATGCATCATGCCCGACCGATGTCGTGCCCGACATCCAATTATCGGTACCGTCAAAGTGCGATAAGCTTGAATCCTTGTATCCGACTCCCTGGATAATGGCCATCTGTCCATCATTGTAGCGCCCGCGCAATGTATTCAGCGCAGGATGCAGTCCCAACGTATCCGTCAATGGCAGGGCTACCCGTTTGGGGATAGAGAGCGTCGGACGTGCACGAAAATAATAACCATCTTCAACTGGAATAATCGTATTAAGACCGTCATTCCCACCCCCAAGCTGCAGCAGTACCAGTATCCGCTCGGAATCGTGACGGTGAAGCATATCCAGCACGGGGGAGCTTGCCAATGCATTGATGGTCGTGGAACCCAGCACTATTGAGGAACCGATGGCCTGCCCCAGACTGGTCAGGAAATTCCTTCGTGACCACAGACTGTGCTCATCCGTGTGTGCACATCCGTGCTCCAGACAGCTTCCAAATCGCTCGCTTACTCCGTGCTCCATGATTCCTAGTTGAGCTGATACTCCGGCAACCCGGCTATCCACCTGATGTATTCCATCGTCTGGTACGCGATCCCCTGCCGACTAAGGCTCCAGCTGTACCATGGAAAACCGCGAAGAAAAATGCGCGTCAGATCCAGAACATAGCTCGGACCGTTCTGTATTTCGTCAGGAATTGGATGGGTGATCAAGTCGCCGGCGAATTCGGGTGGTGCATCAATAGAGATGTCCTCAAGTGGTACGGCCAAAAGGCGTTCGGCGATTGCCACCGGAACTTTAAACACCGCCATATCATCATTTTCATCGACAAGTTCCCGGGCAAGTTTGACTCCGTTCAGATTGAAAATCCCGAACTGGATCGGCTGTAACAGCTTACTGAGCTGTGACCATCGTTCAGGTAACGAGGAGGTCGAGATCCAACTCCGGTACCCGGGCCAGCCGGCGACACTGGGCGGATCAAAAATATCTTGGGACAGACGCTTCATCCCGTAACGGATGGAGTTCAGTCCAGAACGTGGGGGAACGCCCTGCCCGAAAGCCCGCAGAATGCCGACAAACATTGCGGCCGGGCTCTTTATTTGTGCCCCGATCACCTCCTCTGAATAAAAGTGACGGCTGGAGAACAAGGCTTCCAGTACCGGAGCGATTTCAAAATTGTTATCTAGAAAGCATTGAGCGAGCTGCTCAACGACGGCCTCATGCGGCGTTATATAAACAAATTCCCTGTAAAGCTTGCGTGCCATGAAGTCTGCAATCTGGGGAGCTCGTTCCTCAAATAGTACAAGATGCGCCCCCCCAAAGTCAAACCGTTCGGTTCTGCCGAAGATGGTTTTGTTTGTGGCATCCCGCAAACTCTGTGTTAAATGCGCCCTGAAAAACCTGTAGTCCACCTGATAGCCTGTCAGTGCTCTTGACAGCTCTACAATGTCATCCTGTGTGTAGTTGGGATTGCCATGCTTGTCGAACTGTCCCATTGTGAAGAGTTCAACAAGCTCCCTGGCATAATTTTCGTTAGGATTCTGCCGCGTACTGAGTCTACCGTCAAGGTAGATCAGCATCGCGGGATCAATTCCGACGGCAACGACGAAATCCCTGAAGTTTCCCAGCGCGTATTTGCGCAATGTAGTGAGGTGCTTGTGAGCCAGAATGGCGTAGAAATATGTAGCGCGCTCTGTTGCAAAGTGATCGTGCCAAAAAAGCGTCATTCGGTCACGTAGACCATTTTCGACCTTCTGCTTGAGCCAAACAGCGCTGAGCTCCGCTGCCCAGCTAAACTGTTTGTCAAAATAAGCCTGTTTGACACGGTCTGATTCCCCCCACGGAGGCCAGTCTTGATGCCAGGAAGGAGGAGCAGGCATCGGGCTTTGAATTCCCTCCTGCACGATCTGATGTACCGCCTCGGGAGCTAAACGTCCGGCAACTGCTTCTACCTGGGCAGTACTGCCACCGAATGCAATCCTTCGAAACAGATGCGCCGCCTCTCGACGTGTGAGGGGCTGATCATAAGGATCCAAACCTGCGCTCGTCTGCGCTGGGGCTGACAATACTTCACTTGTGGAGGGCTTTTGTCCGCGCTCCTTGAAGTAATGACGAAATCTGCGAGGAACTTCAAAAAGAGGATCTGACACAACAATAGCGGATACTGACCGACGGGTAAGCTAAGGCATTATGTACTTAACTGTAACCTTCAAGGCGAGTCGTCTATTGAGAAAATGTTGACAGTATTGCATGACAGTGTATAGCTGTATCTGCCATCGGCATCCCAGAGTGGGACAACTGCGCCAAAAAAAGCGTTCATATCGGTGACCCCGAGGACCCTTGAAATTGAATCACGACGTCCCCTTAAATCGGTCCAGTAATGCATACACCCCAAAAACTATCCCGTTTCACTACCGGCAAATCAACTGTCCGCGAGAGACGACCTCTACTCCTCCCGGCAATGCTATTCCGACACGCCTTGAGAGGTAAATCAGTCAGTCGCAATATCCTGTACTAGAACACAAATGTGTAGGATAACCGGATATCCCGACCGGGCAATGGCACCAGGCCCTTCACAAACGACGTATGCTCCCGCGCGAGAACATCCGTCAAGTTTATGCCCTGAATGGATAAAATCTGAACTGTAGAGCCTATAACCCTGCGGTATCTCCCGGTGGCGTTGACCATGGTATAACCATGGGTCTCCTCTTCTCCCGGAAACACCTTTTCCTGATCAGTCACATGTTTCACGGAAAAGTCAATACCAAAATTGCCGAAATCGTACCCAAGCCCTGCCCCCACACGCAAGGGGGGCATGCGAGGCAGATCCTCTTCGTTTTCAACCAATCGCCCTCTCACAAAGTCACCCCACAAACGCAGCACCAAGTGTGACGTTGACCCGTGCAGCAATTCAAACCTTGTATCAACTTCGACCCCCGAAATTCTGGCCTCGGCCTGATTCATCTGGTAAACCGGATTGCCCTCTTCTTCCCGTTCCGTCGGCGCAAGATATATAAAGTTGTTCGCGTGATTTGTGTACGCGCTGATCGTTGCCTCCAAAAGATCTTTCTGAATGTGGCTGGCGATTGTTAGTCCGTTGGTCGTTTCGACTTCTAGATTTTCATTACCTATCTCCACAGCACGTGTTGAGGTATGCAATCCCTGGGCGTACAATTCCGTCACATCCGGCATCTTTGACGCACGGGCCCAACTGAGGGAAAATCTGACGTCCTCGCTTCTTTGGTAGTTCACGCCTCCACTCAAACTTAAAGCCGAGAAGGATCTTTCTCTCATCCCGGATTCTCTTGGATCATGTGTTTGCCATTGCATGCGACCGGAAAGCTCAAACCTCAATGCGTCGAGGTTTATGCGTTCAAGTGCAAATACACCAATACCGGTTGACAGCGCATCTGGCAGGAAAGCCTCACTCCCCTCAATCGTCAGTTCACTGTTCGCAATCTGTATGCCGGCTACCCCTACCATATTGGTAGCAAGCACATGATCCAATTCCAAACGACCTTCCAACTGATCCCTGCCCAAAATAGTGCTGACTCCCTCCTCTTCCCCTTCTTCAATATGTTCCACTTCGGCAGTTTCGTAGTCAGTGAGGGCGGCCCTGAAGCGTATTCCCCGAAGAATCGTGTTGGAGAAGCGGTACGCACCTTCAAGATCGTATGTTGTGGAGGTCATATCTGCAGTCACTTCTCCGACGCCTTCTTCATCCTCATGATCTTCATCATCATGATCCTCATCATCATGATCCTCATCCTCATGATCTTCATCATGCTCCTCCTCGTGCCCGTGATGAGCATGGCCCGGAACACCATGATTATTGTTATGCACCGTCACGGCACCTCCAAAATATCCGCGTCGACCAATCCAGGATAAGCCAAACGACCCCCTGGTCAGTGAACTCCCGGAGTTCTCAATACTAGTTAAATACTCCTCAGCATGTTCCTCTTCTTCATGCTCCTCTTCTTCATGGTGTTCTTCTTCATGATCTTCATCATGTTCATCATGTTCGTCATGCTCCTCTTCGGGCATGAATTCCGGTGTTGCAATATCGCCACTTTCACGCACCAGGCCACGGGCACGCCAAACGATGTTCCCGAAAGCTCCAGATATATTTCCACCTCCACCTCGCTCATCTGCTACTGATCCAATCCTGCCCATTAAGCTTCCTTCAACAAAGCCTGCCGGCCGCTCATTTGGAACCCGACCATCAATAATATTTACGACCCCGCCAGTTGCATTGCTTCCATACAGAAGCGCACTTGGTCCACGAATAATCTCAATCCGCCCAGCATCAAAAGCGTCAATATTCATCGCGTGATCTGCACCCTGATCGCTAAGATCGCCTGTCTCCACGCCCTGCTGAAGAATTTTCACTCGGCTACCTCCAACCCCACCAATAATCGGTCGGCTGATTGCCGGACCAAAATATGATGATGAAATTCCTGGCATCTCCTTCAAAGATTCCCCCAGGCTGAGTGCACTTGATTCAATAAGGTCCCGGCCTGTCAGAACCCCTATCGGATTCACCAGCTCGGACCGGGTAAGAGCCACTGGACCTGTCGAAACAACAATCTCTTCCAAGTGAACATCACGTAGCACCTGAATATTTGCTTCCGTCGTTTCTCCTGCCACAACTGTGACTGATATTGAATTCCGCCCCCAACGCAGACTCGTAACGCGTAGAAGTACCGAACCGGAGGGCACTTCTTCAAACACGTATCGTCCAGATTCATCAACTTGCTGAACGTAGTTCAAACCCACTAGGCTAACCGTAGCATCCGTTGCCATAATGCCCTCGGCAACGTAAACGGTGCCTTCAATACGTCCCCAATCCTGCGCATTCGCAGACTGAAAGAACGCCAGAGTGATCATTGCTCCAAAAGTCAATTGAAATAATCTTTTCATTGAAATACCTCTGTCTAATGCTGATTGCTGAATGACACCTCTGAAAACCACCGATCGTTACCCTTGCAGCGGGTTGACCGTTTTAGAAAACATGGAAGAAATATACAACTTTTTTTATACTGAGTTTCCAATCTTCAGAAAAACAAAACAGTTTGACCCCTTTGTTGGCTTCTGTTAACGAAGTATTAGAGGAGGCTCTCCAACCCTGCTTTTTTGCAATATCATCTTCGGGGAGTACCTCTTCCCTAAGCCGCGTCCGCGTTGCGTACAGAGCTTAGGAGCAACAGGTATGAATGGTGGATGGGAGATGGATAAACCGGTGTTCGATGAGCGTGGTTAGCAGGATCATACGCACGTTTCCTAATTCAGGTAATGCACGGGTTTGTTCTGAGACTGGGGAACAAGAAACGTTGCACGATCACCGAATGGCGCACAGCTGGCGCTACCTGAATTGGCTTCAGCTCAATGATTTATACATTGTCGGATTCCACGAGACAATCCAGGAAGTGCAAATCATCGGGAGAGGTTACAGAAAATTCGATAATCTCCAATCTGCTTTCCTCTTTATATGCCGTAACTTGGACCTTGACGCGCCACAATCTTAGCACCTTATTCTGGGCTCTACCATGCAATACACCCGTTTGGGAAATACAGGCCTCACCGTTTCGCGCCTTGCACTTGGATGCATGTCTTTCGGAGATCGATCCTGGCAGCCCTGGCTGTTGGATGAGGAGGCCTCTCAGCCATTTTTCAGGCGCGCCATTGAGCTCGGTATCAACTTCTTTGATACCGCTGACATTTATTCCAATGGTGTTAGTGAGGAAATCACAGGCCGTGCACTCAAACGCTACGGCAACATGAATGAAATCGTGCTAGCCTCAAAAGTTTTCTTTCCCCTTCGGGATGCCCCCAATTCTGGAGGACTCTCAAGAAAGAACATCGTCCAGTCATGCGAAGCCAGCCTGCGCAGACTGGGTGTCGAAACGATTGATCTGTATCAGATTCATCGCTATGATGTGAACACGCCTATTGATGAAACCCTTGCCGCTCTGGACCTGCTCGTCCGGGATGGTAAAGTACGCTATATAGGGGCTTCAAGCATGTACGCCTGGCAATTGGCTCGCATGCTCGGTACTGCTGCGCTCAATGGGTGGACCCGGTTTGTCAGTATGCAAAACCACTATAACCTCCTGTATCGCGAGGAGGAGCGGGAAATGATCCCCCTCTGCCAGGAAGAGGGACTGGCCGTTTTGCCCTGGTCTCCCCTGGCCCGCGGTTTACTCGCCCGCGCGGAGTCTCTCGAAGATCCACTCTCAACGGCACGCGCAAGGAGTGATGAGCTAATGCATGAACGCTATACCGCCCCCGAGGACGCACATGTCATTCAAGCGCTGCGGGAACTCGCCGATGAGCGTGGCGAGCCACCCGCAGAAATAGCCATGGCGTGGCTATTGTCAAAACAAGGGGTAACGGCACCCATCGTCGGAGTGTCCAGAATCTCCCACCTGGAAAGTGCTGTTCGCAGTCTTTCGCTTGAACTCTCTGCCGAGGAAGTAGCCCTGCTGGAGGCCCCTTATGTTCCACATCGTATACTTGGACATTAGCGAAGGAATGCTCCTTCAAGCCCGCCATCGACGTTCAGGATCTGTCCTGTGGTTTTTCCAAGCTTTCTGCTCGCCAAAAGTATTACCGCTTCCGCCTGATCTCTGGCGGTCACTCGCTGATCCGTAAGCGTTCGCCCCGCATAAAAATCAGCTAGGCGCTCGCGCAAGGTATCCGTGGATTCATTGGAGCTGCAGGGCAGCCCGTACTTGCGTAAAGAACGGATTACACGTTCACGTCCGAACATGCTGCTGCCTGCGATAACCGTCGCAGGCGCAATCCCGTTAACGCGAATCAGGGGAGCGTAGGCAACTGCAAGTTCGCGTACCAGATGATTAAGCGCGCTCTTGCTTGTGTCATAAGCCATACTCCCTGACTTGGGAACGACTCCATTAACGCTTCCAGTCAGTACGAGGCTCCCCCGTAACTGCTGCGCCTCCCACGTCTTTGCCGCTTCACTGGCCACGATGTAGGATCCCTTCACATTTACAGCAAACGTTTTGTCCCATGCTGCATCCGGAACAACCCCCGCTGCGTCGGTTCCTGGAAACATCCCTGCTGTGATGATCACATGATCCAGTCCACCATAAGCCAGAATCGTGGTTTCCATCACCTGTCGAACGGAGGTGCGCTCCGTAATATCGCAACCCAGACCAATCGCATTTCCGCATCCTGACACTCCCGTTCCTGCAACACCGATCCCCATCCCGACGGATTGCAGGATAGTATCGCTTACCTCTTTTGCCGCAGATTCGTTGAGATCAACGGCAACGATATTCGCCCCTTCTGCCACCATACGGATTGCTGTTTCCCTGCCAATTCCACTTCCTGCGCCAAAGATGACCACCACCTGGCCCGCGAATCCCTTTTCCTGCGGCATTCGGCGAAGCTTGGCCTCTTCCAGTGACCAATACTCGATATCAAAGGCCTCCTGTCTCGGTAGCGCCGTGTACGTCGAAACCACCTCGGCACCTTGCATGACACCGATGGCTGCACGATAAAATTCTGCTGTTACACGGCTCTCACTCTTTGACTTACCCCAGGCAACAAGACCAATTCCCGGAATCAGCGCAACCGTGGGTTCTACCGTCCTTATAGGTGGGGAGTCCGCATGTCGATGGGCGGCGTAGTAAGCTGCATAGTCCTTTCGATACTGCTCAAGGCCGTTAGCAAGTGCTGCTTTCAGGGCATCAACATCCCCCTGCCCTGGATCCCACTCCACATAAAGTGGCTTGATTTTGGTACGCAGGAAATGATCTGGGCAGGATGTCCCCAACTCCGCCAGGCGCGGCGCATCTTCAGAATTCACAAAATCAACTACGTGTGGATCCAGTTCCAGTGTAGCAATGCAGCGTTTATGCTGACTGACTTTTCCTCGCAACCACGGCAGAACATCCACAAGTGCAGAGGTACGTGCCGCCTCATTTAACGGCGTGTGGCGCACCCCGCCAAACGCATATGTACCCGCTCCCCTGTCAGCAAGAAAGACTTCTGCGCGGTCGGCAAGTTCCAGACTGAGATGATAGCAGGCTTTATCACTCTCTGCCCAATTGATCAGGCCATGCCCTCCCAGCAATACGCCTTTTGCTTCTGGGTATTCTGCACAAACGGCCTGCAGCTTTAAGCCAAGCTCAAAACCCGGCCGCTGCCAGTCAACCCAGATCACGTCCGTTCCATAGATCTCATGTGTGAGTGCAGGGCCATCCGCGGCTGTCGCCAGTGCGATGCAGGCAACTGGGTGCGAGTGATCCACATGCGAGAATGGTACAAAACTGTGTAACGGCGTATCAATAGAGGGCGCCCGGGAATTTAGATTGAATACACAATGCTTGTACGCCGCAACCATTGCATCTTCGGCCGCTGATTTTACTCCTCGTGAAGACTCGCTGGCGTACAGCTTCTGAAGCGCAAGCAATTGATCCTGATACAAGGATGCAAAATTCTTCCGTGTGGCAGTCCGGAGATCACCGCCCGACCCCTTGATCCACATCACGGACACCCTCTCCCCGGTCAGAGGATCTTTCTCTTTGAGTTTGGTGGAGGTGTTGCCGCCACCCGTATTGGTGATCCGCCAATCCTGCCCTAACAAGTTTGAGCGATAGATAAGACGCTCCACGGGATCCAACTTATTTGCGACATGGTCCTCCCAGCGATCGGTGATGTATTTGAAAACAGGAGATTCAGGAACGGGCAGAGACATGTGTATAAGTTTTGATGGTCGATAAACCCACTGGCATTACGGAATATGATGGAACATCCGGAATGTGCGAGAAGCGGCGTCGGTCCGACCGGGCGTCAATTGATCAATCCCGGCACTACATGTAAAGAGGTTGAATGCACGATCCATATATACCAGAGAATAACGCTGCTTCATTGAGGAATTATTTACGGGAAAGCATAGCCTGCCGATAATGTTCGTCACTGCGACCCGCTATGCGTACCACCTCCGATGCCTCCATAAAGATCGGAGGCCCCAATACTGCTGCATCAAGGTATATACGCGCAGCTTTTTCGGCCATGGAAAGTGCGGCTGCGACCTCCTGTGCTGTCCCACCCAACGCTATAATCCCGTGATTTTTTAGCAATATGGTCTTGGGCACATGACCAGTGGCGCTACGATAAGTGCCAACGGCCTCCCTGATATGACGAGCAAGCACTATACCGGGATCTACATAGGGTACGATCACCGATGAGGGGCCGGTATAAACGACCTGATCAGGAACCAGTCGATGTAAAGCAAACTTCTCTGCGTGCGGTGAACACATAAGGGCACTGACTGCCCTGGCATGTACATGCCCAACATAAGCTACACCGGGCAGCGTAAGTAGCCAGGCATGAAACATGGACTCCACAGAGGGCTTGAGCGCAGATGGGTACTGGAGGGAATCCAGAAGCAACTCATTGGCCTCTTCATCCGTAATCAATGTCTCATCCATAACCGCATCAACGAGCGAACGCGCCGCGACCTTGACCAATTCTTCAGCGGTCAGTGTGGAGAGAGAAGTACCACTAGCCTTGACAAGTAAGAACTCTGAATCCAACTTGCCCGACACATTGCCCTCTCCAAAAATTGCCATCTGTCGGGCATCTCCTAAAAAATGTGCAAGCTCCAGAAGCTCTCGACAGACCTCCGATCTGAAATCCATTTGGGAATAGTATGCAATGGCGGAAGATCACATTCTATATCGAGTATACATGCAAACCCAACCAATTTGTTGTCCTATCGATGCATGACAGCGAACATCGCTCCTGAGTGATTAGACTTTTTCTCAAATCGTCTCCCTCAAGTATGCGTTCCCGTCGTTGTACGCAACAGTGAAATTAAGTCATATCAGGAAAAATGATTCATCTTCTTCGATCGGTCCGGTAATGTCTTGAACGCTTGGTCGAAAATGCCGCGCGGATTCTCTGCAGCATGTATCACACCATTGTCTGCGAACCCCAATGCCCCGGTACAACATAGTACTGGAAATTTCTTTTTAGCTGGTCAACTCCAAGTAAATCGCAAAAACCAAGTCAGATAGGGCCACCTACTGATTTCTATAAGCTTCTTTCAGATCGTGGGCATGCATGACTGTTCGACCGCACGATACGGTCAATCCATATTCTAACCGTTTTCGCATCGGGAAACTATTGAGCCTCTTGAATCACAGTAATCCCTTTCCTGTGGATACGCCCACGGCCATTCCCCTCGTTCACGATGCCATTCTCTTTGAGCAGTTACGTATCTTCTTATACATGACTTCACGTCCAAGATTTTACGTCTATTTACAACTCCCCAAATCAATAACGCGATGCTTCGTCTGTTGACTACTTTCTGTCTTGCCTGTCTTATCTGTGTGCCTGTGACGATTGCGCAGGAACAGGCACTCAATAGCACGCTGAGTACTGAGGGCGGCCCTCTACTCGATGTGGACCGCGGAAGTACCGGTTTGTGGCAGCAGCTGCTGAAGTTGTCCACTACAGCAAGCATGCTGCATACGGTAGCCCATCCGGACGATGAGCACGCTGGGCTTTTGACATACCTAAGTCGTGGTGCCGGCGCTAGGGTTTCTCTGATGTCCATCAATCGGGGTGAAGCTGGGGCCAATGCCATTGGGCCTGAACTATTTGATGGCCTCGGTTTGATCCGTACCGAGGAACTGCGGCTTGCAGGGCGCTACTATGGGTTGGATGGACTCTATTTTTCGAGCGCGGTGGACTACGGCTATTCAAAAACACTTGAAGAATCCCTCAAGAGCTGGGATGTGGAGCGAGTACTTTCCGACATGGTTCGGGTCATTCGCATGGATCGCCCGGTAGTGGTGATTTCCAGATTTCACGGGTCAACCCGGGATGGGCATGGCAACCATGTGGCTGTTGGCCAGATAACGCCTGATGCCGTGGCGGCGGCGGCAGACCCTGAACGGTTTCCCGAGCAGATTACCGAGGAGGGATTGCGGCCGTGGAAAGTGCACAAGTTGTACCGTGGCGGTGTACGGGAAAATGAGCCCTGGAACATGAACTTCGATGCCGGTCAGCACAGTCCCTGGCTGGGTGATTCCTACTATAACTTTGGCATGTATGGACTAAGTCTGCAGCGTTCGCAGACCAGCGGCCGTACGCGTACTACTCTTGGCCCCGTGCCATACTACTATGAGCGCCTGTCAGAACCGGGAGCGGAGGCTGAGTCCAGCTTCTTTGACGGACTGAATGTGACGCTGGC
Organism: Rhodothermaceae bacterium; assembly: GCA_009841335.1. GTDB lineage: Bacteria > Bacteroidota > Rhodothermia > Rhodothermales > Bin80 > Bin80. Next base: position 46,793 of record VXLY01000112.1, on the reverse strand, counting down.
CGGGTTGTTTGAATTGACCGGTGAAGCACCTCCAGAAGGTGGGGCTACTCTGCTCGATGAGATTGCTGCACATGTTCACGATGCCCTCATGGCCGCCCGCCCGGGCCACCCTGATGCCGTGGTCGGCGATCTGATGGCCGGTCTGGCCAAGACACGTGAGCTCCTGAGCCTGTTGCCTGAGGATTCCGAATCAGCCTTCATGCTGCAGATCAAGGAGGAGCAGTTTCAGCACGCAATCGCCACGGCCGTAGGCCTTGCGTTCACGGCTACGGCTCAGCCGACAGGTACGCCGCCGGTTTCGAGCTTCTGGCAGGCTCCATCCACCATGGGACCCGTCGTACGCGGGCAGTCCTTTGAGATTGACGCGCGACTCTCTATCCCGGCCGACATTGCCGCTGATGCCGTCGCGATGACCATCAAAGATCCGACCGGGCTATCACAGGACGACTGGCAGATCAGCAGTGAGGTAAGACAGTCAACGCCGTTCCACCAAGTGGTATTTGCGGCAGCGGTGCCCGACGATGCCCCGTATGCACGGCCCTATTTTTTTCGCAACAGCGTGAAGGAGAACCATTTCCAGTGGCACGACCCGCGTTGGAAGCACCAGCCGACCCGGCCTGCAGGTCTGCAGGCAGTGGCTAGCCTAAATATCATGGGGGTACCTATTCATCTGGTGCGCGATGTCCAAACCCGTGAGGCGAATCTGCCGTACGGATACGTCATGCGAAAGCTGCACGTGATGCCTGCGCTGGTGGTCAATGTGTCGCCAGCCCACCGAATCGTAATCCCACAGGTCTCAGGCAGTCAGTTTACCGTCTCCACTGAGATAATTAACAATGTCCCTGGCGGTACTGTCGGTTCTATGGACCTTCAGCTGCCCGAAGGCTGGACAGCCAGCCCGCCCAGTCATGAGCTGACCTTCGCGCAGGCCGGAGAACGTCAGCTCTTCTCCTTCGAAGTCCATGTGCCGGACCTGGAAGCTGGTCATGTTTATGATGTACGGGCTGTAGCGCACGTGGGAGATGCCACCATATCGGAGGGTTACCAGGTTATCCGACACAGCCATATGGAAACGCGGTACTTGTTTCGCGAGGCCACCACACAGGTTACCGGACTTCAAGTAGACATTTCCCCGGACTTGAATGTCGGCTATGTAATGGGGGTTGGAGATGAAGTTCCTTCAGCCATTCAGCAGTTGGGGGCCGCCGTAACGCTACTGCAAGAAGCTGACCTGGCCAGTGGCACTTTAAGTGAATTTGATGCGATTGTGATCGGCACGCGCGCTTATGCTGTACGACAAGACCTGCTAACCAACAACCGTCGGCTGTTGGAATATGCGCATGCTGGAGGCAATTTGATTGTGCTCTACCAGACCCAGGAGTTTGTCCCGGACCAGATGGCACCTATATCTGCCCAACTGCCCAGAGGCGCTGAGGAGGTTTCCGAGGAAGATGCCCCGGTGACCATTCTTGCACCCGACCACCCGGTGCTTGCGGGGCCTAACCCGATCACCGGGGCGGATTTTGATGGCTGGGTCGAGCAGCGCGGATCCAAATTCTTCACTGAGTGGGATGGTGCCTATACACCGCTAATTGAAATGAATGATACTGGTCAGGAGCCCCAGCGGGGAGCGTTCCTTGTAGCAGATTATGGACAGGGACACTATACCTACTGTGCGTTGGCGTTACACCGACAGGTACCCTATTCGGTGGCTGGCGCATATCGGCTGCTTGCCAATCTGCTGTCTATGTAGCCGATGCCCGTAAGATCAATCGGGTCGCAAATTTAAACTCCGGCCGCACCCTATTCTGCGTCCCGCTGCTCAAAACCAGACGATCAGTCTGCCTTTTGGAGGACCCGCATCCGTGCATTATTCACCACCAAATTGCTGTAGGAAGGGACAGATTCGTCGATGATCGTGGATTAATTGCCCGAGGCCAAGGCGCTGTATCCGTCGCTGATTTCGTGCAGTATGGATACGGGGATTCCTCAGTACACCACCGCGAAGTATTGGGGCAAAGTTTGGAACCGCTGATCACGCCGAAGAAAGGTCGCATAAATCAGCCAAACAAAACACGAGAATCCGCCCCGGACTTTGAGGAAGCGGTGTTCCACTAAAACACTTCTAGTTGAGGCTTTTGACCAGGGAAGCAGCGGAAACTGCCATAGGCGCCGTCCCTGAATCCAGATGCACATTCGTACCGGGGTGCGCCGGCCTCGAACAAGAATTATGTTGATTGCAGCTAGATATGGTACCGCCGTTGACCTGATTTTTTAGGTCGAACCATTGCACTTTTTTGTGCGCTTGCATTTGAATTTAAATTTCGCGTAGCGTATGTTTCAGTAGACATATATCCTCGCGTACGTTTGGTATTTCGCCCGTACACGAATAAAACTAGTTGGCCTTTCATTAACCGGACTCATGATGAATATGAAAAGAGCGTTACTTTCACTTCTGTTGATTGCGCTTGCGGTGCCGTCGGTGCTGGCGCAGTCAACGGTATCCGGGACTGTGCGTGACGGCACAACCAGCGACCCGCTGCCCGGAGTCTCCATCGTCGTCAAAGGTACTACCCAAGGCGGAACGACCGACATGAGCGGCAATTATGTCGTAAACGTCCCTTCGCTGCAGGATACATTGGTGTTTTCCTTTGTTGGCTTTGACACGCAGGAAATCGGCATCGACGGGCGTAATGAGATTGACGTTACGATGGTTGAAACCGTGTTCGAAATCGGTGAGGAGCTTGTGGTGACTGGATACGGTTCCCAGGAGCGTAGGACGATTACCGGCGCGGTGGCCAGTCTGAGCGACGAAGACTTCGTTGCCGGAAATGTCAACTCAGCTGCCGAGCTCATTCAGGGCAAGGTTGCTGGACTTCAGATAACCACCCGCAACGGCAATCCGAATGATGTGGCTGAGATCCGCCTCCGCGGAATCTCCTCGTTTGGAGCCAATCAGTCGCCGCTGGTCGTTGTAGATGGCGTAATCGGAGCTAACTGGGACAACTTGGACCCCTCGGATATTGGCTCGGTAGAAGTACTCAAAGATGCCTCCGCCGCGGCTATCTACGGAACGCGCGGCTCCGCCGGCGTTATTCTGATTACGACCAAGCAAGGTGAAGCGCGGAGAGGCGTGTCTGTAGATTATAATGCCTACTACACGTTTGAGGGTATTGAAAATCGCTTGGATGTGCTGAGCGGTGATGAGTACCGCCGGCTATCGAACGAGACTGGTCTGAACGCGCCGGATCTGGGCACAAGCACCGATTGGTTCAAGGAAGTCACCCAGCAGGGATCGAACATGGTTCACAACCTTGCGCTTAGCGGTGGCAATGAGAATACGGTCTATCGCGTATCCGGTAATTTCCGGGACCGAAACGGCATCCAACGCTACACTGGCTTTCAGGAAATCGGTGGCCGGCTGAATTTCACTCAGTGGGCCATGGATCATGATCTGGAGGTAACGATCCAGTTGGCGGCAACGAAGAAAGATCAAAATTTCGGATTCGCCGACGCTTTCAAGTTTTCCGGCATCATGAATCCGACCGCTCCCGTCACCGCCTCTGGTTTTGAGAATACCGGTGGCTACTTTGAGCAGCCTCTATTCAACTACTTCAACCCGGTCGCCATTATTGAAGAAGGCGAGCGCATTGGCGAGAGCAAGTATTTTACCGGAGTATTCAGGGGCGAGTACAACTTTGACTCTGTCCTGCCCGGACTGTCGTTTGCCGCGCAATATTCCTTCCAGACCGAAGATCAGGTTGCCCGTGAGTTCTTTTCGCGCAAGCATAAAGTTGGAGGCGGGGCCACAGCCGCTTCACTGGGTCCGGGCCGGGCTACACAAGCCTATCTGGACTTGAGCAGTGAGCTGTTTGAAACCACGCTCCACTATTCCGGTGATCTGGCTGAATCCACTTCACTGGAAGCCTTCGCCGGGTACTCATATAACGACTTTGTTGATGAAGGCTTTAATGCGGCTGGCGGTGATTTCATCGCAGACAATGTCTCGTTCAACAACTTCTCTTTTGCGCAGGACTTTAGCCAAGGTGAAGGGTCCGTAAGCAGTTTCCGAAGTACGCACCGTCTGGTGGCTTTCTTCGGGCGGGCCAATGTCAATTATGACGGTACCGTGTTTGCCAACGCCAGTCTGCGACGAGAAGGCTCTTCACGTTTTGGCGAGGACAACAAATGGGGTCTTTTCTGGGCCGCAGGAGTCGGGGTGGAAGTCAGCAACCTCGTCGATGTGCCGTACCTCAGCTCTCTGAGACTGCGCGGAAGCATAGGTAAAACGGGTCAGGATGCTCCGCTGAGCGGCTTGGCCCTGCAGCGATTCGCCCCAGCTGGCAACTTCTTTGTCAACGGTCAATTCATCCAGAGCTTCGGACCTGTTAGTAACCCGAATCCGGACCTGAAATGGGAGGAGAAGACGGAGCTCAACATTGGGGCCGACTTTGTGACCGCCGGCGATCGTGTCAGTGGTCGTATCGACTTTTACAATTCGACCACGAGTGACTTGCTGTTTGAAGTCAGCGTCCCGGTGCCGCCGAACCTGTATCCCACTACCTGGACCAACGTAGGTGAGCTGGAAACCAGTGGACTGGAGATCTCGCTTGATGTTGATGTGCTCCGCGGCGACGGCCCGCTGTCCTGGAATACCGGAATAGTAGCTTCGTTCTACTCGGAAACGATGCTTAACCAGTTTCACACTGAGGATGTGCAGTTTCTCGCCAGCCCAGGATCACCGGGTCTCAATACACCGGACCTGATCCGGGTTAAACAAGGAGAGCCAATCGGACAGCTTTGGGGACCACAGTTTTCCCGCATCGGTGATAACGGCCAATGGCTCTTCCTGAAGCCGGATGGATCGGAAGTGGAATACGGTGGTCTTTCATTCCCGGATGATGAACAGATCCTTGGCAACGGCCTTCCGGACTTTCAGATCGGCTGGAGCAACAACATGCGCTACGGGGACTTCGATATGAGTTTCTTCCTGGAAGGTGTGTTTGGGCACCAGTTGGCCAACATGTTCAGCCTGTTTTATTCCGTACCTAAGCAAATTTCGTCCTACAACGTGCTGTCGCACGCGTTTGAACTGAGTAATCTCAAGGACGACCCGCGCTGGTCCAGCTACTACATTGAAGATGCTGACTATGTGCGCCTGAACAACGCTTCCGTGGGTTATACGTTGCCCGCTCGGATGTTGAGTGACAGTCCAGTCCGCCGTGTGAGGCTATATCTGACCGGAAACAACCTGTTTACTATCACAGGCTATTCCGGTCTGAATCCGCAGGTGCGGTATGTAGACCGCAATCAGGGTCAGTCAGAGCAGGGCTCCAGCGGAGGACCGCTGGCTCCTGGGATTGAGCGGAGGATTGAGTGGTTTACCACGAGATCCATCAGCTTTGGCATAAACGTAACCTTATAAACAGACAGGAACCACAGATATCATGAAACCGAGAACAATCCTTTCTCCGCTGGTCCTCGCCGCTGGCCTGCTGTTTTATTCAGTGGGCTGCACGGACCTGACGGACACGGTCGACAGCCAGGTTACGGCTGAAACCTTTTTTCAAAATGACCAGCAGTTCGTCTCAGCTATGGGTGATGCCTATAGCAGGCTAACAGCTTTGGGCGGTGGTGGATCGCCGGCACAGTTTAATGAGGCCACCACGGATGAGATCATCGTGCCTGCGCGCGGGCAGGACTGGTCCGAAGGTGGATTCTGGTACAGAGTCAACAGCCACTCTTGGACGGAAGCCGACGGTACATTCAACGGATTCTGGAACACTTATTTCTCAGGAATCAACAACGCCAACAGGCTGATTTTTCAGTTTGAAAGCGCCGTGGAGTCCGGGGCTGCCGATCCTGCGCTTGCGGAAACGTTCATTTCTGAACTGGTCGCTATGCGCGCTTTCTATTACTTCTGGCTGCTGGATGCATTCGGCAATGTTCCGATTGTAACCAGTTTCGTAGATGCCGAGGAGAAGCCCTCCCAGCCGTCCTCAGATTTTGCGGAAGGACGACGGATGGTGTTTCAGTTTGTAGAGAAGGAGCTCCTCGATAACGTGGGCAATCTTAGCACCGATACGCGTGGTACCTACGGGCGCATGAATCAGTATGTAGCGCGTATGACGCTTGCCAAGCTCTACATGAATGCCGAGGTCTACACGGGTACCGGCAGATGGGGAGATGCGCTGACACAGCTAAACGAGATTATCAACTCCGGCCAGTATTCCCTGGCGGCGAATTATCACGACAATTTTGCCGTCCAGAATGACGGATCACCGGAGAACATCTTCGTCGTCCCTTATGACAAGGTGTTCCTGACCGGATTGAATCTCCACCAGATGACGCTGCACTACGGAAGCCAGAATACCTATAACTTCCAATTTCAGCCGTGGAACGGATGGAGCGCCACGCAGAAAATGTATGAGTCTGTCATCGATCCGATGCAGAACCCAGGACCCCAAGGTGAAGTCTGGGGCTCTGAGCCGACCTCGGATGACGCGGGCTTGGAGCGTGTAATGGGTACGTTAGATGACCGGCTAGGCAATTTCCTGGTAGGTCCCCAGTATACCTCCGGTGGCGAAAGGATCACTGACTCTGGCATTTATAGTGACTTTGATCGGAATGGACCACCCCTTACGTTCACGCCTGCTATGAATGACCTTGAGGCGGTAGCGTGCCGCCAGTGCGGAGCTCGAATTGGCAAGTACGCATTTGAGAACGGCATTGGCAGTTCCGGCAGCAATGATTTTGTGATCTACCGCTACGCGGATGTATTGCTGCTCAAGGCGGAAGCATTGTGGCGGATGAATGCGGGAAGTGCGGAGGCTTTGGCCCTCGTCAACCAGATCCGGATGCGCTCCGGTGTGGATCCGTTCATGAGCCTAGATGCCGATAAACTCATAGGTGAGCGCGGCAGAGAGCTCTTCTGGGAACAGACCCGACGTCAGGACCTGATCCGCTTTGCTGGTGTGGAAGGCGGAGAGACCCGCTACAATGATCCGTGGCAGTTCAAGCCAATCTCGGAGAATTGGCGCAATGTCGCCCCGATTCCGCGCAATCAGTTGGAAGCCAACTCCAATCTCGTGCAGAATCCCGGGTACTAGACAAATCACCTCGCACACACGCAGCGCCTCGTCGGGTCACCGGCGGGGCGCTTTTTCGTTGTACCGGAATGGCCTGGCCGGTCGGTAGTCGATGCAACAATCTGATCGCTGAATTCGCGTAGTCTTCAGTTCCATACTCATCAGAATCGCTTCGATGACTAGTTCTAGTGTTCCGGTACAGCTTCATACTGGAGATCCCTTTTCAATTGGTCAACTCCAAGTACGTCGCATTAACCGAGATCAGATTGGCCCATCTACGGTTTTCCACAAGCGCTCCTTTGCGAGCAACGAAAAAACGCTTGCATGGGCGGCGACGATAGGAAAGTTTCTTATGCTCGGACAGAATGGCCGCGCAGACGACGTGCCAGAAACGCTGCTGCCGGGCGCTTCCAGAACCAGCCATATTCTGCAGAGGAATGCGTTTCTTCGAATTCGGCCAAATCCCGCCGCGCAAGCCCCGTTGGAGTTCTTGGCCGGTTGACCTGGAAACGGGGAGTAAGCATAAATGGCCCTGTGCTGCATGGCCCCCGGATATGGCTATGATGTGCCCGTGCGCATGAGATGGCCAACAGCGTGGCTATTACGCCAACCGCTCACGAACCGCCCCAGAATCGAGGTGCACAGCGCAATAACGCGGGGGATGCCCGGAGAATCGCAGAAACGGCGCAGAATTAACGATAGGGGAGTCAGTAAAGGTTTCACCCTAATTGACAGGCTGATCGAAAATAAGGGCCTCAAAACGGCTCAATAAGTTCCCGGTTATTCCAGGTTAAACGGATAGCCATTTACATACTCTTCCCAGGGAGAAGATACATACAAATGATCCCCGTGCAGGAGTAAATCTCTAGCAGCAATATCATTTCTCTCTTCCGTGTCGTTCATCGGCCGGAGGACAATCTTTTTTGCGAGCCTGCAATCATCTTCAGACAAATCGAAAATGTAATCACCTCCTCCCCCTTGTTTGGTTACCCGCACAATCAAATAGCGAGAATTGAGGAACTTCATTGTGTATATGAAACTCTGCGTAAAAGCTTCCGTCCCGGCTGGCAGTTCTATACCCGCTGCACCGGGAAAACCCGAAGGCTGAAAGTCACGAACCTTTTTTCCCTCGAATCGAATCGTTCGCAAATGCCGGAACTGATCATCGTAAATGAAGATATAGGGGAGTCCGACATATGCTAGGGCAAATCGATCCCCATCAGGAGTCACCGTCACAACACTACTATTTTCCCCCGTTTGATTCGGAAGATCCAGACGAGGAAGCAATTTAATTGACGAAACCCAGTCATACGGTGGTGATGTACGGCGAGCACAAACAATCCAATCGGTCTCTAGTGGGTTGTCGCCCGGGCATTGCAAAAACATATAATCGGGAGAAACCGAAAATCTACGCACGAAAGGATCCAGGGAGACGAACGAATCTACATATTCGAACGATTCCGTGAATACCTGCAAACGTCCCATCTCCTTGACGAATACGCGCGAACCGCTGTACTCGAGCCCTTCTATATGAGTAAACTCTCCGGGGCCTTGTCCCTGCCGACCAATTTTCCGGCTGAGGTACCCATCAACTCCTACCACAAAGATGTCATATCCCATATTCTCAGAGATATAAAGACTGTCCTCGATCGCAATCATGTAAGAGGGCCTACCCAGGATGAGCGAATCAGTTGGAAGCCCCAATCGGGTTGTGGCCACCCATCTTTCCGGTTCGATGTCCGTATTGGCCACAGAGTGCGGAGCAGAATCCAGCAGACGGTCGATGCCCGGAGAATTTTCAACTCGGGTAAATTCCCCGCTCTGGCATGCGATCAGGGGCAAAAGAAACAGGATCCCCGCATACCGCCACCTAACGCGTATGCGGGGACAAGAAAAGAAATCCATTCGTCGGAGTCGATCCAGAGCGGGTGGCCGGACTCGTTTCACCATGAATTAAATTCAGTCGTGGTCATACTGTGTTTAATTCAGGGGATCGGACGGGGTTCTGGTAGACTTGTGTGTATTCGTGCCTTTGCAACCTAGATGTACTCGACCGACCGGCCACATGATACGCCAATACATATTCCAGCAGCTCTCTCATCGAGAGACCTTTTGGCCAGTTGAATCACAGTTATCCCTTCCCGCTAGTTACGCTCCGGGCCTTTCCCTTTGCTCTTGATGCCATTCTATCGAGTTGTTACGTACCTTTTTATGCATGACACCACGCCCAAAGGTTTTCCTCCTTCTTATGATTCCTAAATCGAGTGTATGACCGGTGATCACGGGGAGACTGATGCGACCGCAAGCATGCCGGAATCTAGGCAACTGCACGGTGAAGAGCGTTAAATCATCCACTGGGTACTACCGCGCAATATGGGATCTCAGGTGTACAACCGACTAGCTAAACTCTTCTCCGGCACACTCACGCAAAGCGCCCTACCCATTGTGTCTGTATGCCTGGTGTTCGGTGCATGCAAGCACGAAACCCAGCTATTTGAACTGTTGAGCCCCGAACAAACAGGTATCACCTTTGCCAATGATCTTGTGCCTGCCGAAACCCTAAACACCTACGTCTTCCGCAATTTCTATAACGGTGGCGGAGTTGCAATTGGGGATTTAGACAATGACGGTCTGGCAGATATTTTTCTGACCGGTAATCAGGTATCCAACCGACTCTATCTTAATAAAGGAGACTTCCACTTTGAGGATGTTACCGAAAGCGCTGGCCTATACTCAGCGAATGTATGGACCACGGGGGTAAGCCTCGTAGATATAAACAGCGATGGTTGGCTGGATATCTATTTAAGCAAGTCTGGACCACCGGGTGGAGTACGTCGCCATAACGAACTGTTCATCAACCAGCAGAACGGCACTTTCATTGAACTGGCCCACGAGTACGGTCTTGCCTTTCAGGCACTTGGGATTCATGCCTCTTTTTTTGATTACGATGGAGACCGCGACCTGGATGCCTACGTTCTGAGTAATCCAGTCCGTTCGCTTGATGACCTGGAACCTGCTCCGGATCTCCGACAGATCCAAGATCCGGACGGCGGTAACAGACTCTTGCGTAACGACGACAGTCGATTTGCCGACATCACAGCAACCGCAAATATATACAGCAGCAAAATTGGCTTCGGCCTGGGAGTATCAACCGGAGATGTGAACCGGGATGGATGGACTGATCTGTATGTTTCCAATGACTTTTTTGAACGTGACTACCTATACCTCAACCAGCAGGACGGCACATTTATGGAAGCAGGTACTCGCACGATCAGTACGATGAGCCTTAGCTCCATGGGGGGTGATATCGCAGACTACAACGGTGATGGGTGGCCGGATATTTTCGTTTCTGACATGCTGCCTGATCTACCGTGGCGGTATCAATCTCGCATCGCATTCCCATCATGGTCAGATTATTCCAGTAGCCTAATGGACGGCTATCACCACCAGGCCACTCGCAATACCCTTCAGTTAAATCGCGGAAGATCCCCCGAGGGACACTTGCAGTTTAGCGAGGTGTCCCGCATCGCAGGTTTGGAAAGCACGGACTGGAGCTGGGGAGGCCTGATTGCCGATTTCGACTTGGATGGTCGGCGGGATATTTTTGTACCCAATGGCATTTTCAAAGACCTTTTGGATCAGGACTTTATTGCCCAGGCCTCCAATGCTGACTCCCTGCGGACGTTCTTTCTCGCACATGAGGAGCCAATACTAGAGCTTTTGGAAAACGTCCCGTCACATTCATTGCCGAACCATATGTTTGCAGGTCAGCAGGGTCTGCATTTCAAAGACGTAAGCAGGGCATGGGGCTTGGCACTGCCGAGTTTTTCTAATGGAGCGGCTTATGGAGATCTGGATAACGATGGGGATCTAGATCTGGTCGTCAATAATGTAAATATGCCGGCTTTTATCTACCGTAGCCATGCAACCTCGCTATATCCTGACCGACGCTGGCTGCAGGTAAAACTGGAAGGTGCCCCACCCAATACCTTCGGGATTGGCACCCAAGTGAGCGTCTGGGCGAACGGAACCCAATGGTACGCCGAACAATACCTGCAGCGCAGTTTCCAGTCCAGTGTAGATCCCGTGCTGCACTTTGGCTTCACCGAACCGTTAGATTCTGTCGTTGTGCAGTGGGCGCACGGGGACCGGCGAGTGATTACTGATATCAAACATAATTCGCGTCTGACTATTTCCGAGATTCAATGAGCCAACCCGGCTTTTCGATGTTCTGCTTTTTAGGGCTTCTTTTGCTAGTGGCCTGTGAAAGAACTCCGTCGCACGAGGCTATAGTAGCCCGTGAGTTGGCCCGGCCTGACACAATCAGTGAGATATTCCTTAACTACGAATTGGGGATGTTACGCCAGGCATTCTATGATTCAAGTTGGGCGTTGAATCGGCGCGGCCTAGTCAGGCAGGGACCGCAAAATCAGAACGTACTTTACGAGATCCCGGATGCTCTTCCCTATAAGGCGACCATGCTCTACTACCCCGACTTCAAGGATGACCGCGTAGTCCAGATGCGCACCCGCTTCCAGTACGATGCGTGGGCCCCCTGGAATCGGCGCCTTTGGTCTGACAGCCTACTTCTGGATGTTCGGCAATTAATGGAAACCTGGTATGGCGAAGGATTCATTACCCGGGAGATACCGGTACCGTTACATGGTCTCACGCGTGAGTTTGTGAAGAATGACGCAAACCGCCAGATAACCATCCGTCGCGATACAGACAGTGAAGTGTTGGTGTTGATCACGGATCTACGAGCCGCTTTACCCGAGGGCAATGAATAAATTGGCGTCCGTGCTGCTGGCAATCTTTCTGTGTGCGTGCACCGCAGAACAGGGACCGCTCTTTGAACAGATTTCCGCCATAGAGGCGGGGATCGACTTTGAAAATACGCTGCGGTATGAAGACGACTTCAATGTTTATCGCTACCGTAACTTCTATAACGGAGGAGGCGTCGCAATCGGGGATGTTAACGATGATGAACTCCCTGATGTGTTCCTGACTGGCAACCAGGTGCCCAACCGCCTTTATCTGAACCGGGGCGATTTTCTGTTTGAGGATATATCCGAAGTAGCAGGTATCATGGGCACACATGCCTGGAGTACCGGCGTCAGTATGGCAGATATCAATGGAGACGGACACCTGGATATCTATGTCTGTAACTCGGGGATTGCACCCGGAGATGACCGTCGAAACGAACTGTACATCAATCAGGGCGATGGGACCTTCCTGGAAACGGCACGCTCCTATGGACTTGATGATGCCGGACTTTCAACACACGCAACCTTCCTGGACTACGACCTCGACGGCGACATAGACATGTTTCTGGTCAACAACTCGTTTCGCAGTATCCTGGATTTTAATCTCGAAGTCAATACGCGCCATATACCGCATATGGCCGGCGGAGACCGGTTATTCCGTAATGAGGCCCCAGATGCACGCTTTACTGATGTAACCGCATCGTCCGGGATCTATAACAGTGAAATTGGCTTTGGTCTTGGTGCTTCCGTGGGAGATGTGAACCGTGACGGATGGCCCGATCTCTATATCTCCAATGATTTCTTTGAACATGATTACCTCTACATAAATAACCAGGACGGGACTTTCTCGGAGGAGCTTCGCAAGAGCATGAAGAGTGTCAGTGCAGCAGCGATGGGGGCCGATATGGCCGATCTTAACGGCGATGGTTTTCTGGACATTTTCGTTACCGACATGCTGCCGGCAGCGAATGATCGCCTCAAGACTGTTTCCTCGTTCGATAGCTGGCAGCGCTATCAAGCCTATGTACGCGATGACTACTATCACCAATTTACGCGGAATACACTGCAGATAAATCGGGGACCCGCCCCTGATACTCCTTCCGAGATTCGCTTTACGGAAGCCGGTCGTCTGCTCAGCGTTGACGCAAGTGATTGGAGCTGGGGAGCACTCATAGCTGACTTCGATCACAATGGAAAACGAGACATCTTTGTAGCCAACGGCATCTACCGTGATCTCACCAATGCAGACTATCTGACAGCTATTCGTGACGAAAATACCCGGGACCTCCTGACCAGTGAGAATTATGTGGATTGGAAAACATTGATTGAAATGATTCCTGTTCAGGCAATCCCGAATCACATGTTTGCCCGCCTTGAAGAGCAACCCTTTTCGGATGTCACTCAGGCATGGGGCCTCGAGGCACCAGGTTTTTCAAACGGAAGTGCATATGGGGATCTGGATCTAGATGGCGACCTGGACCTGGTTATCAACAATCTTGGCGGTCCCCCCATGATTTTTCGTAACCGCGCGACCGACTACTTCCGTGACCGCAATTCACTGCAGATTGAACTTGCAGGAATCCCTCCGAATACACAGGCGGTGGGGGCCCAGATCAGCGCCTGGCATGACGCTAGGCTCTGGTATATCGAACAACAACCTGTGCGAGGCTTTCAGAGCAGTGTAGATCCCGTATTACATCTGGGCCTTGGGGACCAAATCGAAACATTGGACTCTCTGGTGGTCCGCTGGCCGAACGGTGCAACAACACTGTATGAAACCGTGACCACAAACCAGCGCCTGCAACTCCAGGAACCTCCCGCGAGCCCACCCACCAACGACGGTATTCAGGTGTTACCTACACCACTTCTGATCCCACTTGATGAAAATGCGATCGGGCTTGACTGGCAGCACACAGAGAATGTGTTTAGTGACTTTGACCAGCAGCCTATGCTTTTTCATATGCGCTCCACAGAGGGTCCGGCCATGTGTAAGGGAGATTTGGATGGAGACGGAAGAGAGGATCTGTACCTCGGCGGAGCGAGGGGACAACCCGGAGCGATCTTTGTCCAGACTGACCAAGGATCGTTTGAACGAATTACACAGACTGTCCTTGTGGAGGACGCGCCTTCGGAAGATGTAGACTGCGAGTGGCTGGATGTCGATGCAGATGGAGATCAGGATCTCTACGTAGCGAGTGGCAGCAGTGAATTACCAGGGAGCAGTTCTGCGTTGGTGGACCGGTTATATATCAACAACGGCACGACTAATCTCGAGAGAGGCGAGTCGTTCATGCACCTGGCTGCACGCGGGTTTGATCCGACCTCGGTTGTCTGTTCTGCTGATTTTGACGGAGATGGTGATTTGGATCTCTTTCAAGGTACCCGCCTGCAGCCATTTGCATATGGCCTTCCAGCTACTAGCCGTCTGCTCCTCAACGATGGAAGCGGAAAATTCACCGATGCAACTGCACGCCTTGCCCCAGATCTGGAGTCCATTGGTCTCGTGACGGATGCGGCTTGCGCGGATTTTGACGGGGATGCTGAACCGGATATTCTCATCAGCGGCGAATGGATGCAGCTCACTTTGTTGAAAAACGACCGCGGTTTGCTTGCCCCTGTGAACGCTGAGCTGCAAAATACTTCAGGATGGTGGCAATCCGTTCTGGCAGCCGATCTTGACGGAGACGGTGACTTGGACTTTGTGGCGGGAAATCATGGACTGAACTCACGCTTCAAGCCACCTGTTGAGGTATGGATCAGTGATTTTGATCGAAATGGAAGAGTCGAGCAAATCTTCGCGCGAACAATAGACGGTGGCCAGTTTCCCTGGCATCTGCGTCATGATCTGGTTGAGCAACTGCCCCACCTCGTGCGCACATTCCCAACATACGCATCTTATGCGGATGCGACCATACAGGACATTTTTTCAGACGAGGAACTGAACCGGGCCGTTTACCTGCAGGCTACAGAACTCAGGAGTATGATCGGTATTAACGACGGCACAGGGAGCTTCACGCTCATTCCCGGACCAGAAGAGTTGCAATTATCCCCCGTTTACGGCCTTGCTGACCTGCACACTGCTCAGGGACATTTCATACTGGCAGGAGGTAACCTGCACGAAGTAAAGCCGGAAGCGGGAAGGTATGATGCGAGCTACGGTACCGCGCTCAGAAGTCCCTCTATGGAATCTCTAAACTGGCACGAGTCCGGCTTCTTTGTCGAGGGACAGGTACGACAGATTCTGACCCTCGAAGCCAATGACCGCATACTGGTGATCGTAGCCCGCAATAATGATCGGCTTCGCGTCTTTGCGCATGCGCAATAGCTATGTTCTGCTTCTGGCGATCCTGATAGGTTGTTCCAGAGCCGGCCCGGATAATACGCTGTTCAAGCTATTGGACGGAGACCGGACTGGGGTTTATTTCAACAACACGCTCGTACCGGAAGACGATTTCAACATCATTGACTATCTGTATTTTTACGACGGCGGAGGCGTTGCTATTGGCGACATCAACAATGACCGTCTGCCTGACATATTCCTCACGGGCAATCAGGTGTCTGACCGGCTCTACCTGAACCGCGGAGACTTCCAGTTCGAGGACATTACCGCATCAGCCGGAGTTGGCACTGGAGAAAACACCTGGTCAACCGGAGTTAGTATGGCAGACGTGAACGGTGATGGATGGCTTGATATTTATGTCTGCCGGGTGAACCACCTCGGAAAAACCGGTCACAATCTGCTTTACATAAACCAGCAGGATGGCACTTTCCAGGAGGAGAGCCGCCGCTATGGGCTCGACTTTGAAGGTCTCTCCACCCATTCGGCTTGGTTGGATTATGATCGTGACGGAGATCTGGACCTGTACCTGCTCAATCATGCGATCCACTCGCGAGAATCCCATGTGCCCTCATGGCGAAGAATTATTGATGTTCCCCGGGTCGGGGACAAGTTTTACCGCCAGGACGATGGTTATTTCGTAAGCATTGCGGCCGAAGCGGGAATCTACAGTAGCGCGCTGGGCTACGGCCTGGGTATCGCAGCTAGTGATCTGAACATGGACGGCTGGCCCGACCTGTATGTCGGCAATGATTTCCATGAGGACGACTACTTGTACCTCAATAGCGGGCGCGGCACGTTTGTTGAGTCTCTTTGGGAGACAACCGGTCAAACTAGTCGCTCAACAATGGGAGTGGATGTGGCCGACCTGAACAATGATGGCTTACCAGACATTGTTGCGCTGGATATGCTACCTCCGGATCTGGCTACGCAACGAACATCCGGCGGCGCCGACGCCGACATGATTGCCTGGATCAAAGCAGACCTTGGTTATGGCCCCCAGACTCCACGCAATACGCTGCAATTGCATCGGGGAGTAACTCCTGATGGACGCCCGTTCTTCAGCGAGATCGCCCCCTTTGCCGGCATTGAGGCCACCGACTGGTCCTGGTCTCCATTACTGGCTGATTTTGATGGTGACGGCTGGAAGGACCTGTATGTCACGAATGGTATCCCTGGGCGCCCGAATGATCTGGATTATATCGAGTACGTCTCCGCGCCTGATGTGCAACGTATACTCAACGCAGGCACACCGGAACAGGAAGCGGAAGTAGCACAACGGATGCCGTCTGCTGTTGTACCTAACTATGCATTCAGAGGGGACAGTACCTTGCAATTTGAGAATGTTGGGTCTGACTGGGGACTTGCTGAGCGTGTGATCGGTAATGGAGCAGCATACGGTGATCTGGACCTGGATGGCGACCTCGACCTGGTCGTGAATGCACTGAATACTGACGTGCGGATTTATCGCAACGAATCCACGAGTGGCTACATTTCTGTTCAGTTGCGCGGCGCAGTAAAAACCACGTCCGCATTTGGCGCCAGGGTCAGCGTTTGGGCATCTGACCTATACAGTGTGCAAGAGCAATTCCCGTCTCGCGGGTTCCAATCTTCGGTCGACCATGTACTGAGTTTTGGGATAGGTGACATACCGGCTGCTGATTCTGTAGTCGTGATCTGGCCTTCAGGGCTTCGGTCAGTCGTAGGGCCTGTGGCAGCTGGCACCCGCCTGATCCTGAATGAAGCAGGAGGCACAGCAACCAACATTGAAACGAAATCCGACCCTGACATAGGTGTGAAACCGGTGGACGATCACGGCATCTCATTTGTGCATCAGGAAGATGAAACACGGGATTTTGAAGTCCTTCCACTCCTGCCATACTGGCGAAGTGCGCGCGGTCCCGCGCTTGCGGTAGCTGATGTAAACGGCGACAACCTTGAAGATGTCTACCTGGGAGGTGCGCGCGGCCAGCCTGGCGCGCTGTATCTACAGTCACAGGAAGGTCGCTTCCGACAGGTGCCTTTTCCGGACTCACATGAAACCCACGAAGATACCTATGCGATATTCCTGGATGCTGACGGCGATGGTGACCAGGACCTGTACGTGGCAAGTGGGGGATGGATCGGACCCGACGCGCTGCATCAGGATCGACTATACATGAACATGGGAGATGCAGGCTTTCGCGCGGATTCCAGCCGATTGCCTGTCATGAATTCGAATGGGTCCACCGTGGCTGCAGCAGATTTTGATGGCGACGGAAATATAGATCTTTTTGTTGGATCAGATACTGGTTCTGAAACATACGGGGAGCCCGGACGCAGCAGCCTGCTACAAAATGATGGCACCGGACATTTTACTGATGTCACCGCACAATGGAGCCCGGCTCTGCAACATGCGGGACATGTAACAAGTGCAGTCTGGACAGACCTCCTAGGGTCTCCGCTGCCTGATCTGGTTTTAGCGGGGGAGTGGATGCCAATCACGGTCTACGAGAATCTCGGAACCGCCCTGGTCAACCGAACGGACGATCTTGAGCTTTCGGAAACTGTCGGACTCTGGCAAAGCATCGCTGTCCGAGATGTGGATGGAGATGGCTTCAAAGATCTAGTGGCGGGCAACCTCGGTCTGAACACCGTACTGAGTTTACCCTTGGCATTGTTTGTTGATGATTTTGATCGGGACGGGCGCACAGATCCTATTGTGGCACAATGGCAGGAGCAACAGTGGTATGCATGGCCCCCACGGGACGCTCTTCTCGGTCAAATGCCCGGACTCGCTCCAATAATTCCAACATATAACGCCTATTCAAGTCTTTCTATGGCGGATCTGTTTGGGAACAGTATTGAACCGGACTATGTGATCCAAACCTTAGCATCTACGGTGTACTGGAACATGGCAGATACAAGCTTCAGTGCGCGAATACTTCCTGATGAACTCCAATGGGCACCAGTACTGGCTTCAACATCGGTCCCGCTGGACAAGCAGGGAATCGACGTCTGGTTTTTTGCAGGCAACCTGTCTGGAGCCGGTGATGCCCTGGGGGCACTGAATGCAGGATGGGGTTCGGTCGTTTATTTTACAGAAGAACGAGAGATGGCAGCTATTTCAGGCACGGGATTTCGTGTTCCAGGCGATGCACGCGGTATTCGTTTAATCCGAGGCAACCCCCTCAGAATTATCGTAGCCCGCTCGAACGATGCGCCAATGTTGTTTGAAGTGGCACCAAGACTCGATGAATAGTCAGCAGGCTCGAACATTGCACGGTAGAGCAAAGGCGCGCCGTACAGTAGGGAAAATCCCGTGTACTTGATTCAATACCCGAATTGAACAACAGCGGTTTAAGCCTCGAGTCTGAGTTTCTGGGTCCTCTCCGACAGGGAACACATCTTTCGAGATGCGTCCACCACCGGACCGACCGCCTATACTCAGGTCGTCAGACCAATACGGCCGTTTGACCTATTAATCCAGTCCACTGGGCTCGGCTACTTCAACCGATGTTCCAGGGCTTTTAACATAGGTATCCAACCAGCGGGTAGTTTCCCAGAGAACATGTCCCACGGATTCCCGTGCACGATACCCATGGCTTTCATGGGGAAGCATTACCAGACGCGCCGTCTTACCTAGCCCCTTCAATGCACCATAGAAGCGTCGACTCTGCAGCGGGAACGTTCCAGAATTATTGTCTGCCTCGCCGTGTATGAGCAGTATCGGCTCGTTCACCTTATCCACATGCATAAAGGGCGACATTGTATAGTATGTTTCCGGGGACTCCCAGAACAGGCGTTCCTCCCTCTGAAACCCGAAGGGTGTCAGTGTACGGTTGTATGCCCCGCTCCTGGCTATACCGGCCCGGAATAGGTCCGAATGTGCCAATAGGTTTGCAGTCATAAAAGCGCCATAGGAATGACCCGCTATTGCGACCCGATCGGGATCTACAACTCCTCTAGCAACTCCCGCATCAATCGCGGCCTGAGCATTGGCTACCAATTGCTCCCGGAAAGTATCATTCGGCTCTTGATCACCTTCCCCAACCACTGGCATTGATGCACCATCCAGTACTGCGTATCCCTGCGTTACATAGGGAATTGCTCCAGAGTAGCTTATGTACTTGAACCGAAAAGGACTACCGCTGCGTTGACCAGCAAGCGCTGCACTCTTGAATTCGCGCGGATATGCCCAGATGAGTGTTGGCAGTGGACCGTCACGTTCAGCATCATATCCGGGTGGAAGATAAAGCGTCGCCTTCAGGGGGATACCATCGGCCCGCGTGTACGTCAATTCTTCCTTTGCAACAGCGGCCAACTCCGGGTACGGATGTTGGAAATCAGTCACTGCCGTAAGGGATCCATCTTCCAGGTTGCGCACATAATAGTTCGCCGGTATATCAACAGATTCCCGTATCGTCAAAATGTGCGATTCGTCGATCACAGCTACCGGACGTTCGTAGTGCGGTGCTTCGCTTTGAAAAAGTGTCACCATCTCCCCGGTCTCCAGATCCATCGTTCGAAGGAAAGGGCGATCGCCTTCCTCTGACGCTCCTGCTCCCGAGAGCAGCAATTGACCATTCTGCATGCGCAGCACGGATGTGCCCTGTGGAGTACGCGTCATGTAAAAGGAGCCAGGATCACCGTACCGATCCTCAGTCGAGCGATCAAAGAGCACCTTTGTGATCTTGCCGGGTGCAGAAGGATCCAGAACAGACGTTATTGTCTGCCGTGTAGACCACCATGTTTCCCGCACGAGCGCCAGAGATTCATGCCCCCACTGTATGCCGCCGTAGCGCAGTTGCAGTTTTACCAGGGAAGTCGGAGCTGACTCAAAAGGTGCCGGAAGCATGAAAACTTCGTCTCTCAACATCGCTTCGGCACCCGCGTCGCCGCCATCAAGCGCTTCAACCCACACCAGTGTTGCAGGCGCATCAGCGCGCCAACTCATGCTGCGCGGTCCTGTGGTGGTTGAGCCAAACGCCACTGGTACATTCTCTGCGAGGGGCAGCATCGCTACTTCCCGGACTAACTGGCCATCCAAATCGTAGATCGTATAGCTGTGCGGGAAACGCCCCGACGGCACCAAATAGGAAAACGGTCGATGCAAGGCACGGATCAAGATGTACTGCCCATCCGGGGATGGTGATGGCGAAAGGGCCAATCCCTCTGGACCAATCGGCTTTACTTCCCCATCCAGTGTTACATGGAGCACCTGAGAGGCCATAAACCAGGCAAAGAGATCCTCGTCGTAAGGGTCGGAAAGCAGATCCTGGTAAGTTCTCGCAGGCGCCTGCTCACCCAAATTCTCCTGAACTACGGGGCCTTTGGGGGCTTCCGGGCGGACCGGCATGGCGCCCCGTCGTCCGGGAATTGCACGAACTAGTAACGATCGCGAACTCGGATGCCATCGAACACTACCAAATGTCGCATCATTCACAGCAATGTCCGCCAATTTTCGAGCAACACCCGTGGAAACTTCTGCGACATACAGATCAATCTGATAAGTCGAATTCACCGTAAACGCAATATGCTGTCCATCAGGTGACCAAGACACATTACGGACCCCGCCTGATTCCGGTATGCCCGTGACGGGGCGCGCAGAACTTTCATCCACTGGTTTGAGACTTATCCCCAGGTAGGCCGAGGACCGACTCGGACCGTTGATCTTTGGATTGATTCTCATCCCTGCCAAACGCATCTCAGGAGCAGCAATCTCGGCTATTGAAGGAAGACTTGACCTGTGCAGCAGGGCCATTTTGCTGCCATCCGGGCTGAGTTGCACCGACGGGGTGACCGGCGCGTTAATCAGGCGGTCCAGCGGCGAAGGAGGTGTCTGGTAATTGATCTGTGCTTCTGCTGATTCTACGTTGAGAGCAATCATGAGCAACACAAACAATGCTGAAATACGGAGATTCATCGATCTGGATTAAGGTTGGAAGAGGATAATACGACTTAATTATATTTATCGGAACCAATCATTCTCATATCCTGAGATTGAGCGGGTTACTCCGATAGATCAAGGTAAGGATAAAGGCCAGAATACCGAGGAGCCATCGCGTCAATCGGCCTCGACTCCCACTCCGCTCCCCGGTCCTGTCCCGAGTTTTCCAGACCGGGGAGACAGCCTTCCCGGGCGCTCTGTGATCGTCAAATCTGAGGTACCTGACGACAGACAGGAGAATAGGGAGGACGAAAAGAATGTAGATTCCTCTCGGCAATGGCAGTCAAACCCTGGCAAGCATGGAGGACGATTACTCAAAGGGCGCTCTGGCGCACCGGGAAAGAAGCCTGACCTGACTAACCCAGATTCGCTCGTACCCTCAGAGCGAAACTTGGACGCGGAATCACAAATCCGTGATATCCAATCGGCACTGCTGCTCTGGCAGAGAGATGCTGCACGCGGGCGCAGGCTGTCAGATCGGGCGGTAATGGTGTACCAGTTTTTTATTACTCACTGTCGTCGGAAGCCCAGGGAGGAAAGTTACTTGAAATGCTGGCACACGGTGGAGAGGATTGCCGATCGCCTATGCATGGGAAAGCGAACAGTGGAGCGAGCAATCGCTGAGTTAAAGAAAGCCAGCATCCTGTTAGGAGAGCGGGAGCGATACGAAAATGGTAAATTTGGCCCGCGACATTTCTGGGTTCTTACGCCCCCAGATCTAACCAAATACGCGCCCTCCACGGCGAATTCACCTAACCGCCACATTACCGTTGAGCCGGGCGGTGCACCTAACCGCCACATTACCGTTGCACCTGGCGGTGCACTTCTAGAAGAACAAAGATTTGAAGAAACTTCTAAGAAGGCAGAAGCGGAAAAACTTCGGTGGCAAGCGAGGCCAGCAGTCCCTCCACCACGGGGGCAACCAACAGCGGAGGACGGAGAAAGAGTGGATGATCGGGTCCGGCGGCTCCAGCACAGACTGAGGATATTCATTGATACGCTCATACCCCAAGATCACGCCTTGTACGTTTGGGGCATGGATCCCGAGAATGTGCAGGATAGTGTCCGGGGGGTCTTGCGGGGGATAGGCAATGGCGTAAGTCCCGTCAAGTCGCTGATGATTCTGCGACGGCGGATGCAAGTCAAGCCACAGGAGTCAACGCGGAAGATGGCGTTTGGGTGTCGGGATATATTTCCTGATCACATCCACCTGTCCAGTGGCGCGCAGCCTGGGGCTTCCGAGCCTTCCTGCTCCATTTGTCGGGGGAAACAGCTACTCACCAAAACAGACGACTCGCTCGGAAATGGTTCCGCTATGGGACGAACGGAATGGTCGGATACGGGATTCTCTGCCGACCAGACTGGTGCCCTGTCCCCAGCATATTCTAGTCCGCATCAAACGCAGAAAAAACTGAGGCGGAAGTTGGTGGCGGAGCGGATGGCAGCCCGGATTGAGCGGCATCAGCATCAACTTCGGCAGATCCTTGATCCTGTGCTACCGAAGAATCACGCCTTGTACATTTGGAGCACGGATCCCGAGCATGTCAGTAACGCCCTCCGCGCAGTTCTCCAAGGGATGGAACGGGGAGAGTCCCCAACAACTACCTTGGCTATTCTCGCGCGGAACGGGGATTACATGTCGCGGACTCAGCAGATCCTTGACTGCAGAGTGGTGTTGGGACGCGCCAGAAACAGTGCTACTGAACCGCATCCGATTGATTGGCAGGGGAAAGAGAGCTGGATTGATGATGTCATTCGTGAGGCTCCTGAGCTGGTCTATGAACTATTCGTGAGGAAGAAGTCTGGACTCAGTCCAGGGCGGGACCTCTACCGGGGTACGGTGATCAGGATTTGTGTCGGTGTGCGGAAGAAGATGAGGAGTGAGCGCAGTAAGGTCGCCCCCCTGAACCATGCCGCATGGGACGTAGAGGATGTCTAAGCATTTTGAATCAAAACGGGGAAGTCCGAGAGTCGCGCGGGAAGAGGTAACTGCGTGGACCCACAAAATGGGGCCAATATTTGAGCGTGACATCGTTTTGGATACGGCAATCCTGGGGATGCTGGCAAACAGGTGTCAAGACTGTGAAAACAAACACCCGCTTGCCCCCCATCTTGAAACGCTGCTCATCGCGCTGTGCGATGGGGATATGGACCTTGCTCAACGCTATGTGAATGCAGCGAACCGCTTTGCGAAAGCGCTGGAAGTATCGCTGAAAGAGCTCTTTCGGGGGGACTCTCTGGAGACCGAACTAGACGAGCTCCTTCGTCAAAACCACATTGACCTGGCTCGGAAATCCACAACCAAAAGACAACAAAATGATGACTAATCAGCAGACTACAGTTCCTGCAAGACAGGTCCAACAGAAAGTACCTGTCCGTACTCCCCTGTCCCGGAGGCGCAACCCAGTTCGGGTTCATCCCGCGTCAGAAGCCCTCGAGCGTTCCATCAAGACCCGGACGGCGTCAGGGGAAAAGGTCCCGGCTGCACAATCAGCTCCCACAGGGACATGAACGGCGAGGCGCTGCAGCGCGCTGGTGAGGCACCATCACACTCTTCGAGAGACTACTCTGGCCGCGTGCCACCACAAGCAGTGGAGATAGAGCAGAATGTGCTGGGGGCCATCCTGATTGACCCAGGGGCGATTAGTGTGGCAGCATCCCTGCTGAAGCCCGATTCTTTTTACCTCCCTAAGCATGCCAGAATCTTTCGTGCGATGTGTATGCTGTTTGCAGATGGCAATAGGGTAGACGAATTCATAGTGGCGGAGCAATTAAAGGGCGAGCGGAGTCTGGACGCGGTGGGGGGCCTACCCTATCTTATGGAGCTGAGTGATCGGGTCGCAACAGGGGCGAATGTTGAGCATCACGCGAGGATTCTGGTACAGAAGGCGATGGCTCGTTCGTTGATTAAAACCATGAGTCGCCGTATAGGGGAGGCATATGACCCTGCGATGGATCCGTTTGAGTTGCTTGACAGTGCCGAGAGCGATCTGTTCTCGATTTCGGGGGACATGCTCCGGCAGTCGGTGAAACATGTCAGGGAGATAGGGGAGGAAACAATGCAGCAGATACAGGAGAGGGCTGAACGCACAGATAGCTTGTCTGGGGTGACCAGCGGATTTGTAGATCTGGACAAGATCACCGGTGGGTGGCAGGATACGGATCTGATCATTATCGCTGGCCGACCGGCAATGGGGAAAACTGCGTTTGCGCTAGCGTGCGCACGTAATGCTGCCCTCGCCTCGCAAAATCCAGTGCATTGTGTGATCTTTTCCCTGGAAATGGAGCGGAAGCAGCTAATGCACCGGCTGCTTTCCTCGGAGGCGGGGGTGGATTTGCAAAGAATGCGGAGCGGGGCGATGACCCAGGACGAATGCCTGCGAGTAAAGGAGGTTGGGAGTATCTTGGGACGAGGGGGAATATGGATCGACGATTCCGCGTCATTGAATATCCTGGAGCTTCGGGGGAAATGCAGGCGATTGAAGTCGGAGCACGATATCGGCCTGTTACTGGTAGACTATTTGCAGCTCTTGCAGGGAAAGCGGAATGCAGATAGCCGTGAACAGGAGATTGCCTCGATTTCACGATCCCTGAAGGCATTGGCAAAAGAACTACATATCCCGGTTATTGCGCTCAGTCAACTCAACCGGAACCCGGAAGACCGAGTGGACAAGCGCCCCCTGTTGTCAGACCTGCGGGAGAGTGGATCCCTAGAACAGGATGCCGACATGGTTGCCTTCATCTATCGGGCAGAGGTATACGGGGTAAAAACGGATAAGAGCGGGGCATCCACCGAAGGGGTGGCGGAGGTGATTGTGGGGAAACACCGAAATGGGCCGATCGGGACGGTGAAACTTAACTTTGACAAAACTTATGCACGGTTCAGAAACTACACCCCGTACCACCCACCCCTCGAACATGCACCACGCGAGGGGGTGAATTGGCGGACTGTCCCTACTAAGAACGGCGGCCCTTTTTAGTCCCTAACTCACAAAGGGCAGGAAGCTGGAGACCTCAACGAAAGAGTACACAGCATCTGGAGAAGGCATGGACACCGTCCAGGAACCTCTAAAGATTGAAGAGTGCCCTCTGGGCGGGCGGGATCCATTTGGCTGCTAGGACGATCCTCTGTACGAGGATTGGGAACCAATGTCGGGTAGTGTTGCAAAGTCTGCGGATGGAATGACAATGGGGAGTGGTTGGCCTGGCTGGAGCCTACCTGCACCCAGGGAGTATAGCGGGACGTTAGAAACCGTCTATTCAGTATCGAACACCCCGGACTTGCGGTATTGATCCTGCTGATAAGCGTTACGAAACGGACCGGGTTTCAGCGGCATTTTCAGTCATAGAGACTGTTGCGTAAAGATAATGAAGGAATAATTTTTGCCCTATTTCGGTGTGGATGTGAAGAGGGTTGACACAGTGATTTGAATCGTTATATTGGGGGCAGTCACCGTATTCAACAACAGACAAAGTGGGTATCGCCATGACAGTCGAAAACGAATTTCCCCATGATGGCCCTATTTCTCGTGCTCGTGTAAAGTACGAGGACTATAAGGGATCAGCTTCTGCAGATAGTAACGATAGTAGGAGCTTCAAAAGTCTTCTTATAAGAGAAGGGATAATCACTGAGCAAGATTATATAGCAGCAATAAGACTTGGTATGGGGGAAATTTTCGATACCGTTCGTGATCCATATGTGGAGGTCTATGTCAGGGAGGATTCTTCAGATGAAAAGTCATATAGATGCATAGTTCTAAATATGACTATGAACGAATTCCTACTGATGTTTAAGAGATTCCAAGTTCTACTAACAAAATGAGACTGTCGCACATCAAAATAACTGGGCTGATGCGGCAATAACAGTGTTTTCATACTACCGCCCATGACGAAGACAGTAGACCCCGAACGCAAGGCTGGTTTAAGGAGTGGACAAGCTCCTTGACAAGTACGTCCCCTTTCAAAGGGCCCCCTACGGCGGCGTTCTAGGTGGGGCGAATCACTAGTAGCTATCTATCGCACTGCAATACAGTCGATTCTCCTCATAGCCTGTGAAGGGACCGATCATTGGATTGGGATGTCGCCTTTACCGGGAGCGTGATCTCTGCCGTACTCTGTGCTGTTTCTTGGAGTGATTCTTGGAGTAATTAGGGAAGATTCTTTCGTGTTGATCTGGAATGACCACATCGGAGGAGCAGAAGAGTTTTCCCTGAGACACCTCTACCCGGCGTTGACGGTAGAGGAGGTATCTTGCTTCTGCTTCTATATTCAGATCTATCCGGCGCGCGGCTGGTGAGAAAGCAACCCCCTGCTTATCCGCGTGTTCGCGGGTCACCAGCTGGGCATACCAAGTCTTCCCCCCTTTGGTCTGGACCGAGACAATCAGGTGGTTGCGCAGCTTCGGCATGTCCTCGTGAGACACGAACACGCCCCAGCTGCCGTCCATGAGTTTAATTGGCCTGGCGGTGGGAATGGTCGATTCGTCAATGACGAAGTCTTTAAGTCCGTAGGTCCTCTTTTTATTCATAGTGGGATCGTGTTAGGATTTTGGAAGGATCAGTTATCTACGAAGCTTCCCAGGGAGACCCCTTCGCCTACCCAGAACACCTTAACCGTCTTGGTTTCGCTGCTGCCGTCCTTGCGATGTACATCCACCTTGGTTGTTGTTCCGGGCTCAATCTCTTTTGCAACCCTGCAGCCCCAGGTTTCTTCTTTTCGGAGCCAGGCGAATGTCCCCGTGGGGATGGCATCAGGGTTGCTCATGGACTTGAGGGGAATGAAGGAGAGCCAAGGTCGGCCATCTGGAGAGCATGTAGAGATCGTGACCTGTCAGGCTACCATTGCGAAACTACTTTGTTTCAATGTATTGCAATATACTGGATTAAGTGCAACCCGGGTGAGGAAGTTGTTGGTTACATTGCCGAATCACCACGGTCAATTTGCCGGCCGGAGACGCTGCGGATTCACATGTTTCCCGCGGGAAGTTCGGACTTCGTAATGCAAATGAGGACCGACTGCATTGCCTGTCTCGCCTGTAAGGGCAATCACGTGTCCGCGTTTCACGGCCTGCCCAACACGAACATGGACAAGGGACAGGTGTGCGTAGAGCGTTAGGTATCCACTTCCAGGATGGGATACCTCGACAAAGATTCCGTGTCCTTCGGGGTGATGGCCAATCCTGTGTACCCATCCATCTGCGGTGACCATGACGTGGCTTCCAATCGGAGCAGCAATATCAACTCCCCGGTGTGGTTTTAGGCGATTGTATCTAGGATGTAACCGCATTCCAAACGGGCTGGATACCCGCCCGGCGACAGGGCTTCCGTGCGGAGGGGTACGTGACTTTTCGCGGGAGGGATTTCCTGGCGGAAGGATGATGGACTGTAGGGTATTGGTGGTTTGCAAGATCTGGTGTTTACGTTCGACATCCAATCCGCGTCCAGATCCTGCCCAGTAGACCACAGGGACAAGAATGCAGATCACAGAGGCGATTACTAGAAGACTCCGGGACATTTATTTCTTGGGGAATGCGGAATTGGCTGCTACAAGATCGCAGGGCTGAGGATCCGGACCACAGTTTCATTGGACCTTTTGTTAGATTATAGTGTTGAAGTATTATATATTCATTTAGCATGTCAACGGTTGTCTCAATTCTAAGCCCAAAGGGTGGCGTAGGCCGCAGTACGCTGGCAACGAACCTGGCTGGCGGACTGTCCGAGTTCGGATATCGGACTCTACTAGTAGATGCGGACCCTCAGGGGTCAGTGGTGGACTGGGAAAATGAGCGCATTGACAACTGGGATATGCCTCCTATTGTCATGTCGCTCCCTCCCGATGCCGAACTTGAGGAGTTGAAAAAGCTGATTGATGACTTTGATTGGGTCGTGGTGGATACACCGGCGGGGCTTGAACGACTTTCTATGGCCGCCTTGTATGTCGCGGACTGTATCCTGATCCCCATTCGACCCAGCGCCCCGGATCTTTGGGCCACGGAGCCACTCATTGATCTCGTCAAAGCCCGTCTATCTGGGCTAAGTGGGACGGGGCGCATTGTACCCGCCGCGTTTGTATGTCTTCAGTCAATATACGGGACCGACCTTGCCAAGGAGGTGGATGCAGCCGCATCGTCTCTTGGGTTCCCTATCCTGACAACCCGGACCACAATGAGGGTGGATTACTCGGAAGCATTCCAGGTGGGTCTCACTGTTCCCACGCTAAAGCCTGGAAGCGAGGGAGACCGGGAGGTCACCGCTCTATTGAAAGAAATTATCAAATTGATATCTGTTAAACCGGAAGAACATGTCCAATCCTGAACCTGCAAGAAGTCAGTTATCCCGGCGGAAGAACCCGAAACGGAACCATGAACAGGCGACTGAGCTCAAAGAACGGATCAGGTCGGATCACGGGGTCTTTTTTAACATCATCTTGCCTGTCAAAACCCATGCAAATATCAAGCTCTACTCAATCTTCAATCAGGAAGCGATGGGCAAGATTATGTCAAGGGTTGTTGAGTGTTGGGTCAGGGATAACTTAGATGATCTGGCGAGTGCAAAGACGATCACTACGCCTGAAGGAGATCTCCGCGGGAAAATAAATTTCGGTATCTGGCTCCCGAAGGATGTACACGTCACGCTTAAGTTGGCCGCATCAATCAACAAAATCAGCATGCGGGAAGTGGTTATCCCGGTGCTGGATGCGTGGATAGCCGAGAACTGCACAGGATCCGATTATTCCGAAAAGCGGCTCAAGGCGATCAGTCAGGAGGTGTGAGGGACGCATACAGCGCAAATAGGCACATTTGGCCCTCAGTGGCACTAACGTAGCCCCCCGATGCCCGCTCTTCGATTCTATGACCCTCCTGTACGATTTGGCGGGGAATCACTACATCACAAACCGATCTTATGCTATAGCGACCGAGCCCAAGTTCTGGGGGTCCCGGGAGACTGGTGCCTTCTAGAAACCAGAAGCCCCGACTTCCTTTCATTGACCGGGGCTCAGATGGAAACGTGATATAGCCACCCCCTTAAGTAAAAAGTGACTCCACTCGGTGGTCTGCCAATCAACGACACTCAAGTTCCCGCATCTTGCATGCCGAATGATATTCCCTGCCACGCCTCGCCATACCGTGCCATGCCATGCCGCACCCCACCGCGCGTCGTGGTGAACGGCTTGCTCGTGTGACGGTTCCAACTCAAGAGCACATCACTTAGTTTTTCATTGTCTGGTGTACAAATAATATCCTAAACGTTTGCGATGTGACACGGGATAGTAACTAATTACCTTACTTCTCTTGCCGTTGCAGCTGAAAGGGTTGGGGAGGCAAGTTGACACATTTGAGCCTTTTTTGTATAATGCTCGTTCAAGGGGCGTGTAGAAAGTTCCGTCATGGTGCAACACACTGGGGAATCGCCTAATTTAGGCAGGGCCAAGCGCGAAGCAGACGAGTTGACAGCAGTTTATTCGTCGCCACCGATACCAGTATTGGAGATCGCGGAGCGGAGTGGTGTCAACGTAATCTTTGCAAACTTTGGGCCTAATTCAGCGCGCGTCGCCGGATTCTGCGATTTCAGAAATGCCAAGTTGTTCGTCAATGTCGCTGACGGTCCTCGGAGGCAAAGCTTCACGATTGCGCATGAACTGGGGCATTGGCTCATGCACCGAAGCATCTTTGTGGATAATCCAGCGCTCTATCCAGTTCTGCCACGGTTCAGTACTCCCCTCAACAATGGTCCGCTCGAGAAGGAAGCCAATACATTCGCTGCCCACCTTCTTGTCCCTGATCGTCTTTTGAAGCCAGTGCTAAATCCAGGTATGAGTGCCGTTGTGCTGGCAAACATTTTCTTCGTGTCAAGGACAATGATGGAAATAAGGATGAAGGGGAGGTAGAATGAGTGATGAGCCCATTGAGGGCGCGAGCGTTCAAATTATTTCACCAAGCGATCTTGAAAAGTCGTTATCGCCCGATCCTGCCGGTGGACAGCGCTACATTACGAAATTCGATTCCCAATCCTTGGAATCGTGGACAGCATACGAACACTACCTAGGGGTTCGACAGCATTATCAACATAAAGGTCGTTGGTCTAAGTTCTTGTTGGGAGCCATTGCGAGTATGATTGGTTACCAAATGGCCTTACTAGTTCTAGTAGGACTTGGAATACTGGACTTCAAAGGTTATGACTGGCTTTTGCCTGGTCTTCTCGTCCAGAATCTGGCCCAAATTGTAGGTTTAGCACTTTACGCAGTCAAACACTTATTCAGCGACATTACGCTAAAAAACGGCGACAAATGAAGGAGTTGACTCCCTACGAGGTGTGAGATGGTTCGAAAGGGAGGCCGCACCATACGGACGCAAAATTCTCGCCCCGGTCTATTTCTCTTTGTACGGGATTGGGTTAGCCTAGCAGAGACCGGAGAAGGTATTTTTCTCCATCAAATCCATCCACTGCCGCGATCGCGTCTACGGCGCGCTGGATTCCATGCCCGTGGATGAACACGACCGCATGGACAGCTTCCGCCACCATGCGCCTCTGATCCACGCCAGGGGTTGCTTCCTGCGCGAGTGCGGCCAACCTCCCCAGTGCCCTTAGCGCATCTTCGCCATGCACCGTAGCGCACGCACCGGGGTGACCAGTGATCCATGCATCCAGTAGATCTCGCGCAGCCCCATCGCGGACTTCCCCGACAACGATCCGGCGGGGAGTGGACCGGAGGCTGTATCGGACCAAATGCCGCATGGTGTGCTCGGCTGTTGTCACGAGACGGAGTTGATTTTCGTGTTTCAGATGGAGCTCGCGCGTATCCTCAAGGACAAGGATGCGTTCCTTGGGGAACTGGTCTTCCACCTCGCTCAGGATCGCGTTGCAAAGTGTGGTTTTCCCGCTCGCAGTGGGGCCAGCTACGATTATGTTTTTCCGCTTCGCAACCAGCTCCCGGATCACCTCAATCCCCTGTCTTGAGAGGGATCCCTGACGCACATACTCGTCCAGGTTGATAATTCGGGAGGGAGGCTTTCGGAGAATGAATGCGGGACCCTCGGTAAGAGGGGGCAGGAATCCCTGAATCCGGCACTTGCCCAGAGAAGCGGGAAGCACTGTTGCCAGCGAGGGTTGGGATGAATTGATGTGAGTGTTCGAGCTGGCGGCAACGGCTCGCAGGAAGCTCTCAACGGAGATGGGGGTGGGATTCTCAACCAACTTGTACGCTCCCTTGCTGGAGGTGATGATATGCACACTTCTGTCCGGGTTCACCTGTACCTCTTCCACATCCGCATCTTCTAGTGCAGCGAGAATGACCGGCCCGAGATGCCGGCGAATCATGCCCTCCACTCGGAAGTCAGATTTCTTCTTGTTCGTTGGCTGGGTCATGTGACGAAAGCGAGCCCGCGTCCGTAATCCCTGCGAGCCTACGTGCCATCCTGTGGACGTGGGCCGCATCTGACGGGGAGAAGGGAAAAGCGATCCGGGGGGCGACCGGACATGGGATGGGACCGATGTAGCGGCTGTCATAACTTCGGGAGTGCCAGAGGCTCAGCGCAAAGCATTCCCCATCGTTGAGCACATGAGTGCCAATGGCATTCGGGAGCGGACGATCTTTTGAGTCAAGTTCGTGGACATGTGCAGGGAGCCAGGGACGGGAGTTGACGCGGAGGCTGTCCCTAGTAACCGTGACTGTATCCCCGGGAAGAGCCGCGATGGGTTTGATCACGTATACAAGCGTCTGAGGGCAGTGAGACTGGGCGCGTGTAGAGTCAGGGGATAAGTATCCTCGTCTCACGCCAAATGAGACGACATCCTGCGGGTAGCAAACCAGCGTGGGATAGCCAACGATCAAGCTGTCTTGGGTGGCCATCCAGTACCAGCCTTGGGGGAGGCTGGGAGATACCACGCGGAACACTATTCCTTGCAGCCCCGCCGTACGGAGTACAGTGGGGATCAGAGGGGCGAGGAGCACAAGCGTGATCACGACCGTAATCCACCGGCGCTCTCTACGGGAGAGGGTGTGAGTCATTGGACGGTTTATGGAGGAGGCGGCGATCCTCGTCGGGGTGGATTACGGCAACCGTTAGCGGGAGTGCGGTTTCGGATCCCGGAAGCGGGACGTCAAATCGGATGCGGTACGCAAAGCAGGCTTCTTGGTCAGGTAGGTGCACCGGCAGGGGAATGACCTCCCGCGACGCCTCGTATATCTGCCGAATTGAGGTACATCTGCCAACCTGATCAATCCTTACCAGGCGATCATAGGCCAAGATCGTGACCATGAGATAGCCGGCTTCGTTGGGGGCGGTGGTCAGGATTTCGGATACCATCGCTGAGTCGGGGAGTCCGGCGCGAAGGTACACCTGCCCTACGTCTATCTCTTCTGCGTCCTGTCGCAGGAACCACATCCAGTTCACGATGCCAGCGAGCATCAGGGTAAGGATTATTAGGCCGAACGGGGTGAAGCGGGGAAGACGGGTCATGACACATACGGATTGGGGGAGGCCAAATGCTTGAATTCGGGGTCCTTATAGTAGCGGATCTTTGTAGCCGCCACTGGCTGGTTAGGGCGCACAAGCAGGATCTGCCGGTCGGGATGTAGTCTGCGAAGCTCATCCATGCGCATCAGAGGGCGGCTATCCTCATCGTACCCCTTTTCCGGAGCAAGCTTTTTCTCGCCCACTCGTCCCAGCTTTCGTTGCCAGACCGTCTTTTCGCCCAGCAGCTTGGAGACCTGTTCGCAGCTGAATGGGTCCTGAATACTGAATACTTGGATCACATCGCTATTGGCCAAGAAGCTGTTCCACTCGCCTCCATATTTGGATCTGACCTGGGACAAGTCCTGCAGGATGAGCCATAAGGTGATCCCGAACCCGGCTCCCAGTGAGACCGCGCTCAGTATCTCTGGCATCTTACCCAAATTCGCAAACTCGTCCAGCATGCACAAGATTCGGTGTTTTGGTTTGACCTCACGCTTGTGGGTGTCGGTGGTGATCATGCGGTAGATACTTGTGATTGTCGTCCGGAGCCAAGGTGCATAGGACTCCAAATGCTCGGCCGGGACGATCAGGTATACGGAAGCGCTATCCGACAGCAAGTCCTCTTTCGTGAAGGAAGTCTGGGAAAGGGTCGCCGTGAGGCGGGGGCTGCTGAAGATGTGGGTGTTCGACTGGAGAGTGCTCAATACTCCGGAGAGTTCTTTGATGTCTTTCTGGAGCAGGCGATTCGCACCTAACTGGACGGCCGGACATTCTTCGCAGTTCTGCATGGCATGCAGCAGTTTATTGATACCCCCGGCATCTCCGCTGACCATTCTGCGCACCGTAGCTAGATTGTGCTTGGCCGGGTCGAGAAGGGACTTGGCGAAGAGGATGATGCTCTCCAAAGCACTCCGAGCCTCGTTCACCCAGTGAGGGTCACCGGACTTTGCGTCCGGAATCATATTGTGGGCCATGCTCCGCGCGATCTCAACATGGTCCGGGGAATCCAGGTTGATCAGATCCATGGGGTTGTAGCCTGACCCCTTGCCATCAGTCAAATTGAAAGGGTCCAGCGCTATGGTCTTCTGTCCCATGCGTTCGCGGTGCGCGTGGGTGACGAACCAGTTCTCGGCTTTAGGGTCGGTGCAGATGAAGCTCCCGGGGTGCAGGAGCAGGTTCGGGATGATAGTTCCAACACCTTTGCCGCCACGCGTTGCTGCGACGGTCATGAGGTGCCCATCGCGATTGTACCTCAGTAAGTTGCCTTTCTGGTCGCGTCCAAGTACGAAACCACTACGGCTTGTCCGGAGCACCTTAGCTTTTCCCCAGTCGGAGGATCCTTTGACGCCGCTTTTCCTGTAGCGAATGCTGAACACAAGAAAGAAGCCATACGTAAGTGAAAACAGACCTGATCCGATCGCAACTGGTAGGTCGAAGGAGGAGGACTGAGTCGCAAGTGCGCGCCACAATAGGACTGGTGAGTAAACCGGTGTAAACATGACGAATATTCCGAGCGCCAGCAGCAGGACACCAGTCAGTTGACTGCTCGCACGCAGCATCACAGCGGCTCCCAGGACAGCGATGCCCAAACCGTACATCAGAAGACCCTGCGGCTCCACCCAAGGCTCAACGGAATGGGGCGGACCGACCAACAGGACCCTGGTATTCATGGCAATCAGGTGCGCCAGTGGTACGGACAGGATCAGTGCGGCAATCCAAAACACCCGCTTGTTTTGGCGGGGAGCGCGGTGTCCGTAGACCTTAGACATGTCAAAATTGAATGTCCTGTGTAACCCAGATCTGGAAGGAGTGGCCCTGTGGCACCGTGATGGTGGGGGGCCTCCTGAACTGCTGCATGGTTCGGGTTCCGCCGGAGCCGAGCTGCTGTGCCAGTGCTCCGCCATAAAGACCGCCATGTTCTCCCAACTGCGCGGTGCCTACCGTGGATACGGCACCCAGGACCGCCATCAGCGCGCCTCGTCCAAAAGAGGCGAAAGCGTGACGGTCCACGTTCCCGACCAGGCCACCGCCGCCACGATCCATGGAGGGCATCTCACCGATATTCATGGTGCTTCCATCAGGGAAGATGAGCCGGTGCCAAGAGACGGATACCGCCCCCGTCTCAAACTCGCCCATTGCACCCAGTACCCGGGTACCGACCGGGATCAGCGTCTGGGTCATGCTTTGGGAATCCGTGACATCCTGCGTCACCCTTGCCCGGACCGGACCTGGACGATCAGAGTTGATCGGGGCTTCCAGTACAGCGGGGATCATTGACCCCTCCAACAGGACGCGGGGACCGTGGGCAGTGCGCTGCATTACGTCTGCGTCTGCCTCAGTGACTTTGTCAGAGTTGCGATCTCTTGTCAGGAGGAGGCCTCCACTCCCGATGGCTTTCTGAAAGGATGTGATTCGTGGATCCTCCTCCTCGCCTGTGCTGAGGCGCGATCGCCCTCCGTACCACTCTGGCAACTCCGCCGGAGCGGGAGGCTCGGCAATCGGCGTGGGGGTGCCCAGTTCAAACACTCCTCCATACTCCACGTCTGGGTACAACCCAGGGGGCGAGGCAGAATTAGCTTCGTCGGATCCATTCTGATTCGCAAGGAAGAGTACCGCCACCATTACGCCTACTCCCGTGGCCAGCAGGACAATGGTTTTTCGGTCAATCCCTCTCGGTGGCGCGGGATCGTTGACTTCGCTCGGGTCATAGTCTGTGTGGCGTCGGAAAAGAATTTTCATTGGCTTCTTGTGATGATGAGTGAGCGTTGAGTCTGTCTTGTCCTTCGGAGAAAGCGCTTGCGGTCGGGGCCGGGAATGATCAGTCGGGCTTCATCGAATGTGCGCTCAATGATCAGGAATCCGTCTCGAACCAGGTAATTTCCTGGCTGGGAATCTCGCTGCGTCCCTATCAATAGAACTCCGTTCGGCTTCGCCTCCGGAGGAATCCGAAGGAACACGCGCCTGCCATCATCAAACACTGTTAAGGGTTCCCAGGGAAACCCGTTCTCCGCGCGCCAGTTGTATCCGTATTGCAGGTCTTCGAGTTTAGCTCCGATCGTCTGTGTGACCGACTCCTCGTCGGGATGGGCTGAACTCAATGTGCGAATCTGTTCGGGGTAGTAGAACCGCACGTGCCTGGTATACGGCTCCAGTGGATTCAGCGTGCCGTTCCTTCCCTGCTTGGGAGGTGAATCCAGGGTCATGTGGTACATCCTGCGGTCCGTACTAATGACCAGATTAGTCGTCAGGTTATAGTCTGTCGGGACAACGGTTAGATAAATGGTTCTCCCCTGTGGTCCCGTGGTGCCGTGGTCAATGTTCCAACGCACCTGATCACCCACCCCCATGGAATAGACCTCCTCACCCACTTCGAGCTCAATAATGCAGATTCTCAGTACGGTGCAAGTCAGGACAGGCTGATAGATCCCAAACGGGTAGATGAGCGCGTTGGAGGTACGGAGTACTTCTGGGCGGCCTCCGGCTGCATAGACCTGCAACTGTTCATCAATCGCCTGCTGAAGAGGGGTTTCTGCGTCCACGATTCGCTCGGGGACTGGGGACTGAGCGGCCGCGGAATGCACAAGGAGCGCGATCGTGGCGGCAGCGGCTACCCACAAAAAGATTTCGGTGAAAAAGGCGGTAGTTTTCATTCTTCGTCGGTCGTTAATGTGGAGATGGAATAGTTCGCGATGAAGATCCCGAGCGGATTGTGGAGCGCCTGGGCGGGGGTGGGCTGGATGCCGTCCTGGATCTGGAAAAAGCCCTCATACGATAGATCCGTCTCGCCTCCCCCCGACTCTGACCAAGTCACCCGGTACATGTTGGGACGGTCTGGGAACGGGAGCAGGGATTTCAGCTCTGTCACATATCGTGTCCGTCTTCTTTGTAGCATCTCGTTCAGCGCGTCTGCGCTGGTGGCCAGGTCCTCTGCGAAAACCTCCGCGGCGTTGTCAGACATGTGAGCCAGCGCCGTCTCATGGCGCGCACTCAGGATACGTGCGTCTGAGGGGATCTCCCGCATGTGTTTGATCGTGCGAAACAGCGTCGCCCTGCGGGCACGTTCCGGTACATCCTGCACCGAGATGTCTCCGACGGCGCGTATCTCTCCAAATCTGTCGACCTCCACGACATAGGGGCTGTCCTTGTCTGTGACCGCCAGGATCACAATGCCTCCAGCCAGAACTATGCTGGCCGCCATTGCTGCTAGTGCTGCCGTCATCCATTGCCGACAGCGCAGTGCCAGATCAGCATACATGCGATCCATTTGAGCACGTCCTTTCTCCCATGCATGGGACTCTTGCTCGGCCTGATTCTTTTTTTTCGGCATCGTTACAGTCGTTTCAGCATCCCGGCGAAGTCAATCGAAAGACCGGCCGTGAGTTGCTGGGACAGTTTGTCAGGGAGTTGGATCAGGGCGTGGATCAGCATCATGGCCGCGGCAAAGGTGAACTGAAAAGGAAGGGTCCCCTTGGCTACGTCCCCCCAGTTCTCCCAGCCTGGGAATTCCCCGGTGGAGTTTCGGATGACCGTCATGAGGCCCTCGGCAAGCTCAACCGCGAACAGGATCACAAACAGGAGGAAGAAGATGCGCAGCAGGAGGGCCGCGAGAGAACGGATATAGCCCGACGCGATAGGGGCGGTCCCGCGGAATGCAATCAGGGAGAGCGTGAACGCCCCCACAGCAACGACGAAGTAGGTTTCAATTATCACCTTGAGGTACTCCACTGCCAGACGAATGAAGACGCCGACCGTGAGGAGGGAGACTATAATCGGGATGACCAGAACAAGCACCCCGAACGTGCTGAGGTTGAAAAGACTGAACGCGGAGATAGATGAACTTGCAACACTAAAAAACTCGCCCGCCAAGTTAAATCCTTTCATCAGGATGTGCACCGGGGTAGTGCTGACATCCTTCGTTCCCGCAACATAAGTTGCTACGTCCCGCGCGACGGCCTCTGGGACTTGAACGAAGGGGACGCGGCTGATGAATGGGGACCCTGCCTGGTCTATACCGAGCAAGACAACCAAGATTACGCCCAGGATAATCATTTTCGTGGCCACCTGCTGCAGGAGCTCGTCCCACGTCCCACGTCGCTGCAAGGCGAGGTACCCTGTCACTATCAGTTCCAGTACAAAGAGCGAGTAGAACAGATAGCGGGCGAACCTCAAGGCTTTTCCCAGCCACATCTCTGTCAGAACCACGGCCTGGCCCTGGATGCACCATAAGACATCCGAAAATTCGTTGCAGTTGTCAAACAAGGCAGGTGGCATAGATCAGGTTACTGTCCTTTGCGGAAGGTTGGGCGCAGATGGACTTGCTTCGGATTCCCCCCCTTGGTCGTCAGCCCCGCCTCCACATCTTTAATGTGGCGTTCTGTTTCCTCGTTGGACAAGGAGCCCGCAGCAATTAAGCTCTCATTCAAGTAGATCGCCTCGTTTCGTTGGCGGGTTAGCTCGGCATGTGAACTCATCTCCAGCAGGTTTTCGAGATCAGCCCGGGAGATGGTAAGCATCTGTGCCTCATTCTCCTGTTTCGCCTGCAGAAGGTCGATTTCGATCTGAAGCTGTCTTCGCTCCTCTGGGGTAGATGCTGCACGTGCCTTGCGAGAGAGTTCTTTGATCTCGCTTGCCGTTGTGGTCAGCCTGGCACGCGCATCGCGGATCTCGTTCATGCTCTCATTGATTGAGGTGAAGAGCATCCGTTCATGCTCGGCCGGGTCGTAGTTTTGCAGCCTGTCTGGGTCGTGATAGTTGAAGTATTCGATGAACTCCGTCTCGGATCTCGTTTTTGAACTGATCGCGTCGGGGTTCACATGAGACGCATTGTCAAACTGGTGGATCTCTGAGAGATGTCTATCCAAATACTTATCCACATCAAAGGCCAGCTTGGACTCAAGGCTCTGCCTAAAGTCATTCAGGTGATCATCGGCGGCTCTGCGGATGGTCTCTTGGAGGTCGATCTGTTCTCTGATTAGATCGATTTGCTCCACGAGTTTCGTAACCTGGGTGATGGCCTGAGCCAGGTTCGCCGGGTCAATGACAGTCCACTGTGCGGACGCGGCCGAGGGCATCAGACCTGCCACGATCAGGACAAGTGAGGGGACAGTAAGCGTGAGTAGAGACTTCATGGATGTGGCAGTTGGTGAATGGTTAGAGGCGTTGGACAGAGACAGCTGGTTGGAACAAATTGTTCGTGTTCTTGAGCTGTCCATTCAGCCCGGACTGCTCTGGTTCGGAATCCGATATCTTGGGCGGGATCAAAACCTTCCTTGCCTTGGCGCCGAGCTTAAGGTCGAACAGACAACTGCCTCGCGGAGACTTATAGTAATAGTCCCGCTTCGGTTTCGCAGTGGCGATCATCTCAATCTCGCGCGGATTCAGATCCAGAAACTGGTAGACTGCGGCATGAGCCGGTACTCGTGCTTCAGGGTTCGGGAGAAGGAATCGCGTTGGACACGAGTCGGTGATGATCCCGTGATTCGGGAGGGACTGGATCTGGAGCGGATTATGTGCCACAATTATGACCGAGGCATTCTGCTTTCTGAGTGTCAAGAGCCACTTCTGAAGCCGGTCGCTGAAGTCGCTCCGCATGAGTGCCGCCCATGCTTCCTCAATCACAATCAAGGTCGGGCGACCATCCAAGGCGCGCTCCACTTTTCGGAATAGAGCTAGAAGTAGTGGGCCGATGACCGCCTCTCCCATGTCCTGTACGTCCCGGAGCTCATAGGTCTTCATCCGCGTGTTCGATTCCCCTCCGGTCTCAACACCGTCAAAAATGCTGCCGAAAGTTCCTTCTCCAGTGTATGGTTCAAGGACCTCCCGAATAGACGGTGGTAGGTAGGTGTGAAGTGCGGTAAGGGTTCGGTGTTCTGGAAGTTCGGCGGCGACCAATTGGATCGCATCCCCGATCTCCACCCTTTCTGCGGGGGACAATTTGACTTGGGACAAAGCGCAGATGCCGGTGACCCATTCCTGTGCCCAGAGGAAGTCGGTGTCTGTGTCCAGATGGAGTAAGGGCTGTAACGGCGGAGACTCATCCTGTCCCAGATCCACATGTGCCCCTGCGGCGGACTGTGTAAGCTGGGCGTGACTCCGCCCCAGGTCAAAACACACGACCCGACTGTGCTCGTAGCGCAGCCAGCTCAGCATGAGGCTGCCTACCAGGACCGACTTACCGGCTCCGGTCGCCCCCACTACAAGGGTGTGTCCAACATCTCCATGGTGGAGGTGGAGTCTGAATGGATTCGCCCCACGTCCACTTACCTGCATCAATGGAGGAGAATCTTTGGGGAAGAGTGCGCTGGGGTTGACAGGGTCCCCTGTCCAGGACTGCGTGGTAGGGAAGAGATGGCTCACGACCTTGCTGGTCACCAGGAACCGGCGGTGGTTCACCGCGCCGAACGCCGGAAGCGATCCCATGAATGCAGCCGGCGCGTTCACGCTTTCGATCATCGCAATGAACCCGGCTTCCCGTGCGCGCTGCACAATGGCCATGGCACGTGTACGACCACGCTTTTCATCCGTGTCGCGTACAACAATGGTGTTGCTCAGATGGCCGAATCTGGATTCCCCGCTGGAGAGTTCCGCATGAGCTTCTGCTGTTTCCTTCTGCATGGCGACGGCGTGCACATCTTCGATTGCTGGTCCTTCCTTGTCCCCCCCGGGGAGGAACTGCCTAAGGCCCTTCCGCTGCGTGAACCAGTTCTTCTGGATGAATTTCAGCTTGGCCTCGGACTGCGCACGGGAGAGAGGCAGGAAACGGAGATGCCACCGGACATCGTCTTGGATCGTATTGAAGAAGTCTCCCGACGCGGCCAGGACAGATGGGCCAAAGCTCG
This sequence comes from Rhodothermaceae bacterium, assembly GCA_009841335.1. GTDB lineage: Bacteria > Bacteroidota > Rhodothermia > Rhodothermales > Bin80 > Bin80. Next base: position 6,380 of record VXLY01000112.1, on the reverse strand, counting down.
TGATCGTCACAAGGTGGAGGTGCTGATCGCGGAAACGCGGCGTGAAGCCGGTGTACCAGTCGCCGCAACCCAGCGCGTAATTCAGGTAGCCTCCGTCGGGGATGACAGGTTCGGGGTCACCGGACAGACATTGATTGCACTCGGTAACCAGCCGAGTGGAGTCCATCCGGTTGATTGAGAAGGCGGAGGTCATATGCCCGGTCAACTCGTCCAGGGTTTGCTGGAACCCTTCAATGAGAGCGGGATAGTTCACAGATAGGCTTGTGCCCTTGACAAAGAATCCTTCCATTTTACTGACGGACTCTTTCAGGGGGGTGAAACTCACCAAGAGGGTCGCTGTGCTGGCGTAGTACTGACCTGGCATCCTGAAGTGAATTTCCCGCTCCCTGTCCACTTCCTCCAACTTAGACGTGGGGAAATGGCGGGCGCCACTGGAAAGGTAGGCCTGGTGTGCGTTGCGGTGGACATTCATTTCGATACTGTATCCTGGCGGGAGGTAGCCAATCATTTCCCGTACCAGATCCGCCGCCAGGTTGACTGCGGTATGCGGAGCTGTGGTCAGGTCGTCGCCCCTGATCACGAACCCACCCAATAGCGTGGCATCCTTACACAGGATGACGCCATCCGCCACCAGCAGCGCCCAGGGAAGTCGGTCTGCAAGTCCCACCTCCTTGGGTTGTCTGGAGACCAGATACTGCCTCACCATGAGTGCGGCCGCGGTACCCACGGCTACACCAGAAAGAAAGATGAAGGGCCACCACATCAGTCATACGGAGATTTGGGGACGGAGTCGGGCCGTGGATTCGTCCGACTGTGATGAGGCATGAACGGTGGCCAATTGAAATAGCCCGGGAGGATATCCATCATGAATGGTTCCTTCTCGAACATTCGTCGGAGAAAGAGAAGTGCAGACATGGCGATAGCCAGCGTGACGCCGATTACGATCAAGTTGTATCCAGAGGCAACGCAGGCCAGGAATATTCCCCCGAGCCCCAGAATCGTAGCCGTCTGGGGGAGTCCCATCAGCATGGGAGGCTGAGTGAGAGACTTGTAGACAGTGGCCTGATTTAGCTGGGTCATCACATGATCGCGCCAGTCTGGTTCGGACCGACCAATTTTATGATGGGGCCGGCGAACATGATGAGTGCGCCTGCAATCGCAATACGCCCCAGTGTTTGTCCGCCGCTATTCTGGCGGTTGGCGAACCACATTACTCCGCAGACGACCACTGCGATGATCAAGACACTCGTGGCCATTGGGCCGGTCAGAAAACCTGTCACTCCCCCGAGGAAGCCTTGCACCTCCCCGACACCCACAGCGGCCATAGCCATAGGAGGATTGAGGATCAAAAGTGCGCACGTCCAGGCGAGAAATGCTGTCATCTGGCGAGCGGGATGCGGTTGTTTGGATGCGTAGTTCATGTGAGTAAGAGATGTTGATTTCTGCCGAAACAGGTCAGTCAAATGATTTGTTCCAATAAAATTAACAATAATATTATATTAATTTGTTACAGAGCGTGTTCAATATCATTCCTGCTCAATTTGACAGGTGTAGGAGTATTAAAGCTGGATTGTGGGGCTTTAACCGCTAAATGATATATAATATGATATAATTTATATTATAATATTATTTCCCAAGAATGTATAGCAGATGAGTAAATACGCCCCAAGTCTATTTGACTTCCAGGTTGATGATATAGAGAGTTCTTCACCTATAACTCTCAGGCGAAAGCAGGGCCGACCCAAACTGGCTCCCCTCCCTCAGGGAACGGGGGCACTCCCTACGAAGGCGTTGTGCCAGGTAGATGCACTGATGAGTCGGGAGGAGCGTCGTGAATCATTGAGGCAGTGGGTGGTCAAGAGTACCCGGAAGCCGAACCGGAGAGACTACACACGGGCTGTTCTTCAGATGCTTGCAGACCATGCAGACCTAAACCCCGAATCTCCCACTTATCTCCAATGCCTAGCGTTGAAACAGGGAGAGATCGCAGATCGGGTCGGAATCTCAAGGGTGTCTGTATCGAGAGTGATGCGCAGACTTGAATGTGTAACCCTCATTTCGTCAACGCGTGTCAGCCGAACGGTCACCCAGTATACTCTTTTTGCCGCTCCACTCCGTGCTCATATGTAACGATAAAATGCAGCACACCTTCGCTATTTGCTTTATTGCCTTGGCGGGGATTGTCGATCCGTGCCGCGAATGAGGCACGGATCGAGTTCTGTAACGATAAATTCCCGGATCCACTTTATGTGGATTCGGTCCATTTCCGGGGGGAGGTGGGCAGTGAGCGGTTGCGGCGGGATTCTTGGCGGTTGGGGGGTGCCGCGAATAGCCCTGCAAGCTATGTCTTTTGTACCCAAAAGACGGGGTAAAATTTGGCGAATTTTGTGCGCTGAGGGTCGCGCGAGAAGTGGCTGGGGACAGTCCCGGCAGTAAAATGGAACCTGGAAGAGTGAATCCGTCACGGATCTATAGATCACTTCCTGGTCCTCGGATTTACATGAGCGACCAGGAGTATGAGTCTGTAAAGAGGCGCGCAGCCTACGCGAAGCTCTCCATCAACCGATACATTCGGCAAGCCGCATTGACATGCGACATCGGGGTAGATCTGGTCCATGGTCTTGCGAAGCGGGTCGACCGCGTGGGCCACAAGCTGAACGATATAATGCATTTTGTTAACCAGGGTGGAGACGTCCGTCCGGAGAGACTTCGCTGGATTCTCTCAGAACTTGAGGGCACCCTAGACGGGATCCCCCAGACGGAATGGATCCGAGTGTATCAGACGCAGAAGGGACCTGGAAGCCGGAAGCATCGGGGATGGGTCCGCGGGTCTGCAGAAGAATTGGTCAGGATTAAGGAGCGTGCCGAACTGGTGGGATTGCCACAGTCCTCCTTTGTGCGGTCAGCCGCGCTGCAGGGCCCACTCGGCAGGAAGGCGTGGAGCGGGGTGATGCATGGGCTCCAGAAGTGGTTGAGTAATCTGAATCAGATGAGTGAGTGTCGCTTTGCAACCGTTGACATTGTAGGGAAGACCGTGAGAATCGGGATGAGAGTGATTCGACTCAACCACGAATTTTCGTCTGGAAGGAAATATAGGAAGACATGACGCTGCAGAATGTGGCGACTCATTATGCAGGACTACCAATCTTTGATTACTGATGGTTGCTGAAACAAGAAAAGCCTCGCGGGCAAAGATCGGGAAGAGAATTGCCTATGTAATGGATAAGAAGAAAGGAGAGACCTTGTTTCTTCAAAACATTCCCTTTGCGAAAACGGTGGATCAGGTCATCTCGCAGGTAGAACTGACTGCGTCACAAAGCGAGCGATGTAAGAAGCCTCTCTATCACCTCATCATAAGTTGGGATCCGAATGACATGAGTGATGAGCAGAGAAAAACCATAAAAGAGATGGGGGGTGACATCAAAAAGCTGGAGGCTGAAACCGTAACCAATGAAGAAATGACCTTGGTGGCAAAACGAATGCTCAAAGACCTGGGGCTTGAAGAGCATCAGGCGATTGTGGCGAGGCATCGAGACCGACCTCATCCGCATATGCACATATTGGTAAATCGGGTTCATCCTGTGACCTGCACGGCGTGGCGGGGCTCCAAAGATTATGCAACCATTCAACGAACACTGCGATCAATGGAACGGCAATTTGGTTGGCGTGAGGTCCCTGGGCGACATGCCAGTCTCCCCGGTCATGAAATCCCCCCTCGAAGGGCTACCACAAAAGCGGGAGTATACTCAAACAAGAAAAAGGGATTGCCACCACCAAACGAAGGGCAGCCTGCCCCGGACAAGTTTATTATGTCGTTGACCGAAGACGGTCAGACGCTGACGATGCCGTCAAACCTCCCTCAGAATGCAAGGCAGCTCGCGGGCTGCTGGAAGCGAGCTGTGGATGGGGACGCTCATTGCCAGTGGCAAATGGGGGAGGTCTTTCGCCTGGGAGCAGGAGTAAAACAGGATCTCCGGATTGCAATGGGCTGGTATGAGCTGGCAAGCGCCCAGGGACACGCCAAGGCGACAGATGTCTATGACAAGTTGGCTCAAAGAGGGGTCGAGGCGATAGAACTCCCAAAGAAGCCTGCCTGGGGGAAGGGAGTGGACTCTGACTGGCGGGGCCGAGTTGGACGGGATCGGAGAGAGGTTGGGGAGGGCCTTGAAGATCGGGGATTGGAACATCGATTACAGCGCTGATCTATTTCATCGCCGCTGTCTCAATGTATTGTTATAATATATATTATGCCCACTGTTTCCCCGATAACCATCATTTAGCCCTCATAGAAGGGTATATTGAGCCAAACGTCTCGAATCCACTACAGTGATCGGCGGTCCGTAGGCCGTCTAGGAATCTCGTCAAAACGGTACTTGGTCTCCCAAACCCGCTCAAATTACCCTGAATACAGGAACATTCTTGGTTTTTCGGCTTTATATTGATAAATGATAATATATTCGTATATATTTTTCAGTCTCCCTCACACATGTTATTCCTCCGCCTGCAGGATGCAACACAGCTTGTCCAGGACTCTGCTGCAGTCCTTCCTGATAATTCGCCCTCATCTGCGCAAAACATCCTGGATGTGATCGGGTTGGCGGGAGGATTTCAGTGGCCGATCCTTGGTGTATTCGTCCTGGGGCTGGCGCTCCTGGCTCAGATTATAGTCGGCACTTACCGTGATCATGTCTCCGCTACAACGCTGCGAAAACTGGACATTGAACGCGTGTCGACCAGGGACCTTCGCAGTGCTGCCACCCTGGAGGGGCATAGCACGTACCATTTACTCCTGCGGGGAGTGCTGCGCCGCTTTCAACTGGACACGGAACACTCGTCACTCGTGCGTGCAGTCAGTGGGATCCTCAAGGCGAAAGAAGAATCCCTGGGTATTACGCGGCGGGTAGTTGCCTACTGCTCTAGCGCTGCAGGAGGATTGGGTCTCGCCGGCACCCTCGTTGGAATTTACGTGAGCTTTGCGTCGGCAGGCACAGACCCAAACACGGTGTTCGTCGGGATCAGTCTGGCCGTCGTGTCTACGCTCTTGGGGATTGCGGCCAGCCTGATGTTGGAGGCCGCGGACACGTTTGTTATGAGGTTCACCTCCAGGCATCTCGCAGATTCGCGGGCGTGGGGAGAGGGCGTGGCAGAGCGCCTCATCTCCCTACACCTGGCTTCGGGGCGGAAGCGTAATAAGCGCGATCAAACAGGTAAAAGCTGAGAGTATATGCAATCAAACTTCCTCGTACGTCTGGTGGACTTGACCCTCCTGCTTCTGTTGAGCCTGCTCGCGATCGTCAAAATCTCGGATCAGGAGGTAGTCATCCCAGTGAGTCAGGACCTGGAAGATCAGGGCGGGATTCCATTTCCTGTCAAAGCATCTGTTGATTTCTCTGGCGCGATGCAGGTGGAGGGGATGGGAGAATCCACCGCCCAGGAACTGGCCGAGATCAGCTCGGAGTCTGGACGCCCAGTGGAGCTCCGGGTTGATGCAGAGGCAGACGCACTCAGACTTCTAGAAATTCACCAGGTTCTTGAGTCCTTCAATCGACCCGCGGTGTTTCTAGTGGAGTATATGAAGAAACCCTAATCCGCACGCCTCTACGAAAACAGAGTCTAAGCCGATGCAGAAATCAACAATCATGGTCCGCTTCCTTGACCTTACGCTCATTCTCCTGATGGCCTTTTTGTTCACGGCTGATCTGGTCGTTGAGCATGAAGTGGCGCTACCCCACGGGAGCCAGTCCGGGGTGGATGCTGGTACATCTCCCCTGACGCTAACCATTATGGAGTCCGCATGGCTACTTACCTCGGAAAATCGGCGCGTGTGCGGCGGTAGAGGAATCACCGGACTGGATTCCTGCCTACAGGAACACGGATCTGCGCGGCAGATCCTGATTACCGCAGACTCGGGGGTGCACGTGCAGCGCCTGGTCAACGTCCTGGACGCATGCGCCAGAACTTCAACTGTCTGTGCACCTGTTGCCTCATGAACCTCAGTATCCCGATCCATCCAGCTGTAACCACCGTGCTCCGGCAGATTAGAGCCTGGAGCCAAAAACCCGTCACGCGCGACCGTCTGAGTGGGTGGGGGATCGCCCTTTTGGTGCTGCTGCTTTTGTATGGAATCGCAGCGATCTCAGATGTCTCAACTGGAGCATATGCGACCCGCGTAGTGGCCTTCACCTCGGTGGTGAATCCCGCCCCTGCGCCGGCAGTTCCTGCCAACTCTGATACAAGATCAGTCCCCGAGCGACCAAGCGAGCGTGCTGCATCCCTGCCCGCACGGGAAGCAATCACGCTGGAGGAGACCTTGAGTCGGCGTGAAACGGGGGAGCGCCGAATAGTCCAGCGCCGGACTATCGCGAGCGGCGCTCAAAGAT
>VXLY01000083.1 GCA_009841335.1 Rhodothermaceae bacterium | reverse complement strand
ATCTTATACGGAGCCCAAATCAGAAAGTTTCAAGTATCCTATATAATTCCCCAATTTTGGATACGCTAATCCAATTACGGGAGAACTGTACATAGGGAGATTTCTGAACTTGTGGTTTGAGATTCAGCCCCCGAAGATTGATATTAACAATCCGTGGGCAGAAGAGCCCCCTTTTGATCGTTACGAATTTACCCTTCCCACCAAAAAGGGACCTGCGGCTCCAGCTAGATTCGTAGATCGTGAAATAAACAGGGAACGGGAATACGCCGGGGTAGCTTGCGATTTTTTACAATACATCTACTTTAAGCAAGAAGTGCTCTCAAAGTACGAAAGAGATTCCAGATTTGAGGTTAAAGACAGCGGCGAGGTTATTTGTCAAGACTACTGGGGATTGCGAAAGAGTATTTCAAGGATTGGTAATGATCTCCTCAAGACGTATATCGGTGATTTTGCTGAGGAACTTCCTTTTGAAGAGTGGTCGCACTGGCAGCAATTTGCTGTTGAACCACCAAGTTCGGAGACTTTTAGGACGATTAACGGAGAGCCGAAGATACCATCTGAAGTCAAGTATTTGATTCAGAACCTGGACATGCTGAACAAGGCTTTGACGAATCTGGCCCAAGCCATGAATGTTATAGCTCTGACTTCATTTTGGTGTGGCTCCGGCGAGAGCCTTGCTGCACGCAGTCTAAAAAGGGTTTATCCTACCACTGCCAGTGATGATGAGTTCTTGGAGAGAGCCACATTTATGTCTACATTGGTTATTGATGGCTTGAAGCCCAAGGTGCTACGACAGCTGTGTCGAGCGTGGGACAGTGGTTTTCACCAAGGTGATGGTGGGAAATCACTGGGTTCTCGACGACTATTGGAGCGGATTACACTATCTGCATTGTTGATGGAGCAGTTACAAGCCAATGAGGCAGAAATCCCTATGCTTGTGAGGCGAATTGGAGAACAATCAGCTTGCATCCGCGACTTTGACCTGCAAATTGAGATCAAGAACCTATATGATAGAATGCGGAATGATTTGGCTCCTCTGGCATTTCTCTATGATCTACGGATTCACGGTGGGCTTGCTCATCGTCCCAACAAAAAGAAGGCAGCTGCAGCCGCAAAGGAGCTCGGATTACCCGCAGAGGATTGGCATCGGAGTCATTTCCTGGATCTTATAAGGATGGTTACCACGAGTGTCAGCCAAGCAACTGATTACTTGGAGTCCGCTGCTGGTGAATACATGGGCCGTCAACTTTCTAAGCGTCACAAGAACTAGTTACTCAACATAGGATGTGACGGAAAAATAGTTGTCCACTGTCCAGCCCGCCACTGAACACATCTAGATCTCCGTCCGCGTCGATTTCCATTAATGCGGGGACCGCGAGAATTCGAAATGGAGCAGGAAGTGCACCGGATTCAACAAGTATGGTACTCGGTACATCCCTTGTTCATGTAGAGGAAAAAGCCTCTGGCTTGGTACCCCACAATCAGATCTTGATCTGCATTTCCTTCCAAGTCGGCGAGGTGGGGCACGCTCCGTCGGCCAACGTCAATATCTTCAAATTAGTCGCCGAATTGAATCCAAATGACGTTGTCCACGCCAATGGCTCACATTATAGGCGCATGCCACCATCGTATCACGGTGAACGTCAAATGCAGCAAAGTAACGTCTCCAAGAAGAGGGGACGAGTTGGGATATAATTGTACTCAAAGGTATGTTCAGCACTAGAGTGATCAGTATCGCCTGCAGAACCTGCCTATGGTACAATATCTTACGTTGACTGGAGCCACGCGATTGCAAGGGCAGTGCTCAGATCCCCCGAAATCCCCGGTTACGTTCTGCACGTGGTTGCTGGAAGCGCAGAAATTCCGCCAGGCGCCCGCTCTTCACGTGTAAATTAAATCCCCATGACTGGTAAGCCCCAAATGGAATCCAGCGAAAAGCCATATTCCAGCACTCAAACTCCTTAGATATATTGAGTGTCGTGGTTACGATTTGTTTTCGCTCAAAGTCGTAGCCTGTTTGGCCTCGAACACGCCAAGTTGGGGTTAGACTGAAGTTGAAGCCCGTATTTACAGTGGCCGAACGGCGGAGGACTAATTGCGGTCGAGTAATTTGATAGACAAAACTTAAGTTTAATGACCAGTTTTCGAATCCCCCGGCCCCGCTGGTTTGAGAAAACTGATTGTTGATCCCTGCTCCGAAAGGGGGAATCGAGTTGCCGAATTGGGGCATGCCTGAAGTGGCCGTCGGCATGTCTGTTGTACGGGTTCGCACGCGTCCACGCAATTGCATACTCCCGCGTACGCTCAGCTGCGTTAGCCGAGCAATCTTCAGATCGCGTAATGAGAAAGCATACTCGTTCACCATGCGACGACCATCAGGGCTCAGTTTATAGGGTGAAAGGGTGGAGCTGAAATTAATGTTGAACCGGCCCAGAATATTAGTGCGAGCGCTTATGCGTATAGGAGACATTCTGAGCGAATCTGCCGCAAGATTATAGCTGCTGGATACGTTCAGCGTGAAGAGCCGGAGAACACGACTTTGATCGGCCCCGGTTGAGTCTATACTCACCCGCTTGGTCTCGAATGTATTGTTGACACCAAAACTGATCGCCTTCTGCACGCCACGCTGTACGCCCGTAACAATGTTGTAGCGACGAGGGGTCGGTCCAGTTGCCAGAGTGTCCACAACAGGTAGGCCGGCCTCATCCAGTAACGGACGTGTGTATCCCCAAGTATCGCCAGAAAAATCCGGCCGATATGAAAACCCAATATTGGGTCGCACTGTGTGTCTTAATCCTTGGTATTGTCCAAGTCTGACAGGAAAAAGCCCGTAGATTGTTGTGTTCGCGGATGCTCCCGTATTGAACTGTCTTAGGGCAAAAAAACCTTGCTCCGTTTTTCTTTCGGTTGTACCGTCGGCCAAAAGCGTTTGGCGCTCAGAAGTAATGAACCAGTCCTCGGTGTAATTCGCGTTCGGCGATAAATTCAGGCGAACCTGTCCCAATAGAGGTATCTGGCGTATCGCAAACGGAGCCGCGATAGGTACGCGGTGGGTGGCGGCAAAACGAATGCGACCATCACTCCTGCCAGTGGCAGACTGGTATTTGTTTCCATCTAGCAACGCCTCAAACCATGAGTAATCAACAGGTTGCCCGTCGGCCAATGTGTCGCCGTTAGCAATCAACTCCTCGTCTGAGATAGGTCGAAATTCATACCTGTTGTTAATGCGCGACGAAACGCTGTACTGGAGTCGCTCATACCAGCGCTGATTCTGTCCGCTGCTGTTTTCGCGCTTGAACGGGGCGCTGGTTCCTTGAGAAAAAGAAAATTGTGGCAGAGACAAATCGACGCTACCGGTAGATATTACCTGTTGCTGTCGCATGCTCAAGGAGATGGATCTACTTCCCCTGAATGTACGATTGAATTGGACAGAGGAACCAATAGACTGTCTGACATTGTCGTCGTACTGATAGGAAACTGTGCGCAAGTATGTACTGGAGGTGAGATTTACGTTCGCACTCAGGCGTGACTTTGGCGAGAAGGTCTGATTATGGGTCCACCGGAAGCTCAAGTTGTTTCGCTTGACCAAATCTGGATCATCACGCTCGCCACTTCGCTCGTGAAGGAAATCAACGTTCAGATTTCCACTGAACCGGTCCCGCCGATTGTAACGAAAAGCCGGGTTAACCTGCCAGCTTCCCTTGGTCCACAGACCAAGGCGGATTTGTGCATCCATATAATTATTCATGGCAAAATACCACCCCCAATTGCGCAGGAAAAACCCCCGCTCATCTTCTCCATATTCGGGGGCTAGCAGCCCGCTTCTGCGCCCCTCTTGGTAGGGCAGAAAGCCAAAGGGAAGCCACACAGGCGTCGGGATGTTGAAAATGAAGAGCTGAATGGGGCCGGTATAGACCCATTTCTGATCAACGACCTTCATTCTGCGGGCACGGAGTGAATAAGACGGGGTCTCATCCGGTCCGCAATTGCAGGTAGTGTAGAGGCCGTCTTTGATAAAGATCGTGCTGTCCTCCCGGACTTTTGCTATTTCGGCTTGTATAAAGCCCTCTTCAAACTGCGTTCTTACTTCCGTTATACGTCCACGGCGGGTAGCGATATTGTAAGCCAGTCGTGATCCTGTCAACGTTTCTGAACCCTCAGAGTACACGGGTGCGCCCACGAAGCCCGAATCTGTGGCAAGCCCCTGTGCGACGAGCTCGTCTTGGTCCAGGAATAGGGTAATGGAGTGGGCGTTGAGCTGAATTCCCTCGTAGGATACGCTGGCATTACCGGTGAGTGTGCCAAGATCTCCCTTCCCTGAGTTAATATGCAGTACCAAGGAATCCCGGGCACTGAATTCTATCGGAGAAGTGGGTGAACCAGCTTCCTGTGCCCAGGTAATCTGGGGAAAAAGCAGGAGACTAACAGCAACAAAGCGGAATAATTGTCTTAAAACAACCTCACCGTTTGCGGTTATTGTCATCAATCTGATCGAATACAAGACTGGCAGCACCAAGCATACCGGCCTCGTTTCCGAGCGTTTCCTGGATTACAACAACGCTTTCGCGCATGCCAGGTTTTATGTACGACGCAATCACCTCTCGTACCGGAGTCAATAACAGATCACCTGCATTGGAAACGCCACCACCTATGACAATAGTACGTATGTCAAGTAGGTTAATAACGCCTCCCAATACGCAGCCCAGCTTCCGACCGGCCCACCTAAGGATTTCGGTGGCAGCGGGGTCCCCATTCATAGCTGCTCCTGCAATTGTGGCGGGTGTGAGATGCGACAGTCCCGGAGCTGTATGCAATGAACTCTTGGGGTGTTTTCCTAGAAACTCGCGTGCATGACCGGTCAGGAACCGCTGCCCAAGGTATGCTTCAATAGCTCCATTGACACCGGTCATATCCGGTGGGCCATCATAATTAATGGACATATGTCCTATTTCTCCGGCTGCCCCGGTTTCACCTCGAAAGATTCGATTATTGAACACGATGGCACCGCCGACACCCGTACCGAGCGTGATCATGATAAAATGATCATAGTTCCGTGCTGCCCCGTAGCGGCTGGATCCGAGGGCGGCCGCGTTAGCATCATTCTCAACAAAGATACTCAGGCGTTTACCTAAACGTTTTTTTAGGACTGATCTCAGGTCAACGATGCCCCATCCCGGCATATTTGGCGGATGAATTAACGATTTTCTGTCGAGGTCAATTGTCCCAGGAGCACCGATTCCTATGCCGAGTATGCGATTCGCGCGTTTGAGGAAAGGTTTTACGGCCAGGGATATTTGATCCAGTACATGTTCTTTACCCTGCTCAGCTTCGGTAGGGACAGAATTCGTGTTAATTAGGCCGAATGCATTATGCACCAAAGCGGCTTTAATGTTTGTCCCCCCCAGATCAATGCCGATCGCGTGCATTTTGGTTATTCCTCTATTCGATAAACAGTTTCTCCATCGCGTCGCATACCATATTGCTCTCGCGCGATTTTTTCTATCGTCTCATCGCTTGGCGGGTTTTCAAGCATTGACTGGAGTTCGGCTATTTCACTTCTCAACTGCATATTCTCCTCAACCAGTTCCTCATACTCCCGCTGCCATTTTGCTCGCCGGATCAGGCTGTAACTATCAAACCACGTGAACCAGAGCAATCCCGCGAACATTAGACCGATAAGCAACAGTCGCGTAAGACGCCTGCCCATTGAAACATGTTGTGGTGCTGCTGTAGACGCCATGCGCGGTCCCTGCTAAATCTTTAAATCTCTTGTACCAGGGTAATTCGCCGAAACTCCAAGCTCTTCCTCAATGCGAAGCAGCTGGTTGTATTTTGCAAGCCGATCACTCCTACTGGCGGACCCGGTTTTTATTTGTCCACTGTTTGTGGCCACGGCAAGATCGGCAATGGTAGTGTCTTCGGTCTCGCCGGATCGGTGACTGATTACTGCAGTGAAGCCAGACTTATGTGCCATTTCGATGGCGTCCAACGTTTCCGTGAGTGTACCGATCTGATTGAGCTTAATAAGTATGGAGTTAGCAGCCCGCTCTTGGATTCCACGTTGAAGACGTCCAGTGTTGGTTACAAACAGGTCATCACCCACGAGTTGCACGCGATCTCCAATCGCTTTGGTGAGCAGTTGCCACCCTTTCCAGTCGTTTTCATCAAGTCCGTCTTCAATGGAGACGATGGGGTATTGTTGTACCCAATTACTCCATAACTCCACCATGTCCTCAATGGAGTACTTTGTACCCGGATTACTTTTCCAGAATACGTAGGCACCGTCTTCAAACATTTCGCTCACGGCTGGATCCAATGCTATGAATACATCTGCGCCGGGTTCAAATCCCGCCTGCACCACGGCTTCCAAGATTACCTCCACAGCCTCTTCATTAGATTTCAAGTTGGGGGCAAAACCACCTTCGTCGCCAACCGCGGTACTATAGCCTCTTCCAGCAAGTACTTTTTTGAGTCTATGAAAGATTTCTGTTCCTACGCGAAGGGCTTCGGAAAAAGAAGTAGCACCGGCAGGCATAATCATAAACTCTTGCATATCTACACGATTATCTGCGTGGCGGCCGCCATTGATAATATTCATCATAGGGACCGGCAGGGTGCAGGCATTCGTTCCTCCGATATAGCGGTAGAGGGGCAGGCCTACTGCAGCTGCGGCCGCTTTTGCAGTTGCGAGAGATACACCAAGGATTGCATTTGCTCCCAAACGTCCCTTGTTTGGCGTTCCATCCAGTTCAATGAGTGCTTGATCCAGTCCAACCTGGTCGCATATATCGTATCCGTGCAGGGCCAATGCAATCTCGTGATTTACATGTTCTACCGCGTTGGAGACTCCCTTACCCAAGTAGCGAGAGGCATCTTCGTCGCGAAGTTCTATTGCTTCATGCTCACCTGTGGATGCTCCGCTGGGGACGGCAGCTCGTCCAAATGCCCCTCCCTCGGCGGTAACATCAACTTCCAGAGTAGGGTTGCCCCGGCTATCAAGGATTTGACGGGCTTTGATTGATTTAATGTTCGGCATATTCAAGAATACAGAGTGACGCGGGGCAAAAAACACAGGGCCCGGACGTTACAGCAGCGCACCAAAATACGTTGGTTGCCGTGAATGATATAGTGCGGCAATGGATTATTCGTTGCGTACTTGATCCTACAGGTTCCTCCTTCGGGGAGATCGCGACTACAGGGAAGTTTAACGACGTTGACGTACCGTAGTTGTACCACTGATGGTCATGCCCCGACACGTGTAGCTCACCTGCGTACTTTCACCTGTATTCCAGCGTGTTACGTAGAAAATATCCTCGGCGGAAGGGTAGGCGGTAGCCATTCGATTAACACCGTCCTGGTCGCCAATACGAGAATATTCATCTGCAATCAGCCAGAACACTGCGGCCTGCTCACGATCAGCCACGCCACAACTCGCGACGGCAGTGGAATAAAGATTAGGAATAGCTACACGGGCCTGTCGGAAATCTGGGTCAGCTTCTGCTGCCAACCTGAAGTGGTCCCGCGCGTCGCGGAAGTTCTCCATATCCTGGTATGCTAAGCCGACATTGTAATAATCCTGCGCAACGATTTCTATATCTGGCAGGGACTGCATCTGTCCGTAGAGTTCGATGGCGCGTTCGTTGTCACCGTCTTCAACGTACATCCGGGTCAGCAAACGCAACGTTGCCGCACTAGGCTTCATGCTGAGAATTTTGTCTGCAAGCCCCAGCATTTCCTCACGATAAGCCTCTTGCTGGTACAGTCCAAAAAGTTGCGTAACCAGTTCGGCGTTATCGGGATCTGCTTCGTACTGCTCTTCCAGGAAGGCAATTTGCTCATCCGGGGGAATGACGGAAAAGTATTTATGGATCAATCCTTCAATGCTCTCTTCGCCTTCCCGTTTGTCTCTGAGTTCACGTAGGAAATCAAGTGCTCCTCCGATATCTCCCCCCTGATACATGTCCGAAACAATAACATCAAGGTAGTAGGGGTCAATACGCTGCGGATCCATTTCGTAAGCGCTTCGATATGCTGCGATCATATCGGGACGTAGATCGGCGAGCTCATTGATGTTGGTCTGGATAAATCGTCCCTTATTGCGGGTCCAAATGAAGGGGTCAAACTGTATGTCCAGTGGGGAGAGCACGGGGATCACTCGATCAAATTGCACAAGTGCAGAATCAAGCCACGCACGTTTTTTCGCGGGATCCTCTTCCTCATTGGCAAGCCCCTGAAAAGTCTCGATAGCGCGTCTGAAATTCACATCCGAGGTGCGCTTATAGCCGAGGGGTTCGTTATAGAGTAGCCATACCAGATTAGGTACGGCATCACGGTAGTTTTGATTTTTCCAGTTCTCGTGGTAGAGAGTGTAATGGATTCTAATCTCTTGATCATTCTCGGCTGTTTGCGCCGAAACCGCAGATGTCAGCGGGACCGAGATGATAATAAGAAGAGCCAGCAGGCAAGAGTGGATGCGATACATGGGATCAGAGTTTCCTAACAAGGGAATTTAAGCAAGAACATGAAAGCAAATGACTTATCCGAGCCTTCGCTTGACGAACCAGCGTTCACCTACATTCAAAGTGGCAGATACGCCGATAAACCGGTCACGGATCAAGTTTTGATTAGTAGACCCTCGCGTACCGACCTCAAAGGTTATATCAACCCTGGTACCAAAAAATAGTGTAGGTAGACCTAATCCGCCTGTGATGGCAGTAACAGCAATATCCGTACCGTCGACGGGACTTATATAAAGGTTGTCCCGATAGAAACCGACACGATAGGCTATCCGGCGCAGGTAAGATGCCTGTATGGCGGCTCCAGCGGGGATAAACTCTACGCCTCCTCCGTAACGTATACGATCGCGCAAATCGTGCAGATTGAACCCCGTGAGGTAAAGGGTATTGGAGGCAGAGGACCAAGGTTCATGCCGGACTTCAGCACTCAGCAGCCAGCGATTCTGATATCGGAGGGACAATCCACCGCGTGTTCGTAGTGGGACCTTTACGTTTCCTCTGATTGTTTTCTCCCCTGTGATTGATATCCCCAGTGTATCGAGATCTAGGCCTTCTCCAAGGGTTAACGCCTGGGTTCCTTTCAGCGTTACCGGCAGCGTTCCACTGGCAGCAATTGAGATTTCGTATTCTTCGCCACTGAAGGACAGTGCTATACCCGCAGACGAGGTTAATCCAGATAGGCGGGAACTGCGTACTAGCCTGGTATTGAGGAGATCGGCAGAGTCAAATGTAGCACGTCGTTCCTCTTCGGTAATCCCAAATATGAAATCGGCAGATGCGCCGAGCGATACCCATCGACTTAATCTCACTCCGAGACCGATCCTTGCCTGATGCAGCCCACCAGAGCCCTCAAGATGAATCTGGTGGGGCAGTTCTCCCGCCGCACCCGCGGCCAAGGTCCCTGTGGTTGATACTTCGTAATTGATTCGGCTGTAGGGTTCATAGGAGGCTCCCAAACCGAGTCGCGTAGAGAGGAGGGGCACTCCGATCTGGAGTGCATTGAAGTTTCCACGGATCAGGCGCTCACTCCGTCCACCGGCATCTTGTGCATGCAATCGATTGAACTGCGCCCCGGCGGCAACACGCACCAGTGTCTGGCGGCTCCACGTTGCAGGGTTGCTGAAGTTCATGTAGTCGTATGAGAAGAGTCCTACCCCCGCACCGCCGAGAGCTTGAGCCTGACTGGAAGCGAATGAAATGAGTTCCCCAATCCCATACCGCGAATAGAGCGAACCGTCATCCTGTCCCTGACCCTGAACGGCAGTTGCCAGAATCAGTGCTGTTAGGATGGCACATGAACTGAACTTTCTCATGATTTCCCAGAGGAGACGTTCCGCCAGTCAATTATTACCTGTGGCGAAATGAAAGTTGCGCGTGGAGACAGATCCCCGGCGGTCATACCGTATAAGAGAACCGTATTCAAGGAGTTGTTGATCACGGGTGCACGCAATTCCAGGTACTCGTACTCCAGCTTTCCCAAAATGAGGCTTTGGAAGAAAACGCTGAGGTCTTGACCAGAGAAGCGGTACTTTCCGTCATCACTCAGGACGGCTTCGCCAACCAAGATTGCAGGCGCCTCCTGGTCAGATGTTACTGCAACCAGTTGCAGTCTGTCGGAGAGCGGACGCACGAAGTTTGCAGGAGTGTCTTGACTGGCAATCGTATCGGCACTGAAAGTGAGTACTGCACCGTTGATGGATTGGTCAAAGAAGTAGGCATTGAGGTTAAAGTCCAGTGAAATTGCGGGCCCTGCGCCATCCTGGAACAGGACGAGATCATCTGGAGGATCGGGTTCCGTCTTTCGGTCAATTTTTGTATATGTACTGCTTACAGTAAATGTCGTTGGCCCAGCGGTTGACGTTGCCACAAGTGTCGTGGAAGCGGAATTGAATCCAGCCACTTGTTCGCTGCCGTTATCTAGGAAAGCGAACCCGTAGAATTCCGATCCAAAATTATCACTTCGAAGTAGGTTCTCGTTGGCATCAATCCACGAAAGCGGAAGATCAACCGTAATAAGTGTGTCCCGTGTTGTCACGTTAACGTTGATGATCTCCGGGCCGATCGTCAATGCGGTGTTGGCTTTAAGTCCACTCTGGTCCCATTCAGCAAGAACTTGGTGCAGCGAAAACTGGAGTACGCCTGTTGTATCCCCGTAATCATAGTTGCGCGCAAGTCTCAGCTGAACCGCACTTATGGCGTCTGACGGGGCTCCAGAAAACTGTCCCGCAAAATCCAAAAAACCGGACGCCTCAATCTGACCGGTTAATGGATCGTCAGCAGCTCCCACGAGCACACGGGGTGCAGCCCCTGTTATGTCAACTAGCGACGAGGGGGAAAACGACGTTGATAGTAAAGTTTTGACATGGAGATTTACACTTTCTCCCAGCAAATCTAGCCCTACGTCGGAGGTCGGATCCGTACAAGCTGCCAAAAAGAGCAGCGAAGACAATAGATAACAGCAAATTGGGCGCATAAGAAGTCGGATCGGGCATTTGAAGAATATGCCCAAGAACGCGGTGGCCGCACGAATTGGTACAGGGCGCGGCCGAAAACCTGCAACTTTGGAGAGAACACGGATGTTCCCCCTAAACCGCTTCTACTCTCAGTAGGTTCTCGTACAGATCGCCTGCCTGTGCGATCATTTGCTCGGCCTCAGTACTGAACTGTACAGATGATCCACAATTCTGCCCCAAGGAAGGCGGGTACGCAACAGAGTCGGAAAAATGCTTACCCAGGTCAGTCATACTCATTCCAGAAAGGTCTCCGTTGAGGGAGAGCTTCATGTTTTTTACCAGCTTCTGAGAAACCGTTGCGTTGGCCTCAATATCATCCGGGGTATAAACAGTTCGTGCGGACTCAAACAGCGGGTCGTTCTTATACTCGGTGGTCACCACGAGCGGTACAAAACCACTAATCCATCCGAGTGCATGAACGACATCCGGCTGCCACTGCATCTTGCGCACGATCTCGAGAACCGACCGTGCAAAAAAGAGTGCTCGAGTGGCATTATCCTCAAAAACATTCCCAAGTTTGTCTTGATGCAAACCTTTTCTTTTGAAGAAATTTTTGTTATCCACAAAATAAACCTGCCGGCGGGTTCCGGGGATTGCCGTTACCTTGACAGTCAGTGTTTCCGTTGAGCGTCCCATGTGCACTTTTGTGCGACGGAGGCGGATAACCTCGTGCAAGCCGTTCTTGCGCTCGCTGATTGTTCCGTAGCGAGGCATCATAATCCTGGTTTCGAAGTTACCGAGTGCCTGGAGCCCTTCGGGTATGCATCTTGTCAAAGTCCCGACATCGCTTTCGTTGGTAAATGGATGAACTTCGCCAGTGACGAATAAGGCTTTGATTGGCTGATCCATAGATGCTTCTGTAGGCTTATCCTCTTAGGTCCACGTCCATACTATCGGCTGCGAAGACACGCAGTCGCGCCTATTGGGAAAGAGAAACGCAGGTAAATGCAAGTGTAATGTAATGTGTCACAGCAGGCCGTTGGCCTAAGATACGAAAAAAGCTCTTACTATCAAACCTTGGCAGGCGTATTGATAGGGTGTTTATCACTGATTATTTAATTTTTGGTCTGAAGCATGGTCAAATTGATTGGAGCAGGTTGGGCAGGGCTGGGTTAAACCCCGTTTGTGAATTAAGTCGCTCGTTTATCTCTATTTTCATGTCGATTTCTGTCGGTTCGTCTCGTGAGCACATCCCTGTGCACATTTTTGAAGATGCCGCTTCCGTTGCATATGAAGTAGCGCGCCACATTGGTGCACTCATTAGAGATCGGACTGCTCGAGGATTGAATACAGTTCTGGGGCTTCCTACTGGTACTACGCCTCTGGATGTATATAAGGAACTAATCCGGATGCACAAAGAGGAAAGCTTGGATTTCTCCAAGGTGATAACCTTCGCATTGTCTGAGTATTATCCGATTGAGCCGGACCGCTTACAGAGTTACCATCGTTTTCTGCGGGAGAACCTTCTGGACCACATCAACGCGCCCGAAGATCAGACTCATTCGCTACTTGGCAACCTGCCCTCAACTGAAGTAGACAACTGGTGCAGGTCGTACGAAGAGACTATTCGGGCTGCTGGAGGCTTAGACCTTGTTCTTCTTCGCATTGGTCGAAGTGGGCATATTGGCTTCAATGAGCCCGGTAGTTCCCGCAGTGATCGGACTCGCAAAGTAATCTTGGATTCGATCACCCGAAAGGACGCAGCCAGTCATTTCTTTGGCGATGAATACGTTCCCCGACAGGGCTTGACGGTCGGTGTCGGTACAATATTGGATTCCAAGGAGATCATCTTGATGGCGGCAGGCGAGGGTAAAGCACGCATCGTTCGTCGCGCAGTGGAAGAGGCTGTAAATGAAGAGGTGACAGCCTCATACTTACAGGAGCATCCCAGAAGTGCTGTATATCTGGACCGCGCGGCTGCGGGTGCACTTACCCGGGAACGAACTCCATGGTTGGTCTATGATGTGGAGTGGGATATGTCGATGGCCAAACGCGCGATTATCTGGTTGTCTGAGCGCGTAAATAAAGCCATACTCCAATTGGAAGAGGCAGATTTTCAGAATAACCGGCTACACAGTTTGGTCTATGCGTATCCTGAGATTGACGAGTTATGTCTGCGGGTATTTGATGATTTGCGACGCAGGATTTGTTACCGAAACCAGCTCCCTACCGATGAGCGCATTATTCTTTTCAGTCCACATCCAGATGATGACGTGATTTCTATGGGAGGAATGCTGGACAAGTTGGTCCGAAACAGGAATGAAGTCATTGTCGCATACATGACGAACGGTTCGGTAGCGGTGTTTGATACGGATGTGTCACGTTATCTGGGCTTTGCAGAGATGTGTCTGGATCAACTGGGCATAAAGGGTAAGGCAGCGGAAAATTTTCGTGTGCGCAGGAATGAATTGCTGGAGTTTTTAGAGAACAAGAGTTCCGGAACGGTGGATCTCCCTGCGGTACAGCACATCAAGGCCGCCATCCGCTACGCGGAGGCGGTTGCCGGGATTGAAGTAATGGGGCTGAGCCGGAAGAATGCACGGTTCATTGATCTGCCGTTCTATCAGACGGGGCGCATAAGGAAAAAACCGGTTGGCGAGGAGGATGAACGAATTATACTGGATCTCATGGAAGAACAGTCGCCAGCCCACATATTTGTCGCTGGGGACTTGTCGGATCCGCATGGCACCCATCGAATGTGCTACTTCGCTATACAGCGGGCACTGAAGCGCTATAATCTGGAACGGGAGGGGCCAAAGGTGTGGCTATATCGTGGTGCGTGGCAGGAGTGGGAAATACACCAGGCTGATGTATTTACACCAATCTCAAGAGCGGAAATGGCCCGCAAGATAGAGGCCATTTTCAAACACGAAAGCCAGAAGGACCGGGCAATGTTTCCCGGAGCTTACGATGATCGCGAGTTCTGGCAGCGGGCCCGAGACCGTAATACAGGGACGGCAGAGGCACTTAATCGACTCGGACTTCCCGAATTCTATGCTGCAGAGGCATTCGTGACCGGCTACACGCTGTAGAATCTCGTTTGATAAACAAAGTTTCACACACACCTCCCCCAGTCTGCAAAATGTGT
>VXLY01000088.1 GCA_009841335.1 Rhodothermaceae bacterium | reverse complement strand
TGAGTCCATGTTGAATGTGATGCGCATGCATCGGGACGCCGCCGACGAAATTGACAATAGTTGCCCGGGCTATCTGCTCAGTGCCGCGAAAGAATCCCTGGATCGCATGGTAGCCTTGGGTGAGAGTCATGGCTACCGGAATTCGCAAGTGACCGTACTTGCTCCTACGGGTACGATTGCCTTCATGATGGATTGTGACACCACCGGTATAGAGCCTGATATTGCGCTGGTTAAGTATAAGCTGTTAGCTGGCGAGGGGGATGGCACTCTCAAGATTATCAATCACACCATCCCAGAAGCGCTTAGTCACCTTGGGTACGACGGAGAACAGATTGACGAGATTCTGGCGTATATCAATGAGCATGATATGATTGAGGGAGCACCACGGTTGAAAGATGCAGACTTGCCAGTTTTTGATTGTGCATTCAAGCCTTTTAAAGGGACCCGGAGCGTTAGTCCGATGGGTCATATCCGTATGATGGCGGCTTGTCAGCCGTTTGTTTCTGGTGCCATCTCCAAAACAGTGAATATGCCAGAAGAGGTGACTTCAAAGGAGATTGCTAACGCCTACATGGAAGGTTGGCGTCTGGGGCTAAAAGCTCTGGCCATATACCGTGAGAACTCCAAGCGCAGCCAGCCTTTGTCTACGTCAAATGGTGGTAACACTATAGGAAATGAGGCGGCGCATTACTTATCTACAAATGGAGTCGTTCCGGAACCCGTTCGGAGACGGCTGCCCGATTCCCGAATGGCGTTTACACATAAATTCAGCGTGGGTGGACATGAGGGATACCTACATGTGGGGCTCTATCCAGAAAGTGGGCAGCCCGGGGAGATTTTCATTCGAATGGCCAAGGAAGGCTCGACACTATCAGGGTTGATGGAGGCCTTCGCTATTTGCGTTTCTGTTTCATTACAGTATGGGGTACCACTTGAGGATTTGTGTGCCAAGTTCAGCTTTATGCGGTTTGAACCAAGCGGATATACAAATAATCGCGACCTCCCGCAGGTTCAATCAATCATAGACTATCTATTTCGGTGGATGTCTAAAACCTTCCTGGACAAGGAGGGGGATGGGGGCGACTTCTGGCAAGAATTGCGGAAAACATGGCAGGCAGCCCATCTGAGAATGGGTGACGATGAGTTATTTGATGAGCTGTACGTGCAAGATGCCATGATGTCTACCGCGGGCGTCTCACCAGCTCCCACCCAACAGACACCTCTCGTCTCAGTGGCACATCACGTCCAGGGGGATGCCCCAATTTGCACGCTGTGCGGGTCAATCATGATGCGGAACGGTGCGTGCTATGTCTGCACACAATGCGGCACCTCCAGTGGGTGTGGGTGATCAAAATGAGAATACATGTGAAGCGTAGACAGTCTTCGGCTGGTGGCACCATCGTCTGGTATTTCACCATCCTTGCCACAATCATGATATCCCTTTTATCTCTCTTGTTTGGCTTACTGACGGTACTTTCGCGCTAACCACGATCTCAACGCTATACAGCGTCATGAAAAAGAAGAGCACGTGCGGATGACAGACTTCCTCATCGTATAAGTAGACAAGGCGTACCTGCGTGATTTCAGTGCTGGGGATAAATGCGTGATGACGGACAATGGATGATCTCACCAGGCTGGTAGCCCACGGACACCGCCACAGTAGTGTACGGCAAGCCGAATCGGAGTCAGGTCTAAAGAGTCTAGCAAAGGGATGGACACAGTACAGGAAGATCTAATGATTGACAATTTCCATCTGTGTGGATGCCTCCCTTGTGACTGCCAGGAAGATCCTACTAGCGACGACTGGGATGTTGAACACTGTTGGCTATGCTTGGAGCCAATGTCGGGTCGTGTTTGTAATGTTTGCGGTGAGAGCGAGATAGGGAATTGGTTAGCGTGGCTGGAGTGACACTCCCCAGGGCGAATAACAGGGCTGGTTGAGGATGTGGACAAGGACTAATTAATACTCATCGGTCAGTTGGATAGCCTCTAATGTCTCAGCAGGTGATCATCGGCCGGTTTCTCCAGCGTGGCCTTGCATCTGAGGGGATGCCCGCAGTCGCTCTCGCTCATCTGCCAGCACCTCTGCGGTCCCCGCCTGAAAGCCCAGTTCCCAGACCGGATTGATCAGGACGGGAATCTCCTCCGGTGGAATGCCGTGTGGGAAAGCACCGAGAATCAGGTTTTTCTTGGCCTCTATTGCCTTGCGACCGCACGCAGTTCCGAGATTGCCTCCCGTAACTCTTTTTTTGTTTCCGGGCGGCTATCCAGTACATCCCTGAATTGCTCCCCTAGGACTGCAGAGCAACCTCAAAGCATTTAAGCGTTGCACCGGGGTCTTGCACGGTAGAGCCACGGGGCATGAGGAACAGTAATGCCCCGAGAGCGGCCGTTACCAGCCGAAGATATGGATGTGTCATGATGTGTTGAGCTCCTGCGGGTCGACTGAGAGCGCCTTGATCGCACCTTGATACGCTCCAGGCGACAAGAGACGCTTCGATCTCGCTCAGTCAACAGTGAGATAAGCGAAGGTCAAGGACTACCCGCGACGTACGCTAACCGCGGCCGTGACGCCCTCAATTCAACGATAGCAGATGGGCTCGGGGAGACCGATACACGATGTTCTACAACAGCGAGAGATAGGTTCTAATCCCTGTGCGGGTCTGGTGGATTGCAGGGCACTGCGGTAACAGTACCATCGGCATTGTATGTTACGTTCACACCGTAAGCCTCGAGCGTTTTGCCGTCTTCGCTGTCAGTGTAGATGACAGTGTCGCAACGTTCGACTACGCGCACAATACATCTTACGAAGTTTATAAGGCCTGTATACTCCGCCCCCTTATTCATTGCGCAGTCGGGAACAGCGAGCGTGCCGTAGGAGTCCTGCCGACCATGTTTCGCTGTGGTTCTGATCTGCATTTTTATATAACGTTCGAGAAACTCGCCAGCATCAGCGGCGCCCCAATGACGACCATCTGAAAGTTCACCTGAATTATCCCACTCAAACCGAGCGTGGTAGTCAGGAACCGAAGTTATAAGGACGAGCCTTCTTTCTCCCCACTCGGCTCTTATGAGCGCCTCTATTTCGGTGTAGATATCCTGGGGTTCCTCCGTCACAGAGGAACCGCACGAGGCAAATAACGCAAGAATAATCGGGGCTACAAGTATGCAAAGTATAGGTCTCATTTTGCTATTCTTCGTCTTCGTCTTCTGGGTTACACGGCGTAAGCGTAATGCTGCCGTCATCGTGCCTTTCTAAAATGTCATACCCTGTGGTAGTTATGGTTGCGTCTCCTTCTTCATAGAGATCCTGGAGGCCCACGTCGCAAATCTTCACCATGGCTTCAATGCAGCGTGCATAGGCAGCCGCCTCGCGCCGGCCCGCATCAACAGACATAGAGCACTGCACCGTAGCATGAACCTTAGAAGCAACCACAGCGTGCGACCTCCCAATGTTGGTGGACCAGTGCAACCCGCTTGGCAAAGTGTGGTATGCCTCGGCGAACACCCCCTTGTCTTCGGACAGCCAAAGCGTCGTTTCCGAGACCACCAGTTCTTCAAGGGTCAGTTCTGAGTCGCTGGCTGTGTCGCAACCCCACGCAACCAGTAAGACCAGCGGCAAAATGAGGACTCTTTTCATGTTCGAAGTAAAAACCCTAGTGGAAGTAGTTGTGAAGCATCCACCCAAAATCCCCCTGCTCCCGTCAATATAGCAAAAATATATATAAAGTTTTAGCCTCTTTCAAAATTCTATTTTCCCGCTTGTTGCCCCCGCTCCATTGGCGGCATAAACTGGTTCAATTTAGTCGGGTTACGCAAATCATTGGCAGGGGTTCGCCGTTTGTTCAAGCCGACAGGTGCTTAGCGTCCAGGGAGGCCTCTGTTTGGTAATTTTCGTCCGCGATCGGTGTAGGTTTCACGCACCTATCCCACGGCTTCTGTGTTTCGAAGCCCCCAAATTCTGTATGCGGGTGCTGGATGGTCCGCTTTACTGGACCATCCGTAGCATTTGGTCCACCGTGAGTACCACCACGCTGAACATCACAAGGCACAGGACGTTCTCGTGCCCACGGACCCGGATATTGGGTCCACCAAACTCATTCTTGAGCCGCCCAAAGGCCCGTTCCACAGTGGAACGCTCCCGGTAGCGAACCCGCTCAGCAGGAATGAATCCGGCATTACGTTGCGCCTTTTGCTCGCGGCAATCCGCCGTTTTATTTTTTGCGCGGATCCGGGTCAATGATCGGTACACGCCCCGATGCTCTCCTATGTACAGCAATCTCCTTCGCGTCATAGGCGCTGTCCATGAGATCGTAGCAGTTGTCCACGCGCTACTCCGTCACGCTCGCTAAGGGAATGGCGGCCTGACTATCATGCAACGAGGCAGAGGTGACCAAACAGCTGATCGGAACCCCGCCGTCCGCCGTATCCATATGCAGCTTATAGCCCGTCCATCGTTGCGTATGCCCCTTCGCGTTACGCTTGCGGCCCACCGTACAGTCCTTCGGCAACGCTTTCAACATTTCTTCCAGCTCCATCACCAACTGCTGCTCCAAGCGACGAGGCACCTTTGAACGTTCCTCCCCCTTCTTCGGACGCCCCCGCTTGCGTCGCTTCACGGGTTGTGCCGCTCGACTCTTCGGAACTGGACGCTCCCGCGCTTCAAGCGCCGCCGAATCCCGAGAACTATGCCCCACCAACTCCCCCGCGTACCCTTGTTTAATCAAGGCTTCATGAATCCGGCTGGGCAACCTCGCCGTAGCAAATTCTTGGAACGCCCGAGAAAACGTGGGCGCACTCGGCACATTACACTGCCGGGACCAACTACATAGGGACCGAAGCAGAACATCCGATAGAAGGCGCTCCCGCAACCCGGAAGTCGTCGGAATATTTAAAGCCATCTTGGCCAAAAACGACCGCGAAAGACAAACCCGGTGCGCCAGCGGACGTCCCACAGAACGAAGCCACGGGCGAGGCAGGTAATCCTTCTCCTGCCCCTTCTCGTCGTCACGCTGCATTATGTATACGTCTCCTTTTTTTCCAATTTTCACACCCCATAGGTGCGAGCAGCCGACGTTCTTTATCATAACCGCAAAGTTAACGGGGCCAGTTTGCAGTGGCAGTTTGCTCTCGATCCGGGGGGATACGCGGATCCGAGGATCAACCCGCTTCCCCCGCCCATTCTTCATTTCATCTGACGGCATAAGTATACAGCTGTTTGGTGGGTAATGGTGTTCATGTGCTTTTGTCCATTGTGGTGAAATCACATCTTTATCATTGGGCGTGGTGGAGAGTGGGCTCATAGGGTCGAATGGCACGCTAAATCCTATATCGTCAAGGACAAAAAGGGTTCCAATAATTGCCATTATTGGAACCCTTTCAGTCTTGAACTGTCACACTGAAAATGGACGACACATTAACTCCCGATACTCACCGCAGCCGTGGTCTGGGGCCTGTTTCCTCCTCTGCCCGGCGACTCATCCAGGCAAGCGTCAGCGAGAACACCAAGGTCACTTATGATCATGCCCTCTCCAGGTTGGAGGAATGGCTGGGCGGGCGGGTACTCACGGACGCCCTCTTATCCGAGTATCTCACGTCTTGCCATGACCAGGGCATGGCTCCCGCCAGCATCGCGCTGATTCCGGCAGCTGTCCGTTTCGCGGCGCGGCTTGCCGGTGAAAATGCGCCAATCGGTCCCCTCTCGGAGCGAACCCTGGCAGGCATTCGTCGGGAAGGACGGCAGCGCGGACGCGGGCAGGCCACGGGTATTACCTTTACTGAGACGAAATTCCTTGTGGGGCAGATTGCAAAAAATGGTGTCCGGGGAATCCGGGATGCTGCGCTGTTCTCTCTGATGAGCGACTGTATGCTGCGCATCAGCGAATTGGTCGCTGTCAGACCCGCCGACATTGAGGCCGTTCCAGATGAGTCTGGCCGCCTTCACATCGCCCACAGCAAGACGGATCAGGAAGGCTCGGGGGCAACACTCTATATCGGTCCGCCCACCATGGAGCGAATCCATGAATGGACCCACCTAATTATAGAACAACTTGGGGACGTCGAGAACGATATACCACTCTTTAGATCTGTGTGGAGGGGGGGCCACATCCAAAAGAAAGGCATAAGTGGACGCGGGATCCGTAAAAACCTGAAAGCCTACGTGGACGAGGCTGGGCTGCGAGGTCAATACAGGGGACATTCTTTCCGTGTTGGGACTGCGCAGAGTCTTGCCCAAAGGGGGGCAACCCTCACGCAGATGCAAACTGTCGGGCGCTGGCAGACGGCCCGGATGCCGGCCGCATACTGTCGGAATGAGCTTGCAGGGAGAAATGCCGTCGCAACGTTGCTGTACAAGAATGAGAGGGAGCACAATTAGGACTGGAATGATGCCCTATTACTTTGACCCACCCATCCCCGCCGATCGCAGAGCAGGGTTCGATAGTGCACCGAAATCATAAGGTCACTGGATTTAATCCCGCGCCCCCGCTATAGTCTACATGCGACGCGCTGGGACGCACACCTTAGTGTCATCAAAAGGCGGAAATTAAGGGGGGACGGCTCCGCCTACTCCCTCTAATTCTTTCCAAATCACTGTTGACCGCACTTAGACCCGATCTTTTGAAAATTAGAAGGGGCCTAAAGCCGGATTTTCGGCGGTAGGAGCCTGATTGAGCCGGCTCAATCCCATTTTATCAGCGTGAATTCTTCAACCGTTACAATCGCCCGTTGTACACCTGATCCGCTCTCCAAAGGGGGCTTGCGTCGGTTTTTTCCGTGGTTGTTCAGATATCCCATAGAGTATCAGAAATGCGAGGTGTGCTGGCATGGCACATCACCACTTTCATTGTTGACATTATTTTGGTCAGTGTTATTATTCGAGGGCAACGTGCTTCTGTGACAAGAATGGAACCTGATCACCATATTTGAAGCGTGCAATGGCGCCTTTGGCAGCGACCTGGCCTTTCACGTAGTGGGCCACCATACCAGGTGATGCCCATCGACCCGCCTGCTGAACCTGTGGAAGTGTGGCACCGCGTTCGACCAGAGACTGGGCACTTCCGATACGGAGAGAGTGGCTACTAAACCTCCCGGTGAATCCAGCATCCTTCGCTAGTCTTGCCACAATGGCCTGAATGCCGCGGGTGGTGAGACCTGTGGCTTGAACTTTTCCACCTCGACGGATCCGCCGGAAAAGAGCTCCATCACGAATCCCGGCCTCGATGCAGTATCTTCGCACACGTTGAAGCGTTTCTGGTCCAAGAAATAGCCAGGCCCCTACCCCTTCCTGATCCGTCTTGGACCGCCGGATTCTGACCAATCCGGTTCCGTTCTCTGAGGAGATCACATCATTCACGCGCAGTGCCACGACCTCACTGGCACGGAGCATCGCATCGCTCATGACCGACAGCAGTGCGGTGTTTCGTTTGGGGATTACACCCTTTTTCATGTCTTCGCCTTTCAGAATCACCTCGACATCCTCCCACCTCAATCCATCCATCTGCCCCCTTCCGCGACCACTGCCTTTACGTCGGACTCCTGCGAGTGTCCGCGTTGTGACGGGGCCAACCGGCGAGGGCTCTTCCATGAGCTTAGCGTTGGCATTCACGGCCGCGACCACCATACTGCAGGAGGCGGGGGAAAGACCCTTATGGTGGAGACTGGCGAGATAGTCTGACAGTGTCTCATCTGTCAACTTCCTCCCATTGAGCCAGTCATACAGATTTGTCAACTCACGTGTATACTGCTGTCTCGTTTGTCCTGAGTAGGACGCATTGATCAAGTCAACTACTTCTTTCGTGATCCGCGAAGGTCTGGTCAGGTCAATCTCCTTCATCGTTGCCGAACTGATAGGTGGTGTGTGTGCTAAGTATTTACGCTCCGTTAAAGTTTTTTAGCGAAACCATTCCCTCATCTTATAGTGTTACACTATTGTTACTTTATAGTTTCATTATAGTTTCAATATTGAATTATCCTTATCTTATTGGTGTCGCAGATACAACCACCGAAACTGTCCTCTTTACTATAACAGTGCTCCTGGTTCATTGGCTGTGGAAGAGGCTAAAGTGGTTTGATTAAGGAGCGAAAACACGGCTCAAAGATGCATTTACTCACTGAGGATTTGTATGGCAACGGAAGCGTGATCTACCGGTGAGCAATTGAAAACTAGTTTGATACGGTAAGTCACGATCCCGTAGCGAGCCCAGCAGAACACTGACTGACCGGAATGTCTATGAAACCCTGAGACCAGAGCATGGGAGGTTGAAAGGATTAAGTACCCGCTCTATCTTGTATATGTTGAGCCGGATGGAAGAAGTGTAAGCAGAATTGGCACACCACTTAGATTGGGAGTTGAAACTGCGCTTAAGTTGGTCCCTAGTGAACACAATTAAACAAATATCCCGATGACTGAAGACGCAGACAATCCAAGACCGAGGCGACGCAAGAAGCGCGTCCTCACCCACAGAGTCATGGTCTCCATGAACGAGTCGCTCTACCAGGCGATGGAAAGGATTTCGGACGAAACTGGAGTCTCCCTCTCGGTGGTAGGACGGTACGCCATACAATCTGGTCTCCACTCCGCGAAGCGCGAACTGGATCGGCTTCACGGGGGAGCGAATACTTCTTCCGTGTAGACGCCCAATAGAGCCTAGGCTATAAATGACGACCGGGGTGCAGCGCTTATTCCCAGGCAGACCCATAAGTAACTATGATTGCAATCGGTGTTGTAGCCATCCGGTACCTTTTGCCAACATACAAGGCAGAGTTATCTGATGAATAGCGAGCCTGTAAGACCCGACCTTATACACTGTCGCTCGAGTATGTCAGAATTGCTGAGAGAAGCAGTCGCGATGACATCCACACTTGAGCAGCGGTTAGATATTCCCGACAATTGGTTTGAGGTTATTGGGGAAAAAGCCGTCAATCCAGACTCGTTCGTGGGTATACAAATCTTCACTGCGCTACTGCTTCGCAAGGCACGGATACATACGATTGCTGCTATCCGAGCTAACAAGACGAGCAACCTGCGTTCGCTTGCTGTGCAGATGAGACCGGTGCTTGAGTGTGCCGGGCAGGTCGTGTTCTTTTTCTATCATACGGTAATTGCACCAGATCTGTTTATGTCCGCAGAGAGTGCTATGTCAGCAGTTGGTAGCCGGTTGAAGGCAGACTTCCATCAGACCTTTCTTAAAGCAACGAGAGGCCGGATCAGTTCTGCGGAATTGCGGAAAATGGCGACACAAGTGGGAGAAGAAGCGGCAAAGGCATTCGGGATGCCGACCCCCGAGAAGCAGAGATCGGGGAGACTAAGACAAGTAGACAAGGTGACGACACTCGCAAATGGTCCCGAATGGTACAACTACCTAAGTGAGAATTTCTGTCACGCAAGGACAGTGACCCGGAGGGGACTCTTGTGGGGTGATAATATCGCTTCAAGAGACGGGGTTCAAGATCAATTCGCGTTTCTTCTCTTTATGTACTATCTGTTGGAGCAAGTGGCATTCATGAATTCCGCTGCAGCATTGTGCCCGGTCGCCGGAGAGACGGGCGATCGATGGGATCAGTGGGTAGAACCTGCACTGGTGCAATTGCGCAACACGAGGGCATCCTCGAAGACTCTAATGGATGCCGCGAGAATATTCTTGACAAGGGATTTGGATGGAGAAACTGGAATCCCTTGAAAAGCAACGTGCTCTGTGTGAGGGGTGTTTTGATGACCTTCGCGAGCTCGCTCAAATACATATTGAAATTGATCCCCAAGAGCGCAGAATTGCACCAGAAAAGCCAGATTGGATTTTCCGTCTTCGCACAGTTTACTTTCACGTGATAGCGATCACAGAGTGTGACATCAGTGCTGACGGTATACACATAATATCTGCGGAGTTGCGGCCGGTTTACGAGCAGATGGATATTCTATGGAAGTGCCTGCCACACGAGTTTCGGCTTGAAGAAGATCGTAAGTTGTGGACAGAAGAGGCAAGAGACGGGCTTGCGCAATACAACCATCCGACAATGGTAAGCTTGGCATTGCCGTTGTTGAAGGGCGGTTTCGGAGATGTTGAAGTAGAGCCGATCTACCTCCAGACAGTCGTATGGTTGGGCAATTTCATACGCGGATACTCACTAGCTCTCGCCTACTTGGCACGGGTTCTAGGTGCCGAAAGTGAAACGGATTCTCGTTTGCTATCGGTGTTGGACAATAGCATCCGTTGATTATTGTCGGGCGTGGAACCATATTAGTTGGTAGAATTCCCACGGGACGATGCGATTTATGTGGGCGTGTACGCCGGTCCTTACTTAATATTAACGGGCCTTGGATCTTGAGTGGTTTGGTGGCATGGTGGCTTCAAGTACTCATCTAATTCTTTGCATATTGACGTTGGCCGTACTTATAACCGATCTGTTGATAATTTGAAGGGGGCTTTAGCAGCGTTTGTGGTAGTACACGCTTGATTGAGTCGGACCAATCCTATTTTGTCAGCACGGATAACTTCGGGAAAGGATTTTGTGGATGTCAACGATGCTATTTTGAGTCTATTTTGTTGCACTTTCTTTTGAAGTTGTATCTTATTTTTGTAGGGTATTGGTGCGAGACACAACCGTTGGAATAAATCAAAAGATGGCTAGGTGTAGTGTCATCGTAACCTACCCGAGAGCCTTGGCCTCTTCAACGAGCAGTGGCAGGGTATTTCAGCAACACACCTACCACAAGTTTGAGGACACGATAGACCAAACGCGGTTGGTTGCGGAGGTCAGGGTCTGCTGGCGGTTTAGGTACAATAAGCTGATCGCGAAATAATGCCCAAGAGACACATTACTGAGAAAAACGCTTACGCATACATTAACTCCACGCTGAAACACTTGGGATGGGACACACGAAACCCCAATAGGTATCCCGAAGCACAGGTCTACACTGACAATCAGGCATTAGGTCACCCTGAGCTGAAAAAAGGATTGGGTACCCAACGTCCAGAGAACATCGTCAAAGTCACTGAGACAAAGTTCTGGGTTATTGAGGCAAAGTCAACTAGGAGTAAGATTTCACAAGCTATTAGGGAGGCCGAAGGTTACGCCAATGACATTAACACGAATTCGGTAGTGGAAGCGGTTATGATTTCTGGAGTTGCAGGCAATGATGACGAAGGCTACCTCATAAAAAGTCGCTATTCCAACAAAGGTCATTTCGAAGATATTACCAACAATGGAGAGGCACTAACGGGATTGCTCTCGCCCGAAGTTGCATCCCGAGTTGTATCTGAGAATAAACCGGATTTGCAGGACTTGCCGATTAATGAAGAGGTGTTTTTAAGTACGGCGGAAACCGTTAACCGCGATCTCCATTTAGGTGCAATCAACAAGAATGAGCGAGCTAGGGTCATAGCTGCATTATTGCTCGCATTGGTA
This sequence comes from Rhodothermaceae bacterium, assembly GCA_009841335.1. Taxonomy (GTDB): domain Bacteria; phylum Bacteroidota; class Rhodothermia; order Rhodothermales; family Bin80; genus Bin80. Next base: position 2,909 of record VXLY01000088.1, on the reverse strand, counting down.
GATGACACCTTGCCGAATGTAGATGCAAACCCCACTATTCTCATCAAGGATATCAATGCTCGCGCCGAGGAAGTACTGAAGCGCAACGGTAAGGCAAATTTCTTCCCCAGTGTCCAGCTAAGCCTTCCACCGTCCACTGACAATCATGCAAAGTTCAGGCGGGCCTTGGTCAACACTATGCAAGCACTCATGCACCTCAATATCCGATCCACGATGTTTTCAGGCACGGACTTATTGGGGAAATTCTACGAGGTGTTTTTAAAGTACGGCAACGGGGCGAAAGAAATCGGCATCGTACTTACTCCCCGCCATATAACCCGGTTTGCCGCCGAGATTCTAGATGTTGGTTCACATGATGTGGTTTGTGATCCTGCTTGTGGCACAGGCGGCTTTCTTATCGCAGCACTTGACCATGTTAAAACAAAACACGCACTTCCCAACAGTCCGCAAGTGGAGGTATTCAAAAAGCATCGACTTTTTGGCATCGACCAAGACCCAATCGTGACGGCACTCGCCATTGTGAATATGATTTTTCGTAATGACGGGAGGAATCATATTGCAGAAGGTAATTGCTTTCTAAAGTATCTAAAAACAAGTACAAGGGACAAACACACAACGGCAAAGCTAACCAAAGACCGTCCGGAAGAAGGCGAGGAGGGCGCAACAAAAGTTCTTATGAATCCTCCATTTGCCTTACAGCGGAGCGATGAAAAAGAGTACTTATTTGTTCAACATGGTCTTGACTTGCTTCAAGACGGATGTCTGTTGTTTAGTGTTCTCCCCATTTCTACCATGTTTGAGTCGGGTGAGGTGCGCGAATGGAGGGCTAATCAACTGTTAAAACATAACACGCTGTTGTCGGTCATCACCTTTCCACCTGAGCTTTTTTATCCCGTTTCTGTCCACACCCTCGGAGTGGTGATCAAAAAAGGCAGCGAGCACCCTAAGCATCAACCAGTATTTTGGCTAAGAGCTGTCCGTGATGGCTACGTCAAAATCAAGGGAAAACGCGTATTGGACCCCAATGAACCAAACGACCTTAAAATCGCAACCTCTGTCGCACGTGCAGCCATACGCGATCACCGCCTCCCTGTAGAAAGCAGGCCCAAGTTTATGAAAATGGCTCCCATCAATTTCGATGACCCATTGCTGGAGCTTGTGCCAGAAGCATACTTGGATGCCGAAGAACCTAGTGTGGAAGAAATTGCCGAGAATGCGGAGACTTTGGTTAGGGAGACGGCAGCCCTTGCAATCAGATTCCCTGACTTATGGAAGATGTACGATGTCGAAACTGAATAGTCTCTTCACATTGCATATTGCTAAATCTCATGCCTACAAAGGCTATGAAAAGGGGAAGACAGCCTTTGTAAGTAACGGGCTCTCAAACAACGGAGTCCTAGGCTATATTACGCCAAAATCAGGTGACAGAGTATTCACGACCCGCTCCATCTGTGTATCTGCATTTTGTGAGGCAACTGTACAAGAGCCGCCGTTTGTTGCACGGGGAAACGGTGGCAGCGGACTTGTCATTCTCGAGCCCAAAACGCCTACAAGCAGGAGAGGCCTCCTGGGAATAGCTGCCTACATCAACAAGGTTGTTCGCTGGCGGTTTTCCTACGGACGAATGGTTACCCCAGATCGCTTGGCCCCCTTTGACATTCCTGAATACGAATCAGTTGCCCGAACCGATGTTGGCAACATTCTCCCAAAAATCAAGGATCCCAAGGTAATGTCTGTTAGGGATTTCTCATCTTCACTTAATCCTATTGCTCTTACAGATCTTTTCGTTCTTAAATCGGGAGACTATCACAAGGCTACGGACTTACCAAATGGTTCCTATCCACTTATCTCTTGCGGAGATAAGGACAACGGACTTGTTCGTTATTGTAAGGCGCCCTCACACCATATTTATGAAAATTGCTTAACGGTGGCCTACAATGGTTCCCCAATGACAACGAAGTATCACCCATATAAGTTTGTAGCAAAAGACGATGTAGCTGTGCTCGTACCTAGGCAACCTTTACGCAGCACAACAGTGCTATTTATCCAAATCATGTTGTTAAGAGAAACTTGGCGATACTCGTATGGCCGAAAATGTTTTAGGGCAAAGTTGATGCGTGTTGCAATAAACCTGCCCGTAATGGGGGGCGATTTGGATGAGGATTCAATGGAAGAGGTGCTCCGTTGCACGACTTATTGGGATTTTGTACAGCCCAGAGTAAGGCACGCGAATCCAGTCGCACAAAATGAGACAGAACAAGAAGAAGCCAGCGGACTGGCATAGACTAAGGGTCCACGTGCGTGCAGGCTATTAGCCAAGCGTCTACCATCCACACTACAGAAGATGCACAAAACACTCACTTAGGTGGGGCACGTCACATCATGGCTTATGCTAAAGAGAGTTTAGAAGACTCTAAACTCCTGTCCCATCAATGAGTGAGTGCGTCGGGATGAGGGCATGCAGGAATTTTGAACTCGTGGTCCTTGATATCCTTCTCGATATAGGCAATGAGGTCCAGCCGCTCGATCCGCTTAAATCTCCACTCATCGCTCCCTGGAACAACCTCCTTCGCCAACACACCCCAGTACCACACCTCAGATGCCGAAGATGGTTTGATGAGGACATGATCACCCGGGCTGGCGTTAGAAGGGACTAGGATTGTGCTTGTGAAAGGGGAAGTCTCCTCTGCAAGGGCAAAAGTAAATGACCTGTACGAGATAGGATGCATGGTATTGGAGGGGTCGGTATTACGTTAGCGTTCAAATCCGCCACCGGTGGCGCGACGGCGCTGCGAGCGTGATTGGAACCGTTCCAATATACTACTTTTGTCAATTTCCTTGCCCTCCAAACGGTTGATCTCTCTGATGCAATCCCTGCAGAGGTTTTGGGCTTCGCTTAGGGCTTGCCT
>VXLY01000028.1 GCA_009841335.1 Rhodothermaceae bacterium | reverse complement strand
GTTTTCAGAACTGGAGGCAGAACTGGAGGCAGAACTGGAGGCAGAACTGGAGGCACGCCGTAAGCAGTATCGGCATTATAGGGATCGAATCTTAAGTTTCACCCCCCCCCCACCATATGAAAAACATATAAAATATCTGACACTCAATGAAATAGCAAATTTACGAAGGGGAACATCCATTACTCGAAAAGAAATTGTCTCTGGCAACATTCCAGTTGTGGCAGGTGGTAGAAAACCTGCCTATTTTCACAACAATCCAAATCGCAGTGGAGAGACAATTGTTGTGGCGGGATCTGGCGCTTATGCAGGATTTGTGAGCTTCTGGGCGGAACCGATCTTCGTTTCAGATGGATTTTCAATAGAACCTGACGACTCCCTAGCCCTGACAAAATACATTTATTACGTTCTGAAGTCAAATCAATTCTATATCTATAAAATGAAACAGCGTGGGGGCGGCGTACCACACATTTATATCAAGAATATCAAGTTCTTTCGTGTTCCCGTCCCACCCCTCGAAATTCAACAGAAAATCATCAACATTCTTGACAAATTCGATACGCTGGTGAACGACCTGTCCGACGGCCTACCGGCGGAAATCAACGCACGCCGTAAGCAGTATGATTACTATCGCGATCGGTTGCTTACCATCAAGGAAGCTGCATGAGTCAAAAACGAATGCCGACTTACTACGAGCCTATCGCGCTTTCGGGAGAGAGCACGGTTGTCGCCGAATTCCGGCCTGATGGAGCTCGGGAAACGGCCTACCAGTCTGAAGCTGAATTGGAGCGGAAGTTTATTGAGCAACTTAAATCACAGGCCTACGAGTACCTTGCCTTCACAACAGAGGAAGGACTCACTGCCAACCTGCGGCATCAGCTGGAAAAATTGAACGAGTTTAAGTTTTCCGACCCGGAATGGGAACGCTTCTTCACAACCAAGATCTCGGGTGTCAATGACAGCATCATTGAGAAGACCGCGCGGATTCAGAATGATCATATCCAATTGCTTGATCGTGATGACGGCACATCCAAGAATATCCGGCTCATTGATAAGGAGCATATACACAACAATACTTTACAAGTCATTAACCAATACGAGACCGTAGGCAAACGAGCCACTCGTTACGATGTAACTGTGCTGGTCAACGGCCTGCCGATGGTACACGTAGAACTCAAGCGCCGAGGTGTGGATATTCGTCAGGCATTCAACCAAATCAATCGATACCAACGCGACAGTTTCTGGGCAGGAAACGGCTTGTTTGAGTATGTGCAGTTGTTTGTGATCAGTAACGGCACGTTAACGAAATATTACAGCAATACGGTACGAGTTGGATACTTGAGAGAACGCCGCAACTTCTCACGTCAGAAAACATCCAACAGTTTTTCGTTCACCACTTGGTGGGCTGATTCAAAGAACAAACGCATTGACGAATTGACAGGCTTTACCCAGACCTTCTTTGCGAAGCATACCTTGTTGAATATTTTGACACGGTACTGCGTATTTGACGTAGATCGCAAGCTTCTCGTCATGAGGCCTTATCAAATCGTAGCAACCGAGCAAATTTTGCAGCGCATCAAGACTGCCACGAATTTTCGACAGCTGGGAAAAACAGTTGGGGGAGGTTACATTTGGCACACAACAGGAAGTGGAAAGACATTGACCAGCTTCAAGGCTGCCCAGTTGGCAGTGGCATTGCCACAAATAGATAAGGTGCTGTTCGTGGTTGACCGCAAGGATCTTGATTACCAGACCATGCGAGAATATGACCGGTTCGAAAAAGGAGCGGCTAATTCCAACACGTCAACGAGAGCATTGCAAAAGCAACTGGAGGATACCAGCAAGCGCTTGATTATCACCACCATCCAGAAACTCACTCGTTTTGTAGCAAAGAATAGAAAACACCCTGTATACGGGATGCATGTCGTAATTATTTTCGACGAATGCCATCGTAGTCAATTCGGAGACATGCATGCAGCCATCACCCGTGCCTTCAAGCGCTACAATCTGTTTGGCTTCACCGGTACGCCGATCTTTGCCGATAATGCTGGCAGTCACGGTAATCCAAATTACCGAACAACTGAGCAGGTGTTCGGTGACAAGCTACACGCTTACACAATTGTTGATGCAATCAACGATAAGAACGTATTACCTTTCCGTATAGACTATATAAACACCATCAAGACCGCTCAAAACATCAAGGATGAGCAGGTTTCTGGAATTGCTAAAGAGCAGGCTCTAATCGCTCCGCAAAGAGTCGAACAAGTAGTGAATTATATCCGAGAACATTTCGGACGAAAGACCAAGCGCAATTTTGGGTACTTTCATTCTGGCAAGCGAATAGTTGGATTCAATTCAATTTTTGCGACCGCTTCTATTGAGGCGGCGAAAAGGTATTATTTAGAATTCATCAAACAACAGTCCGAAAGTCCTCCTGAGAAACGGCTCAAGCTTGGTTTGATCTATAGCTTCGCACCCAACGAAGGAGAAATTGATGGTCTATTGAGTGAGGAAGGCTTTGAGCCGGATAAGCTAGATCAGAGCTCACGAGAATTTCTCGAAGACGCAGTCCGTCATTATAACTCGATGTTCTCTACGAGTTTCGACACTACATCCGACAAATTTCAAAACTACTACAAAGATGTGTCAGAGCGTCTCAGAAAGCGTGAGTTGGATTTGGTCATTGTTGTCAATATGCTACTGACCGGCTTCGATGCCACAACGCTGAACACCCTTTGGGTTGATAAGAACCTACGTGCTCATGGACTGATTCAGGCCTATTCTCGCACCAATCGAATTCTCAATTCAGTCAAGACCTACGGAAACATTGTATCCTTCAGAGACCTTGAAAAAGCAACTAATGATGCTCTTGCCTTGTTCGGGAATAAGGATGCCGAAGGTATTGTGTTACTGAGGCCATTCGCCGAGTATTTTGAGGAGTACAAAGACCTGATCGCCACCCTAGAGGCCAACTTTCCGCTTAGTGAGAGCATCATCGGCGAATCATCACAAAAGGAATTTATTCGACTTTTTAGTTCTATCCTGAAGCTCAAAAATATTCTTGATGCCTTTGATGATTTCTTGGGAAACGAGATCCTTGATGATCGCACCTTTCAGGACTATCAGAGCCATTACCTAAATTTGTATGAAGAGATCGTCGGTCCATTAGATGCCGAGAAGGAGTCAATTATTGATGACTTGGTATTTGAGATTGAATTGATCAAGTCTGTTGAAATCAATGTTGACTACATTCTAATGTTGGTTGAGGAGTATCTCAAGAAAAAAGGACAAGCCGGAGATCAAGAAATTCGTGATTCCATCCAACGAGCGGTTAGCTCGAGCCCAAGTTTACGCAGCAAGAAAGACTTGATTGATAAGTTTGTAGACTCTGTATCCACAAAATCAGACATAGGTTCAGCATGGATCAATTTTGTTGAAGCTAAAATGTGCGAAGACCTGGATCGGATTATTAGGGATGAGTCTTTACATTCCTCCGAGGCGAAAACATTTGTTAAGAATGCCTTCCGCGACGGTGTAATACCGAAAACTGGAACCGCAATCACGAAGATATTGCCACCAACCGCAATATTCGGCCAGAACAACAATTATGCAATCAAAAAGCAGGCGGTTCTCAACAAGCTTGAAAGGTTTTTTGAGCGTTTCTATGGCTTGATTGATTGAGACGGCAGTAGTCCTGTTTTGCAATATCTAACTTTCTGATCCTGATTGCCAGTCAGGGAGTTGGACGGATGGGAGGATGCTATGGGAGTCGCAGCATCTTTGTATATCGATACTTGATCATCCACGGGGTGGATTCGCAATTCGATGCATTGATGGGAATTGACACAACAGTCGAGTATCTCCGAGTACTGATTGATGAACACCTGGATGGAGTGTATGGATGGACCTCTCCGTGTGAGCGGAATGGGCTTTGGGAATGGTCGCCCGAACAAGCCTACCGAGGAATCCGCATTGGGAAGTACCGACGCGGAGGTCTGACCGAAAACCTACCCAGCTATCTGGCAATTCTCCGATTTAATGGAGAGCCTATCCGGGTGCGGCGGACAGCATTCCAGAACCTGAAAAGATTATTGACGAGAAGCTATGGGAACGGGACTAATCCCGTCACAAGATGACCCGCCCAAACCGGAGTTCTCAGTGTAGAAAAAGTCCATCTAGACGCCCTTGAGTCGAATTCATTTTCTTGCAGTGCGTTTTCTTCCGTTACTCTGATGACTGCAGTATTGCTCGGAATTAATGTATTGGAATAACAGGAGGACACTTTGAGACTAGGAAAGATGAATCCGGTGCTTCAGAAAAGACATGCTTTTTGCAGTTTGCATTGACCGGCTGTCAATGCAAACCCGGTTGATATTAATACTGATCTCGCAAATGTCAATCGAAGAACGCAATAGCCGCTCCCGGGCGAGCTCCACCCCCTCTGAGTGAAAGCAGTGTGGTGTGATTGTGGAATCTATGCTGCAGCCCTTCGTAGATGTAGGAGGGATACTCGTCGTTATTCTCATTCAGGGCAGCCTAGTGCGCAGGCCAGTTAGCATTAACGCATCTATCCTGCTCGGCGAAATTGATCAGCCGCATTTCGTAAAATTGTGGAACCAGGCTTGTGTCAGGTTGTCCGCCAAAAACAAAATGGAACGGAAGCACGGAGATTGGGAATACGCACGGCCCCTGAGGTCACAGTTGAGTGAGTTTTGTTCACGATCCGTGTAGAATTCAGGCACCAATCTCACGGGTTCTGTGTTTCAGAGCATCCAATTTCTGAACGTTGCCATTGTCCAGCTTACCGGGCTGTTCATGCCAATTAGTCCATAGTTAGTACCATCACGCTGAACCTCGGGTAGTACATGACTTTATCATCCAAGGACGATGTTCGCCGTTCTGGTCATGAAGACGTTTCGAGCTTACATGGCGTAGCCTGTGGCCAGCGGCTACTCAGGCGGCTAAAGCGGTGCTCAGATCGCTTCCGTGCGTCCGAGCCAGTGGGAACTATTCGGCGCCGAATGCGTTAATAGAATCCAAAACAACACGTTAGGAGTCGAAGGCCATGGGGACTTTGAATTCGTCCACGCGACCCTCGGCGAATCAGGAACCAAACCAGATCAAAAGGTCCAATAATGAATCGACAACTCGTTACTTCGAGCAACCTCTATGCTGTCGGATACGACGAAACGGATGGGACGCTGCAGGTGGAATTCCACAACGGGAGCATCTATGAGTATTACAATGTTCCAGACTCAGTCTATCAAGGTCTGCTCGACGCATCATCGAAGGGCAAATACTTCTACGCCAACATCCGAAATACGTACCAGGATCGCCAGCTGACATAGGCCTTGCCGTGAACATCCGGGAAATACAGGTCAATAACTTCCGCTCCTTGCGCAATGCCAAACTGTCGTGCGACCGCCTCACGGCTATCGTTGGTCGAAACGGCACGGGGAAGTCGTCGTTTCTTCGAGCCCTGGAGCTATTCTATGACCAATCCGCGATGGCAACTCCTGATGACTTTTACAACGGTGACGTGGATCAGGACATTTCCATTACCGTAACGTTCTCGGACCTCACGCCAGATGCGCATCGCCTGTTCGCTGCGTACTTGGACAATGATACGCTCTCCGTCGCGCGAGTGTTTTCCGGCAAGAAGGGGAAGAACAACGGGAAGTATTACGGTACACGTCTGCGAAATAAGGAGTTTGATTTTGTCCGAAAAGCTGGGGGGTTGCGAGATATTACGGCCGCGTACAGGGAACTCCAGGCGGACCAGTCTGGGAAATACGGATCGCTACCGCCGGTCACGAGGGGGCGCGATGCCTTGGCCGCACTGGACGATTGGGAGAGTGAGAATCCACAGTCGTGCCGCCCGGCCCTCGACCAGGGTCAGTTCTTTGGTTTCACGAGTGTCGGGAAGGGACGCCTTGGGAAGTATACCACGTTCATACGCATTCCAGCCGTCCGTGACGCGCTATCTGATGCCACGGAAACACGAGGCTCCTGTATCACGCAGCTCATGGACAGGGTCGTGCGTGGAACCCTCGCTTCACGAGCCGACGTGAGGAGATTCAAAGAAGATGTAAAGGCTCAGTACGAAACGATTTTTGATTTCTCGAACCTGGAGGAGCTCCAGGGCTTGGAGTCACAGCTGACTGAGACGCTGGCTAAGTATGCCCCAAATGCAGGGATCACCCTGGACTGGTCACAGCTCGATGGGCCTCAGATTCAGATGCCTTCTGCGCAGGTGAAGTTGTCGGAGGACGGGTATGAGTCGGCAGTGGACCGAGCCGGGCATGGCCTTCAAAGAGCTTTCATTCTCACGGTACTGCAGCATCTTGTGGCGACGCAAGTTACTGATCCGAGCGAGAAGGCCAGTGAAGAATCGGGGGCAGGCCACGTCCGATGCAGGCGGCGACGATCTTCCCAGTCTCGTCCTCGCCATCGAAGAACCCGAGTTGTACCAACATCCCAGCCGTCAGCGCCACATGTCGTCGGTGTTATACGAATTGGCAATTGGTGCCGTCCCAGGTGTCGCAAAGCGGACTCAAGTAATCTACACGACACACGCGCCCCTCTTCGTAGGGCTCGATCGGGTCGATCACATAAGGCTCCTCAGAAAGCGGAGTCACCAACTGGCGCATCCGCCGACCACGGTGGTTCAGGCCACGAGTCTGGCTCAGGTCGCGGAGGAACTTTGGCGCATCTCGGGTCGAAATGGAGAAAAGTACACGGCTGATACGCTAAGACCCCGTATGCAAGTCCTACTGACGCCGTGGATGAACGAAGGGTTCTTTGCGGATGTTGTTGTGCTAGTAGAAGGAGAAGGCGATCGTTCGGCACTCCTCGCCGTCGGGGAATTGGAGGGCCACGACTTGGAATCGATGGGGGTCTGCATCGTACCGTGTGGCGGCAAGCAGAACCTCGATCGTCCGACCGTTGTGTTCCGAGAGTTGGGTATTCCCACCTACGTGATCTGGGACAACGACAAGGATAGTAATGATGCGAGGCCTGAAGACAACAAGTATCTGCTGCGGCTTGTGCGATCCAGGGAGCAGGAGCAGGATTGGCCTGTGGGCGTCTGGGACACACACGCTGCCTTGGATGGAAATCTCGAACGCGTGCTGGAGCGAGAGATATCTAAGGAGGTCTTTAAAGCCCTCCTCAGTGACCGACAGAAAGAATTCGGGATGAAGAAAAAACAGGCGCGCAAGAACCCGTTCATCCTGGGCTCAATCATCAATGATGCGATGGCCGAGGGGCGACGGAGTCGCACGCTTAGCTGTATAGTGAACGCGGTCGTCAGATTAATCCCACGCACGGAGACTGAAGCCGAAAGTTCGAACGGTAGGTCATCCACTTGAGGTGGGCTGTGGGGATACTGATTCCTGAGTAAACGGCCATGGAATAGACTCCAGAAGCTGGAGTAGACCATCGCCATGAGGTGTGATACACTCGAATATAGTCTCGCTCCTTGACAGCCTGCTCAAAGGCCGCAGCTCGTGAGAGATCAATAACGTAGGCTGCTTTTTTGGGCACACAGGCGAAGCGGGTGACTGAGGCGAGCCCTTGAGGGCGAACTCATTTGCCATCTACGCTACGAGAAGCACGCAATAGAACCACACAACTGCTGCAATTTGAGGACCAGCCGGACGTGGAAGCTAGTACTCTGCTGTGACAGTGCTGGCGGTACGGTCCGGCTAGACGAAAACCGAATTGACCGTCCCAATACGATACCGGACCATGGAGTACTGCCTACTGGTTGACTCGCCTGCGAACGGTTCGTCACCTTTTCAGACACGGACACCCGGTGGCAACCGCTTGTTCTGGGGCGAGCGCGAAGGCCAGCAGCAACAAGCTACGAGCAAGAGTACCGGAGCCCTTGGGATCGGCGAAACGTCACGTCGCGTGGGTCGTGCTCGCATTTGTTCACGGCGACGTATTCATCCGCGCGCAGCGGACAGGCCTCTCCGGGTGACATCAAGAATCGGGCGGCTATGCAGCCTGCAATCTCGTCTCACACGGCACGGCCATCGAGGAAAGCCGCCCGGCTTTGACAGCATCGACTGGATCGACGGTCGCCTTATCTACAAGGCTTAGGTGCCGGGGACCACCGCCGCTGGCGGATCACATCTCCAGCGCTGCTTATGTGGTGCCTGTCACGCCTACCACTTGCCCAAACATTGCCGCCTGCCGTAGTTGCCGATCGGAGTCTACCGAGTGACCGCCTTCGAGGCACCCGGGGTTGAGCGAAGCCTCCTCCCCAACGGGTCTACCGGGGCGCCCTGGCGGGCCTCAGGCGCTTTTTACCGCCCAGGCCGCCCATCGGCTGGACATGGAACGCGCCGTCTTCGCCTTGGTCAAACCGGGCCGAGAAGCCGCGACGGCACTCTGTTCGTGGGATGCGAAGCACGGCGATCTCTGGATAGTGCCTTGGGACTTTGAACTCTGGGTCGAAGTGATAGCGGTTGTCAGGAGGAAGATACTCCGAGACTGATTCAATTATTCCCAACAATTCCCAAGTCCGAACCCCTAATTTTACCCTTACCGGGTGCTTCCCTAGATGATTTCTACGGCTTGGACCTGTGGATCCAAGCATGAGTGGTTATTGGCCGTTATGCTTTTCCAGGCCGGGGTTACGGTTTAGAAACTCCTCGTAAAGTCGGGTATGTCGACTTTCCATCGGTACCTGGAATCCAGCAATAAACACATGGAGAATCGTTGTGGAAGTTTCGAAGGGATCTCCATCTGCCACGAAGAAAGTGGCTTCCTTGCCTACTTCAAGCGAACCCAATCTGTCATCAACCCCAAAAATTTCAGCTGGATTGATTGTCACTGCACGGAGTGCTGCATCCACAGGCAGGCCGTACGCAGCGGCAAAGCCAACATGATAGGGCAGGTTACGCGCGTTGGCTGTATCGTTCGAGCGGATGGCAATCTTGATCCCGGCTTCGTGCATCAGGGCAGCATTTTTATAGGCCTTGTCAAAGCGATCACTTGCCCGTGTTGGAATGCTAAGGACTGGTCCGACTAGGCACGGGACCCCTGCCTCGGCGATCTTGTCTGCAACGCGCCAGCCTTCGGCCAGCCCGCTGAAGATCACATTATTCATTCTCCGGGCCTTTATCCAGTCAAGAGCGGCAAGGATATCTTTCGCAGTATTTACCTGGATAATAAGGGACTGTTCTCCACGGACAACACCCTTTAGAGCTTCCATAGACGGAACGTATTCGGGTCTGCGCCCGTCTTCTGGATGTGCCTGATAAGTAGAGTCAATACGGTGATGCAACTCAGCACTGTCCCAAGTGTCATTAAGCTTCTTTATAGCTTCGGTAGCCGCCTTTTGGACATCCTCTTCCGAACGAGAATCAAACTGTCCTCTACGCCCAGTTGAGGGAAATTGTAAAACTACTCCCTCAAACCCGGCATACATTTGCTGGGGCGTGTATCCATGAAGATTGATCAGGGCGGCCTGCCCAGGCAGCATGCCGCCGGAAGGTACGGTAAGCACCGTTGTGACCCCATTCACCCTCGTAACCGGGATGGCTACGCCATTTGGGTTCACGGCAGTGAGGGATTTCATCTGGGGAGACAGGTCTCCGAGCTCTGAGGCGTCGCGGGTTTCCGATAAGGATCCCACTTCCACAAGTCCCATTTGTGTACCTGAGTCAATCATACCGGGGTAGACCGTCAAGCCTGCCAGATCAATAACTTGTGCATCGTCCGGTACATCAACGTCCGTGCCAAGTTGCACAATGATTCCATTCTCAATGACAATCGTGCCATTTTCAATAGTGCCCTGGGTAATTGTTACGATACGTGCGTTGGTCAACGCTGTGATCGTATCAACAGCTTCGTTTGTGGGCGGTGTGATCAATAAAACTGTGCTGATTAGCAGTGAATACAAGTAGTTCATCATTGATTGCTCTCCAGGAAGTCGTAAAGATCCAGTGACCCCTCGTGCAGACACCGATGATCATCGTCATGCGAGTGCAGCACTGCTGTCTCAATCGGGCTCTCCGGGTCTACGCTCAATCGCATATCATCGGCATCGCTTTCGATGTCAAAGTAGACAATTCCGTCTACGATCGTTTTTTGGTTGACTGCATAAACTGAAAGCGGGTGACGGTCAAAGATTGCGAGATCCCCGTCTTTACCTACTTCGATAGATCCGATTCGGTCAGCGATACCGAGTTGTTTCGCTGGATTAATAGTGATAAGAGACAGGGCTTCGGTATCAGAGAGTCCACCGTATTTCTGTGATTTTGCCGCTTCATGATACAGGTGTCGGTTGAGTTCACCTGAGTCTGAGTTGATGGACGTTAGAACACCATTACGGGTCAGAATAGCAGCGTTGTAGGCGGTCGAGTAGTAGACTTCGAATTTGTAGGCCCACCAGTCGGCAAAGATAGATGCGCTGGCCCCGAACTCTGCAAGTTCCGGCGCGATCTTGAAACCCTCATTCACATGCTGAAGCGTGATATGTTCTACCCCGAAGTCCTCCAGAACATCAAGCAACATGAGGATCTCGTCTGCGCGATAGGAGTGGCAGTGAATAAGGATATCGCCAGTTAGAATATCACTCATCACTTCCAGCTGACTGTTGTATTCGGGCGAGACCGCACGCGGGTTCGATTTTGCTTCTTCTTCGTATTGTGCCCAGGCTTCCTGGTAGCGCTCCGCTTTTGCAAAGGTCTCACGCAGTACATATTCAACTCCCATGCGTGAGGCGGGGCGTTTATTACTGCCTCGTCCATGAACACGCGTGGGATTTTCACCAAGTGCAAACTTGATCGTACGTGGGGCACCCGCCATTCGTAATTCATCAGGGTCCACGAGTCCCCATCGGTGTTTGATGGTCTCATTCTGTCCACCAATCACATTGGCGGATCCATGCATCAAATGGGAAGAGGTTACCCCGCCTGCCAAAGCGCGGTAAATGGAGATGCTGTAGGGATTGAGCACATCACCTACGGACACCTGGGCGGTGACCGGTGCCGAAGATTCATTTACATTGCTAATGCCGATATGCGAGTGTGCGTCAATGATTCCCGGCATTACGTACATGCCTGTTGCATCAATCACGGAGACACCCTCTGGTGTGCCCAGGTTTTCGCCCACCTCCGCGATGATGCCATTCTGGATAAGCACATCGGTGTTTTCCAGTGTCCCATTGGTTACCGTGATTACTGTGCCGCCGCGAACAAGTACATCTCCGGTTGGCACCTGCGCCAGACAATTGCCACCAAAGACAAATACTGCACTCAGAAAAAGAGTTTTGAACCTCATCGTACTATTAATTGTGATGTTGATTAGACATTTCCGGATCAGATGTTCGTGTACCGGATACAGTTGCGACCCCAAGCCCTGGTACATCAAAGGACCCACTCAAGGATTCGCTATCCAGGATCAGTGAAGATTCAACAGTACCTACACCGGGTGCATCAAACGAGAAGGTCAGCTCGTTGCCACTCAGAACAATGTATTCAACCGGAACCGCTCCTGGTTGAATCTCAACGGTCAGGCTACCGGACCAGCTATCTGCAGATCCCTCAATCGTGAGTGTTCCACCTATATCGCCATCCGGTGTAGAGATAGTGAGGCTCCATGTTCCTGCGGGGTTCACATCAGCATCGGGATCTCCGCCGGAGCTTTTCCTTGGTGGTTCGATCTCATACTTTCGGCCATCCACAAAGACGTATCGAATTTCTCCCTTTTCGTCGAAGATTGAGCCCTTTGTTACCACGAGGTTTCCAAGTTTCCCTTCTTCAACGGTTCCCATACTAGAGGTAAGCCCGAGTATTTGAGCGGGCGTTGTGGTGAGGGCTGCAAGAGCAGCATCTTCGGACAGACCTTCCTTGATCATTTTTCGCACATTTCCCAACAGCTCTCCCGGCTTGACGCTTCCGCTTGAAAAACCAAAGGTCAGTCCCTCGGATTCGAGCATATGGGCATTTCCTACATGTGCTTTATAGGCTATTTCCCGTCGGGCTTCCAGGTTTTCCTTTTCTGCTGCAACATCAACCAAAGAGCTGACGCGGAAGTCAGCATCGTAGTCTGGTGCTTCAATCTGGGGTAATTCCACAGCAGCGTCGGTGAGCGCAACCTCTGTGAAATCCGGAGACTGTTCCTCCTCACTGTCCTCGGGCTCTTTCGGCAGTTCCAGCGTCAGCAGGAGGGGCAGGTTTGCTAATTTCAGTTTGTCAATCGCATCAAAGCTTTGCGTTAATCCGGTGAGCACCATTGGAAAGCCCAATTCCTGCTGGACGGCCAGTACGCGGTGCAAATCTAATACACTCTCGGTATTAAAGAAGACGGGTCTATCACCATCCAGTACCGGAAACATTGCGTAGAGCACTGGATCGTATTGTGGTCGTTCTAGGCCGGCCGGATTTTCGGCATACAGTTGTTCGACCTTTTGGCGTCGTGCTGCCTCCCGGTATAACTGGCGTAGTTTGGCAATGACTGCCATGTCTGTGCCGGGGTACATTCTGCGTGCCCCGGCAAGCTGTGCATACAGGGCGGTGTCTCCCCGATATACCATCTCGTTAGCATTCTCCCCCGCTAGAAGAATGATTGCCCCAACTCCGGGCAGCATACGTCCTCTCGGGACGACATGCGCAGCTGTGAAGCCTGCTTCCCGCATGGCCGTGATGCGCTTATCCTCTGGATCAAGCAGACTACGCACATCCTGCTGAGGTTGAATCCCGGCCTGTTCAGGCGGCGGAAAAGCGGGGTCGTCAGGCCGCTCACGGTTAGGTTGCTCTTTGGGTTCAGGAATACCAGTGTGGGACAGCCCATCAATAAAACCAGCATAGACTATAAAGGAGTCAGCGGGTATTTCCAGGGCGTCGAAGGGTATCGCCGCATCTGGGGCAATGGTGGTGATCAGGCCATCCCGAATGATCACGTTGGTTCGTTCCTGGACCTGTCCAGGCGCCTGAACTACGCGGGCATTGGTAAGCGCAATCGTGCGGGTTACGTCCGGGATAGACTCCCCGTTGTTAACCTGGGCCCTTACGGATGTACCGAGCAGTATGGCACACGAAAGTACAGCTGTGATGACTCGGCGGTGAATACGCATGATTTTTGTACAGACAAGTGTGGAACCTCCATTATATACATTTGGGATCTACATATATAATGTTGCCACCAAGATACGGAATTTCGCGACTGGATAAGGCTGTCGGTGTGTACCGTCCCCGATGCTCTCTACTACCCCCAAGTCGCTCCTCTCGGATATCGCTGTCCGTTCAGTTGCTTCCCAATGAACGTGGGCCGCACGAAATACCGATAGGTCACTAGGATCAGGCCGGTTGCCATAACCGAGACCAACCCGAGCTTGACAATCCCCGGGAGCGGCACGTTCGTCAGAAGAATGGGCAGCAGCATGACAATCGGCACATGGACGATGTAGATCCAGTACGAGGCGTCTGCCATGTACCGCCAGCGCGGGCTAGGTTTGTCCATGTAGCGCAGGAACAGTCCGATCAGGCCATAGGCCATGAACCACATGGAAAGCGAAAGGAAGGCGACCGTCCCGAGATGGTGAATCTCCGAAGTCCCCGTGCAGACCCTGTCGGCACCGGCGTGGCAGCCGGCATCAGAGAAGAACCGGTACACGAAGAAGCACGCGATTCCGGCGGCGAAATAAATCCATGCTGGGCGCTTGAAGCGTTCTAGTGTTTCTCGGCGCCAGAACAGCAACCAACCGAATGCAAAGAACAGCCCCCACAGTGCTAGCAGGCGTAGGGGCGGGAGCAGGTTGCCGGAGTAGTCAATTTCCCACGACCGCATTTGGAACAGTATGACACCACCTATCACAGCCAACACCACGATGCCCCCTCGGTGCACTAGGTGTTCTAAGAGTTTAATCACCCGCGACCGTATACTCTCCGGGATGCGGGCAGCGAGCAACAGCAAGCCGCTCGCGACCACGCAAAGGATAATCAGATGGTAAAGGAACCAGAGGTGCATGAGTATATAACGCGGCGCACGGTTCGAAGCCAACTCGGCTACGTTGTGGGTATAACTCAGCGGGATTGGGCTGAACTGGGAGACGAATATCAGGCAGAAGTACATCGTGACCCCCATCACAGGCCAGGCCACTAGCAACGGCACTCCGATTCGGCTCCATCGATGGCTCAGGAACCCCCGGATGCCGCGCATCTGGGCTAGGTACGCGGCGAAGAAGCCAGCAATCGCGAAGAAGACTGGCACCTGGAACACCCGGATGAAAACGATAACCCAATGAGCGAGGATGTCGGACTGGGCATCCTTGTATGGCCACCACTCGAAAACGGTTGGCTCGTAGCTCATCGCAGCGTGCCGCACTACCCCGAGCATCATCATGGATGCACGCAGCCTGTCTAGGGAGTGATACCTCGGAAGGCTCATCTGCGGCCGACCACCGGTCATGGATCTCTACCCTCCGACGTCGCGACTTCGTGTACCCGTCGGCGAAGCACGCGGATTTTGAAACGGACTGGCTGCATAGTAGGGATCGACCTCAGGCGGAGAGTATAGCCGGGCGCGAGCGGCTCCAGAACGCACTCCCTCAGTATTGTGGCCATCATTAGGCTGAGCTGGACCGGGACGAGACCACTGCCAAGACACCGGTGGTTACCGGCCCCAAAGGGGACGTAAGCGTCGCGTTGTCGGTGCTCGCCGCGCTCTGGTGTATAGCGGTCGATGTCAAAGCGCTCCGGGTTGGGAAAATACTCTTCGAGCGTGTGCCCGACTGCCGTACCGATCATGACCTGCGTACCTGCAGGTATCCTGTGACCCGCGAACGCAAACGAATTGGCGACCGTCCGCAGCACTGCGGGCGATACAGGGTGGAGCCGCAGGGTCTCCATCGCGACGCGGCGCGAAACGTCGAGCCCCTGCAGCCCCTCGGAACTCACACAACCATGATCGAACAGAGCGTCCGACTCGGCAGTCATGCGCTGCATTAGCTGAGGCCGCTTAAGCACGTTGTAAATCATGAATGCACATGTGCTTGCCGTGGTGTCAAGTCCGACCATGTAGGGTGCGAGGACCGTCAGGGGCAGGTTTGTCTCGGGCAGAAGCTGGGGATCGGCTTCGCGCAGCTCAAGCATCAGGTCGATGAAGTCCGGCGTCATTCCGCGCGGACCCGCTTTGCGCTTGTAAGCGAGGACCTCCTGGGCCAGTTCGCGACCACGTTCCCGGGCACGGCGGAATCGTGGGAGTCTCATGATGTACGGAACCGTCGCGGCGCTAAGGAGCATCCCGCCGAGAAGGGTGGACAGGTCACGGGTGTAGCCCTGCGGCGAATAATCCGCCATCATAAGGCCCATCTGCTCTGCAATCACATTCTGGAATTCCGGAAACACCTCAAACGGCTCTCCCACCGGCCACTTGCCAATCTCGTTGCGAGTGATGTCCACGACCTCTTGCGTTTGGTCCTTGATGACCCGGCCGGCGTATCCCCGGGCCTGCGCCTTTCTCGTAGTGACGTGATCAATCCCGTCCATAGTCAGGATCGAACGCGACGCATCCATTGAATTGTGGAAGTTCGCCATGGGCTCGAGCGACCGGAACACGGTTTTTCCGTGCGAATTCAGGAAATTGACAGCTTCCGGCCCTGCCATGCACACGAACCGGCGTCCGGGAGCCCGTATCTTGAATACTGGACCCTGTTTGCGATACTGGCGAGCAAGGAAGCTTACCAACCCCTTCCGCATGGCTAGGCCGTTGCCCAACAGGGGAAGCCCCGGCACCACTGGGATCTGTTTCGGGCGCCGGAGCTCCGGCACCGGTTTATCGGCCACATCCAGATCCTCAATAGCCAGGCACATCACTCTGCCGATCAAGTCGAGTCTCTTCATCAGATCGATGCGGTCCTGAACCTGCGCCCGCTCCTCCGATGTCATCATGGTGCGGAACACGCCGCAGGCATTCGCAAGCGCAATGATCGCGACATCGCGTGGGTGGGGAAGATTGTCGCTGAACAAGATCCGCATGATCCGCAGCCTTACTTCCTCGACCTGCTGGCCACCCGCGATGGGGTAGCGCCGGGACCAAGATACCGAGGGAGTCAACGACAGTAGCCCATGCGCTTCGGACCTGAAGATGCCTTGTTTGATCAGGCGAGTCAGCGCAGCTTTGCGAACTTGGTGTGCCCGCCGTGCCGTACGTTCGAGCCAGTGGCCCGTGTCATACGTTTCGTCTGCACCAGCGATGTCGGCCAGCGTCGGATCCAAGATGTCGTCGCCGAGGGGAGTTGAGTCTACTAGGACTAGCTGCTTGGGATCAGTATCGATACGGTCCTCAAAGGCGAGGTCCATCAGCACCGCTCCAGAGAGCGCCAAGGCGAAAGAACGCTCCGGTAGGCCGGGGGCCAGTTCCCCCCGCGCTTCGTCCAAAAGCAGAATCAGAACCTCTTCTGCAAATCTCAGCATGAGGGTTGGGTAATGTGCCAAAGTTGGCTCATTTTGGACGATCACAACCGGTTTAAGGTGGACTCAATACAGGTCTTGCAACAGCTCCCCATCCTAGTATGGGAGGACGTTCGTCGGCTAGAGTTACCAAGGCACTAATTGTAGTGCCTTTTGAACATTCCAAAACCAAAAACCGTGTGACACCCTACCATCTATGCAAGTAAGAAGTAGCATAATTAGATTGATTTCAATTCATTTGTAGATCTGCCCTTTGCACGACGGATTGGCTTTCCATGAAGCCGATTGACGCGGTTTTATCCGAGTTATTGGCCAAAGTGCACTCGCTCTGTGAATATTATTCAGCCAGTCGTCACAGTGGACAGGGACTTTCGTTAAGATAATAACGCTTCTGGTATTATTTCAGAAATCGTGTTCTTTATCTGTTACAAAGTGGGAATTACCTGCAAAAAATGAGCCCCTTGCAAAAACTATTTTTTGCGAGGGGCTCACAACAAATCAATAAGGGATTTATACAGACTGCGTTAAACGACCTGCATTTTCAAATCATTTGCACGTCGCACAATTTTTGTGCGGTCCATGGATCGGTACATCTCGGGGAGAGATTTTTTGCTTGTACTTTCCAAGATAGCCACCAGGGTCTGTAATTCCTTCTCTTTACTGTTTGCGGGCGGCACAAAATCTTCGACAACAGAAGCCATGATTTCTGCGGTGACGGCGCTGGGGTCCCCGCTGGTTGCCGCAGCATGGAACTTTGCACGTGTTAATAGTGCCTCCATATCCGCACCGCTGTAGATTGTATTTCCGTTCAGCAGGGCGGGAGGGATATCTTTCTCTGGGAGACTGATGCCGGTTCTGCGCATCATGACATGAAGAAGCTCGAGCCGATCCTCTGGCGTAGAGGGATAAAAGAGTGCAATATGCTCCTCTGCACGACCTTGTCGTTTGAGGTCTATTGGCATTAGGTCTGGTCGTGCAGTGATCAGGAAGAAAATGATTCGTCCACGGTGTTCCGGCTTGCTCATGAAGGATGCAATCTGTCCGAAAACACGTTTGGATACGCCTGAGTCGCCCTCCGCACTACGATTGCCCAGTGCAGCATCAGCTTCATCAATCATGACCGCCACGGGTGGCATGGCTTCAAGAAGATGTAATATCCGTTCCAGGTTCCCCTCGGTCTGTCCTTGCCACTGAGAGCGGAAATTTTTCAGCTTGACCATAGGGATACCAATCTCATTGGCAAAACATGTGATCAGAAATGTTTTTCCGGTGCCGACCGGTCCGCTGACCAGATACCCCATAGGCATCACATCGTGTATTCCGTGACGCAATGCATGGGCTGCGGAGCGCAAGTGATTTTTGGCCTCCGAATGTCCGGCGACGTCATCTAGCCCATTGTCAGACTCCACAAATTCCAGCATCCCAAATGCCGCCTCCTCAATCAGGGATTTCTTGAGGGTTGACATATGATTGAAGCTGAGATGCGTTTTGTTTTCCAGCGTATCCGCAAGCATGGTGCGTAACTGCGTGTATCCAAGACCGGGAGTTTGCTGTGCCAATAGTTCACAGCTAAGATCAGAATGTTGGTCAAAGAGCGTTTCCCGACCCTTGATTGACCACTGGGTAAAGGCAAGGCGATCTTCCTCGTCGGGCAGTGGGATATCTATTTCTGCGGTCCAGGGGCTTTGCACATGCTGTTGGTTGAGGTCATTCAGATTTTCTGCAATCAGACAGACAGTAAAATCGTGCCGCAGGAACAGTGGATCATGAGCCCAGCGCTGTAGACTGATCAAGGCGCTGCGATCCTCGGCCGAGTACATCGACGCCTCAGCCATGGGGATGATCGTTTCTGCATAGTCAATGATGCAGGCAATCCTTTTTCCTGAGCGCAAGCGCAGGCGGAAGTAATTATCCAAAAGGGGAAGTACCTGAGAAGGAGCTCGCGGGCGTTTACCGGCGTACTCAGTCCCAAATGCACTGTCGTATCCGGTCAAGGCACGGTTAAAATCCTTTTGTGCCTCTTGGTGATCCAGAAAATGAATCCCTGCTGCCCGGTCGTAGAACACCACGATATCTCTCGCAGCAAATAATTCCTTCGCCAAGAAGTGCGTCAGACCTATATAGGTTATCTCGTCTGAACCAGGTTTTTCGTATCGAACGAGATCACGCACATTGCCGTGAAGAACAAACTGGGATAGCGTCTTGGTGAAATACTTCTTAGCAAGTGTCTGGGCCCACCGCGGGAGATGCGACATGTGCTGGTCGAGGTCTGAATTCTGTCGTGTCTGCATTTCACACTCTTATGCGTCTAAGGCCTTGGTACGGTTCCCGTTGGTCAAGGATACAGTATAGCCGGGCCTATCAACTGTTACATGATCCACTGTCAAAAGCGTTCAACACCTGAAACGGGTTCAGTGTACCCATTAGGCCGTCCAGAATCAAGTATTTTCGCGGATCCGTTCCGTCAGAGGGCCAAGATAACATCATGGGATATCTCTGTCCTTGTTCAACATCGTGCGTTACTTTTGACAGACTCAGAGAGATTCAGCCATGGTCGTACCTAAATCGCTAAATTAAGGGAACCAGAGTCTGATCACCCCTGGATAACTAAACGTAACTTTTGCAGAGCGTGAGATGGTGTCGAAACCAGATACATCAGTGACGGCATCCACACCAAGCCCGGGAAATTTGGGTCCCACGGCGCACCTGTCTTTCGATCGCGCGAGGCCAAGCGTGGCCAGTCCCGCAGTTGCCGGCACAGGGGCCTTCGCCCACTATGCGATCGACAGCCGTTTTCGTGACGAAATGTTTCGCAGTGATGGGACGCTGCGGACGGCAACGGGGCGATTAGGCACGGCACTTAACAACGCCACTTCGGAGCAGTTGATGCAGCTTCAGGACGGCGTTCGGCGGCGATTCCTTCACGAGGGGATCACCTTCACCGTCATCGGTAAAGAAGAAGCTGCTGAACAGATTATTCCTATCGACTGTGTGCCGCGGGTCATAGCTGCTTCTGAATGGAACCATATTGACCAGGGGCTTCGACAGCGCCTGCACGCACTCAACTTGTTCCTGAAGGATATCTACCATGAAGGGTGGTCATTGCGCGACGGTATCGTGCCCCATGATCTGGTTTTTGGATGTCCTCAGTATCGCATGGAGATGGTGGGGACAAAGGTCCCTCACGATGCTTATGTGTCGGTCTGCGGTACCGACATAGTCCGTACTCACGACGGATTTGCCGTCCTCGAGGACAATCTCCGTGTGCCGTCTGGAGTCTCGTACATGCTCGCCTGCCGTGCTGCGATAAAGCAGGCAATGCCCCGATTATATCGGGCACATAATGTGCGCTAGGTCCTTCCATACCCAGAGCAACTTTACGCCCAACTAACCTCACTTGTGACTTGGACACAGACACCGCGAGTAGCTGTACTGACTCCCGGCCGGTACAACTCAGCATACTACGAACATGCTTTTCTCGCGGGTGAGATGGGCGCCGAGCTCGTTGAGGGACGCGACCTGGTTGTACACGATGGTCTGGTATTAATGCGGACTGTCACGGGGCTTAAGAGAATTGATGTGATTTACCGACGGGTGGACGATGACTTTCTAGATCCGGTGACTTTTCGTAGTGATTCTCTCTTAGGAGTACCGGGCCTATTCCATGCATACAGGGCGGGCAACGTTGTAATCGCCAATGCTCCGGGTACTGGCGTAGCTGATGACAAAGCGCTTTATGCTTTCGTACCCGACCTCATTCGGTATTTTCTTTCCGAGGAGCCGATTCTTGCTAATGTTGAGACCCACCTCTGTCGGTCCAGCGAGGGGTTGACTTATACGTTGGAAAATCTTGACAAATTGGTTGTGAAGGAGGTCGGCGGATCCGGGGGATACGGGATGTTGGTCGGACCACATGCATCGGCGAAGGAGAAAGGGGATTTTGCCGAACGGTTGCGAGCCGACCCGGCGAATTTCATTTCTCAGCCGACGCTCGCACTTTCTCGTGCTGCATGCTTTACCGACGGAAGGCTGGAGCCACGCCATGTGGATGTCCGCCCCTTTGTACTACAGGGAAAAGAAGATACCTGGATAGCACCGGGGGGACTCTGCCGCGTTGCGCTTCGCCGGGGAAGCCTAGTTGTTAACTCGAGTCAGGGTGGTGGCTGCAAGGATTTGTGGGTAATTAACGAGGAGCAAAGGAATGTATGATGCTGGCTAGAGCTGCTGCGGATTTTTATTGGATGGGTCGATATTTCGAGCGCGCTGAGCACACGGCGCGCCTGTTGGACTATCATCTTGCACGCCTGGTTGATACGCCGGCTGACGTACTGGCACACGGCTGGCAGGCCTTGTACGCAGCACTCGGACAGCCGCCTCCGGTATCTATCACAGTAACTGACGATGCGGAAGCCTTTTTGGTTGCCGATGCCTTTGCACTTGCCGCTTACTTGATTGAGGACCCTGCAAACCCGAATGCAATCATTCAGAGTTGGATCAACGCACGCGATAACGCCAAGCAGCTTCGCCCGTGGCTGCCGGTCCAGGTTTGGACATGTCTCAACGACGGCTTTTTCTGGCTCCGGGATTGTGACTTTTCGGAGTATTGGGCCAGAGGGCCCAACAGTCTGCCGGCAGGAGTCATAGACCGATTGCGGCTTTTATCCGGCGTCATTGAAGCAAGGATGTCAAGAGACGATGCTTGGCGGTTCCTTGTTTTAGGCCGTTTTGTCGAGCGGCTGCAGTGTCAGACAGCCCTGTTGCAAGCATGGTCTCGTCCTTCAGATGGCAGTTTTCAAATGTGGACAGGACTGCTAGGTGTGTGCGCTGCATACGAGGCATACTGCCGAACGTACTCAATGGTGATTAGGCCGGCACATGCACGCGCATTCCTGCTGTCCAATCCTGAGATTCCATACTCCCTCAGTTTTGCGATTAGGCGTGTTCAGACCTTGCTGTCGGGTATAGATCCGGCAGGTAGACGGTATCCGCTGAGGGCGCCGCATCGCCACGTGTTGCGCCTAGCCGCTGCAATCGAGACCGACTTGCAGGCACCCACCGAAGATGTGGATACGGGGGATTTCTTAGCAGACTTTGCTCAGGAATGCCGTGCGCTGCACAACATCATAATCGCCGAATACGTGGACTATCCCTTGGAGCGGGGACTACCTTCATGACTGCCCGTTATACAATACGCCACGAGTTGACATTCACGTACGAAAGTGCAGCGACTAGGTCGGTGATTACGCTTTTTCTGGCACCCGCTCGTAATCTAAACCAATTGGTTCGTAGCTTCTCGCTTCGTACTGATCCAGGGGGAGCTATCTTTTCTTTTACTGGCTCTTATGGTAACCGCGGGCATTTTTTTGACCGGCCCAGTCCACATCATGAACTCCATATCCATGCGCTCTCTAATGTTGATGTGGTTAGCCAACCTCCGCTGTCCAAATCTCTAGACGCCCTAAGCTGGGCCGCGCTGGAATCTGCCATATGTACCCCGCAACAGTGGTTGATGCTCCAGCCCAGTCACTTCGCACGGCCCTCGTCTGCAATGTTGAAACGCTTCATGAATGAATTCGGGATAGAGAAAGGCAGCACTCCCTTGAACAGCATCCGAGATCTTAAAGCGGCACTACGCGCGGCCTTCGTCTACGCGCCTGGGAGCACCTCAGCGCAGTCGCCGATAGATCATATACTTGAAAGTGGTCGGGGCGTGTGCCAGGACTATACTCATGTGATGATTTCGATTTTGCGGAGTTGGGGTATACCCTCGCGTTACGTGTCGGGATACCTAGGATCGGACAGCAATGCTGTCGGACACAATGAGAGTCACGCATGGGTTGAATGCTGGTTGCCGGACGCAGGATGGTTTGGTGTGGATCCCGTCAACGATGATGATTGCGATGAACGCCATATCCGGGTCGCAATCGGGAGGGATTACGGCGATGTCCCTCCGGTACGTGGTGTATTCACTGGCGCATTGAATTCCAAGCTTGCCACCCATGTAGAAGTGGTTCGGCAGGAACTGAACTGATCCGTTTCCTCGCTGCTTTTGCTAAATCGGGCGGCGGGATTAAACTATGGGTGTTCCGTAGTCACGCCCGCGTGCGGTAAAGTTGTCTGATGTTGTAGTCAGACTGGTAGTGCTGTACAGTCGTGTGGGTGCATGCACAAACTTTGCTGTAGACACCGAGTGTCCATCACGATTTAGTCATTTCGGAGTGGCAGTTCCTTATGTGGCAGCTTAGGTAGTCAAGAACCTAGGCTTCTTCGAGGCGCATCCGCACGGATACAAGCACAAAGTATGACCAGCTGATTTCATCCAATGGGCTCAACCGGATACCTTGTTGCACTGCGTCTCGTCCCAGGCATGCCTTCCACGGTACGATCGGTTCCGCTCCTCTTTTCTGAGCGTACATGTCGGCCTTTTTTGCGCACGCTCTTCTGTGAATGAGTAGGGCTGCGGGTTAGCCTCGCTGCTTTACAAAGGCTGTTTTAAGCTCCTAGGCGACGGTTACAGATTTGTCAAGGTAGACATCCTGAATAGCATTAAGGATACTGATACCATCTTTCATCGGGCGCTGGAAGGCCTTGCGCCCGGAAATCAGACCCATCCCCCCAGCTCGTTTGTTGATGACAGCAGTCTTCACTGCTTGCTGCAAGTCGTTTGAACCTGAAGCACCACCGGAATTAATCAGTCCGCAACGTCCCATATAGCAGTTGGCCACTTGATATCTGGTCAGATCAATTGGATGGTCACTTGCCAGATGCGTGTAAATGCGCTCATCAAACTTACCATAGCTGGAGCCGCCATAATTCAGGGCACGGTAACCTCCATTTGAAGTGGGCTGTTTTTGTTTGATGATATCCGCTTCTATGGTCACCCCCAGATGATTGGCCTGTCCAGTGAGATCCGCGGAAGCCTCGTGGTTGACGCCGTTAACCTTAAAGGCACTGTTGCGCACGTAGCACCACAGGATCGTTAGCATGCCAAGCTCATGCGCAAGGGCAAACGCCTCTGAAACCTCCTGTAGCTGGCGGTTGGAGTTATCGGAGCCAAAGTAGACGGTAGCTCCTACACCTACGCAACCCATATCCCAAGCATTTTGAATGCTTGCAAATGGTACCTGATCGTGTGAGTTTGGATAGCTTAATAACTCGTTGTGATTGAACTTCAAGATAAAGGGGATCTTATGCGCATACTTGCGTGCTATGGATCCCAATACACCATAGGTTGAGGCGACTCCATTACATCCCCCTTCAATAGCCAGACGGACGATATTTTCGGGATCAAAGTAAATGGGGTTCTTGGCAAAGGAAGCGCCGGCAGAATGCTCAATTCCCTGGTCAACAGGAAGGATGGAGACGTAGCCTGTTCCAGAGAGTCGGCCCGAACCGAAAAGTGTCTGGAGCGAGCGAAGTACACGAGGAGTTCGATCAGATGCTGCCCAAACATCATCCACAAAGTTCGGACCGGGTAAATACAGATTTTCCTGCGGGATTGTCTCGCACTTATGTGTTAAGAGGTTTTCTGCAGAATCTTCGAGAATAGCAGCGGTATCGGTGCTCATAACTTCAGCCATGGTTGTATTCGTAGGTTAGGTTGTAAAAATTACAGATCCCCAAAATTTGCGGGTATCCGGGCATTCAACGACTATTCGAAGGGAAAGATTACTCAAATCCGTCGTTTTTTCTGCAAACGCAGTTCATTGGGAACATGCTCAGGATTGGTAATCCAGTTTACTAGGTTGCGGCCGATGTGTGCGCCAAACAACAATCCTTGTGATCCAAGTCCAGTCAGGACCCACACATTTCCAGACAGCGGGCCAACCATCGGCAACCGGGTTCCGGGGACTCCGACTCTAATTCCTGCTGCTGTATTAAGTATATCTGCTGTCTTTATGCAGGGTACCATTTGCTGTGTGAGCGCGAGAATGTTTTTTGATCCCACTTTTGTGGGTTGATCATTCTGAAAGGAATGCTCGTAGGTGGTCCCAAGAATCAGTGTGTCTCGAAGAGGAACTACATAACCATATCCGCTCACCGGAATGGAGTGTGAAAAAGACTCTGGAGTGCGTACGCGAACGATTTGGCCTTTGATACAATGCAGATTCAATGCAGAGAGTACAGGAAAGGACTTGTAGCCTGCCCCGAGTGCAAGGATCAGTTTCGAGGCGCGGAGGGTAGGTCCTGATTTGAGGGCAACTGTCACTCCGGATCCGGTGTCTTCCCAACCAACAAGATCGGAAGCCACGACAGTACACCGAGACGCAATCGTCCCGTGGGTGTACTCCAGCATTCTAGGTGTATTAACTACTCCACCAGTGGTGATTGCAGCACCAAAAGGGGCGGACACATACGGAAAGCGGGTATGTACCTCATCAGGCGGTAGCCAGGTGAATGAGTCAGCATGCTCTAGGACCAATGAACGCAGTTTTGCAGACTGTGCCTCGTCCAGGGCTGTTCGCAAAATACCACATGGGTCATAAGTATCGCTTGCATCAGCGTGTGCAAGCGTGTCCAGAAGGTCTTTGTACGCAAGGTCAGCATGCCAGCACGGGGTAACGCGCCGTCCGGCAAACGGGTTAATCAGCCCCGCCGCAACAGTGGATGCGGCTGGCGCAGTACCCGACAAAAGCAATACCCGGTTGGAAACGGAGAGCCACAAAGCTGCACATGCGCCGCCTAGTCCCGCACCGGCAACAACTACATCAAAACTAGGTTTTTCCACAATCCTGGAACAGCTTTGAGTGAATAGGGTAGCAGGGCCTGCCACAATGTGCCCGTAGCTCAGCCTGGATAGAGCGTCTGACTACGGATCAGAAGGTCGGGGGTTCGAATCCTCCCGGGCATACAGTCGGTGAGTACGGAATGTCCACTTAAAATTGCACGCATTGCCTATCGGGTAACCCTGCCGGAGGCATCTCCAGAAAGCAATTTTTCCACCTCAGCCACGCTCACCAGATTGAAATCCCCGGGTATGGTGTGTTTGAGACAGGAAGCGGCCACGGCAAAGTTCAATGCTTTTTGATTGTCATCATCAAAAGTAAGGAGTCCATAGATCAAGCCGGCTACGAATGAGTCCCCCCCTCCAACACGGTCAACAATATGCGTGATATCGTACTGGGGCCCGTACAATAGTCTTGATCCATCCCACAGGACGCCAGACCAGGCATTGTGTGAGGCACTGATAGAGCTGCGCAGTGTGATGATAGCCCGTTGGCAACGCGGGAACCGTTCTATGAGCTGCCGGCCGACTGATTCATAGGCGGACGCATCCAAATGGCCGCTCTTTACCTCAACCCCCTCAGGATGAATACCAAAGACCTTGTGGGCATCCTCCTCATTGCCTACGATAACATCGCATGAAGCAACTAGATCGGGCATTACTTCTGCGGCGGCCTTTCCCCACTTCCACAAATTAGCGCGATAATTCAGATCAACGGAGACGGTCACATTGCGACGCCTTGCTGCTGCGAGGGCTTCGTCTACGGCCAGTGCTGCTCCCTCAGAAACCGCTGGCGTGATTCCAGTCCAGTGAAACCAACCTGCTCCTGCAAAGACATCATCCCAGTTGATCATTCCCGGTTCTATAGAGGCAATGCCCGAGTATGCGCGGTCATAAACAACCTTGCTTGCACGTGCAGATGCGCCGGTTTCCAGGAAGTAGATCCCCAGGCGCTCGCCTCCGCGCTGGATAAATTGTGTTCCGATACCGAGTGCACGTACAGCTTGCACCGCGCTGGTGCCCAACTCGTTCGAGGGCACGCGTGAGACGAACTGAACGGGGATCCCAAATCCGGCCAGTGAGGCGGCAACATTTGCTTCGGCCCCGCCATAGCGCACGTCAAATGAGGAGGCCTGCACGAATCGCTGGAACCCAGGCGGAGAAAGCCGCAGCATGATTTCGCCGAATGTAACGCAATGGTTCATTTATGATCTGATGTTGTTCTGATATTGACACGTATGTACGTTTACTGTCATGGTGGAGGGCTTTGTGCGACCCAGGCCGGAATAGTTCCAACATCGATCCCAAATACCCAGAGTATAATAGAGTATGCAGCAATAGTGATCAGTAAAAGAAAAGCAAAGTTGAGCAAAAAGCCTGCCCGTGCCATTTCGAAGACCGTAACGCGTCCACTCCCATAAACGATAGCATTTGGGGGCGTAGCAACCGGTAGCATGAATGCACAACTGGCTCCTAGGGCGGCTGGCACCGCCAGAAGCAGGGGGCTCTCTCCAACGGCCAGAGCAAGAGCAGCAAGCACCGGCAGGAAAGTTGCTGTTGTAGCGGTATTGCTGGTAATCTCTGTAAGAAAAACAATAACACCCGTTGTGACAAGGACAATAAGGATCGTGGGATACTGTTGAAGTGGTTGGAGTGATTCGCCGAGCCACGCAGCGAGGCCACTACTGGAAACAGCACCCGCGAGGCTCAGGCCGCCTCCAATCAGGATGAGTGCCCCCCATGGAAGCTTCTTGGCAGTATCCCAATCCTGTGCGAAGATGCCGCGCTTGAAATCCACCGGGATTACGAACAGTGATAATCCTCCGATCATCGCGATATTTGCATCGGTCAACCCGGGGATTATGGGAGCAAGTAATGGACGTGTGATCCAGAGCAATGCGGTAATAGTGAACACTACGGCAACGATTTTCTCGCCCTTCTTCATTGGGCCGAGTTTTTGTTTTTCCCTTGCGATGATTGATTTACTTCCTATCAGATCCTGTTTGTCAAATTTGTAGAGCAGTCGGGTAATCGCAAAGAATACCAAGGGCACACCAACTATCACAACCGGTACACCAACCGATAGCCATTTAATAAACGTTATGGTGTAGCCGTACTCACTTTCGAAGAATGCACTGATAAATGCGTTTGGAATTGTGCCGATGAGGGTACCCATTCCTCCTATGTTGGCAGCATATGCAACGCCTAGGAGTAGAGCAACTGCAAAATGGTGCTTAAATCGCTCTACTGTTCCCTCAGTATCGGCCAGCGTGATGACAGAGAGGGCAACGGGCAGCATCATCAGGGTCGTTGCAGTATTGCTGACCCACATGCTAAGTCCTGCGGTTGCTACCATGAACCCGGCAATCAGGGCCCGGGGTCCCGTACCCGCACGAGAAATAATCCAGATTGCAATGCGCCGGTGTAAATCCCATCGCATCATTCCCAGTGCGATGATAAAGCCTCCCATGAACAGAAATATGATAGGATGTGCATAGGGCGCTGCGGTTTCCTGCATGGTGTTCACTCCCATGATTGGGAACAGAATCAGCGGGAGAAGGGAAGTTGCGGGAATTGGGATGGATTCGGCAATCCACCACGTGGCCATCAACAGGGCTGCGCCCGCTGTGTACCAGGCTTCAATTTCCATTCCACTCGGGGGAGGAAGCATAAGCACCGCCAACAGCCAAATTGGACCCAGGAAAAGGCCCACGCGTTGTCGTAATCCGTATGGCGGTGCTATCTTCATGATTGAACAAAATTAATGCATTACAAACAGTTAACGTCACTCGACTCTTATGACATCTGCCCCCTGCATTCTCGGACTTGATGTATCCACAACAGCCTCCAAAGCTGTTTGTATAGACGCAGAGGGCAGCGTACTTGGACAATTTGCGACGGATCATACGCTGTCAAGTCCTTATCCGCTTTGGCGCGAACAGGCTCCTGAGGATTGGTGGAGTGCAATGAGCAAGAGTATTCAAGGCGTTTTGGCGTTGCCGTCGGTGGATGCAAAAGCTGTGCAGGCGATTGGGCTAACTGGACAAATGCATGGCCTGGTGATCCTGGATTCAGATGGCAAGGTTTTGCGACCGGCTATGTTGTGGAATGATGGAAGGGCCGGGGCGCAGTGCGAAGCCATTCGCGCGCAGATCGGACTAAAGCGTCTAGTCGCGACTACAGGCAATGACGCATTCACCGGCTTCACAGCCCCCAAGCTCTTGTGGGTTCGTGATCATGAGCCGGATAATTTCGACAGGATCGCCCAGGTTTTATTGCCGAAGGACTACATCCGTTGGCAGCTGAGCGGAGAATATGCTGCGGACAAGGCAGGTGCAGGCGGAACTCTGATGTTGGATTTAGCATCGCGTACATGGGCCTCAGATTTACTCAAGGAACTGAATATTCCAGAGGCATGGCTACCCCCTACATATGAGGGCACCGCAGCCACAGGTACAGTGAGCCGTACCTGTGCATCAGAAACCGGGCTTCCAAAGGCGGTGCCTATTTACGCAGGGGGCGGAGATCAGGCAGCGCAAGCAGTCGGGGTAGGGGCCATACATCCCAGTACGTGGGCGGTTACGCTGGGAACCTCAGGGGTTGTGTTCGCGCCGTGCGATCATCCACGCACAGACTCGCTTGGGCGGGCGCATGCATTTCCGCATGCGCTTCCTGAGACCTGGCACATGATGGGGGTCATGTTGAGTGCAGCAGGCAGTCTCCAGTGGTATCGCGATACGTTTGCGGGCAACACTTCTTATGCCAAACTGCTCTCAGAGGCGGCGGATGTCGAACCTGGCAGCGAGGGTTTATTCTTTTCGCCGTACCTCAGCGGTGAGCGTACCCCACATGCCGATCCACTCGTTCGAGGCAGTTTTATCGGACTCACCTCCCGTCATGGCCGGGGCCATCTTACGAGGGCTGTACTGGAAGGCGTTGCTTATGGATTGAGAGATAATCTTCTTCTGCTCCGTGCCTCGGGACTGCCTGCACCCGAGAGGATCAGGATTTCCGGCGGAGGTGCGAAGAGTCCACTGTGGAGACAGATACTGGCAGATATAATGGGATATCCCCTGAACGTGGTTGAGGTAACCGAAGGAGCGGCGATGGGCGCTGCGCTGCTTGCAGGAACTGGGAGTGGCATTTGGTCTTCCGTGCAGGAAGCGTGCGATGCAACGGTATGTATGCGTGAACTGTCCGAGCCGGGGAAGCACGAATCAAGGTATTTGGAATTATATGAACAGTTCACGGGGTTGTATCCAAGGTTGAAGGAC
Organism: Rhodothermaceae bacterium; assembly: GCA_009841335.1. Taxonomy (GTDB): domain Bacteria; phylum Bacteroidota; class Rhodothermia; order Rhodothermales; family Bin80; genus Bin80. The sequence continues at coordinate 63,913 of VXLY01000028.1, read as the reverse complement.
TTTTACTACGCGTAGCTGGTTACCTGTACTTGCTGTCGTGGCGATAGCGAATACCCTTAGATCCGAGTGGAGCGTTGGCACGTGTATCAATACCAATTGGGTTTGGACCGCGCTCCTTATAAAGAAAATAGGCTGCGCCAGCTACCATAGCGCCATTATCCATGCACAGATCATCACGCGGCGTAAAGATTTGATACCCGTAATCATCGGCAGCGTGCCTAAGCGCCGTTCGCAGGGGGGAGTTAAGCGCTACACCCCCTGCCAATGTAATCTGCCGCAGTTGATGTTCGCCGGCCATGCGTATGGTTTTTGAAACAAGCAGGTCCACGACGGCCTGTTGGAAGCTGGCGCACAGGTCGGCCTTGTTGAGGTTGGGATCTCGGTCAATTGCTGCGATTACTGCAGTTTTGAGGCCACTGAAGCTGAACTCACCATCGGTACGATTGATAAGGGGCCGGGGGAAGTTATAGGCTTCTGGATCGCCATTCTCGGCCAGTTTTTCAATGGCTGCGCCTCCCGGATGCCCTAATCCGAGATGGCGCGCGACCTTGTCGAATACTTCACCCGCAGCGTCATCGCGCGTATGGCCGAGTAGTTCATACGTACCGTGAGAGGCTACTTTCAGCAGGAGAGTGTGACCTCCTGCAACTGTGAGGCAAAGAAACGGAAACTTGAGCACTTTGGAGCGTCCCATCAGGTTGGAATAGATATGTCCTTCCAGGTGATGGATGCCAATCAAAGGAATGTTGCAGGCCAGTGCTATTGATTTTGCAGCTGAAACTCCAACGACAAGCGCAAGGAGAAGCCCTTGATGATGTGAAACAGCGACTGCATCAAGGTCCGTAAATGAGATACCAGCTTCTTCCAATGCGGACTCAAGGATAAAACTGATCTTGGCGGTGTGTTCCCGTGCTGCAATCACAGGTACGACACCCCCAAATCGGTCATGAGCTTTGTATTGTGATGCAATAACATTTGACAATACTTCATGCCCATCGCGCACCACAGCCGCACCAGTATCGTCACAGGAAGTATCTATACCAAGGATCAGCATCGAAGACCATTAACTGATTGTACCACGCTCCGCCAGGGCAGGCTGGAGGTAGACCGGTTTGAGTAGCTTGATTGCATCTCCTTCTAGGAGGGGGGATTGATTCATTATGGAGATCAGTGATTCAGGCAGTAAGCGTGCTGCGGATTGGTACCTGTGGTCTCCGCACAACTGGTTCTCGAACGTATTGCCATACTCAAGGACTGTGACCGCGCTGGTGTCGGTCCGAATTTGGTTGAAAACTGTATCCAGTGGAGCCACGGCCATTGCCGGTTGTACGTCGTGTGTAAAACACGTGCAGCGCACATAATAGCATTGCCCCCGCCCTGCGTTCATGATGGCCCAGGTAGGCTTTGAATGGCCGGCGACCAACGCATCCAGCGTACTTATCGGTGAGAGGGGTATATCCAATACCTGTGCGAATGTCTTTGCAGCGGTTACTCCAATGTTGAGGCCAGTCCACGAACCAGGCCCTACGACGACTGCGATGCGATCCAGGTCTGAGGGTTTAATATGCAAACTGGAAAGAGAGGTCTGAACTTGCTCATGCAAATGTTCAGCGGGGCGTCCTTGTAGAATGGAGGCGGTACTAAGATTGGTCTCTTTTGCAACCAGAACGGTTGTGAATTGACCTGATGTATCAATTATCAATGTTCGCATAGTCGGACAGTTTATTGAGCAACTGTGCGTAGGTTGAAGAGGAGGAAGACACCTTGATACGCCGCGTATTTTCCTCGGGCTCCTTTGAGATCATAATGTGCAGGGGCTCCGGTGCAAAGTTTTCTATAAACCCTGATGCCCATTCGGCAACCACGATATTTCGCGGTCCCAAGAACGCCTCCTCAAACAGCATAAAATCGTCCACAGATAGGCTTGGGAGTCTGTAAAAATCAATATGTGTGAGTTTTTGCTGATCGATCATGTACGTTTGAATCAGATTATAAGCAGGGCTGGTTACGTGGGTATCTGCAGGGACGCCGAGTCCGTGGGCTAGTCCTTGAACGAAACAGGTTTTGCCTGTCCCCAAGGTGCCGTCCAGACCAACGACAGCATCGTCGGGCAATCGTGCGCCAATCCACTGACCCAAAGCGTGGGTTTCTTTGGGGCCAAAAGTTAGAAGAGTAACCAGCCGTACAGAATTCTGAGCAACTGTGCAACGCTGATGATTATGTGCGGTTGCCAGTTCGGTTAGTGAGATTGGGTTGACTGGCGTATCTTAGCAGACAACCATTACGAATGCATATTTCGATGAAGTGGAATTGGATTATAGCCTTATTGATATTTGCCGCTTGCCAGACAGAGGTTGAACCTCCCGCGGAATCTACACAGACGGAGGCTTACATGCCGTCTACATCCGCGGAGGGGGCGGCTGTGTACATCATCGCACCGGAGGATGAATCTGTTGTGCAGAGTGGTGCGGTTACGGTTAAGTTTGGACTATCTGGCATGGGGGTTGCACCGGCGGGTATAGAATTTGACAATTCGGGACATCATCATCTATTGATTAATGCCGAAGAGCTACCGCCTATGGATATGCCCATCCCTACGGACTCGGTACACCTCCACTTTGGCCTTGGTCAGACGGAAACCACATTGGACCTCGGCCCGGGTACGTACACACTTCAACTAGTTTTGGGGGATTATGCACACATACCACACGATCCTCCTGTAGTATCAGACCCGGTTACGATAACGGTTGAGTAGCATTACAATCGGTTGCTCTGCCAGACTGGAGCATATTTTTGCGGATTATGTACTCAGCCCCAAATGCTCGTCCGGGCGAGATTTGATATTTTTGCCTCGAATATCCGGTCGTTAACCGTATTGACGGGTCTATTTGTTGAACCGGACGATTGAGACACTTCAAAAGGCATGGCACGGAGTATGCACCATACTCTAGCAGGAGGAACCGTTTTATGGCTGCGTCGAGATCTCCGACTGCGGGATCAGCCTGCATGGAGGGCGGCACTTGAAGAAGGTGGCCCTGTTTGGCCGGTTTTTATTCTTGATTCTCTCATTGAAGAGACCTACGGAGCAGCACCTAAGTGGAGATTGGGAGAAAGCTTGCGGTCACTGGCAAGTAGTCTCAGAAAGCATAAGAGCCAGCTGCTGCTTCGACGCGGAGATCCGTTGAAGATCTTGAAGTCCTTGATTGCGGAGACTGGAGCACGGCGCGTTGTGTGGTCCAGACTCTACGATCCTATGTCAATTGACAGGGACAATGAAATAAAATCGGAACTGGATGACCAGGGTATTGAGGTCCTAGAAGTCAACTCCAGTCTGTTATTTGAGCCCTGGACGGTTCAGACGCAGCGGGGGCGGTTCTACAGGGTCTTCACTCCTTTTTGGAAAGCAGTGCAGCACAGGGACATTGGGCAGCCATTAGGCTCCCCAAGTGATCTTTCTCCTCCCGACAATTGGCCCGCGAGCGATAAGCTTTCTGATTGGTGCCTTGGTGCTGGAATGGATCGCGGAGCGGCCATTGTTTCTCGCTATGCTAAGGTGGGAGAGCATGCGGCCTCTGAGCGGCTTGATCGATTTATCGTAGACACAATTGGGTGCTACAAATCCGAGAGGGACTATTTGGGGCTGGATTCAACTTCAAGGCTGTCAGAAAATCTGACCTATGGTGAAATATCACCGCACAGGCTCTGGTATGCTGCGAAAAATGCCATGGAGGGCACGGGCACACGCACCGCAGAAGTCAAGTATTTCCTGCGAGAGATAGCTTGGAGGGAATTCGCATATCACCTTCTCTATTATACCCCACACATTATCAAAGAGAACTGGCGTTCCGCGTGGGATAATTTCCCGTGGCGGAATGATAACGAGGATGCGGAAGCTTGGCGACGCGGAATGACTGGTATTGAGATCGTGGATGCCGCTATGCGTGAAATGTATACGACAGGCACCATGCATAATCGGGGCCGTATGTTAGTAGCCAGCTTCTTAACTAAACATCTAGTGACCGGGTGGTGGGTTGGAGAGGCTTGGTTCCGCGAGTGTTTGATCGACTGGGATATTGCTTCCAATGCTATGGGGTGGCAGTGGGTTGCCGGGTCAGGTCCTGATGCTGCCCCTTACTTCAGGATTTTCAATCCTGGGCTCCAGGCCGAGAAGTTTGATGCGGATAAGCGGTACAGGGACAGGTTTCTTGCCGAGGGTCGCAGACCACCTCATCCGAACGCATTGGATTATTTTGAGGCTGTACCCAAGTCCTGGGACCTGACTCCGGATCAAGAGTACCCTCGCCCGATCATTGACCTGAGTACCGGGAGGCAGCGGGCACTAGAGGCTTACAGCGAGTATAGGAATAGATGATACCTGCTGTTCCCACTCGCACGGCAGACTAGCCCGGTAAAGCAGGCTCAGACTGGATTTTGTTGCAGGTACATTTGGTAGCGACGGTATAAACCACTCGCAATAATCACTGCAAAAATAAAGAAAGGCTCAATCGATATTTCGGGAGATCTGGCCAATTCCATGGCCCAAAGCAAACCAAAACCCAAACCAGCTGCCATGGTGTAATAGAGCTTGGATTTTGGGGAATTCCTTTGAGTCCATAAACCACGGCCACCGTGCCAAGCGAGAGCGCCCAGAAGGAGAAAAAAACCAGGATCAGTATTGCATCTTGCATTTATCCACCGGTCAGGCTACTGTTGGAATGTTTTCTATTTGGGGAATGTTTCCCCAGTATCCATTAAAAGAATCAGGATGGTCGAATAACAGCGTGACGCAGTGGGGTTCATTTCCGTGACGCGATTGGTCTCACTGAGCAGGGTTGCACGGGGCAGCGAATCTGATTGAGATCAGGCTCTAATGCGTGAGTGTATAGAAGATGAAGTTTATAGCCATCTGGAAACTCACGGTTGACGCAGATCCCAGATTGCGGCCGCCAGGCCATTCCCATCCATCACCAATGTCCTGGTTGTAGCAAATGACGATTGCGGGCCGACCTGCATCGTCAAATATGGCATAGTAGATGTCATCTTCCGGGGCAAAGCGCGTCTCGCCCCATCGCCAGTTACCGCCATTCTTTGTTGAAATCGCGGCATCCGGGTCGACATCGTAGTAGATCTGCCAGATTGGATGATCGGCGGTTAATTCCACCGGCTCACGATCCGGATACACCCGCTTGATGTTGTCATACATGTTATTCCACTGTGGTCCGACATACCCGCGGCCATAGTCATGGAAATCATCAATAATGAGAAATCCACCCCGATCAAGGTAGCGGCGGAGGTTGGCCACTTCTTCTTCGTTCGTGCGCCAATATCCAGGTTCAGTCAAGTACAGCACGGCATATTCGAATATTCGGTCGTCCGTAAGTGCGACTACGACCGGCGGTCCCTCCAATCGAAGCCCGGTTGTCCGGCTGATTGCTTCGTGCAGGTTGTATTCTGCAGTTGGATAGTCTGTGGCCCAGGCATTGTTTCTATATCCAGGATGACTTTCGTACCAGACTCTTGCAAATTGAAAGCCCGAATCCTGTCCACGTGCCTGTGTCAACCAGATAGTGCTCAGCAGCAGCAGGGCCGATGATACCGTCAGGGTCCGGTTGAACATATTGCCCAAGGTATTTGCTGTTAACGTGTTGGTGAATTCATAACCTTCGGGAAGACCTCCATAAATCGTGCCATCTCCTCCTCATTCCCAATACTGAGGCGACACCAGTCCAGAAACGGAGGGAATGGCCGTCCAACCAGGATACCCTGGGAAGCCATGGATCTTTGGAATTCCTCGATCTCTCGGCCAAGATGGAAGAATACAAAGTTTGTGTGCGACTCAATGACTTCGTGTCCCCAGCCGCGAAGCGCAGCCGTGATTTGGTTGCGACCGGCTTCAAGTTGTGTTTTACTGTAATGCAAAAAGCGTTCGTCATTTAGAGATGCGATTGCAGCCCGTAGTCCCAGAATATTGACGGCCATGGGGGTACGATGTGTACGAAGTCGCTCCGCGATATCTGGGCGCGCAATTGCGTATCCTACACGCAGTCCGGCCAAGCCGTACACTTTTGAGAATGTTCTTGAGACAATGACATTTGCGCCTGCTTTAACAAGGGGCACTGCAGTGCTGTATCTGGGGTGATTGACCAGCTCGTAATAGGCTTCATCAACCAGAATTGTGCATCGTTTGGAGACTTCTAAACAGAAGTCATTCAGCTCCTCCTTGTCACAGATACTACCTGTTGGATTATTGGGATTGCACACGAAAACCAGTTTCACATCCTTGGTTGTCCGCATGTCCATGGCGGACAGGTCAAGGCTTTTGTCGGACTTAAGAGGCACACGATGCACTCGTGCATCAATGGATTTCGCCGACGTCTCCATGCCCTCGTAGGTCGGATAGCCTGTCACGACCTCACCGCCACTGAGCCCATAAGCCAGCGCCGCCATGCGAAGGACTTCGGTAGATCCAGCTCCAAGGACTACATGTTCAGGCCTCAACCCTTCGCGAGCTGCAATCATAGCTTCCAGGTTCTGAGCGACGGCGGATCCTGCGTACAGATTGGTTTCGTTCAGGGCTTCAAGTACGGCTGTACGTGCGGACTGTGCCGGTGCGTACGGATTTTCATTGCTGTGTAGACGAATCGGGTCATCCCTCCTGTGCGTTGCAAAACCAGGTATGGGTAAGAATGGCAGTGCTGCACCAACGGCACTGAGGCGAAGCCAGTCGCGGCGGCTGATAGACATTTCGGATTGGGATAATGGTGGTCTACAATCTACGAATAGCTGTTCTCATATAAAAACGGTTGTCTATACGGAATGTGACGACCCAAGCGGCCGAAGGCTGGGGCAAAAAGACCGAGCCAGTTATCCAGCTATCGCCTTCAGCAGTCCATCCAGGCATCTTTTTGCTCGCTCTGGAAACACGCGTCAATTACACGCATGTTGCACAGTGCGTCAGAAATGGGTGTGAGAAGGGGTTCGCCATCAATCGCTTCTGCGGCGAAGTGATCACACTGCACCGTATACTGATCTACTGGTCCAATTTCATGGATGCTGTGCTCGTCGCCATTCTGGTGCTCCATACGCACAGTTTCGTCTGGTGGTGCATTGAAAGGTGTGTGAAGGGTGATTTGACCATGGCTACCCACTAGTGTGACACGCTGGTAGCGCTGCATTTGTGTGGCACACATGACAGTAGCACTCCCTTCCGGGAAATCCATAAGGATTGTAGTATAGGTGTCTGTTCCGAATTCGGTATGCCGCACCATGCGTGCGCAAACTCGCCGTGGTTCGCTTTCAAATAACCAGCGTGCAACGGAGATTCCGTAACAGCCAATATCCATCAAGGCACCTCCTCCAAACGCCAGCTTGTTCCGAATATTGCCTGGGTCTTTGTTGTCATAGGAAAAATGTACGTGGATGCTTTGAAGATCTCCGATACTTTTTGAGCGAATGAGATGGCGTGTCCGCTTCCACTGAGGATGGTATCGATACATGAAGGCCTCTGAAACCAATTGCTCTGGATACAGCCTGGAGATACGTTCAAGTTTTGTTACCTCCATCTCATTCATCCCCAAGGGTTTTTCGCAGAGTACATGTTTCCCTGCTTTCAAAGCAAGGGAAGCCCATTCAACATGCAGATGGTTGGGTAACGGGATATAGACGGCATCAATTTCTCTCGAACTAATCAGATCCTCGTATGAAGGGCAGACAACGGGGATTTGATGTATCTGGGCAACCTGGCGTGCCACAGCAACATCTCTTGAGGCAATGGCCGTAACTGTGCCCCGTAGACTCCTTTGAATGGCGGGTATGACCTTTTGCCGGGCTATGCGCGCGCTCGACAATATCCCCCAGCGTAGTTTGTTGTTATTCATTTCTCGATTTAATCCTCAGGTGTAGCAAGTATATTCTTGGCCTCCTTGGACCAGAGTGCTTCACGTTCAATCCCTGTTGCCTGATCTTACGCTCCGTTGTACCCTGCTCCTTGGAAAGGGAGTCAATCTCTGCTTCCGGCCGTGCCATCGCTTCTTTAACCAAATTAATCGCTTTGTTCAAGTGATGGCGATCTCCGATATGCCGTGAACATAACTGCACGGCCGAATTAATTGCCGCGTCATTGACTCGCACCCCAATGAAAAACGTACACTTTGGTTTGCTCTGCGAAAACCTGTCAGGATACGGCGTAGCACAAAACATGGGTCCTTGGCAGCTTCCACCTCACTCACGTGCTTGGAACTTATCAAGTGGTTTTAGTGTCTCAGCCCATTGCCAGAGCGAGTGGCCTCGTTTTGGGTATTGATTGCTGCGATGCGAACACATCGATTCTTGCCTATAGTACTTGGTCTGAGTCTACTACTCAGTGCTGTGGGACCTTTATTACGGACAAACTGCTCCCGAGGTGATCTCAACTCGCAGCCGCCTGCGGATCATCATTCCACAGGGATGCATTCCCATACCTCCACGCACGGACAGGATCTCCCCTGTCCACCCGACCACGATTCCACACCCGCGGAACCAGTGCCTTGTCCGCAGCACACTTTGGCTTGCTGTGCATTTCAAGCCGTGCCCGCCGCTAAGATGGCAACCGTACTGTTTGAATCTTCTCGAACCCAATCGGGTGAACAGATCTTATCCCGCATTCCCGATGCCTTATCTGAAGTGGGCTCCAGGGTAAGTTTATTTAGGCCGGGCTCTGCACGACGATGTTCTGCCTGCCTTCCTTCCTCCGATAGGCAGGCTATTCACAGTACGTTTCTGATCTGATAGGTTTCTGGTTGCGCCTGTTTCATGGGGTGTAGGTTTGCTGCACCTCCGTGTTGATGCACAATTAGATCTATTGTTCAGAAAGTCATGAAATTAATCCAATTCGCTGGCGTAACCTGCGTCAGCCTACTACTACTCTTACTCTTATCGCCAATCCAAGTCCGTGGCCAGGATCCATCTGATACACCGGCCGACTCATTGCTAAGGCTTGGAGATCTACTGGCAGAAGTTCGGACACATAATCCGTTGCTACAAGCTTCAAATCTGGAGGCAAAAGCACTGGCTACACGAAGCGCACAGATATCCGCGCTCCCGGATCCATCTGTGACAATCGCCTACCGGCCTGTGCCCATCCTGACCGCGCGCGGTACCATACGTAGTCAGTGGAGTATAGAGCAAGAAATCCCCTATCCCGGCAAGTTGGGACTTCAGGGATCCATCGCAGATCTAACCGCGGAAATTAAACGCTTTGCAACCGCGGACCTTGAAGAAGCCCTTTTACTCCAGGTCAAGCAATCCTACATTGAACTCTATCGCATCCAACAGCAGGAATTACGTATTCTTGCCTTCACGGACAGACTCCGAAACTTTGAAGAAGCCGCCGCAACGCGATACGAAGTGGGTGCCGGTGTTCAACAGGCAATTCTGAAGACGCAACTGGAGAAGAATTCCCTGTCCCGCTTGCAACTTGAGTTATCCATAGAACGACGCACGGCTACTGAGGCTTTGGCCCGTTTGCTTAATCGTCCCGTATCCGCCGAATCCAGAGTCGCTGTAACTGTCGAGGCCCCATCTCATGTTGAGTTTGACGCAATCGACCTACTTGAAGTAGCTCTCAGTCAACGTCCTGAGATCAATGCGCTGGGTACGGCCGCAAAACGTGCTGACAAAGAAATTGAACTTGCGCGCAAACAGTTCAAGCCGAACCTCCGGTTCGGTATCACTTATTTCGATGTCGGCCGTGCTGATGTGCCACCGACGGCTTCGGGCCGTGATGCTCTCGGAATCAATGCAACGATAAGCATACCCCTTCAGCGCAACCGATTGCGGGCTCAGTTGGAAGAAGCCCGTGTGCGCCGCAGCCATGTCCATGTCCGCCAGGAGGCTATCACTACCTCCATAGCGACTCAAGTGGCAGACCTGATGCATCAATTACGCGGGGAAGCGCGACAGCTGGAGCTCTTTGAGGAAGCCCTGATCCCTCAGGCTGAAACTGCACTCCAAGCCACCCTCAACTCTTACGCGACGGGACGCACTGATTTCCTTGACCTGCTTGATTCGGAACGCACACTGTTCTCACTAGGCATGAGTTTCGACAATACGCTTGCCCGCTACCTCCGAGCGGCTGCCGCACTCGAACGGGCTCTCGGTGTGGACTCTCTCGCCGATCTGATCAATTACTAGATGTCTGTACAAGCATCAGTTTAACCTGAATTGCCATGAACTTGAAACAACAATTCAAACCTATATGGATTCTTCCGCTTCTCGTACTTATTCTCGTCTGTGGCTTTTTCCTCGGCCGCATGTCGATTGACGAAGGAGTATCGGAATCTCAGGAATCAGCTCTGCCTGACCAGAGGCAGGTTCTTTATTGGCAGGCCCCCATGGATCCGGAGGAGATCTATGACCGTCCTGGCAAGTCGAAGATGGGAATGGACCTGGTTCCCGTCTACGCAGACGAGGACCAATTAGAGTCTGACAGTACCGTATCCATCGATCCTGCTGTAGTGCAGAATATGGGGGTCCGAACCGGACATGTCCAGCGATTGGATTTTACGCGCACTATCCGTACAGTCGGTGAGGTTCAATACGACGAAGAACGGCTCTATGTGGTCAATACAAAGATCTCTGGATGGATCGAAAACCTACATGTCCATTTTGTGGGAGAACAAGTCCAGGCGGGAGATCCGATCCTTGAGATCTATTCACCGGAATTGGTCGCGACGCAGCAAGAATACGTGCTGGCGCTGAAAAACTTTCAACAGGTTTCCCAGAGCACGGTAGCCTCAGTCGTAGAGGATGCTGAGAAACTATTGGCATCAGCCCGTACGCGCCTTGAATACTGGGACATTCCTGCATCAGAGATCGAGCATTTGGCACTAACCGGCGAAGTCAGGAAAACAATTATACTCACAGCTCCGGCAACAGGAATCGTTGTAGAAAGAAATGCAATTGAAGGTGCATATGTTGATGTCGGAGAAGATCTGTTTAGGATCGCAGATCTGCGGACGGTTTGGGTGCATGCCAGCTTCTATGACAATGAAGTGCCGTGGATCAGTGATGGGCAGCCAGTCGAAATGGAATTGTCCTATCTGCCAGGCAAGACCTATGCCGGCAGGGTATCCTATGTGTACCCTTATCTGAGAGAAAGGGCCCGTGATGTCCACGTTCGTCTGATCTTTTCCAACCCAGATCTGGACCTGAAACCGGGCATGTATGCCAATGTGCAGCTCCAAGGCAAAGTCATTCCTGATGCGGTCGTCGTACCCTCCGAGGCTGTAATTCGGTCTGGGGCGCGCGCTATTGTATTTGTTGTCCATGGAGAGGGTCGATTTGAGCCCCGCGAAGTCTCGCTTGGCGAGGAAGGTGGGCCTAACAACAACTATATCCGAATCCTGCGAGGGCTGGAGGGAAGTGAGGAGATTGTAACCTCCGCCCAGTTCATGCTGGACAGCGAGAGCCGCTTGCAGGAAGCGATTCGCAAGATGCTTCATGGACAGACATCCCCGGAAGAAGCTGAAGCAGGGATGCCTTCCGGGGTAACCGAGCCGGGAGAACATATGCATCATTGAGATGGATCGTGGTAAATACCTCGTCAAACCTGAACAGGCAATCCTGGACGCTCAATCAAGACAATCATGTTAGAAAGAATCATTGAGGGATCGGTAAAAAACCGCTTTCTGGTCGTCCTGCTAACCCTATTGATCGGCTCCGCCGGTGTGTATGCACTTTTTCGGACGCCAGTAGATGCTATCCCTGACCTGAGCGACATTCAGGTTATTGTTTATACCGAGTATCCAGGGCAAGCTCCACAGGTCGTTGAAGATCAGGTTACCTATCCTCTGACGACAGCTATGCTCGCAGTGCCGTTCGCAAAGGTTGTGCGTGGCTATTCATATTTCGGCTCGTCGTTCGTCTATATCATATTCGAGGATGGTACAGACCCGTACTGGGCTCGAAGCCGCGTATTAGAATATCTGAACTATGTGGGTGACCGGCTGCCAAGCGACGTAACCCCTGCACTGGGGCCAGACGCTACCGGTGTCGGGTGGGTATTTGAATACGTGCTTAACAGCGACAACCGTCACGATCTCCAGCAGCTACGCTCTATCCAGGACTGGTTTCTTCGCTACGAACTGATGAGTGTACCGGGCGTGGCCGAGGTAGCCTCCATTGGGGGCTATGTGAAGCAGTACCAGGTAGAGGTTGATCCCAACAAGCTCATTGCTTACAACGTGCCGTTGTCCAGAGTTCGCATGGCTCTGCAGCGAAGTAACAGTGATGTGGGTGGTCGCCTGATTGAGATGGGCGAAACCGAATTTATGGTACGTGGCCTAGGGTACATCCAATCTATAGAGGATGTGGAGAATACATCCGTCGGGGTGGACGAGAATGGCACCCCGATACTCATCCGTAACATCGCTCATGTACACCTGGGTCCCGAACTGCGGCGCGGACTAATTGACTGGAACGGTGAGGGGGAAACCGTAGGCGGTATTGTCGTGATGCGGTATGGAGAAAACGCGCTGAAGACTATTGATGCCGTAAAGGAAAAATTGGAAGAATTAAAGCGGGGATTACCGGTAGGGATCACAATTCAGACCGCCTACGACCGCAGTAGCCTGATCAAACGGGCCATTACCAACCTCAAAGAAAAGCTGTTGGAAGAAAGCATTATCGTCGCACTAGTGATCATGCTGTTCCTACTGCATGTCCGAAGTGCCTTTGTGGTTATAATCACGCTGCCTCTGGGCATTCTTATTGCATTTTTCGTCATGCAAATTCAGGGTCTGAATGCCAATATTATGTCACTCAGCGGGATTGCGATCGCCATCGGGGCCATGGTGGACGCTGCTATCGTAATGGTAGAAAATGCCCATAAGCATCTTGAGTATCACAAGGGCAAGAAAGATCGCTGGCGCATTGTTGTGGATGCGACTAAAGAGGTTGGCCCGGCACTTTTCTATTCGCTTTTAATTATCGCACTTTCTTTTCTGCCTGTTTTCACGCTGCAGGCGCAGGAGGGGCGGCTTTTTAAACCCCTGGCTTTTACGAAAACATATGTGATGGCTGCTTCAGCCCTTTTGTCCATCACGATCGTCCCTGTTCTGATGGGATATTTTGTTCGTGGCCGAATCCTGCCCGAAAAAAAGAATCCACTTAGCCGCCTGTTGATTGGGGCTTACCGCCCCGTGATTCAGGGTGTCCTTCGTTTCAAGTGGCTGACGATTGCAGCCGCGCTGGTGATCCTCGGAGCCACGATTTACCCGCTTGGAAAACTCGGCAGTGAATTCATGCCACCTTTGAATGAAGGAGACCTTCTCTACATGCCCACAACAGATCCCGGTATCAGCATTACCAAGGCCAAGGAAATTCTGCAGCAGACCGACAAGATCATCAAGAGTTTTCCCGAGGTTGAAAACGTCATGGGCAAGGCCGGGCGGGCTGAAACTGCGACCGATCCGGCCCCGCTGTCGATGCTTGAGACCACCATTACACTAAAACCGGAGCATGAATGGCGCGAAGGCATGACGATGGACCAGCTCATCCGTGAACTTGACGGTGCAATCAACTTTCCCGGTTTGACAAACGCATGGACGATGCCCATCAAGACCCGCATTGACATGCTCTCAACGGGAATCAAGACCCCCGTGGGCATCAAGCTCATGGGTCCGGACTTGACGGTACTTTCAAACCTCAGTGAACAGGTCGCAGCAGTTGTGCAGACAATTCCTGGTACGCTGAGCGCGTTCCCGGATAAAGCCGTCGGGGGCAACTTTCTTGATTATAAGATCAATCGAGAAGAGGCCGCTCGATACGGGCTCACCGTAGGTGACGTACAGGATGTGATCATGTCGGCCATCGGGGGTATGAACATTACGCAGACCGTTGAGGGCCTGGAGCGGTACCCGGTCAACGTTCGCTACAGTCGGGAACTGCGCGACAACTTGCCAGCGCTGAACCGAGTTCTGATTCCAACGCCCACAGGAGCCCAGATTCCCCTTAGTTATGTGGCTGATTTCAATATTGTTAAGGGGCCACCGGCGATCAAGAGCGAGAATGCACGCAAGACGTCTTGGGTTTACGTTGACATTCGAGATACCGACGTGGGCACTTATGTGAACAATGCCCGTACGGCCATCAATGAGCAGGTGACCTTCCCTGAGGGATACAGCGTTGTCTGGAGTGGTCAATATGAGTATATCGAACGCGCCCGACAGCGCCTTCAGGTGGTCGTGCCGATCACCCTGCTCGTCATCTTTGTGCTACTTTACTTGAATTTTAGAAGTGTCACCGAAAGTATGATCGTGATGCTGACCTTACCGTTTTCGGTCGTTGGCGGAATCTGGTTGCTTTATGTACTAGGCTATCATCTCAGTGTGGCAGTTGGCGTAGGCTTTATCGCCCTGGCAGGTGTCGCCGCTGAGACGGGAGTGATTATGTTGATCTACCTGAACCAGGCATATGCGGAAAAGCTGTCACAGGGACAGATGAATTCGTTAAAGGACCTCTACGACGCGATCATTGCTGGCGCCGTTGACCGTGTGCGGCCCAAGATGATGACTGTCCTCACCATCATGGCCGGGCTGTTGCCCATCCTATGGGGCACTGGCACAGGTTCAGAGGTGATGAAGCGTATCGTGGCTCCAATGGTGGGAGGAATGATTTCTTCGACAGTATTGACACTCATCGTTATCCCGGTGATCTACTACCTGTGGAAAAGTCACTCAATAAGGCGGCAGACAAAGGTGGATTCAATGACGAGAGTCTGAGGGATTAATTATGTGTCCCGTCGTCAACAGACATGAAAGCTCCCTTAAAAACGTCGAATCCAAGAATAATTCAATCCTGTGTCTTTGGAGTTACCCCCTCCTACACAGCCCTGTCACGAGTGTCCAAGGCTATGACCCCAAAAACAAGTCGCTTCGGCGAGAACTGCAATATCTACATAGCTCCTCTGGCTTTGCACAATCTCCAGGGTCAACAATACGCGAATACCAGACTGACTAGCCGTCTAATCCGCCAAGTCGCTCTTCACAAGCTAAGCTGTACGTTCTGATGTAAATTGCGTCAATGTAGACCCTTATAAGCTCTTCCAAGCTATGGAGAGTCCAACTGTGCCGGGGAATCATACAGGCTATCAACTGTCTTGAACAGGTGTTCTGCATGTCCAATGATTGCATAGAGGGAAGTTCGCTATACCCAATCATTGTTTGCCAGACACATATCAATCTGGTGAGTTGCCTGCGAAGAAACCGCAGTTAAGCTGATCAGCCATAGTTTAAGGCGATAGAGAATTCTTCAATGACGGCATGAAGACATGGCCAACGTAAGAGCGGGTCTTGTTTTTGGTCTACTTACTGTCTTGGTATCGCAAGGATGTGCACCAACCATGACAACCAACTACGCAAAAGAATCGACTACAGAATCTTCCCGTGACAGGGTTCTTAGGGCATTGGATGGCCTCAGAGTCGCACCTGAACTGCAACAATGTGCTTATGATCGCGGCGATTATCCGCATTCCCAATCTCTCGAAAACAGATTGATTCTGAGGTATGGTGGCATATATGATCCTTATGAGTTGCGCTGGTACGGGTCGAGAGACTCTGTAGACTTAGAACACATCGTGGGAATACGAGAAGCTCATGCCAGCGGGTTGTGCGGTGATACCATAGACGGGGATATTCGCGCGCAATTTGCCAACGACACACTCAATCTGGTTTTGGTAAACAGCTCAATCAATCGAAGCAAGGGAGGACAGGATGCTGGGCAGTGGTGGCCACGTCATAATCAGTGCTGGTTTGCGCGACAGATCATAGAGGTGCGTAAAGCTTATCAACTATCGATTGACCCCAAAGAGAAGGACTCCCTCGCAGAAAAAATCAATGCGTGTGATACATTTGAAATGGAGATTACATCTGCGCTCTATCCAAATTTTCTTACGGACAGTACGGCGGGATGTGGACCTTTTGCAAACTGTACTGAACTTCGAAAAGTCTATCCAAACGGGGTATCGCATCATCACTGTGCATACGAGACTAGACTGGACGCAAACCTGGATGGTTGGATTTGTGGTTGATGCGCGTTGCTAACCAAAAAGATGACACATATGCCGAAATCTGTACATCTAGCTATTGACTTGGGTGCGTCTAGCGGTCGCGCAGTAATAGGCAGGTTTGACGGAAGTCGTATGGAAATGCAGGAAGTGCATCGTTGGGCCACGCCAATCGAAGTCGAGGAAGAGCGGCTCTATTGGGATCTGGATACGGTGTGGAGCTCTATGCAGGAGGGGTTGGCGATTGCTCTTGAGAAGGCTCCTGATTTGTGTAGCCTGAGTGTTGACTCGTGGGGTGTTGATTACGTACCCATGGACAGTGCAATGCAGCCTCTGCGGCGTGCACATGCCTACAGGGATCCGAGGTCAGCTTTGGGGGAAGCACTTGCCTGGCAACGAATTGCGCGGGAGGATTTGTACGGCATGACAGGTGTGGCTTCACATCCCATCAACACGCTGTTTCAAGTTCTGGCGGATGAGCAGATGACCTCTCAGAGCTATTCCGCTACGTGTTGTAGGCTACTTATTGCCGACTACATGAACTGGCGCTTTTGTGATCGCCCCGTAGCAGAGGCATCCTTGGCAAGCACGACGCAGCTGCTGAGTGCGAACTCGCGTTCATGGTCTATTGAGGCGATGCAGGCTTTACAGATTGATCCAGTTACATGGCCGCGGGTCGTTCCATCGGGCACGGTACTTGGTCCTGTACCAGACAATCCCAACGTGGCTGTTATTGCTAGCTGTTCGCACGATACGGCTTGTGCAGTTGCGGCGATTCCAGCGGATGAGGGTTCATCCTGGGCTTTTCTCAGTAGTGGGACCTGGTCGCTTCTTGGTGCAGAAATCTCCACACCAATCTGCACCCCCGCTGCAATGGAAGCTGGTTTTACAAACGAGGTAGGGTATGGAGGGACTATTCGATTCCTGAAAAACCTGACTGGACTCTGGGTGCTGCAGGAATGTGAGCGTGTCTGGCGGGAGGCAGGAATGAACTTCGACTACACCGGACTGCTTGATGAGGCAAGCAGGGCAGAGCCTCCTGTGTTCACTATTGACTTCAATGACCCGAGATTTGCCACGCCAGGAAATATGCCCCAGCGCATTGCTGCTTGGTGCAGAGAGCACGGGCAGCCTGAAGTACAAGAACGCGGGGGCATCGTACGACTCATATTGGAAAGTCTGGCTGAAGCATCTCGTGCCACGCTTGAGTCACTCTCAACTTTGCGGGGGAAGCGTTTCGATTGTCTGCATGTCGTCGGTGGAGGGAGCCGCAACAGATTGCTCAATCAATGGACGGCAGACCGCTGCGGCGTACCAGTCATTGCGGGTCCTTCCGAGGCGACGGCACTCGGAAACCTGCTGATTCAGGCCAGAGCAATGAGCCGTTTGCCAGCAGACTGCTCAATTCGCGAAGTGTCTGCGGCCAGTGTGCAGACAGAAACGTTTCAGCCTAATCAATCCGCCGGACCTTGATACTGCGAAAATGTACCTCGTCGCCATGATCCTGCAGTAGAATATGGCCTTGAGGCCAGTGTCCAAACCCTTCCCATACAACGTACTTGCTGCGGGCTACCAGTGCGTCAAAGACAGGAGTGCCGCGCTCATATTCCAGCACCTTGCGATCGTTGAGCCAATGCTCAACATGTGCCCCAGAGAACTCAGAGTGCTCCATGCGGCTGCCTAAGACACGCTCGTCCAACCGCTTGCCAGTTACGACGATACGGGCACGATTCCACTGACCTGGTTCTCGAACAGTTTTTCCCTTGTCTGCAGGGACAAGGTCATAGAGCGATCCTACAGTCCGGTTGCCGGCTGCGCCTTGAGTTGCATCGGGATGACGGTCATCATCCAGTAATTGGTATTCCAGCCCGATGGCTGATGCGTCGCTGCCGTAGGACTCCGTTATAAAGTATTTAATACCACTGTTCGCTCCCTCCGTGAGTTTGAAGTCCAGGCTGAATTCGAAAGTCGAATATTCATCTACGGTCACGATATCTCCACCATAAGCCGCCTCAGCTCCTCCAGAGGATTCAACCATAAGTATTCCGTCCTCAACGCGCCATCCTTTTTCGGGGAAAGACTCCTTGCCTGCCCCACGCCAGCCCTGGGTAGTTTTTCCATCAAAGAGAAGGGAGAATCCCTGAGCGATTTCCTGCTGGCTGAGCGAGTTGGGAACGAGATTGATGACATACTGGCTGGTCCACTCACGCGGGGTTACATTTTCCTCCCAAACCCGGATGTTGCGCCAGCGAACATTGCGGTTAGCCAGATCTTCCCCAGGTACGCTATGTACCTGAAGTGCAATGAAGCCAGAGGCTGTCATTTCATCGTAAAGGGCAGCACAGGCTACATCGTTAACCCAAGTGCGGATTGATGGTCCGATCGCTTCTATGTAATAATGATTCCAGCCGTTGGGGTTGAAGGCCACGCGGCAATCTTCATTCGCAGACAGGGGATACAACCAGCCTCTGCGGGCCTCGTCGTAGACTCCTCCACTCCAGGCGCGAGCGCTGGGATCTATCTCAATCTGATATCCGTGCACCCTGCCATTCAAGTAATCCGGTTTGGATTCACTCCGAATCTGAATACCGGAATTGATTGCGGGGTCTACCCGTACTTCAAGATTGAGGGCAAAATCGCCGTAGGGTCGTTTTGTGGCTAAAAACGTATTTGGGGTATTAGCAACCGTAGTACCGATAACCTCGCCGTTAGAGGCCGTATAGGTTGCTTCTCCTCCCAGTCGCTCCCATTCGGAGAGGTCGTCCCCTTCAACGAGAAACTTCCATTCCTGACCAAAGCTGGTGGCTGTAAGTCCGAACGTAAGGAGTGTGAGCAAAATTGCACGCAGCATAGTAACAAGGCGCTTGGTTGAGTAGAGGAGTATAAGATAATCAATGCGCCGTCGCGAGCGTCTATGTTATCTTTAACAGCATCATAGGCAGATTAATTCATGGTTACACGAAGAGCATTTCTTGCGCAGTCCGGGGGAAGTGTCCTTTTGGCAGGCTTGCATAAAAGGATTCCCACAATCCAGGATGTCATCAATCTGATCATGGAGGAGATTCCTGGTGCCCCGTGGGAACCAACGGTTGACACGGTTAAATCGGGAGACGTAACGCAGCCGGTACGGGCTGTGCTCACAACCTTTTTGGCTACACAACGAACCATTGATTATGCTGCGCGTCACGGAGTGAATCTCATCATCACGCATGAACCTACCTACTATAATCATTTGGATGAAACCTCGTGGCTCGAAAACAATCCGGTTTACCAGAAGAAGCGAAAGACGCTGGAAGACAACGGAATTGTGGTGTGGCGTTTTCACGACTACTGGCATGCTCACGAGCCGGATGGCGTAGCGACGGGGGTTCTTAAGCGTCTTGGTTGGGAAGCGTATGCACAACCGGATCAACCCCAGATATGCCAGATCCCTCCCGTACCGCTAGGCGAGCTTTCGCGATTCATGAAAGATCGCTTTGGTGCGCAGCGGGTCCGTGTTATGGGAAGTGCGGGTATGCCTTGCAGTCGGGTAGGCCTTTTAGTTGGAGCGGTAGGCGGACAGCGTCAAATTGAGACGCTGTCTGAGGTTGATGTTCTTGTCGTAGGTGAAGTTCGAGAATGGGAAACGACCGAGTATGTTCGTGACGCGAACTGGCAGGGAGACAGGCAAGTAGGCTTGATTGTAATTGGGCATGCACTGAGTGAAGAGCCGGGTATGGAGTGGCTTGCTGAATGGTTGAAGCCCAGGCTGCCTGGTATTATTGTGGTGCACCAGGAAAGCGGGGATCCATTCTATTTTGTGTAGTAGGGGAGATCCATTTGGACTGTATTTTTCTAGAATTATATACTTAGTTGCGCGTACGCTTCATTCCGGCTTTCGTGGGGACAGACCGGATTGGGGCGTGTTTTCGCAGGGAGCATTCACTAACCAAATGCCGGGAGGGGCTAAATCGATTTTGGCTGGAACTATGTCACCATCTCAAATTGACGCTGTCAATGGCCAGTTAAGGTGTCATCTTGAAGCGGCGGTTGTTCCAGAGTTTCTGGAATTTCCGGAAGAAATACCAGAGCCCGATTCTCAATTCATAGATGAATATTTGATCTCTCTGGAAAGATTCTCTGATTTTGTGGACGAGATGGAGGAGCCACTTTCTGACGTAGATCGCAAATTCCTTAAGGAGTCATCGATCATGCTGTTTGTACTGGTCAATAAAATTGATCAGCTCATCGAATCGGTTAGGTCTCTTCCTGAAAGTGTGCTTTGGAAACAAAAGATATATGACAAACTGGTAGATCTTGCAAATGAGATTGAAGATGTTGCAGAGGTTTGGGAATTGGCGGTAGATGAAGAATTCAACAAAATGATCAAAACATTAATAAATCACTACATAACTCAATGAATGAGTCGACGGACGATAAAGGAAACTCGTGAATTCTCACGAGGACTCAAGAAGCTAGGTAAGAAGCACCGAGGGTTGGCTAGTAGGATTCGGGATACACTAGATGATTAGGCCACTGATGGGAGAGTTGAGGGAAAACGACTCAAGGGACAACGAGTTGTCGTTTGATCCCGTGGCTACTTGATGTAGCAATACTCCCGTCGGTAGGTTGATGGTACCCAGCCTTAGTCCCTTTTGCTGACCAGAGGTCAAGGGCATATTAGGCGGTGATAGAACTTTTCTTCGAAACATTTTCATTTTCGTAGTGCATATAATCAGACCGCTTCTGAAAATCTTTCGCAAGGGGCGTGTTTTAATCCCTGATCCCAAGAGTTATCCGGTGTGATTGTTCAGGAATGCGTGCCAAGGAAATGGAAGCAAGACAACCTCCGTGATTATGTTTTCTCGTAGCGCAGGTTTACCTTTCAGTTATGGTCATCTTTTAAAATTTCCGATGAGTTACTACATACCGCATAGACTTAGTTGGTTCGTGTTAGTTGCGATTACTTTTCCGATGTCCTGTACAACATCCGATCCGCTGGGGATTTTTGAAGGAACTACCAATGTGGGTGACGCCCCGCTGGGGGGAGGTATGTTGTTTGAGCGGTTTACGAATACGTACATTGTTACCGGTAGTGGAGCGGATATCTATGGAGCCAGCGACGAATTCTTCTTCGTCTGGAAGGAGGTAGCCGGTGATCTGGTGCTACAGGCAGATGTTGAATTTGAAGATACCACGGGCCATCAGTATCGCAAGGCGGGGTGGATGGTTCGAGAGAGTTTGGATGCAGATGCTGCTTATGTGGACGCCCTGATTCATGCAGATGGGCTTATCGCACTGCAATGGCGCTCAGAAACAGGAGGTCTGACCCGCGAGGTGACGACCCCCGTTCGCGCCCCTGCCTCTCTTCGACTTGAACGTACAGAAAACCTGTTCACACTCTATCTGGACAGACCGGGGGAGCGAACAACGGTTGTGGGAAACATTACGGTGGAGCTGCCTGATTCGGCCTATGCAGGTCTCGTTGTTTGTGCTCATGATGCAGAAGTTCGGGAGACGGCAATTTTCACCAATGTTCATTTGCAGGAGAAGATTGTGACTGAGGAGCGGGTAGTAGAGAGCACCCTCGAGATCATTGACAGCCAGACTGGTGAACGCCAGGTTATCCGTCAGGCTCAGGAGCATTTCGAAGCTCCCAACTGGTCACCGGATTCGCTGACACTGCTCTATAACAGTGGTGGACGCCTGTATCATATGCCTTCTATCGGGGGTGAAGCCGTAATGCTTGACACGCAGTTTGCTGATCGATGCAACAACGACCATGGGTACTCCCCTGATGGTACAGAGCTCGCTATCAGCCACAACACGGAAGACAAAGGATCATTGATCTATATCATGCCCGCTACGGGCGGAGAACCCCGATTGGTGACTGAACTTGGTCCCTCCTACTGGCATGGCTGGTCACCGGATGGGCAGAAGCTTGTTTACTGCGCCCGTCGTGGTGATAATTTTGACGTTTATGCAATTGGACGGGACGGGGGAGAGGAGGTCAGGTTGACGGATGCAGAGGGCCTTGATGATGGGCCGGAATATTCACCGGATGGTCAGACGATATATTTTAACTCTGTGCGTACGGGGCAAATGAAAATCTGGCGAATGGATGCGGACGGCGGTAATCAGACCCAGGTTACGCAACATGATGAATTTGGGGACTGGTTCCCACACCCGTCTCCTGACGGTCGCTGGATTGTATTTCTGTCTTACGATAAATCCGTAGAGGGGCACCCTCCGAACAGGGACGTAAAATTACGGATCATGCCCGCAGATGAAACCGAAGATCCAAGAATAATCGCCCATTTGTTTGGCGGACAGGGGACGATTAATGTACCATCCTGGAGTCCAGATAGCCGTCATTTTGCTTTTGTCAGCTATCGCTTGGTGGGGCAGAATAGTCAGGATTAGGACTGGGCATACGTGCACCGACCTCGTCCCGCCAGGATTGCATTTTACGCAAGAGTTCCTGGGTCTTGGCGGGTTCGAAAGTACTGATATCGGTGGTTTCGCCTGGATCTGATTCTAGGTCGTAGAGTTCTGCTGAGTTCGTCTCGAACCATTCGATAGCCTTGTATCGCCCTTGGCGCACGGCTCCAGACGGACGATTGGCGGAGCCGTGGTAGTGGGGAAAATGCCAGTAAAGTTCTCTTTCGGGTGCCGGTTCTGCAAATAAGTCAAGACCATCAACATCAACAGGATCAGGCAGGCCCGCCAATGAAGTTATGGTCGGTACCAGATCATCCGTTGTACCAGGCACATCCAAGATTGTCGGATCACGTTGTGCTCCACTCACGATGAGAGGTATCCGAATTCCTCCCTCATACAGCCAGCCCTTACCTGCACGGAATGGCTGATTAGAAGTCGGTGCCCAGGCGCGTCCTCGACTGAGCGTTGATAGCCCGCCGTTGTCAGAAGTAAACACGACAATGGTGTTATCCTGAAGTTCAGCAGCTTCCAATGCCTGCAACACACGTCCCACACTCTTATCCACCGAGGCGACCATAGCCGCATAGACTGCATGATCTTGCGTAAGGCGAGTTGTGCCTCCAAACTGCTCCTCTTCAAACATCGTAGCGGTCTCGGTTGTCCTGAAGCGTTCGATGTCCTGTTTTTTGGCCTGCAGTGGTGTATGGACACTATAATGAGAGAGTACGAGGAGAAACGGGGTTTCACGATTGGTTTCAATATAGTCTACAGCAAGGTCGGCTAGGCGATCGGTCAAGTAGGTACTGTCCGCATCCGCTTCCAGTCCGGGCACATTTGAAGCCGGAAAATTCGAGTTGATATAGGGTGCGAAATAAGATCCAGGTGCTCCAGCATCATTGGATGCGAACACCTCCTCAAATCCCTGATTGTCAGGACGAAAGAGGCCGGTCCCCAAATGCCATTTGCCGATGTACGCAGTACTGTATCCAGCCTGTGCGAATATTTCTCCAAGCGTGGTTTCTTCGAGTGGAAGTGCACGGCGGTACTCAGCCTGAAGAATTTGCCCGTTCGCGGATCCTCCAATCCAGTTGGTGATCTGAAGCCTGGCCGGATGCTTTCCTGTCATAATACTGGCACGCGTGGGCGAGCAGACTGAGCCTGATGAGTAAAACTGCGTAAATCGGATGCCCGATGCCGCCAGACGATCGATATTGGGAGTTTCATAGAATGTGCTCCCGTAGACGCCGGTATCGATCCATCCCAGATCATCAATCAGAATCAGCACTACGTTCGGCTGAGCTGGCCGGCAGGCCGCCAGGAGGAGCGGGAGCAGTAAGAGTGGGCTAAACTTCAAAATGTGATCACCAATGTTTCGGGGTTTTCCGCTGCATCTACACGCAGTCCGGTCAGACGCGTTTCATGTATGGATTGATCTCCGACTACAGCAGTATATGAGCTGCCGGAATCAAAAACTTTTGCTCTGAACGGCAGTGTCGACAGGCGGAGCGTGTAAAGCGTATCCATTGTGGTTTCATCAATCAGTGTTAATACTGGCTCGGTTAGTCCCTCGACATAGATCGGGGGCAAATGCCCGGCAGCCTGTCGGCCGTAATTGCTCTCCTGAGTGACAGTCACGGGCCAGTCTGAATACTGATAGGCTTCCTCACTCGCCGGATCAACCCAGCGTGGCCATGCCTCTGCAGTAATTGTACGGGAATCTCGATTAAAACGAATAATTCCATAGCCGGGTACACGATCATAGAGTGCTTCTGGTGCGCGGCCGCTCTTGACCGGATTGGCTACGGCATGAACGGTCATGTGATTACCGAATCCATCCAGGTGGTCACCGGTGTAGGCCGGAGCTCCCGGTTTACGATTACCGCCGGGCTCCGGCGGAAACCAGCGCCGAGGCCACACATTGGCGATCGCGGGCGATATGAACGCATTAGGGCCATCCCCAAATTCATCAATGCCATACTGCACGAAACTACCCAGATGCTGATCGCCAGCGACGTGAAATGCGAACCCTTTCCGAATGGCCGTTAACGCACGGTTACGCCCGCTTTGTGGCCAACCATTTGAGTCCATGTCTGTGCCTTTATGGTCGTCACCGATGTATTCGCCTGGCTCGGCGTATCTCATCTGTGGAACGACGCGATCGTCAAATGATCCACTGGGTAGCGTAGCCAGGTTGCTGAACAAGGTCTGAGATAGCATCACTTTCATCCAGACATTATCAGGGAACTGGTGGGCCCACTGGTTCAGGAACTTGAGTTGTCGCGGCCCTAGGAGTTGTGCTTCTGTGACTGAGGTTGCGTCGTAATCTCGGTTTTCTGGCCAACCATTGCGCACCTGAGCCTCTGGAAGGACTAGGCGGGGGGCTGATTTCCACATACGGTCTGCCACGATGGCGAAGCTGATATCACCATAGTTCAGATTCGTATAGTAGACGCTGATATCCTGTTCAATAGGGGTGGGGTCAAAGGGATCGGGCAAATGGGAGACCTGTGTTTCGTGGACAGCGTTGACAAAACGGGCATCCATGATGTAGCCACCGTTATCGGACTGTGGCCTCCAGGGTCCCTCGGCCTTTTTGCCACCATGCCCCCAGATATTTCCATGATATACATCATGGTCGTCCGGGATCGTCACGGTGGGGCGATCACGCATCAAATCTCTGAAAGCCCAAAGGAACCTGTACCAGTGGTAGTGATAGTCCAGGTATGTCTTGTCAAGGGGGGAACGAATTATTCCTGCAAGCCCGCCTTCGTAGATCTGATCCCCGGCGAAAAAGAGTAAGTCAGGATCATGGTGGGCCACAGCAGCCGTGAGCTCATTATGTGGATACCAGATCGTACTGTGATTCCATACCAGATCCCGTCCCCTAGAAATATTCTGGCAGTTTAGTGAGGCCAGAACAAATTCATCATCCTCAATCTGTGCCATACGCACCGTTCCAGGAAAATGTACGCGCTCTGTGCCGTTTGCGGTGCGTAGATCGTAGGTCAGCCGATAGCGTACATCGGTACTCGCCTCAAAATCGTCCACGCGGAGAGGGGCAGTATAGCTGCCAGGTATGATTGCAGCACTTGCCGAGTGCTCCCAATCTCCGTTGAGCATGAGCTCCAGCCCAACCGTAGGCGTATCGTTTTCCCCAATCGGAGGCATTTGTACGGTCATCTTCAGCGTCCCGTCGCTCACGGAATACAGAGCCGCAAGTATGGGGCCGAATGCCCGCGCGTCATCATACAGGAATTTCGAACCCTCAATCATCCAGTCGTCAAACCAGTAGCCTTCCCCTTCCATAAGAGGACTGTTATGGCTCACCAGTGCTACATTGCCCACGAAATAGTTATCGGGTAACCCGGTGTATCGTGCCTCGGCCAATACCTCCTCGGTATCTGGATCTGAGGCGGTAACGAATAAATCGTAGTTGTTTTCTGATGGGCTGGCTTTTATGCTCAAATTCACAGGATCACCCGCTGGCAGATTATCTGTGGAGGTCTCGGGTTCAATGAGGGGCCAAGCCTCAACAGGAAAATTAGCCCGTGGGCCTTTTGGGGCATCCGCATTGGTATTGGACCGGACAATGATTTGTCCCTGACCGTCTACACCCACGATCAGCCCTCCATCTTCGGCGGGCCAATGGTGAACAAGGCTCGAAATCCTCCAATCCACATCGGGCCCTCCTGCACCAAGCAGAAAACCTGACCACGTATTACTATGCGCACTGTCTGTCGGTGATAATGCTCCCGTCCGAACTGACATGGACAACTCTCCTGCCTCGGCCCCCAGATAATGAGTGAGCAGATGAAGCGTTCTCATTGGTTTGGCACTTCTGCCCTCAATACATTCAATGCGACCGTTGGCGTAGCGCCAATCCATCAGGCGATTAGCATAGAAATCGGATCCGATCCAGACTCGCTCAAGATCGTCAGGGAGGTCCGATGTGACATTAGTTGTCGACGGAGAAGTGCAGCCGGATACAAGGAGTCCGGCGAGAAGAGTAATGGTAGTAGTTCTAATCATCTTGGTTATTCATACAAATAGTATTGGCCTCTTTACTTCCAACACGAAATTCGGGATTGTTCTGTGACACAGTACCATTTTGCAACGCCCAAATCAGGGCTCGGTACAAAATCAAGTCTTCCTGCCATGTCTGTCAAGTAATACTACAGGCCAATGTGCTACGGAATGGATTGTCTGCTGCAGTTCCTGATGGTCAAGATAGGACTAACCAATGTTGTGCACATGCAATAGGTCAGCAGGGACGTAATCTTTCCATTTATTCACTTCGTCTTCCTGGGCCGTGAAGTAGAAGACCTGGCGGTTGGCTGCCAGGGTTGACATGGTCTTGATGATAGCCTGCGCGCGCGGATCATCACTATTGGCTAGTGTTTCGTCCAGAGTTAGTGGTAACCGGTAATTGGTTTCCTGCGTCTCTACGAATGCGAGGCGCACGGACAGGAGAAGCTGGACTCTCGTAGCACTGGACAACTTTGTTAGATCAAAGTCACGATCAAGTTGATGATCCCTTGCTCTGAAGGTATTGTCTTCGGGGATACCGAGGGTATACCGGCTATCGGTGACTCGTTCAAAATTCTCTTGTGCACGCTGAAATACCGGGGGTGCATTACTGATTGCACTGTCGCGGAGGGTATCCAGTATGGCCTGGCCGACTGCTCTGGCCGCTTTTCGATTCCGTACGTTCTCGAGCTCCACACGTTTGTTCTCTTTTTCTACCAAGGCATTTTCCAGTGAACGCCCTTTTTCAGTGCGTTCAATCTCCGCGTCAAGCCTGGTGAGATGATCTTGCAACTCCCTTGCTTGTGCAGCTATTTTCTGTGCAGATGCGAGTTCATCCTCAATATTTTCGAGTTCCAGTAGTGATTCATGTTCACGCAGATCCTCTGATGAGGGGCGTAACGTGTTCGCTCTAACCTTTAGGTTGTTCCTACGGGAGTTTGCTTCTTCCCATTCTGAGAACTGCCTTGCACTGGCCGCCAGACCGGATAGATCCCCAACTTCAAGCTCCAGGTCATCGAACAGTTTTGCATACTGGGATTCATGAAGTTCCAGGTTGCGCTGCGTTGTTTCCGCTCCTCTTTTTTCCTGTGTCAGCCGGGCATGGTCACGTTTGGCTGCATCATCGTCATTTCTGATGATATCAAGCAATCGCTCGGCATCATTTGGGTTGACGGGTTTTTCGTATCCGTATTGCTCAAACGTGTTGCCTACTGTTTCCGCAAGGGTACGGTAGGTCTCAGATACCTGTTCGCATCTGTTTGTCAGTTCTCTTGCTTTATCATCAAACTCCTGCCAGCTAAGGATGCTGCCAACCAGCTCAATCAGGGAGATTACATCATTTGGTGGGTCAATATTGATCCGATTTATTAGTTCTTCATTCTGTGCTTCTAACTTGGACTGTTGCACGGACATGCTTTCAAGAGATCGCTCTATCCGACTGGATTCATTCAGTTTGAGCATGTCTAACTGTACCTGTGAGCGTTGCTCAGTCAGTTGATCAAGCCCCGCTTGCAGGGTGTCCGGGTCGGGATTATCGGGCAGTTCGGGAAGGTAGCGCTTAATATTATCTTTTTGCGGGGAGGATATCTGCGGTTGATGCTCTGAACGTACAAGGGTATATGCCCACCCGATCAGTAGGCTGATAATCAGTCCCAGAAATCCGCCAGGATGAATCGCAATCCCGAGTCCCACAGACATAAGTACAGAAGCGAAGGTCGCGCCCAAGAGAATCGAGAGGATCCTCTTTCGTTGAGGAGATTCTTCTCTCAGGGCCAGGATCCATTGCAGAATATCCCGCTGCGCATCGCGAAGCCTGTTGCCGTCCGCATCTTGATGCGTGGTATGGTCTGCTCCAAGCAAGATCTTTAACTTTTCCAGTGCTTGTTTCTCCTGGGTGTGTAAACCTAGGTTTTTCGCATAGCTTTGCAGTTGTGCAAGGTTTTCTCGGGTAAATACAGGCTGCCATCCTTCAGGCAAGAGGCCTCCCAGCCTTTTCCAGGCATCCATGGCCTGTTTTTCAGCGGCTTGGTGCGTTTCTTTCAGTTCTTCGAGCTTACGGGATTTTTCGGAAAAATCACGAACCTGAGTGATCAGCAGCTGCAGCGCACCGGGTTCGAGACCATCCGGTGAGAGACGGTTCCCTTCAAGGTTTTTTTGCACACGTTCAATAGTTCGGAGTCCTTCATCCGCCTCTCCTTTCAGGCGATCAATAGACCTGGTTAGCTCCTGTGCGTTCTTTACTGCGTCAGTTAGGTTCTGACTGGATCGGATAACACGAGGGTAGGATTCTGCATCGGCGTGGGCTTTTTGGTACTCGGCTTCAGCACTGCGCCATTGAATTATTTTTGCGATCAATTCCGCGCGACGGCCGGCTTCCAGACTTAGACCAAGCTCGTGAATGACGTTTTGACGCTGATTTTTCTGTTGTTGAAGACTGTTCTGTTCTTGAACAACAGATCGCAATTTCTTGCTGATCGATTCGAACTCTTTGGCTTCATTTGTTTTGTTGTAGCGTTTCTGGAGGTTAAAACCAAGTTTCTTGCCCGCAGCTACAATGTCAAATCCACCATTGGCTTGCTTGATGATTTCCCGGGCAAGATCATTATCGTCATTTTTTTCGGGGAGCAGTTCCTGCAAGGATAGGTGATAGCTTTTGGGTCGCAGGAACTGCGAGAGTTCGCTTTGATCAACCGTTCTCGCATTGATCCTGCATTCTGCACGCGTCCCATTTACGTCCAGATAAAGTGTCTGACTACCGAAGCCCAGGTTTGCCTGTCCATACAGTTTCACTGCACGCCCTGTACTTGGCAGAAGCAGGCCATTCAGCGCGTTGGCGATGGTGGTCTTTCCTGACCCATTCGGGCCAAATACAATATTTAGGTGTGGGGACAGTTCTGAGAGGTAAAGGTCAAAGGGTAAGCCGTACATCCGCTCAATCCGGACCTCCTTGAAGACAAGAGACTCAGTCATTTTCCTCTTTCTGTGCAAGAAGTTCGTCAAGGAGCAGCATACTCTGCTGAATCACCAATCTGGAGAGCGTCGCTGCATCGGGTTCCTTTTCGCGGAGAGTCTTAAATCCAGCACTATTATACACGGCTGCAGAAGACTTACGAGCAGGATCAAGCAAGATGTGATCTCCGCCGTCAGTTAGTTCCAGTATCCACCGAGCAAGAATGCCTGGGGGGTCGTTATTGAGTTGTGCGATCTCATTCAGGTCTCGGATTGGTGAGGTCTCAATAAATACTTTATCTACAGTGATGCTGCATTCACTCACTTGAACGTCAAGATCATAAACATCAGCGATTCCCTCGATAGAGAGTCTACGGTGAAGCCGTGTTTGTCCAGTTAGAACAGGGCGGCACGATAGATATAGAAGGTTCGGGTGGCTTTCGATCAGTTCACTGCCCCGCTGCTCAAGCTGTTCAGCGACTAGGGTTTTTACATCGCTGATCTGCACCGCAGCAGATACATCAACCGGAATGGTTTCATATCGCACGGAAGCAAGTGGCAGTTGTACAGGACTAATTTGATTGTCCTCGCTGATTGTGATCATCCAGGGTCCATGAGTGCCGGGCTCTCCAGGATCAAGGGGTTGAGGTGATCCTGGATAGAGTATGGGAACTCTGTGATCACAGTACAACTTAGGGGCATGCACATGTCCGAGCAGCCATAAATCCACAGGTTGGTCAACCAGGTCCTGTGAGGCAAGTGGAGCATACACGCTTTGCGTGTCCAAATCACCATGTACAATACCAATCGTGAAGTCGTTGCTTTGGCTAAGCCCAAGTGAGTCCAAGGGGGAACGATCATAGTGGGAACTTGGAAATGACCACCCCACACAACGGAGGTTGCGGCCAGAACGCGTCTTTAGCACCGTGTCATTCCAAATGCCGTCACGCCCAAGAAGCGTGAAAGTATCCCCGGGCATTGATTCGGCAAGTTGAGGAAAGACATCATAATCGTGATTGCCGGCAACTGCTACGACTGGGATACCTATTTGACTGAGTTGGGTAATTCCCTTCCGAAGTGCACCATAGGCTTCGAAATAGGCGTTCTTGTTGTCGGCCATATCCCCAGTGAGAATTACGGCATCAACGCGCTCTTCAATGGCGGTTGAGACCGCCCGCTCCCAGATCGCACGCACTGAAAGCGAGTTTTCACCAGACGGGACCCTGGACGGATATCGCCCCAGGTGTGCGTCACCGAGACATAGAAGCCTGATCAAAACGTTTTGAGAGATTCAAGGTCTGGAAATATAGTATGAGACTGTTGAAATATGGCACTTAAATGATTAGAGAAGAATACTACAAGAGGACAATATTGAATATTGCGAAGATTTTGGATTCGTTTCCGCCGTTACTGCAGCCTGAAAGATCTTCGGGGAGTACGCAAATGAAAGGGTCGCAGATTGAATGTGCAAAGCAAGTACTGGAGGCGGTAGCGCGCCAATCTCTTCGCTTTTGTGCCCCTTCTCTACCAACACCTCCTGGCTGCGCTGCTTACGCACCTTCTTGACCAGGGGCACCAAGCCCTTGCTGTCATGCGCTTTCGCCGGGATGAATTGCACGGCCAGGATTATACCCACTTGTCCGCCGCCACGCGTTTCGTTTCCCAGTAGATCGTCACGTTGCGCTTTTTTTTCCGCAGAAGCCATCATGATCCGGTCACCAATTAGATCCCTTTCTCCACGCGTTCAACTCTGCCCTGAGCCGGAGACAAACATGCAACAATTCGCGATCGCGAATACTTTATATTGCATGGGACGTTCGTACCGATACTCACCGCCTTTGCAATTATTGCGGGCCCCTGCGCTGTTTTGACACTGAGTCCTGCGCGTAACGTGGATCCCGGCATTTGAATATACCAGCACATTACCATCGCTATGCCTTTAACAACTATGAAGCCTGCACCGTGGATTGCTCTTTTCCTGTTGGTAACCGTAGCCGCCTGCTCCCGGCCGGATGCTCAGACCGGCTGGCCCGTACTGAAGACATATTCAGGGGCCTATCTGGACGAAGTTGCAATGCCGCTAGGGGGTATTGGAACCGGGACGGTATCCCTCGGAGGGCGCGGAGACCTGCGGGACTGGGAAATCATGAATCGCGGCGCGCTGGGTTACCTGCCTGCCTTTAAGTTGGTCCAGCCAACCATTGCCAACGGGCCGTTCTTTGCACTCTATTATCGGACGCCGGACACCCCGGGTCAGGTTCGGGTGCTGGAGGGTCCCGTAGCGGCTAAGGAGCACAGCGGTGACTGGGGTGCGGATGCCGTTAATTCGGGTTTCCCCCGTTTTGAGTCCACTACATTTGAGGCCGCCTACCCGTTGGCGCAGGTGTCGTTTGAGCATCAAAATGTACAACTGGACGTACGTCTAGAAGCATTCAACCCGCTGCTTGTTGGCGATGCCGAGCAAAGTGGTATCCCAGTCGCGATTCTTCGGTACGTGCTGGCCAACCCGACCCAGGACTCGGTGGAGGCGGCCGTGGTTGGTATGGTACCCAATTACATCGGAGCTGATGGCTGGACTGGTACGCCGGACAGGAATGTGAATTCGTTTCGTACGGACGGGGGCATCAGAGGGGTCTACATGACATCGGATGGTGTTGATTCCTTGGATGTAAACTGGGGCACCATGGCACTGACGACCACGGCCAGTCCGGTCACTTACCGTACTTCATGGGATCCGCTGGCGTGGAATTGGACGTTCCGCGAATTCTGGGATGACTTTATTGAAGATGGTGAGCTTACGGATCATCCCGACACGGCCCATATCATTCAGACGCCGCCGGCAACCCTTGCCGCTAAAGTTGAGCTCGCGCCGGGCGAGGAACGTGCAATCACATTCATGCTGACCTGGCATTTTCCGAATCGGCGTGCGTGGGATCATGGCGTTCATCACGCCGGACAATTCGGCGGCCCCGAAATCGTTGGCAATTACTACACGACGCTGTATGAAGACGCCTGGGATGTCGCCGTGCGCACCGCCTCGGCACTGGAGAGTCTGGAAGCAGAAACTGTGCGTTTTGTACGTACGCTCGTAAACAGCGACGCCCCGGAGGTGCTCAAAGAGGCGGGACTCTTTAATCTCAACCACCTGCGGAGCCAGACGGTTTTCAGAACTGCCGATGGACTTCCATACGGATTTGAGGGAACCGGGAGTATCATCGGGACGAAGATCGGGGCATCCCGCAGTTCTGGATGGGGGTTCGGGACGTGCTTTCATGTGTGGAATTACGAGTCCACCGTCCCATTTCTGTTTGGGGACCTGTCCAAGCGGTTCCGGGAGGTGGAATTCGTGCATTCGGTCAATGACGATGGGGCCATGAGCCATCGCGTCGGACTTCCCATTGAACTTCGGGCCCGGAGCTTCCAACGCTGGGCGGCCGACGGGCAGATGGGAACGTTGATCAAGGTATATCGCGACTGGCAGCTGTCAGGAGATGATGAAATGCTCCGTCGGATGTGGCCCAACATCCGTAAGTCCATGAGTTTTGCCTGGACAGGCATTTGGGATCAGGACAAGGATGGAGTGATGGAAGGCAGCCAGCACAACACAATGGACATCAACTATCTGGGGCCAAATCCTCAGATGGCCGGCTGGTATCTGGGTGCACTGCGGGCCTCAGAGGAAATGGCGCGATACCTGGGAGACGATGCTTTTGCTGAGGAAACCAGAGACCTATTTGAGCGGGGCAGTGCTTGGATAGACGACAATATCTTCAACGGTGAATACTACGAGCATCATATACCGGAGGGCACCAGCACCGTGGCACAGTTGGGCAAGGGGTGTCTAGTTGACCAACTGGTCGGACAATATTTGGCGCACACGGCAGGCCTGGGACACCTCCTTAACAAGGAA
This sequence comes from Rhodothermaceae bacterium, assembly GCA_009841335.1. Lineage (GTDB taxonomy): Bacteria > Bacteroidota > Rhodothermia > Rhodothermales > Bin80 > Bin80. The sequence continues at coordinate 30,566 of VXLY01000028.1, read as the reverse complement.
AACGTGCAGACCACGCTGCGCAGCATAATGAAGTACAACTACATTGACAACTTCAATGAACACTTCAACACCTTTCGGAGCTTTGGTCTAGGCAGCGAGGCAGGTCTGCTTATGGCCAGCTATCCGCGTGGAGACCTGCTTGATTTCCCCTTCCCATATTACACGGAGATCATGACTGGCTTTGAGTACAGTACCGCAGCCCACATGATTTACGAAGGTCAAGAGGATGCGGGTCTGAAGGTGTTTCGGGCCATTCGGGACCGCTATGATGGCCGCAAGCGCAATCCGTTCAATGAAGGTGAGTATGGCCACCGATATTCACGGGCTATGGCCGCGTGGGCCGGGCTGCTGGCTTACACGGGCTTTCAGTACTCTGCGGTAGAACATCGCATGGGGTTCAATCCAAGGCCCGGTACCTACTTCTGGTCAAACGGATACCAATATGGAAGTGTAACGATTGCTGGTGGCGGATCGCAGATGTCCCTTGAATTGTATCCGGCCAATGGTCCCATTGAGTTGAATCGGCTTGTACTACATGGTTACGGGGAAGCGGAGTTTGCTGATGGGCGAACGTTTCCGCAGGGAGAAGCCTCCACAGTCATTGTGGACCGGCAGGAAATGTAGGGTAATATCCCAAAGCGCCGCCAGTTGCTTTGAAACAGCCGGGGAACGAGCGGACGAACACAGCGGATAGAGACCAGTCGGCGGGCTGATTGCCTTCGCGTTCAGCCCGCATCTGAATCTGGGCCAGAGGAATCGCGGGAACACGATTAGGCAAACGGCAAGCCAGGACCAGTGCGATTACAGTGCGCCCATCGCAGTCCCGGCATCCAATCATGGCCTTTCCCGGCACGGTGCAGCGGCCACGGCAATTGACCCAATGAGTTTTTTTAGGGGATTATATACGTGTGTACCCATGAATTTACGAAAACAGTTGCAAATTGGTATGTAATTGTTGCATAAATTGCAACATATATCAAACTTGTTTCGTATATTGGGTACACAGCAACACGTAAATACAGCAATGGAAAAGCGTAGAACAGGGCCCGGCAAATCGTACCGCAAAGGAATCTCATGGATGAAACTCATGAAGTTGTTTCCTGATGATGCCACGGCAGAAAGATGGTTTGCCGAGCAGCGTTGGGGAAATGAACCTGCCTGTCCTCATTGTGGAAGCACAAACGTCCAGACGGGTGCCAAGCATCATATGCCGTACAGGTGCAGGGAGAAAGGCTGTCGTAAGCGGTTCAGTGTACGTGTGGGAACGGTCATGCAGGATTCCAAATTGAGTTATCAAGTATGGGCATTAGCCATTTACATCATAGATACTGGGATCAAAGGCGTATCATCCATGAAGTTGCACAGGGACTTAGATATTACTCAGAAGACCGCGTGGCACTTAGCCCACAGGATTCGCAAGACGTGGGATGTGGAACTGGAGCAATTTACTGGGCCCGTTGAAGTGGATGAGACTTATGTAGGTGGAAAAGAGAAGAACAAACACGCTCATAAGAAACTGAATGCGGGGCGCGGTCCGGTTGGTAAAACAGCCGTAGTAGGTACAAAAGACCGTACTACCAAGCAGGTACAGGCACGAGTAGTATCAGATACTACCGCTCAGACGCTCACAGGCTTCGTATACAGCACTTCGCGTCAGGAAGCACAAACCTATACTGACGACGCGAAAGCCTACCAGGCTTTACGTAGAGCAGCCCACGCAACCGTTAAGCACTCAGTCAAAGAGTACGTAGACGGTATGGCGCACATCAACGGCATGGAATCCTTCTGGTCGCTGTTGAAGCGTGGATACTATGGCACATATCACAAGATGTCGCCAGAGCACCTTCAGCGTTACGTAGATGAGTTTGTGGGGCGTCATAACGTCAGACACCTGGACACCGTTACCCAGATGGAGCAAACAGCAAAGGGACTGGTCGGAAAACGACTTACCTACAAAATGCTCACTGGGCAACTGGATGATCTGCCAAGATCATGAGTACGCCCAACCGGCTCTATTTTGGGGATTGTCTGGACGTGATGCGGGAGTTTATTCCCGATGAATCCGTGGACGTAATCTATGCTGACCCTCCGTTCAATTCAAAGCGGATTTACAATGCGAATATGGGGGGTGCTCAATGGGTAGCATTTAAGGATACGTGGCAGTGGCATGAAGCTGTAGATGATTTCCACGAAGTAGCCAGTCGCAATGATATGGCTCCAACGATGGAGGGGCTAAGAACGATTCTCGGGGAGGGCTCAGATTTAGCCTATCTGTCCTACATGGCAAACCGGTTGCTGGAGTGCTTTCGGGTTCTGAAACCTACGGGTACCATGTTTCTGCATTGTGATCCTACAATGAATTACCTGTTGCGCATTGTCTTAAATGCCATCTATTCGTCCCATAAGGATTCGTTTCTAAATGAGATAGTGTGGTATTACAAGACTGGGGGAGTGAGTAAACGCTGGTTATCCAGAAAGCATGACACCATATTCCTGTATGCCAAATCAAAACATCACCAGTTCTATCCACAAAAGGAAAAGTCCTACCTAGCACACAAATACGGATTCAAAAATATAGAGATTCTTGAGGATCACGGAGGGGCGTACACAATGGTGAATATGCGTGACGTATGGGATATTCCTGCACTTAGGGGTAATCAAAAAGAACATCAGGGATTTGAGACTCAAAAACCGGGCTCACTCTTACAACGGGTAATCAAGTTATCTACACAAGAAAATCAGTTGGTACTTGATCCATTCTGCGGTTGCGGCACGACACTTCAAGCAGCTCAGGAACTTGATCGCAGATGGATTGGGATTGATATATGCACGAAAGCCTGTCAGGTGATTGAAAAGCGATTCAAAGAAAGCTTTGACAGCGTGTGGGATGATGTAGAGTTCATAGGAATGCCAAAAACGGTAAGCCAAGCCCGTGAAATGGCAAGCATTGATCCGTTCCGTTTTGAGACATGGGCAGCATCTTTGGCTCCCGGGATGGAAGCCAATAAAAAGCAACGGGGCGATAGAGGGATAGATGGATGGGGCCGGATACCATTGCGTAGGGGGTACTTCGCTGACATGGTTTCCCAAGTGAAAGGCGGACATACGAATCCCGGTCATGTCCAAGCATTCAACGGAGCAAGGCAGCAGGCCGGTGCAGATATGGGAATCTTCACTTGCTTTGAAGATCGTGTAACTAACGGAATGCGAAACGCCGCTGCCAGTACAGGCCGATTCATGGACGTTCCAACGATCCAGATTTACACCGTAGAAGATTTCTTTGCCAATAGACTTCCCCAATTACCAAGAGCAGCATAGCCATGAAACGAACCAATAGGAGATCAAGCAAGAGCAAGAAAGCGTCAGTCCCGCGTGGGCGTCCGACAAAGGATTATGCAGACGTACAGCGGTCAATCCAGCTGGGTTCACCGGAAGCGTTAGCCAAGAAACTACTGAATACGCCCCCGGGTAAGATCAAGCTACGTTAGAAACTCTTGCAGGCTCGTACTATGAGCTTATTTCGTAAATTCATGGGTACACACGTATATAATTCCCTTTTTTTAGGATAATCGCTCGGGCTTCTATTTCGGAACCGGCGGCTTGGGCGGTGCGCCAGATAGCAGCAAATGGCGCCCCGTTTGAATGTTTCTGGTGGTCATCTTTATCGCGTTCGGCGGAGATCCAGTAAGGGCCAGCTATTCCTGTCGCTGGAGAGTGCAGAATGCCGAACTGCCATACAAGTGAAGGCGAGGAGTCTGAATGGGGACGATGATGGCTTGCACCTTGCCCGACGTGATCAGACTTGTCATTTCGTCCAAAAAAGACCAGAAAATCTCAAAAATTGTTAACAAATTCTGTTTTATACTAAAAGACGGCCGCATCGGCAGTCGGCCAGTTTGCAGGAAGCAGGACTTGGTGACGGGGTATGCATCTGGTGCGAAGCCGTACATGCTGCTCCCACGGATGATCCTGCCACCAGAACAAGGTGAATCATGCTTACTCGACTGCCCACTCTCCCCATTGCACCGCTACTAGCCTTCCTGGGCGTAGCGCTGGCCCAGTCCCAGATAGCCCCCAACTCGGGAGCGCATCCTGGTTCGTGGAGCTCGATTGGCTTGCAACAAGACGTGACCATCACGGGCACCGTAACCGATGTCGATGGAGACCCCTTGGCCGGTGCGACGGTACGCGTTCCGGAAACCTTCATCGGGGCGGCTACTGATATAGATGGCAACTATGAGCTTACCGTCCCCGACGACGCAACGATTCTCGTATTCTCGTTCGTAGGCTTCGTTACGCAGGAAGTGGCTATCGAAGGACGGACGGTCATTGATGTGATGATGGAGGAGGACATGGCGGGGCTTGAGGAAATTATCGTTACGGGTTACGGTACCCAGTTGCGCAAAGATGTCACCGGATCCATTGCCTCAGTTTCGGCTGCGGATATAGCTTCGCGGCCGGTTGCTTCGGTAGAAAAAACATTGCAGGGTCTGATGCCGGGCATCAATGTAGCTGATCGCAGTGCCAACCCAGGGGATCTGGCTCAGATCTCTATCCGCGCAATCGGTTCCCTGTCCGCCGGCTACGAGCCCCTCTGGGTAATCGATGGGTTTCCGACCGACCAGCGGAATGCCCAAATGCTTAACCCCGCGGATATTGAATCGATTGATGTGCTCAAGGACGCCTCTGCAACAGCCATTTACGGGTCTCGGGGAGCCAACGGCGTGATTATCGTCACCACAAAGTCTGGACTTATCGGGACCGCTCAGATTAATTTAGCTATGAATGCTGGGGTATCAAACATCACGCAGGCTTCACGCTTTAAGATGCTGAATGCCCAGGAGTACGTTCAATTTCATACTGAGAAAAATGGCGGTACGACGCCCGAGTGGATTTCCAGCGTTTGGGATGGGTCCACGAACACGGACTGGCAGGATGAGCTTTATGAGACTGCTCCTTTCCACAGCTGGTCCCTTTCCGCACACGGGGGAACCGAAAAAGTCTCCTATCTGCTTTCAAGCAGCTATACACAGGAATCTGGGGTCATACCCGGCGAGGGATTCAACAAGGTTGGTGCCCGCGTCAAACTGGATTATCGCCCCAACAACAGAATCACTTTCGGGCTGAATGTGGCTCCGAGTGTGTCCAAGATCACGAAGTCCAGTCGGCCCAGCGAAGATGGCAGTGACTGGAGATCTGCGTGGGCGCAGGCCATTCTCTTGCCACCCATTATCCCGATCTTTGATTCCGATGGCGAATATGCCATCGGTAGTTATGTCCCAGGCAACTTTCCAATTGGGAACCCCCTGCAGACCGTCAACCACTACAAGCGCACGCATGATCTGTTTAGGATGCTGGGAGGAGTAAGTTTGGCGGTGGAGGCGTTTCCCGGCATTACGTTCAAGTCGATTCTGTCTACCAATATCGGATCTGACAAGAATGAATCGCTCTACGACGCTCCCCCTGGCACTCCCCGATTTTCCTATCCGTCAGTCAGCACTCTGAATGTGGGGCAGGTGTGGCAGCGGGGATGGCTGAACGAAAACACGGTCAACTTCCGTAGGCAATTTAGGCAGGATCACTTCTTTGATGTACTGGCCGGCTTTACCCTGCAGCGGGACAGAGTCGAATTCGTGTCCTCAAACGTAGCAGGGCTACAGATTCCGGGAGCGCGGATTCTGTCTATTGGTGACTCGGAGACCCTTACCTCTAGAAACGGATTTGGCGAAAACGCACTGGCCTCTGTTCTCGGACGGCTCAACTATTCCTTTAAGGACCGATACCTGCTAACAGCCACAGTACGGCGGGACGGGAGTTCAAGGTTCGGGGCCAATAATCGCTATCAAACGTTCGGTTCGTTCGCTCTCGGCTGGCGCCTCTCGGAAGAGGACTTTGTCAAAGAGCTGGGTTTTGTCAACGACGCAAAGCTTCGGGTGTCGTACGGCTCCACAGGCAGCAATGCAATTCCCGACTTCATTGCACGGCCGAGCTTGAGACCTGTCAATCATTCGCTCGGAGCCGTGCAATTGACTGGAGTAGCCATTGGTGATCCGGGTAACCCTGGACTGACCTGGGAGACATCGGAGCAACTTGATATTGGACTCGATCTGATTCTCTTTGATGGCCGCTACAGCGTGGTGCTGGATTACTACAATAATGTCACTACCAGCCTGCTCTTATCGCGGAATATCGTGGCGTCGTCTGGCTATGGGGGCTTCCTGACCAATATTGGCAGCATGCGCAACGATGGCATTGAGCTGTCCGCGAGCGTCGCCGTGATGGAGACAAATGATTTCGAGTTGGTTGTGGGCGGCAATGTGACGAACAACAATCAGGAGATTCTGGATTTGGGCGGCGACGAAGAGATTAGAAATTTCTTCGGCGCGTTACGCCGCACGGTGGGTGGAGAATTGCAGAACATTCATGTCGTTGAGCATGTGGGCATCGTACGGGAAGGGGAAACGCATCCGGCGCAGCCGGGGGCGGCACCGGGCACGATGGTCTACAGAGATGCCGATGGCGATGGATCGATCAGTAATTTCCTGGGACCTGATGGCGTTAATCTGGAGGGAACGAATCTGGACTACATTTACGGATTCCACACGGATGTTCGCTACAAGGACTTTGAGCTCAGTGTCCGGTTCAACGGACAGGCCGGTGCCTCTGTTTTGGATCTATACATCATTCAGATCGGCGCACCGTTCCGTCGTGTCAATCTGTCGAGGGAATTCTGGTACGATGGCCGGTACATTTCGGAAAGTGAGCCTGGCGATGGCAAGACGCCGAGCGCCTCAGGGTTTGATACCGGGATTGGAGCCGTTTCCAGCCTTGGTATTCAGGATACAGATTTTCTCAGACTCCGCAACATAACGCTGACCTACAACCTGCCCCAGAGGCTGCTTCAGGGCATCGGCGTCCGGGGTGCGCGCGGGAGAATCTATACGTCTATGGAGAACGTCCACATGTGGACCAGCTTCATTGGCGGCAATCCTGAAGGGCGACGGAATTCGGCCGGCGGCCCGTCGCTGTTCGGCGGATCCAGGATTCCAGGCGTAGCCGATGGCAGGGAAATTGGACTGACGAGTCCACCGCACCTGCCCCTGCCGCGCATATGGACCTTCGGCATCCACCTAACCTATTGATCCCTAGAACAATGAAATCGTCGAACAACGAAAAATTGCTATCGGGGCCCGCGGACGGAGGTGCTCCCTTACGGAAAAACTACTGGCAATGCTTCACGGCAAGAGGGTTTAGGGTCGTGATGTTTGTGCTGCTGTCTTCGCTAGCCGGGTTATCGTGTGACAGTTTCCTGGATGTGGAACCCGTTGACCGGATTGATGCTCCGTCATTTTTCTCAACGGATCAGGAGCTCCTGATCGGGATGAACGGCGTGTACGCCGCGCAGAGATCCATCTACGGGAGCGGGACTATTTACAACATTATTGAGGGAAGATCAGATAATACCGGCTTGGACCATACGGACCAAGCGGAGCGTGTCGAGATAGATATATTTGCGGAGGTACCGGGTAATCTGCTGTTGGATATCACGTGGGCCGCGATGTACAACTGCATTAATCTCGCCAACACGGTCATCGTCCGAGGTCCCGATGCCGACGGAGATGCAGCACTGATTGCGCGTATTGTGGGAGAAGCCAAATTCGTGCGCGCGTTCACTTACTACCATATGGTCAATCTCTGGGGAGGCACACCGCTGAGGGTAGCCCCTACGGAAGATTTTGAGGAAACTGCCATAGCGCGGTCCTCGGAGGCGGAGGTCTACGATCAGATAGTACGAGATCTGACGGAGGCTGCCGCCGTGCTTCCCGAAACCTACGATGGCAGTTCCGGCCATGAAGTCGGCAGGGCTACCAACTCAGCCGCTCTGACGTTGCTGGGAAAAGTAGAATTGCAGCGGGGAAATGCGGGGGCCGCGACAGCCGCTCTACGTCAGGTAGTCAGCAGGCATTCGCTCCTTAGCGACTATGGGATGATCCATAGCCCCGGCAATGACAATTCGGCTGAGTCCATTTTTGAAGTCAGTTTTAACCCAGCGAATCAGACGGGGTTGTTCCGCCAGCACTTTATTCCTCAGAGTGTTGCTGTCGAACTGGGCATTGTTGCTGGAGGCTCAACACGCGAGATTCTCTTCCCGTTTGTCACTCAGGACTTGATTGATGCCTTTGATGATCCGAATGATCTGCGGATTCCGCACACGTTTGGCACTGTCGAGGGCCGTGAGCCCGGGGGGTATATCACCAAGTTTATAGATACAAGCGCGGAGTCGGACGGAGCTGACGTCAATCTTGTCCTTTTGCGCCATGCCGATGTGCTGTTGTCGCTTGCGGAGTCGCTGGGAGAGGGTGGCGAGGCCTATGCCCTAATTAACGAGGTTCGGAGCCGTGCGGGTCTTGCGGATATTGGCCCCGACACGCCCGGCAGCTTCATGGAAAAGCTGATGAAGGAGCGTAGGCTGGAGTTTGCCTTTGAAATGCACCGTTGGTTCGATCTGGTCAGACTTCCAGAGGCTCAGACTATCGCAATAATGAACGCGCAATTGGGGGCCCAGCAGACCACGTTCCAGAGGATCACCAATTACAATGGGCCGACAAGCTTCAGCTTAACGCCGGAACGTCTCGTGTATCCGATTCCGCAATTGGAAATTGATATTTCCGGTGGCGTGGTGACGCAGAACCCCGGACATTAGCAGAACCCGCTGTGAATTGCGTAATGCAACGGTCCAGGTTCCTGGATAAACGATTATCGGTGGCGAAGTGCACTCGGCAGTTGAATCGTACCCGGCAAATGCCCCCGTTGAGCTAAAGCAGTTTGTGCTGCGCGGCTATGGATGGGCGGAGTCCGCTGATAGGCGAAAATTTCCTTACCACGAAGCCTCCACGGTCGTTGTGGAGCGGCAGGAAATGTAGTAGGGTCTGTCAAGGCTTGGCACGCTGGCATGTCGCCATTTGGTACGGCCAGACAGGGTTCAAGAGATTAGCATTGCGGATTCAAGCCCGGGGAAGTGCAGAGACTCGTTTTCGACCAGTCCGCACCGCAACTGCACCGGAGGAGTGGGTGTCAAACAGAAAAGGCCTTCGACGCCCTCACTGCATCACCCCTCAATTCTAGTCATCACTGTGCAGTACTGCGGCGAGAACAATCGGTCTATAAATTTCACAAAATCTTGACAGTATCGGTATGAAGGTCTCAAATAAAATTGGAATTCAGGCTGACAATGATGCCACAAGTATGAGGATCCTCCAGAGCTGGCTGACTCTGCACAATGGACTCAAATTAGATGCGCTGATTGGCTCACCAATTAGATACCTTGCCCCGTGGGTTCAACTCAGTCTTTAACCAAGGACAAACACGCAACAATTCATGATTGCGAGTGAATTATGTCGCGTGGGGGCTTTGTACCGACCCTCTTGACAATTGTTAAGTAGTTGTTTAATATAGGACAGGCGGCTTGGGTAGTCCGGTGGTGGCAGACAGTTGTAGGGCTTAATGATGATGTAGGTATCTGCTGTGCAGACTCTCATGGCGCCTCGTGCTCCCATTGGGATAATCCTGTCAGCAGAACAAGGTAAATCATGCCTACTCGACTATCTACCCTCCTTTTCGCCCTGCTTATGGCCTCTCAGGGTGTGGCACTGGCCCAGTCCCAGACGGGCAAAATTCAAGGAACAGTTACCGATGCCAGCACTGGCGAGCCCTTGCCGGGGGTCAATGTCGTTGTTGTCGGGACGGGCCTTGGGACAGCCACCGATGTGGATGGCAACTACTTCATACTGCGGGTGCCACCCGGCCTAAATAGCGTTCAGGCGTCTTTCGTCGGATTTGTGACTGTCACGAAGACGGACGCCCGGGTATTCATAGATCAGACAACGCCGGTAGACTTCGAACTGACCGAGGCGGTTCTCGAGACCGACGAACTCGTGGTTACTGCCGAGCGTCCGCCCGTGGAGGTCGACCTGACCGGCAGCAAGGAGCGCATGAGTGGCGAAGAAATAGCCAACAGCTGGGCCAACACAGTCCTGGAGGCTATCGAAACCCAGGCAGCTACCAACATTAACGGAGGCATTCGCGGCGGCTTCGGTCTGGAGGACAATTACTACATGGATGGGCTCAGCCTGCGGGATAATGTTTCTGGCGGCAATCTGACAAGTGTCAACACCACGGCCATTTCTGAGCTTGAAGTGCTCACTGGGGGATGGAATGCGGAATACGGCCGAGCAATGGGGGCCATCATCAACATCGTTACCAAGTCGGCGATGGATCGCATTCAGGGAACGGTTCGCGCGCGTCTGCGGCCCGCTGGCAAGTACCACTGGGGCCGAAATATCTACAGTCAGGAGAATTACGAATGGGCAACCATGGCGACCCTGGATTACTGGACGGAGAATACGGGAGGAGGCGAGTGGGTCAACAGAACACCCCAAGAACGACTGGATGCTTGGAGGAACTTTATTTCCGGAGATCTTTTCGGAGAACCGTCCAGGCGAATGCAGCAATACGCCGAGCGCGCGACTTGGGAAACCGAAGCAACCATCTACGGACCGATCACCGACAAACTCGGCTTCTTGCTGTCCGGAAAGTATCTCAAGGATGCCCCGGAATTTCCGGCCTATCTAACCTATTCTAGAGATTGGAATTATCAGGGAAAGTTTGACTATCAGCTATCCCGCAGCAACCGACTGGAATTGTCGGGGATGGTTCAGGGGTTCAACAATACCGAGGGTCCCCGGCTGAGTTATTGGTCCAGTGAAGATTCGTTTATTGCCGGCCTCTGGGGTCCGGCGCCGTTCTACTATTCGGGCTACTCCACCTTCAAGTATTGGCCGTACGGTACTTCGCATATTTTTCAGTTGCCCTCGCCCCCGGAATACATGCGACTCAAGAGCGGGCAGCTGAAATGGACGCACGTATTCAATCCTGCCTCCTTCCTGGATGTCCAGGCGAGCTACACATCAATGGACCTGGACCGCAACAACTTCAGGCAGCTGGAAGCCAGCGACACGTACGATCCAAACTCCGAGGAATTCGGAACGCAATGGGACGAGACCATGATTCCCGGCAATCCGCTATTTCTGCTGCCGCCGATTTTTCACCGGGGACACCCCGGCATTTTTCAGCTCACCGCGGAGGCAGATGCCTGGTTGTTCAAGGCCGCTTACACCAATCAGATCAACCGTTTTTTCCAGGTTAAGACTGGGGCGATGTATTCGCCGCAGTACGTCTCCAAGCGGTTCAAGGCAGGCGCCATGCCCGGTGCCGTTTACTCCAACCATGCGACCCGCCCCGACTTCAATCCCTGGGACGCCGCCGCGTACGCGCAAGGAAAAATTGAGGTCAATGGTATGGTGATCAACGCTGGACTGCGCCTTGATGCGTTCAATGCCAACACGAAAGTGGCGCCGTCTATATTCGATCCTGCACTGATCACCAACATGGTCGGCGTACCGCCCGACGAAATAGTCACGTATTCTGATGAAGAACACGGCGTGGATACTGAAACCAAGGCCGTCCTCTCACCGCGTTTCGGTATTTCTCACCCAGTCACCGAAAATACAGTGCTCCATTTTTCCTATGGGCACTTCAACCAGCGTCCAGCCTGGCAGCTTATTGGTGGCGGCCCCACCATTTTTCACGTCTTTGGCTCGTCCGCCGGTGCTCCGCATGCCTCGCCGGACACGACGAGTTACGTGTTTGTGTTCTATCACCCGAACACCAGTACGGGCAATCCAGACCTCAGTTTTGAAAAGATTATCCAGTACGAGCTCGGATTTGACCAACATATTCCGGGCGTTGCAAATCTGGATGTCACGGTTTATTACAGGGATGGAAAGAGCCTGACCTCGCTGGGTGTACGGCAGTCGCCCAACAATATCGGCGATAACCTCTTCGGTGTAGGTGGGGCGGTAACCACGGAAGTGCATTTTGATGCGGCGAACCCACTCGGATTTGCGCCGGGCGGCGGCCGTAGCCGCGTCACTTCCAATGGGGGGTATGTGGACGTACGCGGCCTGGAGCTGTCCCTGCACTCCCTGTTCCTGGAGCATGCTCGTGCACGAATCATTTTCAACAGGTCATTCGTCCGCTCCGGGCAGTACGGCTTCCGGCAGGTCTTCATCACGGATGAGGAGGGCAACCCGGTTCGACCCAATACGCTGCATGGCGTGAGCCTGGGCGATAAGGGGCTGTCGGGCACCAACAGCGACACCTGGAATCCAACCACCAGTGTGAAGCTGATCTTGGACCTCTTTTCGCCACCGGAATTTGGGCCGGCACTTGGCTTCTTTCATCCTCTGGGCGACTGGCGCCTCAATGCATACTACGTATACGCAAGTGGGCACCGCTATACCTATCACTCGCCGGGAGATTTCTCCACCGAACCCAACAACCGGCGCTGGAAGCCCCACCGCAATACAAATCTGCGCCTTTCCAAAGGGATTAATATGCCTGGTGTTGCAGAAATGGAATTCAGCATTGATGTCCACAATGTGTTCAACTCCAAGCGGCTCAACTTCCTGACCGGCAATGCTTTAGAGACCTATCACGAAGAAGGAATGCTGCCGGTCAATCCGACCACGGGGGAGGAGAGCGAGTGGGACTGGTACAATCAAGGTCTCCTGCCAAGGCAGGTTTATTTCGGACTCCAGGTGACCTTCTAGGAACACCCGGAATCATTTAGTCAACCAATAAACTGGAGGAGTCTGAACAGATGAAATCTCATACAATTCACAGCACCCTGATCGCGGTCCTGATGGTGGTTCTGCCCTGCACGGCAGTCAACGGCCAAAGCAGCACGAATCACACCTTTACGCGGGGCAAATTCTGGACGGTCATTAGTGAATCGGTGCCTCATCCGCCGATCTGGCTGGCCTCGTATCCCGGCTATTTTGAAGCGCCATCCAACTGGTTCAATACCTTAAGCTACTGGGCGGGCGATGTGGATGGCACGCAGCAGGTTACCGCTGGCTTTCCCGGCTTCAACATCGTCAATCACACGCTGGTAAAGAACTACAATTTCACAGAAAGCCTGACTGAGGCAGAAGAATACTCGTTCGAGACCGTTACGTCTGTGGACCCATCCGGGTCTTCAGTCCCGGTCATTCCGCTGACAGTTTCGCGCAAGCGCATGGTATGGAGCCTGCCGAAATATGACGACTTTATTATACAGCGGGAAGTGATCACCAACGAGAGCAGTGTCCAAGTCACCAACTGGTACTACAGCGTCGCCTACGGCATCAATATCAGCCTGGGCATTCCGTACGGCGTGACCTTTGACGACGAATACCTGTGGGATCCGGGGTTCGGCAATTTTCGTATGGAGCAGGGCAATTTCGTGTTCTACGACGATACCTCAATGCCGCCCAACCAGGCGCCGGTGGCCTATGATATTTCCCCAGGCGATCAGACCGGTGACCGCGGCGATCCCGGCAATATCACAATTCAGAATTCGATTGACCGGCGCCTGTACTCTCCGCAGCTTTTTACGGACAACATTGTCTATGTCACGCCCAACAAGCATGGTGAGACGACGGTCTACCAAGGTATTTTTCACCGCATCCTGAATGAAAACCCCGGCGCACCTGATGAAGAATTCTGGCAGCCGACCAACCAGGATCCGACGTACGTCTTTACTCGCATGACGGCGCAGCAGGCCCGCATGGGCTGGCGGGACGCCAATGCGGATGGGGGCACCTTAGATGGAAACCAGCATGAACGTGTACCGTCGTTTAACCTGGGGATCGGACCCTATGACATTGCACCGGGGGAGTCAGTTGAGCTCATTCGTGTCGTTGCGCTTGGCGAAATGGACCGCAATGTCAGTGAGTTAGGGGGACTCAATGCCACCCAAAACTATCTGTCGCAGGGACTGGCCAATCTGAAGGCGAATTGGCAGGCGGCGCTAGATATTGTAGACGGATTCAGACGGACAGGCAACTGGAATGAGGGCATCTCAGCGTTTCCGCCTCCGACGGTCGGCGACGCTCCGTTTGCCAGCAATGACGACGAGTTGCAGGTTGATCTCTACGTTGACATAGAACAGGGTACACAGGGATTTGAGCTCATGTGGACAGCGGTGCCTCCCAACTACCGTGATCCCATCACGGGCACCAATGACTTTGCCGGATACAAAGTATACCGGTCTGAGTCAAGGATTGAAGGGCCATGGATCGAAGCCGCTGACCTGACACGCGCTGAAGCCGAGGGGCTCACTGCCGGGGGGAAGGTGACCTTCCGCCTTCCTGCCGAGCCAGGAATTCCGTACCGTCATTGGGTTACCTCTTACGATTTGGATGGCAATGAAAGCGGATTCACCGCCTATACGTACCATGCTCTGGCGGCCAAGCCAGCACCGAGCAACGATCTGTCCGAGGTGCTGGTGATCCCGAATCCGTTCCGTCAGGTTAGCGGGCTTGCTGATCCATCCGAGGAGAAGCGAATCAGCTTTCTGAACATCCCTGGCCAATGCACCATCCGCATTTTCACTGTTGCCGGGGAGCTCGTGCGCACCATTGAGCACAACGATGGCTTCGGAGAAGAGGCCTGGGGCTCTGCGATGCACGGGGATTACCTGCTGACGCGCTTCTTCCAAAACGTCCAACCGGGTGTTTATATCTACCATATCGAATCGCATGTGCAAGGACATGAAGGAGAGTCAAGCATAGGCAAGTTCATGATCGTCAAATGATGGTATTTAATCCTGCCCGTACCCACTTTCCGAGAAATCTCATGAAGCGACTGACTTTCCTATTGGCCTACCTGGCATTCCTGACCGCCAGTCTGGCCCCCGCGCATGCTCAATTCACCCCGGACCCTGGTGCCGGGCTTCCTCCAACAGACTTCAACCGCGTAGGGCAGTCGGGATTTCAGTTCCTTAAACTGCCGACCAACGCACGCCAGGCTGCTATGGGCGGAGTCATCTCATCATTGGGGCGTGGCGAAGCGGCATCGTCGCTCACTAATCCTGCCTCGCTGGTGGATGTGACCAATCTCAATGTCGGGCTCTCAAACGTGCGCTGGATTGCCGACATCAACTACTACAGCGCGGCTGCCGCCCGCCACTTTGAGGGCATCGGCGTCATCGGTGTAAACCTGCTGTTTTTGGACTACGGCGACATGTCGCGTACCGAAAACAGACCGATCCTACTGGATGGCATTCCCACCGGACGCTCGGAGGTGCTTACGGATCTTGGGACCGTGACCGCTCGGGACCTTGCGGTGGGGGTCAGCTATGCCCGCAGGGTGACAGAGCAGCTGCACTTCGGCGTCAACATCAAATACATTTCGGAAACCCTTGACGACGCAACTGTGGGCGCCTGGGCGGTGGACATCGGCACGGTGTTCCATACGGGCATTCGAAGTCTGCGTGTCACCATGGTGGGTCGCAACATCGGCCCCGATACGCAGCTTGCTGCTTTTGACGAGCGCATCGGGTACGAACCGGCGGATGTCCGTATGCCGGTCAATTTCAGCTTCGGTGCGGCCTATGACCTTATTGAAGGCGATGCCGGCGGTCTGCATCACTTGACAATAGCTGCAGAGTTTGTACACCCCAATGATGGCGCCGAGAAGGTGAACTTCGGCACCGAGTACACCTTTCGCAACCTGTTGTCGATCCGTGGCGGATATCGCTTCAATTACGACGAGGAAGGATTTACTCTGGGCAGCGGTGTCAATGTAGGCCTCAGTGACTACACGCTCAATCTGGGGTACGCATTCTGGGAATTCGGCTTGCTTGGGTCGGTGCATGTCGTCTCCGTGGCATTCGGGCTGTAGACTGTTTGGGCGTCGCAGACATTGGTGGTCTCATGCATTTTCCCTGCAGTTGTTGCGCCAAACCGGGCCCTACATGCAGGACTGATGCGTGGCGGCGGTGTGGATCCTGGCATCGACGACATTTCCTGCAGGTGGTGGGTCAAGCAGCGGCGTTATTCGGAATGGCCGGTGGACTGCCCGCCTGCCGGACGGCGCATGGGAAGTTACCGAATTTCGTGATCATTTTTACCGACGACCAGGGCTACAATGACCTAGGAATCTATGGATCGCCTAATATTCGGACTCCGCGCATTGATCGTATGGCGGCCGAAGGCATGCGCTTTACGGACTTTTATGTGAGCCCGATCTGTAGTCCCTCGCGTGCGGCGCTGCTGACCGGAAGCTATCCCGTACGGGCAGGCATGCCCGATGTGCATTTATACGATGCCCCCTTCGGACTCAGTCCTGACGAGATTACGATTGCGGATATGCTCAAGCCCTTGGGCTATACCACCGCCTGCATAGGCAAATGGCATTTGGGACAGGATGACATATTTGCTCCAAACCGCCAGGGTTTTGACTATTTCTATGGAATTCGCATCGTTAATGGCACGCAGCCATTTGAAAATTTTGCAGTGCCGCTTTATTACAACGATCGCAAGATCACTGAACGTCCCAACCATTTCCGGTTCACGCAGGATTTCACGCGTGAATCCATGCAGTTTATTGAGCGCAGTCAGCATCAGCCATTTTTGCTGTATCTGGCGCATCCGATGCCGCATATCCCCATATATCCGGGCAAGGAGTTCCAAGGTGTTTCCGATGCCGGACTATACGGAGATGCAGTGGAAGAGATTGACTGGTGTACGGGGCTGATTCTGGATCAATTGCTGTCGCTAGGCCTGGACGAAAACACCCTGGTCATTTACACCTCGGACAACGGGCCATGGCTGGGCTTCGAAGATCAGTCCGGTTCGGCGGAACCACTCCGAGGCGGAAAACTGACCACATGGGAAGGGGGTGTGCGCGTGCCCTGCATCATGCGATGGCCGAACCAAATCCCGGCCGGCACGATCTGTAGCGAGTTGGCTACCATAATGGATATCATGCCGACAATCGCAGACCTTTCAGGCGCTTCCCTACCGCACGACCGCGCCATAGATGGCAAAAGCCTGTGGCCTCTTATGCAGGCATCTGAGGAAGCAAAGAGTCCGCACGAAGTGTACTACTACTACGCCGGGACTTGGCTGCAGGCCCTACGGGCCGGGCCATGGAAGCTGCATCTTGCGCGCCCAGAGTCGCGCGAGGGCATCTACGGTGAATGTGCACCGTGGCTTGCGGTCAATACGACCATTATGGATCAGCCGGAGCTCTACAATCTGCAGGAGGATCCAGGTGAGACTACGGATGTGGCCGCCCAGCACCCCGACATTGTGGCCCGCCTGTCAGAACTGGCGGAAGAGGCACGTTCTGAACTTGGTGACTACGGCCAGCCCGGTCGAGGCGTTCGCCCCACTGGATCAGCCCATCCTAGCTACCCAGTGCCCCACGAATGGCTCGGCAGTCCGCACTGGGAGGCGACGACTAGCGCCATGCAGGAGGATATGCGCGCTTTTCGAAAGTACCGCTTCCAGCTGCTGAGTCGCGAAGACACACTTGACGCGCGCGAAAGGCTTGAATGGCAGTGGTATATGGATCACCCTGACCAGGTATTTGAGTAGATAATGAACAGCACCATACAGCAGTCCACCGGCGAGTTGCACCGCGCCATTGAGGCAGGAGATCTGGCGGCCGTCCAAGCTGCACTGACTGCAGGAGCCGACGTAAATGGTATGCACGGCGATTGGGCGCCGTTGCACCGTGCCGCAGCAACAGGTGACAGCACGATGGTACGGATACTGTTGGAGGCTGGAGCGGAATTAGAACAAATCGGGGCAGGCGGCTGGACCCCGCTGCACCGTGCCGCTAAACTTGGCCACGAGGCGGTTACGACACTGCTCCTAGAATGGGGCGCCAATGTCGAGGCGGTAGGCATTGACGGGTGGACACCGCTTATGCGGGCCGCCATGCTGGGCCAGGAAGGCACGGGCCGACTACTGATTGCCGCAGGCGCAAATCTCAGCACAGCCAATGGTGCTCAGAAATGGACCCCCTTGCATTGGGCAGCATTCAGCGGCAGCCACGCGCTCGCTGAGGCCCTTCTTTTGGCCGGGGCGGATGCAGAGGCTAATCCGGGAGGTGGATTGGACCCAAAGGGTTTGGCAATGCATTACGGTCACGACCACATCGTGGAGTTGTTGGATGCACACTTGGAAAAATCAGGCGAATGATGCAGTCCGCTTCTGACAATATTGCTTTGACAAGGCGGGAATTCATCCTGCTGACCACCCTTGCTGCGGCCATCCATGGAACTGGCTGTCGGAATACGAATGCCAAGGGTCCCAATATAGTCCTCATCTTTGCCGATGATCTGGGATACGGTGACCTTGGCTGCTATGGATCCGAAACGATCAGAACGCCTTATCTGGATCGCCTCGCCGCAGAAGGCATTCGATTCACCGATTTCCGGTCCCTCTGTTCGGTTTGCAGCCCCTCACGTGCCGCATTGCTGACAGGGCGGTATCCCTCGCGATGCGGGGTACCATTCGCACTGGGCGGGGTCTACAGCGATCTAGGGCTTCAGGAAAGTGAAGTGACCGTTGCCGAACTGGTCAGAGCTCAAGGCTACAGGACGGCCTGCGTGGGCAAATGGCACCTGGGCATTCCGAGTGATTTTGACTTTAAGACGCATGAAGGGTTCACGGCGCGATCGGAATTTCACCCTGCCCGCCACGGGTTCGACCTGTTCTATGGAATGGTCGGAAATTCAAGCCCAGATGGCTCTACGCCATTGCTGGAAAACGATGGAGTGGTGGATCCAGATGCCCATTTAACCACGATTACGGAGCACTTTACGCAACGAGCGGTCGAGTTTATGCTGGCGGATCGTCGCCATCCGTTCCTGTTATACCTGTCACACACACGTGTCCATGCACCCTGGATGCCTAATCCAAGATTCGCAGGACAATCGCCTGCAGGCGTGTACGGTGACATGGTTGAGGAGATGGACTGGAGCACCGGCCAGATCCTGGACGCACTTGACGAATCTGGTCTGGCAGACGATACACTGGTTGTATTCACCTCAGATAATGGACCTGGACCCAACGGTTCCAGCGGGCCTTTTAGAGGGGGGAAGGGAAGCACATTTGAAGGGGGTATGCGGGTGCCCTGCATCATGCGCTGGCCTGTTCGTATTGAGGCGGGAACCGTAAGCGGCGCGATGGTCAATGCTATGGACCTGCTCCCTACAATTTCCAGTCTTGCTGGGGCCGCTCTGCCTACCGATCGCAAAGTGGATGGCAGAGATTTGTCCCCTCTTCTATTCGGAGAAGGGGTTCAAGGGTTAGACGATCGCGTATTCTACTACTATAACGGTGTGAACTTGCAGGCAGTCCGCGAGGGTCGCTGGAAGCTGCACCTCCCTCGCAGTTCGCAGATGCTAGTCTGGTGGGAGTCGGGGCTTCGTGAACTTGAACAACCGCTGCTGTATGACTTGCAAGCAGACCCCGGAGAAACTCAGGATCTCGCTTCCGCCCATCCGGAAATAGTGGAACGATTGATGGCGGAGGCTGCGCGTGCACGGGCCGAGTTGGGCTCATGGGATAAGACCGGGACAGATCAACTCCCGATCACGCACTTGATGGACGATCGCCGAAGCCTACGGCATCTGCGTTCACAACAGGATCACCAGGCAATGGGTCGTGATCTCCCAAAAGAATAGGTCCATTCGAAGGGTGAGGTGCCAACGATCGGTCAATTAAGACTTAAGAGAACAATGGGAACTAACGCTACAATACCCCTGATCAGCCCGCTAGGCAGGCCTGCCGGGGCTGCCTACACGCCTCAACTCTCCGCAATGGGTCGGGCGATAGTCACCATCATTCGTGCCAAAACCGGTAGGATTTGTACCCCCGTGCGCTGCGCCATAATCCTACTGTGGATGATCATCCTGGCTACAGGGTCATCGGCACAGGTCAGTGTACATCACACCGAAAACGGATTGGAATTCTCCAACCAGCAGGTAAGGGTTGTCATTGAGAAAGATGAGTTTGGAGTCAGTCAGCACTTTTTTGCCGCTAGGGACGGGATATGGGTGGAGGTGGCCGAGGCCTTCAGGCCGCCATCCCCGCGACCTGTGAACACGACCGAGCTGTATTTGGATCGGTCCAATGAGCACGGTCGGGCGCTCGAAGTGGCGGATGACTACCGTATCATCGTTCCAGAAGTACTTAGTACGTTTGCAATTGCAGGACAGGACGATGATCAGGTGACTGTGACACTGTCGGGAAGTACACCGATCGCTGACATAGAGCAGTCATTGACACTGCGCAGCGGTGCGGCTTCGGTGCACATCAATGTGCGGGCAGAGCTCAAGGGTGACCCGCCACAATTGGAATACCTGCTTTCCCCCATCGCATTTGCAGAAGGAGGTACTCCGGAATTCAGTCATGCGCCAGCATACAAGCGTTCTCCTGGTGATGTCATTGCGGACCGTGTCTTTTTTGCGCCGACAGTAATGGTGCAGACCGGCGGTCAGGTCGCCGCCATCGTACCGGACCTGAATCTGATTAATGAGCACAGGGTCTATGCGGAACGGGCACGCCCACAGTGGCATCGTTGGATTTTTGGAGTGCCGATTGATTCGTCCAGAATAACATTGCCAGCCGTACTGGACCTCGAGCTTGTCTCCGGGATGACCAGTCAACCCCTGTTGGCCTACGGCCTGATGGATGTAATCGCGGAGCAGCACGTGTATTGGCGCCATGTTAACGCCGGAGGCACGTTTGTACGCACTCTTTCCGGCCATGAGTTGCAGTACGGCATGGATCTCCTCCTAGCTTCCGATGCACCCTCGCACCGCGGCTACCAGCGCGTTTCCCAATTCCTGTGGGAACACTATGGTCAGCACTATTTTCGGAAGCCACGACCACAGGCACTTCCATTTGCCGAATATGCCAGAGCCCTCTATCCGGCGAGCTTTAACTACAAGGGATATACGGTGGAATTTGAGAACAATCAGCCGGTAATGGTTCAAAGATCCCAGGACGGGCCACAGGCTTGGACGTCCTGGCAGGAGTGGGAGACGGACGGGCAGGAAATGGGCATGTTGCGGCTGACAGCGCCCCAATGGTTTCATCTGACCTACATCACAGCCTGGTGGAACAATGTCGCCGATGCGCTGGGGTTGTCTTATTGGGGGGAGACGTTGTCTGATGCATCATTCGGGGCGAAGGTTGACCGGATTATCAACCTAGTTCTGGATGCCCCGCAGCAACAGGGGATGTTTCCGTCCCTGTATGACCTGGACAAGAAGTCCTGGCAGCGCAGCCTCTGGCGGTTTCCCGGGGAGGATTATAATCCGAATGAGACACGCAACTACTGGGACTGGGAGACGTCGGATTACCACACAGCCGCGGCAGCTGTTACGGTAGGCTACCTGATGGAATTCTATCGTCTCGGACGGGAAGATCCGCACATTCTGGCATTTGCGCAGCGATTTGGGGATTTTTTGATTGAGCGCATGGCTCCCGACGGCACCGTGCCCGCCTGGTTTGATGCCAATCTAGAGCCACGGTTGCCCATGCGATGGAATGCGGAAGGAGGGGCGAATGTATGGGTACTCAGTGAGCTTTTTCGCGCAACGGGTAATACCCTTTACCTGGATGCGGCCAGGCGAGCGGCGGCGTTTCTCTTAACGGAGGTGCTGCCCACGCAGCGTTGGATTGACTTTGAGGCGCTTTACTCTTGCGCAGTGAAGGCCGAAACCTTCCATGATGAACGGACCGGGCAGCCGCCACGCAATGCTATGGCTATGTCATGGGCGCTACAGGGCTTCGTTTCAATGTACGAAACAACTGGAGAGCCCGATTACTTGGATGCAGCGGAGGCGGTTGCGGACTACGCAGTGCTGCTCCAGACGGTTTGGGCGCCGCATTACATCATCACGGCCTATCCTTTTGGCGGTTTCACGTCGCAGATTGGGGATGCCGAATGGCTTGACCAGCGGGATCACCGATTCGCAGGCATTCTGGTACGTCTGGGATTGCTGACCGGTCGCCAGGATTTCATTGAACGCGGCGTCGCGGCGGCCCGCTCATCCCTGACACTGGTTACGCACCCTCGCCATACAGCCAACGGAATCTACAATGCACCTACGTTTCCCTTCGGATTGGGGCCGGAGAATATTGACCATGAAGGCTTTCCTCAGACCCCGCTACGTTCAGGCCCGAGTTGGGCAGAGGTGGGCGGTCTCATGGCCGCAGCTGATGTGCTTAAACAGCTGGGAAGCGTCTACATTGATGTAGCTCGTGATATCGCCGTGGGCGTGGACGGACTGGCCGTTGACGGCTTTGATCTGGAAGGTCACTCGCTCACCATAGATATCACAAAGTTGATGTCCGAACTGCCCTCGCCGTATGAGGAGCCCTATCCAGCGGTGATACGTATCGAAGGACTGCCCGATGCGGGGCCCTATGACCTGACGATTGATGGTCAGACCTACCCGGGACTATACGCCGAGGATCTGACAAGCTATTCAATTACCATAATGCCTTGAATCTCAGGTCGTATATTCAACGAACCACAGTCTGGGATCAACAAACTGACGCGCTGATGACGACTGAATGCGCTATTGTGACTGCGCTAATTTTGCTCGCAGCCTGCAATCCGCCCGCAACCACCATGGAGCCACCCGCCGAGACCGCCACTTTTGGTTCAGACCTTGAATTTCTGCAGGAGCACACCAGCCTGGTGGTGCTCACAGACGCTGGAGGGCAGGCACAGGTTGCCGTCAGCCCTGAAATGCAGGGGCGTGTGTTGACCAGTACGGCCCAGGGCAGCGAAGGCACCAGCTTCGGCTGGATTAACAGGACCGTGATTGCTTCCGGTCAACGGCAGGAACACATCAATGTGTTTGGCGGGGAGGACCGCTTCTGGCTCGGCCCCGAGGGTGGACAGTTCTCGATATACTTCAAGGAGGGGGATCCTTTCGATCTGGATCACTGGCATGTACCGGAGGAAATTGACTGGGGGCCGTGGGCGATCGTGTCCCAGTCTGCCGAGCAGGTCACATTTGAAAAGGACATGCGGCTTCAGAACTATTCCGGGACGGTCTTTGATCTGAAGGTGGATCGCGCGGTGCGGTTGCTGTCTGTGGACACTGTAAATGTACTCCTGGGGCTGGAAATTGACCCAGGTATCCACACGGTGGCGTTCGAATCCGTCAACACGGTAACCAACACTGGGAGTGAAGCCTGGACTGTAGAGACCGGACTTCTGTCCATCTGGATTCTGGGGATGTACAATCCGTCGCCGACAACAACTGTGGTGGTACCGTATGCGGCTGGCAGTGAAGAGGATGCTGGCCCAGTGGTGAATGCGGCCTATTTTGGAGAGGTACCCGCGGACCGGCTAACGCACGACGACGAGGTGGTTTATTTCAAGGGTGACGGCGAATTCCGCAGCAAGATCGGGTTTTCGAAGGCCCGCAGCATGCCGACATTCGGAAGCTATGACGCGGCCAACGGGGTGCTGACGCTGGTGCAGTATACCCTGCCGAATGAAGACGATCAATACGTCAACTCCATGTGGGAACTCCAGGAAGACCCGTTCAGCGGCGATGTGGTCAACAGCTACAATGATGGCCCCCCGGAGGAAGGCGTACCCCCATTGGGTCCCTTTTATGAACTGGAAACCTCTTCTCCAGCAATGGCCCTGGCACCAGGTGAAGCGCATACACATGTTCATCGCACGATCCATTTGCAGGGAGATGAGGAAGCGCTTGATCGCACGGCCGTAGCGGTGCTCGGCAAATCATTGGATACAATCCGGTCCATATTCGGCGAGTAGTTGAAGGCGAATTCTACACAAGTGATCTGAGACGATGGCTGATAAACGGGATTGCCAGCCAAGATCACATGCCCTGCAAGTAGTCCTGCGATCTGGCCAAAGGGCAATGGGCCGCAATGCGGGGAAGAAGATTCTCCCGTCCGATGGAGCGGTTACGCCTGATGTGTTCACATGTACTGACGAGGTGAACAGTTGCCAGACCGGGATGCAGCCGCGTGCAGGGTGGCGTAGCTCTGGGCCGTGGGAGCCGACGGAGACACGCTGGGACCCGGGCTACGGTAGTGTCCCCATCAGGCCTGCGCCGGTTTTGCGTGAATGCCAGCATCGCGCGGGCCCCGAGGTGTTTCTCCTTGAACAGTTTAGTCCAACAGTTGACAGATATATTCCACTTTCATCAATAATGCGCTTTGAATGCAGAACATAGCTAGCAAAACGGAACCCGGCCGGAAATTGCATGGCACGTTGGTTCCCCGTGAGTATCTGTGGCCGTTCATACTACTGACCAGTCTGTTTGCCTTCTGGGGTCTGGCAAACAACATGACGGATGTGCTACTGGCCACCTTCAAGAAGATCATGAGCATGTCTGATTTCCAGACCAGCTGGATTCAGATTGCCTTCTACGGGTCCTATTTCTGTCTGGCGCTGCCGGCGGCTGTTTTTATTCGACGCTTCAGTTACAAGTCGGGGGTGATGCTGGGGCTCGGTCTGTTTGCGGCTGGGGCGTTGCTCTTTTTTCCCGCCAGCCAGACAATGGTATACGGACATTTTCTGGTAGCGTTGTTTATTCTGGCGGGCGGTCTATCGATACTTGAAACAAGCGCCAATCCGTACGCGATCGCCATGGGGCCGGAGGCCAGTGCTACCCGCCGACTGAATCTGGCTCAGTCCTTTAATCCACTGGGCTCTATAACGGGCGTGATTCTGGGGAAGTTTTTCATCCTCTCCGGTCTCAATGAGGCATCCACCGAGGAACGGGCGCAGATGGCTCCAGAGC
This sequence comes from Rhodothermaceae bacterium, assembly GCA_009841335.1. GTDB lineage: Bacteria > Bacteroidota > Rhodothermia > Rhodothermales > Bin80 > Bin80. The sequence goes on along the minus strand of VXLY01000028.1, from coordinate 5,860 downwards.
AACTGCAACAAATGCAAGAGGCGGAGCTGGCGGCGGTCATGGGGCCGTATGTGACCATTGCCTTCATCATTGTTGGGGTGTGGATTCTGTTTGCCGTTACCAAATTCCCACGGGCCTCAGACCAAGAAACGTCGGTAGATTTGTTGCCGACACTTAGGCGGCTGCTGGGCCGCCCGCATTACGTCAAGGGTGTGATTGCCCAGTTTTTTTATGTAGGCGCGCAGATTGGCGTATGGTCATTTACGATCCGCTACGTGATGAACGAACTGGATATGAACGAAGCGTCAGCCGCCAACTACTATCTGGCCTCTATTCTGTTGTTTTCGGCGTCCCGATTTGTGTGCACCGCACTGATGAAGATACTTTCGCCGCAGCGTCTACTGAGCATAATGGCTGCCGGTGCGTGCGGGTTCACGCTGCTGGTGGTCCTGGTTGGAGGGCAGGTCGGTGCCGTTGCACTGGTAGGGGTTTCTGGATGCATGTCGTTGATGTTTCCGACCATTTACGGCATCGCCGTGGAAGGATTGGGAGAAGACGCCAAGATTGGCGCTTCTGGACTCGTGATGGCTATTCTGGGAGGAGCTGTGTTGACCGCCCTGCAGGGTCAAGTGTCCGATCTGGCAGGTATTCATGTGGCGTATCTGGTACCGCTGGGCTGCTTCCTGATAATTCTGTACTATGGCATGCGGGGCAGCCGGGTGCAGACCCCCGATGACCAACGAATTGCTGGCGCTTCATAGCCCTAGTTAAAAACGGCCACCGATTGCAGCGCAATGATCTGTGGAGACATGCCGCTTTATCGGGGGGCCGCAAAACCCTGTCCTTGGTCGCTAGGAGCTGTCACAATGGCAGCCGGTCTTTGGCCACCGAAATCCAGCCGGGTTATTCTGGTATGCCGATTCATGCTCAAGGGGTGCACACGATGCAGTATTGGGCACCCATCTCCTTGGACGTCAAAGGTCGGCGGTCATTCTGCAGGAGCGATTGACGACAGGAACTGATAACTGCCTTTGAGCGTCTGATCGGGGTCGGGAGCCAGATCACGCTCCAGATAGAAGTGCTCCGCTCCGGTCATGGATGCCACTTTTAGGATCTCGTCAAGATCCAGCACTCCTTCACCGGCATCCGCCATTTTGGGAAAAAGCGGTATCCACTGGGACGGATCGCCTCCGTCTCCTTCAAATCGAACCAGCTCGGTCATATCCTTGATGTGCATAAGCTTAACGCGACCGGGATAGGCATTCAGATATTCCACCGGATCGGCTCTTCCCGCCGTCATCCAGAAGACATCCATTTCCATGACGACCAGGTCTGGGTCCGTACGGTCCAGGATCAGATTGAACGGAATACTGCCTTCCATCTCCACAAGCCCGTAGCCATGGTTGTGGTAGAGAAACTGGAGCCCCACTTCCTTCATGGCCAGGCCAACTTCATTGAAGATATCGGCAATTCGGCGGTAATCATCCAGGTTGGTGCGCAGTTCCGGGGGGATAGCCGCGATACCGGCGTATCGGTGTCCCAACACCTGAGAAGCCTCGGCCACTTCATCCAGCCGAGTTTGGAGGGTCCCGAGATCAATATGCATAGAAGGCGACGAAAGGCCGTTGGCATCCAAAATGTCACGGACCTCCCGAGGGGTATGTCCATAATAGCCGCTCTGGGAGAGACCGATGGATTGGGCTATTGGCTCCCAAGTAGCTACTACCTCAGGTACGGTATAGGGGTAGGGGCCAAACAATTCGACTTCCTTATAGCCAATGGTGGCCAGCCGTGCCATAGTGCCCGAAAAATCCTCTTCGAGCAACTTCGGAATCGTAAACAACCCCACGCCTACACGTTCAATCTGCGATTGGGTTCGGTCCGGGCGTACGGGTGGTGTCCTGAGTGCAATGCCAACAGGCATTGCAGCTCCTAATTTGATAAAGTCCCTTCGGGTGATCATGGTCAATAATGCAAGTAAAGGTCATTCCGATACAGCTGATTGTGAATTTAGTGGATTTAGCAATAAGTGTAACGGCTCGGTCGTGTAGGATCAACACTGGGCACCCACCCTATTTCTTCCATCGGGAAGACCTATTGCCACGTCATTGGACTTTATCGCTGAGGTTTTCTAGTCCAATTTTTGTCGGAAGGCGTGGAGGGAAAAGATCAAAGTTTATAGGACAGTCGATACTGTTGGTATACGGGGCGATTGATCAGAGTCATAATTCTTGATCTGACGAATGGCGAATCAATCACATCAACATTGCATTGAATTGGGCCGAAATACTGCTTGACAACCATCAACAGATGCGAAATCTATGGAATTGATAAATTTGCAAAACACGCCCACACCAGATTCAGTTGAGGCCGAATCGGTGACATTCAAAAGTGCCGATAACGCCCTCAAAGGGATTCTATACAAGCCGGCTCAATCAAGAATGAATGGCCATTGCCGTCTTCCCGCTGTCGTGGTCACTGGAGCATGGACAACGGTAAAAAAGCAGATGGCTGGTACCTACGCACGCGAATTGGCGATTCGTGGGATGATCGCCTTTTCCTTTGACTTTGCAGGGTGGGGGAAAAGTGACGGTAATCGTCGCTACGTAGAAGACCCAGTAGTTAAAATTCAAGACATAAATGAGGCAGTTGCCTATTTGTCTAGTCGTGATGATGTAGATTCAGGCGCTCTCTGCGGGCTCGGTGTATGTGCATCATCTGGATACATGGTTGAGGTAGCGGCTGATAGCGATAAACTCTCAAAATTGGCACTGGTAGCACCTTGGCTTCATGATCCAGAAATCGTAACCGATGTTTATGGTGGAGTGGAGACGGCCAATATGCTCATTGCTGAAAGCGAGGCCTCAGAAGCATCAGACAACCCCCAAATCCTCACAGCTGCCAGTACCTCCGATGAGACCTCCCCAATGTTCCAGGCACCTTACTATACCGAAGAGGATCGCGGGTTAATACCTGAGTACGACAACAAGTTTAATGTCCTCAGTTGGAAGCCATGGCTAACATTTAATTCTCAGTTGTCCGCAACTCGCTTGAAAAAGCCATGCCTCATGGTTGGCTCGGATGGCATGCCTTTGCCTGCCGGTGCAGCAGCCTACGAGCAAGCCACAAAAGCTCCATTGAAAAAAGTATGGTTAGCCAATGATGTCAACCAGTTTGACTTTTATGACCGCAAAGATATTGTTATGGAAGCCATTGACGCTGTATTCGAATTTTTCAATACCTGAACTTCTTGGGACAGTCCATTTTTTCAATCGAGTATCGTATAGGGTATTACAGAGAAACTCACATTAGCCAGACCATTCTCCACGATGAGAATTCCAAAACCTGACCAGGCAGCAATCGCAGGCATTGTTGAAGCAGTTGGAGTTTTCGCTGATCAACGAGAATTTGATGCCCTGTCCCGGCTGTATTAAGAAAAGTTCATCCTTGATTATTCCTCGCTGAACGGAAAAGCAGTTGCTGTAAGGGAACCGCTGGAATTGATGGCCGAATGGGCCTCTGTGCTACCTGGATTTGATCAAACGCGCCATGCAATATCCAACATCAGGGTCAAGTTGTTTGGCATTTCTGCTACTGCCACCGCAAATGTTGTGGCCTTCCACTGGATGGGAGAGGAGACTTGGCAAGTTAGCGGGATTTATATTCGACTTTGTGAAGCAACAGGGCCAATGGAAAATCTCATCCATGATTTTTGTACTTGAAAACGAGATTGGATCTCGTGATATCTTCGGACCAGTGATTCCGGCTGCCCGAGAAAGATCTCTGCCAGGCTGGTCAGGTATCGTTTCGGATTAATTCTGGGCAAATGAAGTTTTCTACCAGCTACTGAGTGGGACAGGATAAAAGTTATCATGAGCCTGTTCCACGAATAAGAAAAAACGGATTAAGCTCTATACAGGAACATACTTCCCAATTAATTCAATGAAAATACCGTATGGGATTGGACTGCACACGCGGTACGCGAATCCTCGGGAATTGCACCGGTCATGCGCATAAATTCGCATGAATGGCCTCGTTTGCGGCCTATATGGCCGAGGCGAAGCTGCACTTTTCACTCCATGTCGAACCACCCCGACTGAACCCTGTCCAACTGCCTACGTCGCGGCGCGTGTGGCAAGTCCGTGACAATTATTAAGGGTAGTCGTATCATATTGAAAACTACAGAACTAACGCCAACGGAGCGATGAAGCCGTTTATACTGGTCACAGCGTTCGGTTTTCTCTGCGTGCCCCCTGCCGCCAGCCAGTTAGCCTGCGATGACTGGGCTACTCAGCGCTTCTTTTGGGGCGCTACAGCCGAGAAGGTTACGAACTGCATTGAGGCTGGAGCAGACGTTGCCGAGCGGGACGAGTACGGCAGGATACCGCTACACGAGGCAGCGGCTTCGAGTTCAAGGCCGGACGTTATCGCCGTTCTGGTTGCGGCTGGATCCGACCCTAATTTCAGAGACACTGCTGGCAACACGCCCCTGCATGCGTCTTTGTCTAACTGGCAAGGCCGTGTTGTCATGAAGTTGCTTGAGTTGGGAGCCGATCCCTCGGCACGCAACTACCAAGGGCAGGTGGCCGATCCGACACATTGTGAGAACTGGACCACCAGGGCATTCGCTGAGATTGCGGATGCAGACGCCGTGGTCGCGTGTATTGAGTCCGGATGGGATGTGAACACGCGCAGCGTGGAGGGAGATTCCCCTCTGCACCAAGCAGTAAGGGCAAAGGATTCCACCAAGATTGCGTTACTGCTGAATGCTGGCGCGGATCCGAATGCGGCGAACGAAAGGGGCGCCACGGCCCTCAAAATTGCCATTCGCGAGAATTCGACCCAGCGGAAGGTTCCGCCAGAAGCGATCCTGGACACTACTGCTGTGGGGAACCGGGAGAAAATCCTTCCGCGCTATATTTATTTGGACAAGGCTTCTACCATCGTGGCATTGCTGCTGGAGGCGGGGGCGGATCCGAACGCTAAGGACCAAAATTCCGGGAAAAATCCCTTGTACTGGGCGGCAAGACGATCCGATTTCAGCATCATTGACATGCTGATCCAATCTGGGGTGAACCTGAACGCCTCGGACAACGACGGCAGGACTCCCCTACACGAGGCCGCAGGCCACAGTTATGATTCTCATGTCATTGGGGTGTTGCTGGAGGCGGGAGCCGACATCCATGCGCGCGACAACGCGAGCAGGACGCCTCTACACGAGGCCGCAGGCCATCACGGTGATTCACACGCCATTGAGGTACTGGTGGAGGCTGGAGCCGACATCCACGCGCGTAACCAGAGCGCCATGACTCCGCTACACCTGGCCGCTGCGAAGAATCGGGCTCTTGCCCCTGTTGCCGCTCTTGTGGCTGTCGGCGCAGATTTGAATGCCAGGGACTCCGATGGCAACACGCCTCTGCATGCATCGTGGTCCAACTTCAATCCCGAGATGGTCACCACACTATTGGAACTCGGGGCGAATCCCGAGGCGCGTAACAACGAGGGCCGGCCTGCCGATCCCACCCATTGCGAAAACTGGAGTACTCGGGAGTTCGCTAAGTGGGCAGATGCTGACCATGTGGCCAGGTGCGTGGAGTCCGGTTGGGACATAAACGCTCGAGGCACGCTTGAATCCACCCGACTGCACGATGCGATTGGCAACAATAATCTCACCATGGTGACGGCGTTGCTCGAAGCTGGTGCAGACGTCAATGCTCTAGGCTACAATGGCCGGACCCCTCTGCACGCGGCGGCAGGGAGAGGGGATACGGTCATGATTCATGTGCTTTTGGAGTCCGGGGCAAATCTGGATGCGCGAGACGACGTTTTGCGAACTCCTCTGCACGAAGCAAGGCAATATCCTGCTGCGATTAATGCTCTC
>VXLY01000033.1 GCA_009841335.1 Rhodothermaceae bacterium | reverse complement strand
ATAAGCGACGCATTCTGCACAAGTTAAATGAAGCGGAGTCGTTTGAGCGATTTCTGCATACACGCTTCATAGGTCACAAACGTTTTTCGCTGGAAGGAGGCGAGAGTATCGTACCGATGCTGGATGTGATTATGGGCGATGCCGCCGAACAAGGGGTACATGAGATCGTGATTGGTATGGCGCACCGAGGACGGCTAAATGTTCTGGCCAATATCATGGGAAAATCCTATGAAGTGATCTTCTCGGAGTTTGAAGGTAACATTAATCCCGATACGATTTATGGGTCCGGGGATGTTAAATATCATCTAGGCAGCAAGGGAGTCTATGAGGCCCAAGATGGTGCCAAGATCGCGCTCACGTTGGCATCCAATCCAAGCCATTTGGAGTCTGTGAGCCCAATTGTGGAGGGAATGGTCCGAGCCAAACAGGACTGCCTGCGGGATATGGATGATCCAAATGCCCCCGGCGACCGGGTCGTTGATGCCATAATTCCCGTGTTAATTCATGGGGATGCTGCCTTTGCTGGTCAAGGGGTTGTCGCTGAAACTCTTAACTGCAGCCAGCTTCGGGGATACCATACCGGTGGAACCATCCATCTCGTGATCAACAACCAGATCGGTTTCACCACTGGACCAAGCGAGGCCCGTAGCTCAACGTATGCGACCGATGTGGCACGGCTTATTGAAGCGCCCATCTTCCACGTCAACGGAGATGACCCTGAAGCATGCGTACGTGTTGCCCGCTTGGCTTTGGACTACCGCCAGGTGTTCAACAAAGATGTCGTGATTGATATGCTTTGTTATCGGCAGCACGGCCACAATGAAGGGGATGAGCCGACTTATACCAATCCTGTTCTATATCAGCAAATCAAGAAAAAACGATCTCCCCGCAAGTTGTATACAGAATCACTCCTTAATCGAGGGGACATGACCCCCGATGAAGCGGAGAAAATGCTGGATGGCTTCAGGGATTTGCTGCAGCAGGCCTTCGAGCGCACCTCAGACCTCAAGGAAAAGGACGCCGCTCAAATACTCGAGCATTTCCATAACCGCAGCTACGACACGATTCCGTGGGTCGACACACGTGTTTCTGAAGAGCAATTGGAAGCCGTGCTGAGTACCCTTCTTAGAACTCCAGAAGGTTTTAATGCTCATCCTAAACTGATGCAGCAGTTCAAGCGTAGAGACCAAAAACTTCGGAAATCAGGAACCATAGACTGGGCCTTTGCTGAAGCATTGGCATTCGGCACGTTGCTCCAGGAGGGAACTACGGTTCGTCTGAGTGGACAGGATTCCCGACGGGCAACCTTCTCGCAGCGCCATGCAGTCATTTATGATCAGGACACGAATGACGAATACATTCCGCTCAATAACATCACGGAGTATCAGGCAAAGCTGCATATCTACGACAGTCTGCTTTCAGAATATGCAGTAGCTGCATTTGAGTACGGCTACTCGGTCGAAAACAGGAATGCATTGGTGATCTGGGAAGCTCAGTTCGGAGATTTTTCTAATGGTGCACAGATAGTTTTTGACCAATTCTTGTCGGCAGCCGAAGAAAAGTGGGGACAGGAAAGCAGTTTAGTTACCTTGCTGCCACACGGGTACGAGGGACAGGGTCCAGAACACTCGTCTGCACGGCTTGAGCGCTACCTCCAACTTTGCGCCGAAGGAAATATGATCGTGTGCAATCTTAGCACGCCTGGTAACTACTTTCACGCGCTCAGGCAGCAGGTCTTACGGGATGTCAAGAAGCCATTGATACTAATGACTCCCAAAAGCCTCTTGCGGCATCCAAGGGCGGTCTCTTCGCCGACGGACTTGATTGATGGCGGATTTATGCCAGTGATCGGTACAGAGAAGAATGCTTCCACAATTGACCGCCTCGTGATGTGCAGCGGAAAAATTTACTACGACCTATTGGCCGAGCTTGATAAACACGAAGATCAGCGCGAAACCATTGCTCTGATTCGACTGGAGCAATACTATCCCTGGCCACGAGAAGCACTACACACCGAGCTGTCGAAATACCGTCCTGATGTGGAAATTTGCTGGGCACAGGAAGAACCTGCAAACATGGGAGCTTGGACCTATGTACGCCCACTCTTGACGAGCACCCTCCATTCTGTGCATCCTGGGCACGAATTCAGAATACAGTATGCCGGGCGTCATCCGAGTGCCAGCCCAGCAACTGGGAGTTCTATGGTGCACCAGCTTGAACAGGAAGAAGTTATCGAAAGTGCGCTTCTGGTTTAGCTTGGGAGTTATGTATCTGGCTGCGCGGTATCAGTTAACGTAAATGGGTTACCTGCTGATTTCGTTTGAAAAATAGATTTTCACACACACCTCCGAGGACAATTTATTCGCATTCCTCGCTCCGCAATTGAACTGCACGCCAGCTCCACATTAATGTGGAGCATCTCACCAGATGAAGGTGTGAGTGTACTTGAGTAGGATCGCTCGGCTATTGGTTACAGGCAGCGTCAGGCCGAAGGACTGATGCCGCTCGGTGTTGAAGCCCTCATTGAAAACCAGCCACAAATCGTTGCCCTCACCAAAATGATAACGAATCCGGGTGTTGACAAAGAATTCATCGGCGACGCTGTTGTATTGCAGGAAGGCCGTGGCCGAGAAATGGGTGTTAAGCGCAGTCTGGATGCGAACTTGACCTAAGTGCGTTTCGAGCTGCTGGTCTCTGTCCGAAAAACGAATGAAGTTGAATTCGTAGGTGCCGCGCAGCTCCAGATGGCGAGACAGGTTCCACGTAGCTCCGGTGCTCAAGGTCGTCTTCCATCCATCATAGAAAGTGCCGGTGCGGAAGGTAACATCAGGCCGGAAAAACCACCGATCAGGTGGATTTGCCTCAACCCAAAGTTCATGAAACCAGTAGGAACCGACGGGAATCATAACCTCCGCGGAGAGCGGAAAGGACATGCGCACATCCTCGTAAGTATGCGCCGTCGAGAGCAGCAGCGTCGCCCCATCCTTGGTTTCAAACCAGTAAAAGGGATGGAGCCATGCCGATTCAACGGAACCGTCTTCGTTGCGAAGGTATATATTGGATCAGTTACCGACCCAGATTCGCCGGAACCGCGAGTCAGCCCCCCGGAATGTTTGATAGTTGACATCGGGGCTGAGTACGAAGACGTCGCGGCGACGGACAAAGCCTACGGAGGGGTTGTAGTCCGCCCCGCTCCGAACGACTTCCAACTCATAGCTGAACCCCTGGATGATGCGCCGTTCCCACTTCAGCATAAACCGTCCGGCATCTAGGAAACTGAAAGTACCTGCATCCAACTGATTCTTGTCCAGCGTCTGCGCCCATTTCGCTGTGAAGTACTCATCCCCCATGACGCGCACGATGCCGTCGAGCCCATACGCCAAATTGTACCCACCGTCAACATCGATCCGACTAGTAGCCAGGCCGCCAATGGTTGAGAAGGCATTAAAGACCCTTCGACGCAGCCGCAACACACCGAAATTCTCGGTGGGAACGTCGCCTTCCTTCGCAGTTTGCATATTGAGTAATCCGATGTCCCACTCGCCCATGCGCCCGACGAGCCGGGAGCCACCGAGGATACGAATCGGCTGCCCGTCGACCAGGCCGATGCGGCGGCTATGGAATAGCCGGCTGCCACTAGCACCGGTATCGAACTCGAAGATTCCGGAACGCTCCTGAAAAAACTGTCGTTTCTCGGGAAAAAAGAGCGAAAATCGCGTAAGATTGATCTGCTGGTCGTCGGCCTCCACCTGGGCAAAGTCGGTGTTGACGGTAGCGTCAAGCGTGAGATTGTTGGTAAGATTGTACTTCACGTCGAGACCGACTTCACGCGTGAAGTTGTCGTTGAAACGATAGGCTGTTTTTGAGGGGGCCAGTTCAGAATTCCGCTGGACACCCCCAAGACCGTACGGCGTCACATAAACGGGTTTCCGGCTGTAGACGCCTTCGAGGATCACGTCTTGCGCGACGGAGGGCTTGTTGCTGCCACGTTCCCACCGGGGTGGGATATCCGGGAATATGTAGCGGTGATTGTTGTGACCCATCCACCGATACACGATCATTCCCATTTCTACACGCCCGTCCTCATCCTGAAAACCAAGGCTGCTGAAGGGAATGCGTATCTCAGCAAACCAGCCCTCGTCGGTTCGTGTTGTTGCTACATCCCAGAATGTATTCCAATTGTCGTTGTTTGAAGCTCGACCATTAGCCGCATCGTCTGCTACTGCGATGTCGAAGCGAGTGCCGAGAGGCGTTGTGTAGAACCATAGAGCATTCTCGTTGTCGTTGAATGTATCAAGCACGATAGCAAATGTCTCGTCACCGCTCCAGCGGTCACGGTAGAACGAATTAGCCCGCAGGTTCTCGGAGACGACGTGGTACAGTTTTCCAGAGACGTATAGGTGGTCGTCATCGTATGCCACCCGAATCTCTGTGCGTTCGGTCATGGCACCCTTGTACGTGGGCTGATACATCACCAGAGGAAAAGGATCGACAGCTCGCCAGGCAGGTTCGTCGACGAGGCCATCAAGCTGAATAGGCTGCGCGAGGCGGTGTAGCTTGATGGGAGGTTTAGCGCCGGGGGCATAGTCCACGGTGACTTGGGCGGCCAGTGGCTGTGCGAGGAAGGACAGGCACATACCTAGGATCAAATGCTTGAAGCGGTCGACGTTGCTACGCGGTCTGTTATCATTTCGTAAGAGTCTCGCGAAGAGAAGACTGGACATTGCGGATCAGATCGTAGGGCAGATCACAGTTGTGCTTGTGACCGCCATGCGTGGTTGCCAACGGGAGACATGCATTGATCCACAGTCTTTACGCGGACCTCCGTGTCAAACGTGGACGGGTTGCCCTGCTGCGGCTCGGCTTGGCAGAAGCCTCGAGTAGGCACCACGCGCTGCCAGTCCGTCTCGCTCAAGCCACTGTCGAGATTGACCGTAGCCTGTACTCGTGCTGCTCGGGTAGTAGGTGGGACATCTCGTGTTGGGAATACTTCCTGGGATTGTGCCAATACGGCCGTACTGAGTGCCAAAGCCAACCCTATGAGTCGTTGCGAGGAGGTTAGCTTACGATAACCTCCAATGGTTAAGCGATTAGGGTTCGCAAACATGATCAAGATGCAACGACCGTTTAGTATACAAAATTTGGTGTACAACTTTGTGACCACACTTACGATCCATTCAACACAGCACTCCTTGCTAAAAAGATGTGCGGCATTTATGTCTCCTGTCAATAGTACTTGTTTACTTGTGTGGAGCAGAACTTTGGGGCGTGACCAATTGATTTAGGAAGTTGTTGTTTTTTGAGATGGTGTGTGGAGGATAGTCTACCCCGTCTACGGTTTCGTTCGACAGGGCACCCGCTGCCACCAATTCGTCCGGTGGAAAAGCAGGTTACAAACCGGCTACCGGTCAAGCCCGACCAAAGTATGACCCTCTATAGATGCGAAACACAATAAAGTTGTATGATATGTGATATATTTCAAGTATAATCTTGTAGATGTACGAACCGAAGAGGAATATTCTATGTTGCGAATCCTGTTACTTGTTTTTCTTGTGTCCATTGTGCTTTCTACGGCTTCAGGTCAACATGCAGGGATCTTTATCTCACAGGAAGATGCCCTCGCGATAAGGGAAGCCCAGGGCCGTTATGCCCTACTAGATGAAGCGATCTCCTTGGCAGAAGAAACTATGGCGGTTGCCTTCGCACACCCTTTGGAAGTACCCCTTCCCGGAGAAGCCGGCGGATACGAGCACGAAAGACATAAACAGAACTATCGCGAAATGCGCTACGCCGGACTGCTCTACAGCATCACCGGAGAAGACAAGTACGCAGCTTTTGTACGCGATATGCTGAATTTGTACGCGATCCTGTATCCAAACCTCGGCCCGCACCCACTGGCACATCATCAGAAGCCAGGCAAAATATTTCATCAAACCCTGAATGAGGAAGTTTGGCTCGTGCATACGAGTATTGCTTATGACTGCGTATATGATTGGCTTTCTGAAGAAGAAAGAACCCGGTTTGAAACCAACATTTTTCGGCCCATGGCTGACTGGTTTCATATCCGTAACAAAGCAGAATTCGATCGCATTCATAACCACGGCACCTGGGCCGTGGCTGCGGTCGGAATGATTGCCTATGTGATGGGGGACCTATCACTAGTCGAAAAGTCCCTACACGGCTCGGACCTGGATGGCAAAGGTGGCTTTCTGGCACAACTAGACCTGCTGTTCTCGCCGGATGGGTACTACATGGAAGGACCGTACTACATCCGCTATGCATTGATGCCCTTCTTCTATTTTGCCGAGGCTGTGGAGCGAATGCAACCTGAGGTGGGCATCTATGAATACCGCGACCAGATCTTGCGGAAAGCCTATTATGCAGCTGTTCAAACTTCATTCCCCAACGGCGTCTTTCCCCCGATCAACGACGCATCGCTAACTATGGACGTAGCAGCACCTGAGGTCATACTGGCCAATGCGCTGACTTACGATCGCTATGGTGAGGATGAAGATCTTCTGGGTATCGCCAAAGTCCAGGGGCGTGTCTCCCTAAGCGGAGCTGGATTAAAGCTTGCTCGTGATTTTGATGCCAGTAAATCGGAGCCGCAAATTTCCTGGCCCTCGGTGGAATTCAGCGACGGAAGCGACGGCACCTCTGGTGGGCTGGGGATTCTCCGAATGGGCGATGGTATGGGACAGTCGATGCTCCTCATGAAATATGGCGTCCACGGAGGAGGTCATGGACATTTTGACAAGCTGCACTTCATCTTCTTTGATCAAGGGCGACAGGTCATTCGCGATTACGGATTTGGTAGATGGGTCAATGTGGAGCCCAAATTCGGCGGACGCTATTTGCCGGAAAACGACTCCTATGCAATGCAGACCATTGCACACAATACCGTAGTTGTAGACGGAATGACACAAAATATGTGGGACGAAGACACAGCAGAGTCAATGTCTGCCAAACGACATTTTTTTGAAGCAGAGGAGGCGCATGCTATTGCCATGAGTGCGCGTGCAGACACGTATTATGATGGCGTAGATATGCAGCGAACTATGCTGCTCGTTAAGGATGAATCACTTCCGTATCCGGTCGTAGTGGACTTGTATCGCCTAACCAGCAGTACAATCCGCCAATATGATTACCCGCTGCATTATTCCGGCCAAAACATTACTTCAAATCTGCAATTCGAGACAAATACGAATGCAATGCAGCCCCTGGGAAGTAGTCATGGATACCAGCACATCTGGCACACAGCGCAAGCGTCTACTGATTCGCCTATCCAATTTACCTGGTTGGACGGCCATCGGTACTATTCGCTGATTTCTTCGGCCTGGCCGGAAAGTGAAGTGCATCTCGGACGCATCGGCGCAAACGATCCCGATTTCAACCTGCAATCGCATCCCCTTCTGGTCCTGCGTCGTCAGGCCGAAAACATGCTTTTTGCGTCCGTCATTGAACCCCATGGATACTTCAATGAAGCCCGGGAGAGATCTGTACAGGCCAGACCCCGAATCACAGGCGTGAATGTCTTGGGCCATTCGGATGTAGCCAGTGTAATTGAAATTACTGGGCAGGAGGGCCTTCACTGGCGAATCGTAGTCTCAAACCAGTCTGAGGGAGTGACCGGACGAAAGGAGGTTAGTTTCGGTGATCAATCCTTCCAGTGGACTGGAAATTATCAGGTTGAATTTCTGGGTAACTCAGATGCAGAAAATTGACACGCAAGCAAAATACTCCTAATCACCTCCAATCACTTAAAATATTAGCACAAAACGACAGCATGAATACAGACCTGAGCGGCAAGGTAGCACTGGTAACCGGAGGAGGTAGAGATATCGGAAGATGGATTGTCTACGCCCTGGCGAAGGCGGGCGCCTCTGTCATCGTTAATTATCACTCCAGCAAGAAGGCCGCGGATGAGACCGTCGCAAAAGTCGCCAGCTTCGGCGGCCGGGCTATTGCAATAAAAGCCGATGTCACTCAAGCGGCAGACGTAAATCGTCTACTCGCCGAAGGCATGAATGCCTTTGGTGGTTCCCTTGATATACTTGTCAATAACGCCGGTGGCTTACTGGCCCGCAAAAAGCTCGACGAGATGGACGAAGCATTCTGGGACTCCGTAATGGCAGTAAATCTCAAATCTGTCTTTCTCGTTTCTCAGGCTGCATTGCCGTACATGAAGCCTGGCGGAACGATTGTGAATCTTGCGTCGCTCGCAGCCCGGGATGGAGGGGGAGGAGGATCAATAGCCTATGCGACTTCGAAAGGCGGAGTCCTGACCATGACCCGTGGAATGGCAAAAGAACTATCTGCACGCAACATCCGCGTCAACTGCGTCTCACCAGGCCTAATAAATACAACATTCCACGACACGTTTACACCTGACAACGTTCGTAAAATGGTTGCCGGAAAGACGGCCGTCGGCCGTGAGGGGGAATCTGAAGATGTAGCCAATATCGTCGCCTTTCTTGCGTCAGATGCCTCTGCGTATGTGAATGGCGAATCTGTGGAAGTGAATGGCGGCCTTTACTTCGTCTGATTGGATCCCAAAGATCGCCTGGCCAATGGACAATCCTGAGGTATTTGATGCGCAAAATTGGTTGCCAGAACGATTAATCTTGCTACCTGCTGACAATCGATACTCTACGTGCTCTCGAACCCGACCAGCTATTCCTATTCTGGATAGATGTAATCTCCTGACCTAAGGGCTTATCGTGCCATCCTCATGAATTCAGCCACTAAGCTTGTGTTGGTCGTATTACTGACTGTACCGCTGCTCCTCGGCAGCATAGGCTGTAGCTCCTCACAAGACAGCATTGAGTTCCGTTTGGCGCATGTACTGGATTCTACGCATCCGGTACACCGTGGAATGGCTTTCATGGGGGAGCGTTTAGAAGAGCTCTCGGGAGGCACTATGCGGGTGAAAATTTACCCCAGTGGACAGTTGGGCAATGAACGAGAGTCAGTAGAACTGCTCCAGCTCGGTACACTCGACATGGCAAAAACCGCCTCTAGTGTAATTGAGAATTTTGTGCCCGCCATGGGTGTTTACAGTCTTCCATATCTCTTTGAGGATCAAGACCATCTCTGGAGGGCGCTTCAAGGCGACGTAGGAAAGGAAATACTGCTGCAAGGATTACCCTACCGGATACGTGGATTGTGTTATTACGATGCGGGATTCCGGAGCTTCTACATACATGACACAAGGGTCGATACCCCCGAGGACCTTGAAGGATTGAAAATTCGTGTGATGCGAAGTAATCTTTCCATCCAGACAATTAATCTACTCGGTGCAAATGCTACGCCAATGGCTTATGGAGAGCTCTATACAGCACTGCAGCAGGGGGTCGTGGATGGTGCAGAAAACAATCCTCCAAATTTCTACGGATCCAAACATTTTGAGCAGGCACGATACTATACATTGGATGAACACTCCGCTCCTCCAGATGTCCTTCTGATTGGCACCCATACATGGAATAAGCTGTCCACCCAACAACAAGCGTGGCTTACCCAAGCGGTTGAGGAGTCAGTAGTGTTCCAGCGAAGATTGTGGAACGAGGCCAGCCAGGAGGCGCTTAGAGCCGTCGAGGAAGACGGAGTGATCGTTGTTCGCCCTGATAAAAGGCCATTCCAGGAAGCGGTTCTTCCACTCTATGAATCTCTTGAAGGTACCGAACTGGAACCATGGGCCAATCGGATTCGGGCTCTTGATATCCAAGCACCATGACACGCATTATTGACAAGACGCTTGCAGGATTGCTGGTCACCTTAATGGCGGTCATGGTAGTTACTGTCTCCTGGCAGGTCATTACTCGCTTCCTGCTTAACAGCCCCAGTTCTTACACAGAGGAACTGTCAACTTATCTGCTCATCTGGATTAGTCTGCTGGGTGCCGCATACGCGTTGCGTGTGCGTGCACACCTCGGCATTGATGTGCTTGTACGACGACTGCCCAAGACCCAAAAGCGATCCGTTCACGTGTTCGCACACATCGTCATTATCATTTTTTCCGTGGTGGCGCTCGTATTTGGAGGCAGTTGGCTCGTCTATGTGACCTTGGACCTGAATCAGCTATCTGCGGCTTTTCAGGTTCCCATAGGTTACGTCTATCTGGTGCTTCCGATAAGCGGACTCCTGATGATCTACTACAGTTTCGTTGCTATTCGAGAGAACCCGGATCAGGAGAGCCCTACACTCTTGTCTGATGGTTGAGACATCGACCGTAAACCCGAACTGATCAACTGTAAATGGAGATTGCCGTACTCGTACTTGTGGTAAGCTTCTTAATTCTGCTGCTGTTAGATGTGCCTGTAGCCTATTGCCTGGGCATGTCTACACTGCTAACCATGGTCGTAGCAGTGGATTTTGTGCCCGCGGCCAGCACAACCGCACAACGTATTGCAACAGGCTTGGACAGCTTCACTTTATTAGCCATTCCATTCTTCATTCTGGCAGGTAATTTAATGGGGCGAGGAGGAATTGCCCGCCGCCTGATTGCATTTGCCCGCGCCTTGATCGGGGCTCTTCCAGGAGGTCTCGCACTGGTAAATATCATTGCGTGCATGCTTTTTGGCTCTATTTCAGGCTCGGGGATTGCTGCTGCAGCAGCCATAGGGTCGGTCATGCACCCCAAGATGGTTGACGGCGGCTACTCCCCCGGCTTCAGTGCGGCGGTAAATGTATCCTCAGCCACGACGGGATTGCTGATCCCCCCCAGTAATGTGCTAATCGTATATTCGCTGGCCAGCGGTACCGTTTCAGTCACTGCATTATTCGTAGCTGGATATCTGCCCGGCATTCTTATAGGGGGATTACTGATGGTAGTCGCAGCGTTCGTCGCAAACCGAAAGGGGTACGGAAAGGGAGATCGTGTACCGCTTCGGGAGGTCTTCAAGCATTTTGCGAACGTACTTCCAAGCCTGACTCTGGTCGTGGTTGTCATCGGGGGAATTATCGCAGGGATATTCACCGCAACCGAAGCGGCTGCCATTGCAGTGCTCTACGCACTTGTACTCGTGCTGCTCTATCGCGAGGTCCGAATTCGGGACCTCTATGACGTTTTTCTTAACAGCGTGACGACTACCGCAGTGGTTATGCTCCTTATAGGTGCCTCCCTGGCACTCTCGTGGGTACTTTCTTTTGAGGATATTCCACAAGGCATCGCGGAATCACTTTTAGCAGTCAGTGACAACAAGATCATTGTACTCCTTCTGATAAACGTGCTGTTGTTGATGGTTGGCACATTCATGGACATGACGCCGGCCATTCTGATCTTTACGCCTATTTTTCTCCCGGTGGTCGTGGGATTTGGTATTGACCCGCTCCACTTCGGTATCTTGATGGTGGCCAATCTATGCATCGGTCTCTGTACACCACCCGTGGGTACGGTACTCTTTGCCGGTGCAGGAATTTCCGGGGTAACTGTACCCGCGATGATTCGGCCTCTGGCTCCCTTGTATGTCGCTATGCTGGTGGCACTTATATTGATCACCTTTGTCCCACAAATTACATTGGTGATCCCCCGACTATTCGGTCTCTAAAAAAACTATCTTACATTCAGTCTTCCCGCTTACATGCTACGCTTCCACAACCCTTTCCCTTAATCAATGGCGCGACAATTTGAATCCGTAGGCAAACCCCAGCTTCTCAGCCATTCTGTGGTGGAGGCAATTGAGAACTCCATTCGCGCAAAGCATTTGGTACCGGGCATGCGACTTTCATCCGAATTAGACTTATGCGCTCAATTCGGCGTCAGCAGAACCGTACTACGGGAAGCTCTGCGTATGCTCTCGGGGCGCGGACTGATTCGAATTGAAAAAGGGCGTGGCATTTTTGTGTCTGAACTCTCCGCTGAATCGGTAAGCACTCCGCTGGAAATGTATCTACAGCAACATGGCGGAGACCTTAAGTTCATTGACATCATCAGGGCCCGCCAGCTCATTGAACCCCCGATAGCAGCCCAAGCTGCCCTTCATCACACGCCAGATGATGCTGCGCAACTGCAGCAAGATTGTGATGCAATGAAAACATGGACGGGGAAAAGTGAAGAATTAGCCAATCTGGATCTTGCATTCCATCAACACATTGCAATTGCATCCGGGAATAGCATCATGCCATTGCTGATTGCGCCGATCCAGGCACTCATGCCACAAGTCAAATCCTCCGTTCACGAAATAGTTGAAGATGCGAGGTATTCGGCAATCAAATGGCATGAGCGTATCTTGAAAGCCATTCTCGCGCGAGACGCGGAAGCTGCCCGAATCAATATGGAGTATCACCTGATGGAATCGGAGAATCATATCTCACAGATGCTTTCTGCCCAAAAAGCATCTGATTCCTCGGAGGCCAACTCATGAATTGACCTGAATCTCCAGTTATTTCAATCCTCCTTTGGCCCTCAAATTTCTCCGAGCCGCTTTCCGAGTTGATACTGGTACAGGGATGGGACCGTAAGCTCCCCTGGCCAGTTTGTACCTTCGTAATAGCCCCCTGCCCCCGAGTTCATGCGCACGGGTAAGTCGCTTGACAATCCGACGACAGTTACGCGATCCCCCAATGCGCCCAGGTAAACAGGTGGGCGAACAGCTCGGACATGGTCGTAATGGATCTTAATATTCCACAGTACCAGCGGTGAATAGAATTCAACATCCAAGATTGGTCTACCCATTGAGTCACCTCGAACGGTGAGCCCTTCATACAAATTGGGTTCCGCGCAGCCCGCATCATAAATGTGTCCTATGGAGCTGGCCGTGACAACGTTATAGCCACTGTCGCCCGCACAACCGACTGGATGCAGTGTGTTTGAATGAACGCGAATATTCTCGATCAGGATATGTTTTGAATCCTGTGTGTGAATACCATAATGACCTCCTCGCCCGGCAATCAGGATATTCTCAAGTGTTACTTGCGATGCCATATTGAGGATTATTCCTGCATCCGCATTCTTGATCTCCACATCTCGCATCCATCCATTTCTCACACCCTCGAAATACACTGCATTGTATCCATCCTCAAGATGGTGCCCTCCATATGGCACAGAATTGAATTCTATACTGAGATGCTCCATGCCGACCTCTATGGATGTGTGAGATTCTCCTGCTGGCATTCTTGACCTTCGAAACCAGAACATTCCACCCCAATTTGAATACGGCGACGCTACCCTCCCCTGGACTCTAGACGTATCGGATGGCTCACTGAATTCGCCTGCCACATCCAATGAACCGAGGGGCTTCTCTATACTGATCACCGTCTCACTCACTCCACTTCCCCGCACAATCAAACTGTCCCGTTCCAGGAGCATCACGTCAGACAAGTGAAACCGTCCCTTTGGAATACCAATAACAACCCACCCTTCCTGTTTGTGCGCCGCTTGAATTGCCCGCTTGAACCCCTCAGTGTCGTCATTCATATCATCGCCGGTTGCGCCATAGTCAGTCACATCCAGCGTTACATCGGGATTGGGCGGAGGCTCTTCACCCCCTTTGTATCCCGCGTAAGAAAAATCAGGCAGCACGCGCGCTGAATCCACCAAAACCTCTGGGTCCCAGGGTTGGCCCCACCACGAGGGACCAACGTCAGGCGGTGAAAGAGGTGGATATGTGGGCGATGCGCCTTTCCCGGACGCTGTGCCTTCGGGAGACGGATACTGCAACCCGTAAGGACCACTTATCAACTCTGGATTCTCCCATCGAATTCCAGGGGGAGACTGAATGCCTAATTGCGTTCCATAGAATACATTCTCGCTCCACGTAACATCGTCAGCAGACACGTACGCCGTAACCACAGATTTACCGTTTTCTGTGAAAATGACATTTTGGCCAAACAGAACATCCTCCGGCAGGAGTGTCTTCTCTCCATCTGCTCCCAATCCAAAAAGTATGCTCACCCGCGTACCAACAAAAGTGTTTTGGGTAATAACTGGGCGCTTAACCTGAAAATATCGATTCAGAGGTGAATTGGGTATACCGTTCATCACTGAGAGCGACGCACGTGAGGAATCTCCCTCCAGTTCGGAAAAATAGTTGTGCGTAACCAAATGGTCCTCTCCAATGACACGTACTCCACCCGTACCCGGCTTCCCTCTACCCAGAAACCAGTTCTCCCTGATGGTAGCATTGTTACCATGACGCAAGGTTAAGGCGCCCTGCGCTTCGAGGAAGGTGTTATGTTGATAGGTATTGTGTCCTGACTTGTTGGAAATGATTTCGTGCTCGCCATTGGTGCGCTCAAACAGGTTATGTTCTACCACCGTGTAGGAGTCCTGCATAGAGCGGCTGCTGGTACCAATGCGAATGGTTTCCCCGCCATTCTTTCCTAGCTCTGGGCGGTGCCCAAAGTGGTTATGGTCAATTCGGTGGTAGTTGGGTTCGTCGTCCGGCGGATCTGCTAGCCATACTACGAGCGTAGCTCCATCGTGCGTCTTACCTGCAAAGTAACAGTGATCTACTCGGTTGTGTGTACCATACACAGACACCCATTTGTACTGCAATAACCAATTATCGGGGTTGAACTCTGTTACTGCGCAGTTTGTGATGCGGCTGTGGCGGGCCGCCCTGTCCGTGCGGAATGCGATCACATGTCCTCGATCCAGCGCCCCCCTGTGAAACCATAATCCCTCAACTTTCAAGTACTGCCCACCGATACGAAGACGGGACTGACCAGTCAGAATCACATCTCCGGGAGTCTCGGCACGAACAGTGATTGAATCACCTTCTGCACCATCAGCATCAAATACCAGATTTGCATCGCGCCATATGCCATTGGCCATGGTGATTGTATCACCCGGCTGAGCGTGGCGAACCGCTTCCCGAAACTCATCCACCGTGCGAACCAGTGTATTTTCCGGGGTGACTGGAGCTATGGTTGCCAGTCCTACTGCCAATAAGATGCTCAGCCTAGTCAATGCCTAATCAAGGTATGCTTCGTGCGTAAACCGTCCACTTCAATTACAATAAAGTAAATCCCTGGCACAAGTCCAGAGCCGTCAAACGTGGTGAGGTGATTGCCTGTATTCCTAGTACTAGCAGCCAGTTTAGCCACCTCGCGCCCCAAGAGGTCATAAATGCTTAGCTGTACAAAGCCGGGGGTTTTAAGCTCAAAATCAATCGTGACCGCAGATCTGAACGGATTGGGGTACACCTGAATCACCGGGGTTGATATTGGAAGCGCCGGTTGATCAGAGTGCAATACAAGACTGAGGTACGATGGACCTACATCCTGTGATGTGAGCGGCCGATAAACGAC
>VXLY01000004.1:25020-94283 GCA_009841335.1 Rhodothermaceae bacterium | reverse complement strand
AGCACTAGGAGGATAACGCCTAGCTGCCGAACCTGCCCACGCTATTATATCTTGCATTAGATGCCTATGAGTAAATTCGCATGTTTGTGCGTATCATCCTCGCTGTCAACATAACAATGTAATTATAATGAACAAGGTTACGGTTATTGGGGCTGGGAATGTCGGAGCCACTGTTGCTGAATGTGTTGCCCACAAGGACATGGTCAATGAAGTTGTTCTGATTGATATCAAGGAAGGTCTCTCGGAAGGGAAGGCCCTTGATATTGCAGAGTCTGCTCCGATTCATTTGTTTGATACGAAAGTCAAGGGAGTTACAAATGATTATGGAGCTACCGCAGACTCCGACATTTGCGTAATCACCAGTGGAGTTCCTCGGCGACCGGGAATGAGCCGCGACGATCTCTTGGGAATTAACGCCAATATTGTGCGTACGGTAACCGAGTCCTTTGTAGCCGGAAGCCCGAATGCTATCATTATCGTGGTTTCGAACCCACTTGATGTTATGACTTATGTTGCTCACGAGGCCAGCGGTTTCCCGGCCAACCGTGTCATGGGGATGGCCGGTGTACTTGACACGGCCAGATTTCGAGCCTTTGTTGCAATGGCTCTTGATGTGTCTGTCAAGGATATTCAGGCACTCTTGCTCGGTGGACACGGGGATACGATGGTACCTCTTCCGCGCTATACGACTGTCGGGGGAATTCCCCTTACCGAACTGCTCCCTGCGGATCAGATCGAGAAAATTGTAGCGCGTACTAAAAGCGGGGGCGGCGAGATCGTAAAGCTGATGGGGACTTCTGCATGGTATGCCCCCGGCGCTGCGGCTGCGCAAATGGTTGAAGCAATAGTAAAGAACTCCGGCAGGGTGCTTCCTTGTGCTGCACGCCCTTCGGGGGAGTATGGTCTTTCTGATCTATTTATTGGTCTGCCTGTGCGTCTCGGCCATTCGGGCATCCAAGAAATAGTAGAAGTTGAGCTGAACGATTCCGAACAAGCGCTCATGGACATTTCTGCTGACCATATCCGGAGCAATTTTGAAGCACTCAAACGCGTATTGAGTCAGTCGAGTGCTTGATTGTGTACGTGCGTAACCGATCAGATAGAGCAGGTCATGCCTTCGGGCTTCCCCTCGTGAAAGAGGTCAGGGGACAAGGGAGCTGATTCTGCCAACACCACACAGAGAGAGTTGGCTGACAATCAAGCCGAAGTGAAGAACCTAGTGGATTCGCGCTTGGCGTGCGGAGTAAAAACAAAGCAGCAAAGCAAGTGCAAGTGTACTGACCTCCGGGATTAGGAACTGTAGAGTGAGAATGCTCGGGCTGCTATCCCTATGACCCGATAGCGCAACATCTGCATTAGATGATTAATCGGATGAATCTTTCCTCTTGAGGTTTACTACGGTTGCTCCCCAGCCACTCGAATCTGGCGCAGTTCCCCAAGAGTCAACGAAAGAACAATCGGATAGAACTGCGTGGACGATACCTCTTAATACCCCCTTTCCCTTACCGTGTATAATGCGCACACAGTACGTACCCTCTCTATGGCACTCGCGAAGATACTCGCGTGTCACCTCGGCCGCATCCCGTGGATGAAACGTGTGCAAGTCCAGAACCCCGTCAATGGGATAACGGATTAGGTCTTCGGTCTGTTGGTCAGGATTATCTGGCAAAATGGTCTCCGGTTCTGATCATCAGGTGCACCGCGGTGCCGAGGGTACCATTAGATGTATTTTGGAAATTATGTCGTCCTCCTATCTGGGCACGGGGCATCAACGCTTGCTTTCATTCCGAGAATAGACCCAAGCAGGTCGTTCTGCATTGACCTACATAACTGAGCGTCAACATTAAGCCCACTGTCATTCTACAGCCTATTGTGTTCCAATTCAGTATCTTG
The DNA here is from genome assembly GCA_009841335.1 of Rhodothermaceae bacterium. GTDB lineage: Bacteria > Bacteroidota > Rhodothermia > Rhodothermales > Bin80 > Bin80. Next base: position 92,390 of record VXLY01000004.1, on the reverse strand, counting down.
CCATTATTATACGGTAATGTTATCAATGCATGCTGATTGCGGTTGACCATATAATTGCAGCGCGTAACTGTGCAATACAGAAGTGTCGCACAGACAATCTTACATAGAAACCGGTACATCTACTCTCCAATCAGAATAATATCGTGTGAGAGCACGTAGGTCGTGGCCAGTACAGTCCATTTAGTAGCCCGTAACAATGACCGCAGGCGTTCGTCGGCTGCCAGTCGATTTGATGCCCTGCATGCAATGCCGGATGAGGACCTGATGGAGCTCTTCCAGGCAGGAACTGTGGAAGCCTACGATATCTTGGTAAGCCGATACAGCGAGCGCCTGGTGCACTATCTGTATGGTTTTCTGGGAGACCGCAAGCGCTGCGAAGACCTACTTCAGGAGACCTTTCTTCGGGTTCATCGTAACCGACACTCCTATCAGCGTATTGCAAAGTTCTCTACGTGGCTCTATACCATTGCAGGCAATCTTGCAAGAAGCGAGTACCGTAAACGGAAACGTCGTCACATGTACTCAATTCAGTCCGTAAACAAAGACAACGAAGAATACGAAATGCCTTTACCGGACGAGACCTTTTCGCCCGATAAGCATGCGGAAAGTGCATTGCAGGATCAGTATATCCAGGATGCGCTGGATTCAATTCCACCAAACTTTAAAGAGGTTGTGATCCTTCGTGACATTCAGCAACTTTCATACAATGAAATTGCACAGATCACCGGACTTCCCATGGGAACCGTGAAAAGCCGCATTAATCGAGGACGTGCCAAACTCCAAGACCTATTAAAGGGGGTATACCCATTCAATAGGGATAAGAATGGGCGTTATAGGCGTAATTGACCATCAGGTGGAGGGTTCATCCCATTTGAGTATCTCTTTACGAAGAGACCTACGATAGTGTCAGTCAACCATTCGCTCCTGAATGAGCAGTATGCCTGAAACGGTAACCTGTCTTCGCGTGATTGTCAACCGGGAGCGTCAAACTTTTGACATCCAATGGTCTGATAACCACGCCTGCTCCTTTCCGCTGGATGGGCTACGGCGTGCATGTCCGTGCGCCGGCTGCCAAGGGCATGAGAAAATGCACGAGCTGCCAGATCCAGAAATTTTCCACTTACCGGCCCTCGTGCGGTGGGAGAATGTCAAAGTTGAGGTAGCTGGCAGCGTAGGCTTGCGCCTGACCTGGGATGATGGACATAACAGTGGCATTTTCACTTGGGAGCGCCTGCGCGCAATGTGTCCGTGTCGATAGCGTAGGTACCTTGCCACCGGTCCAAGGATCATCGGACAGGGTCTGTGGCCGTTTCAATAGTCATGAGCGCCGGCCCCAATCAGACCAATCCAATGGCAATCCCGCCACAGCCACATAGATGAACATGAGAGACTGCTATCTCTCGAACGAACTATCCTGCTGTCCAGACAAAATCAAGATTGTTGTAGTCAATGCACAAGTACTTGACTTTGTAAAAAATATTTCGTAAACTTCTTAGCTGTACTGGAGTCGTCGACTATAACATCAGGTTGTTACATGCTCCACCGTACAACAAACTGACGAACATTTGCCGAATTTACTCTATGGGTATTCAACGGTTCCCAGCCTTTTACAGTGAAGGCAATTTTGTGAAACCCGAGTACGTTATGCCATAGGGTGTAACAAGGTGTATATATAATACGTAACGGGGGCCGAGGTTGGTCCCGTTAAAAAATAGATAAGAGAAAAGTGAGGAACATAGCACGCATCATTCGAAAGGACGTTAGGCGCCGTTCGGCTCTCAGCCGCTTTGACGCACTACAGGAGATGTCCGACGAGGACCTGATGGAGCATTTCCAGGCTGGTGTAGTCGAGGCATATAATATCCTCTGGGAGCGCTGGACTGGTCCCCTTGTCAACTTCCTGTACCGGTTTACCGGAGATAAGAAAGCCTGTGAGGATCTAATCCAAGAAACCTTCCTTCGTGTATACCGCAACCGGCACTCGTACAAAAGAATAGCCAGGTTTTCCACTTGGCTATATACCATTGCCGGCAACCTGGCAAAAACGGAGTACCGCAAACGCAGCAGGCGTCGGATGGACTCCATCCAGTCGTTCAATCGGGATGGTGAGGAGTTTGAAATGCCCCTCCCCGATGAGACCTTCGCACCCGACAAGCATGCCGAAAGTGCCATCCAGGATCAGCACATCCAGAATGGGCTTCTTGCACTGCCTGACCACTTTCGTGAGGTTGTGATCCTGCGAGATATTCAGCAGCTCAGCTACGAGGAAATTGCCGTTATCACCGGACTGCCTATGGGTACCGTGAAGAGCCGAATCAATCGCGGACGTACAAAACTTCAGGAACTCTTACAGGATATCTATCCGTTCCTGGAGAACGAGGAGGAAGATGAGGACGACTTTGATGTGTTCTTTTCCGAACTCGCATAGCCACGGCTAACAGCAAGCGCGCAAGCTGGCCTATTAACTGCTCAACTGGGTAACGATTGCCAGGACCACGGTAATCCCCACGAGGATAGCGAGTGCGATTATTATATTTTTTCGCTGCTTACGGTTCATGATCTCGTGTGACTGCGACTAGTAATTAAAGCCATTATCTTCAACTTTGCAAGTGTTGTGCTTCCGATCCGCGTTCATGGTTCTGGTAGCTACTGACAGATGGCGTCCTTCCCCTTCTTTCAAGTAGACGCATTTGCGAGTGAGCCGCTCCATGGCAACCCCTGCGCAGTTGTACTTGACGCAGACGGACTGACCAGCGATCAAATGCAGGCGATCGCACGTGAACAGAATCTTTCGGAGACCGCATTTATTCTGCACTCGGACAAAGCCGACGTGCGAGCTCGGTATTTTACGCCAGCCGAGGAGATTCCGCTTGCCGGTCATCCAACGATTGCATCTATCCACACGTTGATAGAAACCAACCGTATAAAGCTCACAGGGGCGCAGACGAGAATATCCCTTGAGCTTAAGGCCGGGATCGTGCCTGTTGATGTATTATCGGCAGAGGGACAACCCCGCGAAATCGTTATGACACAGCTCAAGCCAAAATTCCTCTCCACAGTTCCCCATGACAGGGCCGCGTCTGTCTTCGGACTGTCAACCGAGGATCTCGTAACCGGAAGGCCCGTGCAAGTCGTCAGCACTGGAACTCCGCAACTTATGGTACCCGTGCAGGCACTGGATTGCCTGAGAAAAATTCAGGTCGACATTGATGCACTCTCAAAGCTACGTCGTGAGTTTTTGTTTTTCAGTGTGCACCTGTTTGCCAAAATTGATTCAGGAACGTTCGCCCGCCATTTTGCCGGTCCACCAGACGTGTTCGAAGATCCTTTTACTGGTAGCGCCACAGGAGGAATGGGAGCATACCTGTGGCATTATGGTCTCATGGATGCACCTGATTTTCTTGCATCGCAGGGAACCTGGATGCAGCGTCCCGGGCAAGCTCGTGTAAGAGTATTGGGACCGCGTAACGATATATCTGCGGTCCAAGTTGGAGGAGAAGCAGTTACCGTGATTGCCGGTACACTTCATCTGCCCTGATTGTTACTGATTCACGTTATCGTCTCTATGGGGGCTTGCCATTAAACAAACCAATAATACTTAATGAATCACGCTATTGACACACAACTCATTCATGCGGGAGAAACGGATCGCGTGGAGGGGGCTGTACGCATGCCTATTTTTCAAACTGCCATGTTTGAGCATGATGATAGCCCCTTACGATATATCCGCTACAATAACACACCTAACCAGGAAGTGCTCAACCGCAAACTTGCGGTACTGGAGGGTGCAGAGGAAGCCCTAGTCACCGGTAGCGGCATGACAGCCATCACCGGAGCAATCCTGTCCGTACTCAAACCAGGCGAACATTTGCTTGCCCAGAACAGCCTTTATGGTGGTACGCATGGATTCGTGTGCACGCTGATGGCAGACCTTGGAATAACTGTTTCGTTCTTTGATGCAGATGCACCGGATACGTGGCAATCACTTCTCCAGACCAATACGCGTGCGATTTATGTCGAATCTATTACGAACCCCCTGCTCCATGTCTGCGATCTGGAGGGCATTGTTGCATTTGCCCAGGCCAACAACCTTACATCGCTGATTGACAATACATTTGCTACGCCGTTCAATTATAAGGCTACCGCTGCCGGATTTGACCTGTCTCTTCACAGCGCGACTAAATACCTGAATGGTCATTCTGATATCGTCGCAGGAGTAATCGTTGGCAACCGGGAACAGGTTTATCAATCGCGGCAAACACTTAAGCATCTGGGGGGTGCCCTAGACCCTCATGCCTGCTTTTTGCTCAACCGAGGTATGCAGACGCTTGCATTGCGAATGAGACAGCACAACTCTACCGCGCTTGCTCTGGCCAAATTCCTCGAAGACCACGACAAGGTTGCGCATGTATACTATCCTGGGCTCCCTTCCCACCCGCAGCACGAGCGGGCGGCACGTCTCTTCGAAGGCTTTGGTGGGATGTTGAGCATTGAACTCAAGGGGGAATTGGACGCTGTCACGGACTTGATTGACCGACTCCGTCTGCCCCTCTACGCACCGAGCCTTGGAGGTGTCGAGTCACTCATGACGCGGCCAGCAATCAGTTCTCACGCGGGGCTCACGCCAGAGGAGCGAGAAACCGCAGGAATAAGGGATTCTCTGTTACGTATTTCGGTTGGGATTGAGCACGAGGATGACCTGATTGCTGATTTCAAGCAGGCGTTGCATTAATGCTTGGACTTCCCCTTCGGAAGTGGGTCATTTATGTCCAGAAGCCTTCGGGGTAAAGGCGACGCCAATCAACTATTCCTCTGTTCGGAATACGAACACCGTCTGTGTTTGATATACCTTCCCAGGTCGCAGAATGGTAGACGGGAAGTTCGGCTGATTCGGTGAATCTGGGTAGTACTGCGTCTCCAGGCAAAAACCTGATCTTCGTCCGTACTGTACCCCGCCCTTACCCGTAATGCTCCCGTCCAGGAAATTACCGGTATAAAACTGAATCCCCGGCTTGGTTGTATGGACCTCGAGGATTCGACCGCTCTGCGGTTCCAATACGGTCGCCGCCGGCATTAAGTCACCTGACATACGATCAAGTACAAAATTGTGATCATATCCTCCTCCATACATGAGCTGTTGATCATCATGATCTATATGCTCACCAATCGTTTTTCCCGATCGAAAATCAAACGCTGTTCCTTCCACAGGAAAAATTTCGCCGGTCGGAATGAGTGTTGAATCAACCGGAGTGTAGTGACTCGCGGCTAACGTCAGATGATGCCCCTCTATCGAACCCTGTCCCGCTAAATTAAAATAGGCATGCTGCGTCAGGTTGACGGGTGTAGCTTTATCAGTTATTGCCTCATAGTCAACAATAAGCCGGTTATCCTCCGTCAGCAGATAAGTCACACGTACGGTGAGCATACCCGGATATCCTTCCTCCCCATCAGCGCTGACATAGTTCAGGGATAAACCCACTTGATTGGTGTCTTCAATTACCTCTGCCACTTCCCAGTTAACCTTGTCAAACCCTTTGACGCCCCCGTGCAAATGGTTTGGACCGTTGTTGCGAGCCAAAGTATAGATTTCCCCGTCAAGAGTAAAGGCCCCTTCGGCAATACGATTGGCGTATCGGCCTACAATCGAACCGAAATACGGATTGTCTTCAAGGTAACCAGTCAGCGTTTCGTGTCCCAATACGACATCTTCCATAATTCCATCACGATCAGGCACGCTCAGAGCGGTCAATGTGGCCCCATATGTAATGATTGAAGCTTCAACTCCCGCAGTATTTCGTAATTGGAAACGTTCGACTTCTTCTCCCTCCGGTAGCATGCCAAAGGACGTGCGTTCTATCATTTGCCTCGGCTGTTCAGGAACTTGACAGGAAACTATTACTGCCCAAGTAATGACGACGAGATAGAAACGCATGTGTAATCAGTTCTTAAACCAACCCGGTACAACCTCCTCTTCTTCCATGATCTCCATATCCTGAATGGCAAACCATCCTTCATCTCTTTCCTCGTAGACATGCCTGTAGGGGACCTCTCCCTCTGGCACTTTGATGTCTATAACGAATGCTAAATCCTTTTTCATACCAGGACGAACTTCAACATCAGCAGCCACATCTGCCACTCGACCGGAAATCGGTCCCATCATTTCCCCTCCGCGTGTGTAGAGATAGACACGAACCTGCTTACCTATATAGCTATACATGTCTGAGAGCTACTCCTCTGCGCGCATTGCGGTAATCGGCACATCTACACCAAATTGAGTTACTCTCAAGGTGCCAGCCATTCCTTCCTCACCGAGTACCATATTGACTACCATTTTTCCATAATCATCATGAATAAAGGAAAAAGAAAGTGTCTGTGCTTCCTCATCGAACGTGATTTCGTCAGCCATCAGCTGCCCGCTTCCTTCCGGCTGACCTTCCTCTGTCAGGCCAATGCTCAGGCCCGACTCCCCCTCATTTATGTGCAGTCCACCCGTAAAGATTCCATCCGGGGTATCAATGGCGTACGCCCAGTTCCCAAGAAGAGGGTTCGCGGGTTCAGTCGAAGCCAATTCGCCAGAGGAAGCACATGAGCTGGCAAAAAGAATTACGAGCAGGACTATTTTGATTTGAATAAAACGCATAATAGGCAGTGATTAAGATCAAGGGCGTATCGCCCTTGGTTTGAGGGAGGTGAGCGACGCGACCCTGATAGGCTCACCTGTTTTGACGCTTTCTCGTGCTGCAATGCCGACCAAGATTGACATGGCGCCATCCCGGGCCCCGGCCGCCTGACGATACGGATCAGGCATGGTGGGATCCTTGAAGATTCGATCTTTCAACCTTCGATCTCCTCCTCCATGTCCGCCACCACCGTGAGGAACCTGGATCAGTTCGGTCTCCCCAAAATTGTCCGTTACACGGATCTCGTCATATGGCTCCCTCCGCCAGGGCTGACGTTCCTTTACCCAGGCTTCCATCCTGCCGCGAGTTCCATTAAAGGCGATCCGATAGCCCTCATACGGCGAATAGGTCGTGCATGAATAGCTCACATGAACACCGTTGGCGTACTGAATTTGTGCGGACATTTTGTCATAGATGTCTATCTCCTCACTCCATACACATCCATCTCGAAGGTAGCCATCGTGATGCTCGTGCGCAACGTAGAGATCCATAGAACGTGAGTCCGTTGTAATGTCCCAATAGTGATTGCATTGCTCGGCATGTGGGCATCCGCGACAATTCGTGTGTCGGAATGGGTTGTTATGCCCATAATACTCCAGCTCCCCATAGGCAAACACTTCTTCAGGTTCAGATTCGAGCCACCAATTCAAGAGATCGAAATGATGGGTTGCCTTGTGAACGAAGAGCGTCCCTCCGTAGCGCTCCTTGCCGTGCCAGCGGCGAAAATAACTCGCACCGTGATACACATCCAGGTACCAGTGAAAATCAACCGATCTAACTGTTCCGATACGACCCGCCATGAGTAGCTCCTTCATACGCTGTCGGTGTGGCGAGTATCTGTAGTTGAATGTGACAGTTACTGCCTTGCGAGTGCGGGCCTGCGCATCCAGTATAGCCTGACATTTTTCTGCATCCGTGGTCATCGGTTTTTCTGTAACCACATTACAACCGTATTCCAGAGCACGAATGATGTACTCGTGGTGCGTGGAGTCAACCGTTGTCACGATCACGGTATCGGGCTTGTCACCCCGCATCATGGCAGCTCGCATCATCTCGTCAAAGTCCGTAAAGGTTGGGCAGTCAACCCTCATATACTCCTTGACATACTCCAAACGTCCGGGATTAATATCGCACAGACCTATAAACTCGACCTCATTCACATAATCGCGAACCAGAGAGCGTCCCCACATAGTGCTACCACGTATACCTGTCCCTACAAGCGCAACCTTCATGCGCTGGTGCTCTCGTTCTCCGGGACGCACAAGCAGCCCCCCGGCGGCAGCAGTACTTCCGGTTCGAATAAAATCACGCCGGTTCATATGTATTGATTATACCTTGACTTCCCAGCCCGGCTCATAATCACGCCCCCACATTTTCATCGCGTCATCGTCCCCCAGTATATGTCCATTGCTTGGATCACAGTTCAGTGTCCGTCCAGTTTCTTGGGCAATGTTACCAAGATGACAAAGTAGTGTACTCTTATGCCCCTCGTCAATGGGCGAGTTCTGTGGAACGCCGTCCCTGATCACCCGCAGCATATTTGCAATATGCCGATCTGTTAGACCTCCCCCGCCTCGAATATCCAAGGTTGCTTCTCCGGTAGCCCTTGAACGTCTCCATATCTCTCGATTATCCTGGTCATAAACTACGTAGCCATCCCGATCGATAACAACGGTTCCGTGATCACCGTGAATTGACGCACCGCGTCCTCGCCCCTCAACAACCCGGCCATTGCAACTGCGACCGTCCCAGGTGATGGTCTTGTTATCTTCAAACTCAAAGGAGGCAATCTGCGTGTCATAGAACTCCCAGTCATCGTCGTAACGGTACCTGCCACCGGCCGATGTTACCTTGGTAGGATAATCAACGCCAAGCGCCCAACGGCACATATCAATTTCGTGGGTTCCGTTGTTACAAATCTCACCTGTCCCCCAATGCCAGAACCAGTGCCAGTTGTAATGAATTAGATTATCCATGTACGGCATGCGAGGAGCCGGCCCCTGCCACAAATCGTAATTCAACCAATCAGGTGCGGGCGCCGGTTTGCCTCGACCTATGGAACCCCGGGTATTAGCATACCAAGCCCGTCCGTAATACGGGCGCCCAATTATACCCTCATTTATGGCATCAATTACTTGTGCGGACTCCATAGAAGCACGCTGTTGATTGCCCATCTGTACCACGCGATTGTAATAGGCTTGTGCCTGGACCAGCAACTCTCCTTCCTGTGGGTTATAGCTACACGGCTTTTCCACATAAACGTGTTTACCGGCCTGCAGGGCCATGATTGCAGCAGGGGCATGCCAATGATCGGGGGCTGCGATCACAAGAATATCTATGTCTGGGTTATCCAGTGCCTCGCGGACATCCACAACCCCTGTTGGTACCCTGCCGGTTCCAACCTCTGAAACTTCTTTGATTGACCGGGAGATGGCACGCTCATCCACGTCACAGATAACCCCAACTTCGCAGCCTTCCGCACGCGCGAACGAGGTAGCAAGTACCCCACCCCGGCTGTTAACTCCCATAACGGCAGCAACCAGGCGGTTCGACGGCGCGGCCACTCCACGGGCAGCTCCCAAAAGAGTGGCCCCGGCTACACCGGCCGAAGCCGTTTTGATGAATGTTCTACGATCGGTAAGTCGCTTCATGTGTCATAATTACTAGTGTGACACACAAGTTACGACGAAGCAAGCTAATTAACGATGGGAAGCTATTTCCTGAAGAGGTACTGGACCTTGAAAAACACCTGTCGATTACTCTGGCGGAAGTACTTTGCCGCCCCCTCCGTACGCGTGAACTGGTCAAGATCATGGGTCGAGCCTACGTGTAGAGCGGTAAATGCATTGATCTTGTATGTGAGTAGTGGATCAACCTCCAAAGATTTGGAGAAATCATTGTACTGTACAATCGTACGCAGGAAGAAGTAACGGCTAAACTGATACTTCAAGCGCATGCGGGCAATGTATCCGCTGAAATACTCCTCCCCCGTCCCTTTTTCAGAAAGCCGTGAATATGAAAACTGCGGCTGAAGAGACATCCGTTGCGTCGGACGAAATACCCCCCATGCACTGACATCAAGGCTGTTGCCGACCTCTGGATCACTGAGGAATCGGGCAATTGACTCGCCTATGCGAGCTTCTACTCCCAGGTTTACACGCTTGCTGAAATTGCTGCTGACTTCGAGATTGACCGCTGTGATCCCGTCGAACTGCTGTCCTGCAAAATGCTCCTGCCTGAACCACCAGTTAAGCTGAACATTGGTCTGTCGCTTAAGCTGGAAATACACCGCCGGACGGAAGAAGAAACTCTTTTGAAGGCCATCGAAATTCCATCTGCTCCCCATCACCAGGTTCGGCCGAATTCGGTCTATGAAAGGGATCACTTTTTCAGGATAAATCGTGACCCCCTGCCACATATAAGCTGTCTGATCATTGTTCTGGCGCACGAAGCCATTGTCTGCACGAAACGTTGGGCTTACGGCTTCATACCCTACTTCAAACATCCAGTAACGTGCTTGTCTATCAAGTTCAAGTTTTGCAGCATACCCGCTAAAGGTTTCGCCATCCAAGGCCGCGGTGTATCCCTTGGAACCAAACGTGATGTCCTCCAAACCCTCGTTCAATTCTTCATTCGTAGGTTCAGAATTGTTGCTGTACACTAATTGGGCACCAAACATATACTTCTGCAGAAATCTTGCAGACCCGTCAATACTGACGGTTGATCCAGATCCACCTTCATCTAATCTTCGATCAGTCAAAATTGCACCAATAAACGAATCGTTCCCATAGTTCTTCTTTACCCGCAGAATATTGGACACGCTTCGTCCGCCTTCAAGCAGTCTGCTTTCTTCCTCAAAGGGAAGCAATAGAGGAGAATTATTGTCCCGTGCACCAATGTAGGCCACGTCAACCGTTCCAAAACGCCCCGTCATTTTTGCCGCACCAATCGGATCATTGATGGAGCGGGTGTAGACGGTTTGAATCTCAGTATTGAAGAGACCTGACCCTTCCTGAAAGAATGGGCGACGTTCGTCAAAAAAAAGCGCAAAGGTTGAATTCACATCAATCTGCGCCTGATCAGACTCGATTTGGCTGAAGTCAGGGTTCACCGCTACATCTGCAGTTAACTCGGAAGTTATACCGTACTTGACGTTCAGCGACGGCTCAAGTGTCACGCGTTCATTCTTGAATCCCGAAGCAGGTGCAGCGGCATCACGGAGGGCCCCTGCGCCTCCGCCGGTCAATGATGGCAGGACCTCCAGGTTACGGCCGGATGTTACTCCACGGATGCCATTGATCTCCCCCAGTTGGCAACTCATACATGGATCATCCCTATTAATCCCCGCCCAGGAATACTGGCTTCTGCTTTCTCTGGGGTGTGTAACCCAAAATGTTGCTCCCCAAGACTGGACATCCACATTAGGGAAACGTAGGCTTTTAAACGGAATGGCTAACTCTACCTGATAGCCATCTTCCGTGATCTGCGCATCCGAGCGAAAAAGCAGGCTAAACCCATCATCTTCATTGTTCGGCGTAATGTAGGTATCGGCTTGTATGCCCAAGGGATTCGATGCTATAAAGTACACGCCTTGACCATCGCGATTGGGATCAAGCACAATCCCGGCGTAATCGTCCTGCCATATCTCGTCACGATCGCTGAGATTAGCCCGAATCAGGTTCGGATCATCTTTAACAATGATGCCTACATAGAGGTTATCATCGTCGTAGGTCATCATTCCACTTACCTCTACAGGTGGGCGAGTTTGGTCCCCTGGAAAAACCTCGGAAAAATTCCGCGCGAGTGCGGCGTGCCTCCAAGCATCATCGTCCAAATTTCCATCAACCTCAATGCTCCCGGATGCCTTTGTGAGCACCAAAGAGGGTTTTATATTGGGATTAAATTTATCGGAGGCAACCGTTTGTTGAGAGACGGGGTTATTATCCAGCGTCTGGGCCTGGGTAACAGACACGAAGTATAACACAGTACTTAGGAGGGCAACAGAAAAGTATCTTTTCATGGGCTACAATTGGTTGTGTGAATGGCTAACCAGCATACTGCACCTCCAGGCCGTGCAAAGTACTGATTGCCCTTACGAGAGCTTGGACTTGATTGTTACAAAATTTTCACACGCTGTTATTCTGACGGACGAAAAAACAGAGTTTCATGTTTAAGGATCAGATCGTATTGATTACAGGAGCTGCAAAGGGGATTGGATATGCTGCGGCGCAGCAGTTTGCAGATATGGGTGCTCAGGTCGTTATAAATGACCTGGATGCAGATGCATGTGCAGCGGCTGTTCGTTCAATTCAGGACGCCGGGAATATCGCGTGGAGCATGCCGGGCGATGTGACTGATCCCGCTTTGCCTGAGCTGCTAATCAGAGAGGTTATGGACCAATGCGGTCAACTTAATGTGCTGGTGAACAACGCCGGGTTTACGTGGGACGGCATGCTACATAAGATGACTGACAAACAATGGCGCCGTATTCAGGATGTGCATACCCTGGCACCCTTTCGCCTAGTTCGTGCACTTGCCAGAGTATGGCGTCCGCTTGCAAAGGCTGAAATTGCCGCCGGTCAACCCCATCCCCACCGATGTATTGTTAACGTGTCTTCGACATCCGGTCTTCACGGAAACATCGGGCAGATCAATTATGCCACAGCAAAAATGGGTGTCATTGGGATGACCAAAACAATTGCTCGAGAATGGGGTGCCTTCGGTATTCGATGCAATGCCGTCGCATTCGGGTTTATTGATACGCGTCTGACACGCCCAGCGGATGAAGGACACACACTTACAGTTGACGGAGAACAGGTATCGCTGGGGATCCCAGAGAATGTGAGAAAAGCCGCCTTCTCAACCATCCCTATGGGGCGACCGGGTACACCGGAAGAAGCCGCCAATGGTATAATCCTTATGGCTTCCCCTCTTGCGGGCTATATCACCGGGCATACCTTGGAGGTTACCGGAGGGCTTGGAATTTGATTTATTCTTATTGCGCCCTACAGCTTCTCCGGCAAAGGCGCAGTGAGATTCGAGATTGCTAGCCGTTAGTCCCCGGAGTAACTTGTCTGGAGATTGCTGGCGTCCTCACAGATGTTCGCCTACATTTCAGACTTGATTGAGGCAATCAAATCTTCAAATACCTCCAGCGGCTGTGATCCGCTCAGAAGATGACCATTAACAAAAAAGCCCGGTGTCCCCGTGAGGCCAAATCGTTCGGCCGTTGAACTGGCGATATCTACCTGAAGGGTTGCTCCCTGGTTAGCCGCGGACGATTCATCCGTAGCACAAACCTCCCAGGCATCAAGATCAATGTCCGAATCCTGAAGCCAGGAACGAACATCTTCAAGCATAGATGCCATCGAAATACTCCCCTGGAACTCGAAAAAATTATCATGCAAAAGCCAGAAAGCAGATTCACTCTGTCTGGCAGCACACTCCGCCGCCACCGCCGCCGGTTTCGCCCAGTCATGTATAGCCAGCGGAAAATGCAAGTAAACAAACCGAATCTCGTCGGGATATTTATCGAGTAGCTCTTCAACAACGACACTTGTCCGCGCACAATAGGGACACTGAAAATCACTGAATTCATGTACGGTGATCGGAGCATCTGCGGGTCCCCTGCTCGGCTTGCCTTCCGAGAACCGATTCAACGCATCGTGCAACTCGGCAGCAACCTGCTGCTCCCGCCTTTCCTGTTCAGCGAGCAGGTCCGCGATTTCTGCTTCTGACAGGCTTACATCAATAGGATCGGTAGCAAGAAGGATTAGATGCGGCGGATCTTCTGAGAGCAAAAACTGGAAAGTTTGTTGACCATTTATAGTGAACGATCCCTGTTTCAGGTCAGCGTACGGGCTGTCTTCTATGTCTCCCAATACAACTTCGGCATTCTCCAGATTGGGTACACGGAATCTAAGGTTAGCCAGTATTTGCTCCTTGTTCAACTCCTGAGCTACCACAGGAAAAACAAACAACACACTTATTAGGAGTAGAGCCCACCGCATGCAGAATACTGAACAGTTCAGATTAGCAGGGAACGATTCGTGGCATCAAAGGTTGCCTCATGGGAATAATGCGAGCCTACCATGAAGCGTATCTCCAAAGAAGATCTTCCGCGCGAAGTTTTTGATCTGTTTGACCGCTATGTCCACAGTCTGATTTCCCGACGGCAGTTTCTGGACAGAGCCTCGAAGTATGCAGTTGGTTCTATGACAGCTGCTGTGATGCTCGATTTTCTGTCGCCGAAATATACTTCGGCACAACAGGTTCGTCGCGGAGATCCACGGCTGACCGAAGAGTATGTGACCTACGACAGCCCTAACGGAGCTGGGACTATGCGTGGGTTACTGTGCATCCCAGAAGGTGCTTCTGAACCATTGCCTGGTGTAGTTGTCGTTCACGAAAACCGCGGACTCAATCCACACATCGAAGATGTATGCCGACGCGTAGCGCTCGCTGGATTCGTTGGGCTTGCGCCAGATGCACTGACTCCACTTGGCGGCTATCCCGGCACTGATGACGAGGGACGCGAACTACAGCGTCAGCGTGACCGTAACGAGATGCTGGAAGACTTCATCGCGGGCTATGAGTACCTGCGTACACACGATAGTTGTACTGGCAATGTTGGAGTCGTAGGGTTCTGTTTTGGTGGCTGGATTTCGAACATGATGGCTACGCGCCTGCCAGAGCTCGGGGCATCAGTGCCGTTCTATGGTGGGCAGCCGGATGCGGAGCTCGTCCCCCAGATCCAAGCCCCCATCCTGCTCCATTTTGCTGAACAGGATGCACGAGTTAACGCTGGATGGCCTGCCTACGAGGCCGCTTTGCAGGCCCATGAAAAAGAATATACCGCCTACATGTACGAGGGTCTTCAGCACGGCTTCCACAACGACACCACACCCCGGTTCGATCCAGAGGGGGCCAAGCTAGCCTGGGAACGAACCATTGCATTCTTCAGAGAACACTTGGTGGCAAAAGACTGACTTATTGCGGCATAGGTTGTTTGGATTTATTGAATATAACTGGCTCGCTAAGTTTCGTCACCTGTCCTAGTTTATTCCGCGTATTCTGAACAGAGACGCGTAAGGTGTGTTCGGCTTCATTCGGAAACTCATGACCTGACCTACCTCAATAGTCTCACCGCCCTTGCCTACAAGTGTTTTTTCACGATGTTGGACGCCGTCTACAGCATTATGCTGCCAGAAAGGTCCCGCAGCGTAGTAGCTTCCGCAGTCAGACCGTGAATAATTAATGGCCAGAGTTGTCTTCGGGCTTTATGTAGTTGTCGGAGTAGTAATTCTCCGATCTCGGCACTACCTACCGAAGATCGAAACGGTCAAGATTCATCACCTTTGCCCAAGTCTCCGCAAATTTCTGTGCAAACATCTCATCCGCGTCATTGGAGGCAAAGGTCTCCGCGATTGCACGCAGCTGTGAATTTGAACCGAATATCAGATCAACAGACGAACCCGTCCACTTGAGTTCCCCAGTTTTATAGTCTCGTCCTTCAAAGACGCCCTCGGCTGTATCCGAACGCGTCCACTTAATGTCCATATCCAAGAGATTCACAAAAAAGTCGCTTGTGAGCAACCCCGGTCGATCGGTAAACACACCCAACTTGGATCCATCAAAATTTGCCTTCAGAACGCGTAAACCACCAATCAACACTGTCATCTCAACAGCCGTCAACGTCAGCATGTATGCCCTGTCAATCAATAAATTTTCCGCGGACTGGGGTGACCCCGGTTTTATGTAATTGCGAAATCCATCAGCGACTGGTTCCAGCACAGCGAACGAATCTACATCGGTCGCTTCTTGCGTTGCATCTGTGCGGCCGGGTGAAAAAGGAACTTCAACCTTATGCCCTGCGCGCCTGGCGGCCTCCTCGACTGCTGAACAGCCTCCCAGAACAATCACATCCGCAAGCGACACCATTTTATCATGCTCTGCATAGAAACCCTCCTGAACTTTCTGTAAAACACCAAGTGTCTGTTGGAGCTCGGATGGATTGTTGACCTCCCAGTTTTTTTGTGGCTCCAGGCAAAGGCGACCACCATTAGCTCCTCCGCGTTTGTCAGTACCCCGAAATGAGGCTGCCGAAGCCCAAGCTGTTCTAACCAACTCTGAAATCGAAAGCCCCGATGCCAATATGCTGAGCTTCAGGGAATCAATATCTTGACGATCAATCAACTCATGGTCTGCCTCCGGCACTGGGTCCTGCCATAGCAACGGCTCATCAGGAACCAGTGGTCCCAGATAGCGACTAACTGGTCCCATGTCCCGATGCGTAAGCTTGTACCATGCCCGTGCGAAAGCATCGGCGAACTCATCAGGGTTAGCCTGAAATCTTTTCGATATTGAAGCATAGACTGGATCTTCTCTCAATGCTAGATCCGTCGTCAACATCATCGGCGCATGCCTCCTAGACGAATCGTGTGCGTCAGGTACTGTTCCGTTCGCAAATGATTCAGTCGGGGTCCACTGCTTTGCTCCACCGGGGCTTTCTACCTGCTTCCATTCGTATCCGAACAAATTTTCAAAAAAATTGCTGTCCCATTTTGCAGGCTCTGTAGTCCAGGCTCCTTCAAGTCCACTTGTAATCGTGTGAACTCCCCTGCCATCCCCAAATCTGTTCTTCCAACCCAGCCCCTGCTCTTCAATGGAGGCTCCCTCCGGTTCGGGACCAACATATTCGCTATCTGGCGCGGCTCCATGCGCCTTCCCAAACGTATGTCCACCGGCAATGAGAGCAACCGTTTCTTCGTCATTCATAGCCATACGGGCAAAGGTCTCACGAATATCCGTGGCAGCTGCCAAAGGGTCTGGAGTACCGTTCGGTCCCTGAGGATTGACATAGATGAGCCCCATCTGGACTGCACCCAATGGGTGTTCTAGATCGCGATCTCCAGTATATCTTTCATCGCCCAGCCAAGTGGTCTCTGGTCCCCAGTAAATGTCTTCCTCAGGTTCCCAGACATCTTCGCGTCCTCCAGCGAAGCCATACGTCTTGAGTCCCATGGATTCCAATGCGCAATTCCCCGTTAACACCATGAGGTCAGCCCACGAAATTCTGCGCCCATACTTTTGTTTTATAGGCCAGAGCAACCGTCGTGCTTTGTCGAGGTTTGCGTTGTCCGGCCAACTGTTAAGGGGAGCAAAACGAAGCGTACCCGCTGATGCGCCTCCAC
Organism: Rhodothermaceae bacterium; assembly: GCA_009841335.1. Lineage (GTDB taxonomy): Bacteria > Bacteroidota > Rhodothermia > Rhodothermales > Bin80 > Bin80. The sequence continues at coordinate 75,517 of VXLY01000004.1, read as the reverse complement.
GCCCGTCTCCGACGCGATAGGTCCCTGCACTATGCCAGGCCATCCGAATGAATAAAGGACCATAGTGTCCGTAGTCTGCGGGCCACCAGTCCTGTGACTTGGTCATCAAGGCGTAAATATCACTTTTCAACTCATCCAGATCCAATTTTTCAAATTCTCTGGCGTAGTTAAAATCTGCTCCGAAGGGATTCAGCTGAGGAGAATTCTGGGCTAGAATCTTGAGATTTAACTGGTTCGGCCACCAGTCCAGATTGGAATAACTTCTTGCATTCGCGTGGTTCCCACCCTGCACAGGACAACTGGCTGTTTTGCTCATTGATCAATAATGGATGATTGCTGCTACTGGCCGGGGAAACTCATCAATTTTCAACAGGTTTCGAATCAACAAATGGCAGATAAGCAGGTACTCTTACGAAGCGTTTTTTCAACCATTCACTTAATTTTCCTCGGCAATGAATAAAGAGTGTTCGAACAGGTTGCGATCATTCAAGGCTCTGACGTTTGATGTTTACGGAACTTTGATCGATTGGGAAACGGGTATCTCAAATGCTCTACGGCCCCTGATTGACCAAGTTAGCCGGGACCTCTCGCGTGATGAAATACTGGAGACACATGCCAGGTACGAGTCATATCAGCAAGCTCTCACGCCCTCTAAATTGTACCAGGATGTTTTGGCAGTAGTATATCGTCGACTCGCGGAACAATGGCAAATCAATGTGACTTGGGAGGAGTGTTTGCGATATGGTCAGTCCGTACGTGAGTGGCCGGTATTTTCTGATTCGGTTGAGTCTTTGCGATACTTGAAGGATCACTACCGGCTGTTCGTTCTCAGCAATGTTGATAACGAAAGTTTTGCATGGAGCAACGAAAAACTTGGCGTTTCCTTTGATGGAATCTATTCAGCCGAGGATATTGGAAGTTACAAACCTCAGGATCGTAATTTTGATTTTATGATTGATCAACTGGCTACACTTGGGATCAAGAAAGACGAGATTCTTCACACTGCGGAGAGCATGTTCCACGACCACCTGCCTGCTAACCGCGCAGGGATTGCCAGTTGTCACATTTACCGGAGATCGAAGCAAGATGGATACGGCGCAACAATGCCCCCAACATCAAGGCCCCATTATGATTTCCGATTCACTTCGATGGCAGCACTCGTCAAAGCTCATCAAGGAGCCACCTAACTAAACGATTCGGATTTGTTTATTTGCCTTTGCGAACATGCAACACCTCGTTGCATGTCACTTATCGTTGTGGCTGAGGGCAAATGCTAAGGCGAATGGTGGATTCGCTTCCCCCGGTGAGCCGCCGCTCCTCATCTCAACATTATGATGGATATATTGTAGCGTGTCGTTTACCACGGCATCATCTCTGGAGAAAACCCGAAGGGTTTAGCTTCCTAGATGGAGCATTTATCATTGACATGAGCTTGTTCAAAAAGCGCGTGACTGTTAGTAACTTTGGTACTAGAGTGGGTACTCCAAGGCGGGGTTGTTTCAACCATTCACCATGATCTCCTTCTTTGTTAAGTACTCGAGAAGACTTCTGATTTCCATTGTTTACCCTCTGCTAAGTTGGTGGGTATATTTGGGCGAAGTTGGTCGCGGTCAGAGAGGGACTGAATTTCTAGTGGTCACGATTGCAGCTATAGTTGTCAGCATCAGTATTTTTGTATCTGCGGATTTAATTGCGAAGGTGGAACTCGGAAATAGAGCCTCAAAAGTAGGCATTGTTTTTTGGGTGCTCTGTATAGTTGTGGGGATTGTTTCCTGGATTCATAATCCTGATTCATGGGGTTCTCCTTTAATATTTTTTTGTATCTGGGTTCCAGCACTTCGCATTGCCTGTAAGACTCTAAAGGATGGTTTTGAATGGAAATTTCTTCGGAAGATTATCACCCGTACCTCTTCTTAAGCCCTCCAATTGTCTCTTTTGCCATACGACCACCAGAACTAGGGCACTGGCTGTGGTTTCAGGATCCGCACAACGAGTCCAACCTATTGCCTCATATCCGAGTCATCAAGAGTTACCGACAACTCGATCAACCCTTCAGTCCAAGCCTAACTTGTGTGTCATACACCAATTCCTCCGCTCCCTCACGTGTAGGAGCCTCTGCATAGATTCGAAGTATGGGTTCAGTTCCCGATGGACGCACCAACAACCAAGCATCCTTCATCAGATGCTTGAACCCGTCAAGAGTGTCCATTGAGTGGACTTTTCGACCTGCGATTTCATTCAATCCACCGGTGCGACGCAAGGTTTTAATGATCTCGGGCTGCTGCTCGGCATGCACATCTGCGCGATAGTAAGCGTGTGGTCCAAACTCGTCAAACAACTCCTGAACAAGAGCAGTAAGCGACTTCCCGCGTTGCATAAGCATTTCCAGAAGTACGAGCCCCACGTAGATGCCGTCACGCTCTGGTATATGTCCTGCCACAGCAATACCTCCTGATTCCTCTCCGCCAACAAGTACCTCTGTCTCCAGAAACCGGGGAGTCACGTATTTGAAACCTATCGGAAACGTCTCTACAGGGATTCCCCAAGCAACTCCCATTTTTTCTAGAATCGCAGAAGTTGCAAAAGTGCGTACAATCGCACCACTCATACCGTGATACTTGTGTAGATGCGCGACCAGCAGCGCCATCACCATATGAGAGGTGACTGTACACCCCAGTTCATCGACAACACCAATTCGATCTGCATCTCCGTCATGGGCAATACCGATCGCAGCACCTTCCTGCACCACACAACGCATAAGGTCTTGGAGGTTACGTTCAATCGGCTCTGGCGGTATACCTCCAAAACTGGGATTGATGGAACCGTGTATCTCCGTCACGCAATCACTACCTAACAGTGTCGACAGTATTCCCTGCCCTGCCCCATACATTGGGTCATGAACGATGTCCAAATGAATAGATCTCAGATCAAACCGAGTTCCCAGAAATTCCACATACTGGCCTGTGATATCTTCCTCACTTAACTTGCCTCCACGACGCTCTTGACGATCTGGGGAATAAGGCTCAACTGCCGCCTCAACGGCTGCAGTCATCTCTGAGGTGGCTGATCCCCCGAAATTTGCCTTGATCTTGTATCCGCTGTACTCCGGCGGATTATGACTGGCCGTGATTACCACACCTGCATCTGCCCCGCGCATCTTTGTTGCCCAGCTTATGGCCGGAGTAGGCGTAACACCACCTGCAAGAATCACTGCTGCTCCTTCATCCGCAAGTGTCTTCGCGACGTGCTCAGCAAATTGCCGACCCAGGAATCGCGTATCGTGACCGACGATCACGGTTGGCGAGGTTCTGGCGGATTGCTTTAACCACCTGGCGGTTGCGCGGGCAAGCCGGTCCAAATTGGCGAAGGTAAACTCACGCGCGATCACAGCACGCCAGCCGTCCGTCCCGAAACGTAAGGGTTCATTCATGTGGATCACTGATCAAAAGTGCATCATCAACAATGAGTTGAGCCTCCTCCAGGATCTGAAGCAAATGAGATTCTCCCAGAAAGCTTTCAGCATAAATCTTGTAGATATCTTCCGTGCCGGATGGCCTTGCAGCGAACCAGCCGTTTTCTGTTATTACCTTTAGCCCACCTATGGGTGCATCATTGCCGGATGCTCGTGTTAGCTTGGCCTCAATAGTCTCACCTGCCAGCATATCTGCCGTTACACTTGCGGATGACAACTTGGAAAGCGCGTTCTTTTGAGTAGGCGTGGCAGGAGCATCAACCCGCCGATAAGCCGGCTCTCCAAAGCGCTCTGTCAGGAATTGGTAATGCTCCCCTGGATCATGTCCTGTGCGAGCAAGAATCTCAGCAGATAAAAGTGCCAATATGATCCCATCTTTATCCGTAGTCCAGACAGTCCCATCCCGACGCAAAAATGACGCTCCTGCACTCTCTTCACCCGCAAATCCGCACCTTCCTTCAAGTAACCCGTCCACAAACCACTTGAACCCAACGGGGACTTCAAAAAGATCTCTTTCAAGATCCTCGGCAACACGGTCGATCATGGAGCTTGATACAAGCGTCTTGGCGAAACTGGCACCCTTTGGCCAGCCCGAACGGTGCTCAAACAGATACTTACCTGCCACCGCCAAATAATGATTAGGGTTTAACAGGCCACTGGTTTTAATAACAATCCCGTGCCTATCTACATCTGGATCATTACCAAAGGCGATATCAAAGCGATCTTTAAGATCAACAAGACGGCGCATTGCGTATCTGGAAGAACAATCCATACGCACTTTACCATCATGATCCAGCGGCATAAACTCGAAAGCTGGATCAACCTGATCATTAACAACGCTTATGGACAAGCCATATTGCTCGGCAATCGGTTCCCAGTAACGAACTGCAGCTCCACCCATTGGATCTACTCCAATCTGTACGCCCGCACCCTTAATTACTTCCATATCTAGTACCGCAGCGAGATCAGCCACGTACGGAGTCATCAGATCCTTTACCATAGTCGTGGAAGCACTGTATGCCTTCTGTAAGGACACTCTTTTGACTCCCTGTAACCCAGACGACATGAGCGCTCGCGCTCGCTCCTGAATCATAGCTGTAAGATTACTCGGAGCAGGCCCGCCGGACGGGGGATTGTACTTAAAGCCTCCATCTTCTGGAGGATTATGCGAGGGCGTAATAATCACGGCATCCGCCAAACCCTCCTTACGATCCCGATTCCACCCCAGAACCGCATGCGAAACTACCGGTGTGGGAGCATATCCCTCACCTAGTATCACAGGCACATTGTTGGCTGCAAATACCTCCAATGCTGTAGCACAGGCAGGTTCGGACAAAGCATGCGTGTCCATTCCCATGATCAGCGGCCCATCCGCTGGACGCAGTTCACTGACCGCCTGACATACCGCCAAAATATGCGACTCGTTAAAAGATCCACTTAGAGACGATCCCCGATGGCCCGAGGTGCCGAACGTGACTGCTCCACTTGGTGTTTCCGTGTAGTATGCACGTACTAATCGGGGGATATCTCTTGCAGTTGTACGCATATAGGTTTAAGATTCGTTTCTTATTTCCATGAGTTCTTTTGCACTCTGGCGCATCGCATCAGTAACCTCAGCTCCGGTGATCAACATAGCCACATGTTCCAGAGATTCCTCAGGTCCCAGGCGCCGAATTTGCGTAGTTGCCCGTCCTTTCACCACGGGCTTTTCCACTACATAGTGCGCCTTTGCCAAAGCTGCAATTTGAGGCAAGTGCGTAATCGCTATAATCTGGTGATGACGAGCCAAGTCCGCCATGCTCTTACCCACCATTCGCGCTATGGAACCGCTGATTCCAATGTCTATTTCGTCAAACACAAGAATGGAGAACTGCTCAGCCTCAGCTAAAACACGCTTGATTGCCAGCATGATGCGGCTGATTTCTCCTCCTGAAGCCACACGTACAAGCGGCCTTAGCGCTTCTCCAACATTTGTTGTAATCAGGAACTCTACATCGTCCATCCCATGGCGGTAAGCCTTATACCGCACCTTTTGCTGGTTCGCAGTTTTCAGCGTTATCCAGCCTGTAGCGTCCTGACGCCTATCAATACGGACATTGAAGCGCCCAGACACCATCCCAAGGCATTCAAGCTCCCCTGTGACTGTGGCGCCGACCTGTGCGGCAACCTCTCGACGTCTAGTCGACAAAAGCAGTGCCGCATCTGAAAGTGTACGTTGTGCATCCGCAAGAGATTGCTCAATTTTCTTACGAGCGGCGTCGTAGTCAACAACAGTTGCATACTCATCTGCAATCTGCTCACGATAAGCCAATACGGCCTTTATGGTGCCTCCATACTTGCGCTTTAATGTATCCAGCGCACCCAAACGATCGCGTACTTCTTCGAGTCTGGCCGGATTTGATTCTATGCTCTCACTGTAACTCTGCAGCATTGCTGCGATTTCTGACACCGAAATGTTCGCCTGATTGATCTCCTCACAGGCAGCTTCCAACGTATGATCTATCCGCGCCAGATCACGAAGCTCACTGTATGCAATAGACAACCGATCAGTGGCAGAGTCGTCGTCGGCATAGAGCATTGAATACAGGGAGGCCGCAGATCCGCTGAGACGCTCTGCATGTGCCAACCGATGCATTTCATTCCTGATTTCCTCCTCTTCATCCTCCTGTGGTGAGACTGCATCAATCTCCTCTATCTCGTATGCTAATCGCTCCCGCAATACCTCCAGACTATCCTGATTGGACAACAGTTTCTCACGCTGTTTAATCAGATCACTTACAGACTTGTAGGCGTCCTCGTATTCTGAGCGCAGACCTGCGAGTCCACCAAAGCCGTCCAATAATGCCAGATGAGTGTCAATCTTGAGCAGGGACTGATGCTCATGTTGACCATGCAGGTCAATCATCTGCGCCGCAACCTTACGCATCAGGGTGAGCGTTGCTGGCGAATCGTTGATATAACCGCGGCTGTATGCCTCCGTGATTTCCCGTCTCAAAATCAGTACGGGCTGCGACTCTATCTCAGCCTCTTCGAGAAATTGGTCCAGTTCCGGTGAGGATATATTGTCAAAGACCCCTTCGACGATTGCTTTTTTTGCACCTGAGCGGATCATTTGACCGGAGGCACGCTCACCCAACATCAACTTGAGCGCTCCAATCAATATGGACTTACCTGCACCTGTTTCGCCTGTCAGGATATTGAGGCCATTTTCAAAATCAACCTCAAGTTCATCAATGATAGCGTAATCCCGAATGTAGAGGGTACGCAGCATCAGATTCTCTGCCCGATCAGGTACGTCCGTGACAATGCTTGTACTTCTTGCCACTGCCACACGGGCATGAAGAATTCCTTCCCACATGCTCACCAACTAGAACAGGTTTCCGTTTGGCGCTTGGGTCTCGTTGGGCCCCACCATTTCTGGATCCGACAACACCGAAGGAGGCGGCGGCCGATTGATGTCTGGCTGTTGCACGGTTACGATCCATTCGGCTACGCTGGCCCACACTACCATTGCCCCTGCGCTCAACCAATGGACCTGCCCTGAAAACAAAGGTCACGACATCTTCACCAATCTGGTCTATGACCTCCGAAAAAAGCCTGAATGCTTCCATCTTGTACTCTACAAGTGGATCCCGTTGGCCATACGCCCGAAGTCCGATTCCTTCCTTTACCTCATCAAGTGAGCGCAAATGTTCTGTCCAATGCTCGTCAATTAACGACAGCATTGCAGTTCGCTCAAGGCTATCGTTAATCTCCTGCCCCTCTGATTGAACGACATCCTCAATACGAACAACCGTACGCAGCTTACGATGTCCATCGGAGAAATCTATAAATGCACGCTCAGGTTTGTTCTCCACATCACTTTCCAGGACCGTCTTCATGCTATTGAAGAATGGTTCGGCCAATGCGCGACGTTTACGTTCATAGTAAGCAACCGCCTTATTATAGGCGTCTTCTGCTACCCCATCATCACCTAGATCAAAGAATAGCTTACGGTCAATCTGATAGTCAAACGAAAGGAGTCTGCGAAATTCCTCTCGTAACTCATCCACCTCTCCCTCTCCGTGATGACGCTGCACCAGTTGCTGTATAAGTTTCTGCAGCATGCTCAGAATTTCTCCGCGGAAACGCTCTCCTTTCAGCGCATGCGTGCGACGGTCGTAAATCACGGCACGCTGGGCATTCAGCACATCGTCGTACTCAAGCTGCCGTTTACGAATGGCAAAATTGTTCTGCTCAACTTTTTTCTGCGCACGCTCGATACTTTTCGTAACCCAGGGATGCGTGATTACAGCACCTGTCTCAAGTTTGAGTCGATCCATGACGCCCGCTACCCGGTCGGGGCCAAAGAGACGCATAAGATCGTCTTCAAGTGAGATATAAAACTGACTCTCCCCAGGATCACCCTGTCGTCCAGAACGACCCCTGAGCTGCAAATCTATTCGCCGACTTTCATGCCGCTCCGTCCCGATAATGGCTAAGCCGCCCAGTTTTGGAATTCCTTGGCCCAGTTTAATATCTGTGCCGCGCCCGGCCATATTTGTAGCAATAGTGACCGCACCTCGCCGGCCAGCTTCCGCTACAATCAGAGACTCCTGCTTTGCACGATCACGCTTGGCGTTGAGCACGTTATGTCGAATACGTGCACGTCTCAGCATTCGGCTCAATGTTTCAGATACCTCCACCGAAGTAGTCCCAACGAGCACTGGTTGGCCTTTGTCGTGATATTCCTCAATCTTATCAATGACCGCGCTGTACTTCTCCCGTCTTGTTCTGAATACAAGATCCTCCAGATCCTGCCTTGCAATAGGCCTATTAGTCGGCACTGCCACCACATCCATCTTATATATCTTGTGGAATTCTTCTGCTTCGGTCTCTGCTGTACCGGTCATGCCAGCCAATTTGCTGTACATACGGAAGTAATTCTGCAGCGTAATTGTAGCGTACGTCTGCGTGGCTGCCTGTACTTTCACGCCTTCCTTGGCTTCAATGGCCTGATGCAGACCATCCGAATAACGGCGACCAGAGAGCACCCGCCCAGTGTGCGTGTCCACAATCTGCACCTTATCATCCTGAACAATGTACTCGGTATCCCGCTCATACAGTGTGTAAGCCTTTAGAAGCTGTTCAATTGCGTGTAATCGCTCCGCACGATTCGAGTAAGTTGAATAGAGTTTACGTGTTTGCTCATCAAGTGCATTCTTTAGAACACGCAAGTCATTCTGCAGCTTGTGCTCCCGCTTCTCCTCAGAGATATCTTCACGCTCTCTGAGCGAGTCATAAAGTTGATTCTTCCGATCCTCATAATCCCGGTTCAGGCGTACGGTCTCCTCCCCCACATCAGGAAGCACAAATAAATCTACTTCCTCGCCTGCCGCCCGTGCAACAAATTCACGACCCTGATCCGTGGGTTCCAGAGCGTGCTGCTTCTCATCGAGTGCATAATGTAATGCCCCATCGACTATGGGCATATTCTTTGCATTGTCCTGGAGATAGAAATACTCCGTCTTGCGCCGCAACTGCTCAACCCCAGGTTCCTGCAGAAGCTTCATAAGCCGCTTATTACGTGGGAAACCACGAGAGGCACGCAGGAGCTCCAATCCTGCACTTCCTTCCACCTCCTTCGCCTGTCTCTCATCGCCCCTTTCAATCGCCAGATCACGTTCCTTGAGAAATTTTTCAGCTTTTGCCACACACCCGGCTACGATTCGCTTCTGCGCCTGCACCAATCGTTCAACAGCTGGTTTGAGCTCATCAAAACGGCTTTTGTTAGCCTGCGGAACCGGACCACTTATTATTAGAGGGGTTCGGGCTTCGTCCACAAGTACTGAGTCTACCTCATCCACGATTGCAAAGTGGTGACCTCGCTGTACAAGTTGATTGGGATCAATTACAAAGGAGTTGTCCCGCAAGTAATCAAAACCGAACTCATTATTTGTCCCATAGGTAACATCGGCGCGATAGGCATCTCGACGACCACCTGAATGTGCATCATATCCATCAATAACATCCACCGTTAACCCCAGGAATTCAAAAATAGGCCCCATCCACTCGGCATCCCGTTGCGCCAGATAAGGGTTCACCGTTATCAGATGTACGCCGCGGCCAAGGAGTGCATTCAGGTAGACCGGTGCGACTGCCACAAGTGTCTTGCCTTCTCCAGTTTTCATCTCGGCGATGTTTCCGCGATGAAGCACCACCCCTCCGAGTAACTGTACATCGTACGGAATCATTTCCCACTTGATCTGTGCACCACCTGCTTCCCACGTATTCGGCCAGATTGCGTATGATCCCTGTAGGTTGGGGTAGGCACGACGAGCGCGAATGGCGCGATCATGATCGGTGGCTCGCACCCTCAACGAACCCCTATCGGTCAATCTTCGACAAACCTCTTTTACGACTGCAAAGGCTTTTGGGAGAATTTCGTCTAAGGTCTCCTCTGCTACCTCCAACCACTCCTCCTCCAATTCATCCAGTTCTTCAAAGTAGTCCTGGCGATCATTTAGTGTAAGATATTCTTCTTCATCCCCCTGTGTATGTCCCAATCGAAGCGCTTCATTAATCTCCTGCTGCCGTGCTTCTATTTCACCTACTGCATTTTGGATCTGTTCACGATACACTTTTGTTTGGCCACGCAGATCATCATCCGATAATCCTCTGATCGCAGAAGTGGCCTCATGTATCTTATCAACCACAGGTTGATACTTGCGATCAATCTCACGCTGGTTCTTATCACCGAATAATTGATTAACGAACTTCAACATATTGCTACGGCACTAGCTCAGCTAGTTTTGAGGCGCTTCCTGCACTAACGAATTGCGGAGGAGATTCACGAGATGCATTCCACTCGAGCGGCGGACTGCTAACACGCTTATACACCGAATCCGTTCCCTTTACGGTAAAATTCAGTGCCCTGTGAGCTATCCTTTGGAGTCACTCAGCAAACATCATTCCAATGCGTGCTTGAATGTCATTCTGTCTGTGAAACACATTATGATCTGCCATGGGCGCGTATGTACGCCAACAAATGTGTATATCGACTTCATGGAATCTGGAACTGCTGAATTCTGAAGCTCGCTGATACTTCGTAATCCTAATTGAAAGCACTTAGCCTTCTTGTCGTTTTGTTTGGAACAAATCCAGTTACTCAGTTTATCCTCCCTCACTCCGCCGGAGCACTCAATAGTTTGGTCATATGGCCAGTCAATTTGCAAAACGGATTTTGCTTGTGTCTGCCCCTGGCGCAGTTCAACCCCCCAAGAATGTGGAGCTGAACTTCATGGCTAACCCCTCTAGTGTGGTTGTTCGCACGAATATTTTCTGGCTAACCGCACTTACGATTTTATGTGGGATAAACACCGTACACGGCCAGACACTCTCAAGCTTTGATTTTCTTCGGCTTGAACCTTCTGCCCAAGCAGCCGCCCTAGGAGGTACATCACTGAGCACCACCTCAAACCAGGGGAATGTCCTGTTCTACAATCCGGCGCTTCTGGGCGAGGATCTCGACGGAAATCTTTCGGTATCCTGGCTGAACCACCTAAGCGACCTCCAGGCTGGCGCACTTACCTATGCTCAAAACCTTGGCCCAATCGGTACAGGCGCAGTAGGAGTACGTTTTTTCCACTGGGGTAGCATCGCAAAGGCAGATATATACGGTGAGCGCAATGGCACGTTCACATCAAGTAATCTGGCACTCTCCGCTGGTCTGTCACGATCTTGGCAATCCGGACTACGTTATGGCGGGAGTATACATCTGATCTATACTTCCGTAGGACAATTCAATGCAATAGCTGCGGCCGTAGATGTGGGTGCTGCCTACCATATCCCCGACCAGGGATTTGTCGCCTCAGCGGCAGTAACGAACACGGGAATAGTCCTTTCGAGCCTTGGCCCTACGCGTGATGAACTTCCAATGGATATTCGTATAGTCGTGTCCAAACGACTCAGATACATTCCAGTCCTGTTCGGCCTCACGCTCCACAATCTGCAGAATGCTCACCAGATCACAGCCGTGGATGACGGATTTCGTCATGCGATCTTCAGCCTCCAGTTCGAGGCCATACCCGCGTTTCATCTTCGCCTGGGCTACAGCCACCGCAAACGCAACCTTAAATCTGAGCGCCGACTAGATCTTGCAGGAACGGCTGTCGGATTCGGACTCCGTGTACGGGGCTTTCAGGTTGACTATGCCTTCAGCTCCTGGTCATTTGCCGGACTGCATCAATTCACCTTGGCCAGAAGGTTCAATAGGAGGCATCAATAAGCCCCTGAGCTTTCAGATCATTGAGGCGGTGGAAGAGTCTCCACGGGCGTGTGCGTTGCCGTAATTCTGCCCTTGCGACGCCGCTTTGGATCAACAGATAAATGGACGTATGCGTCAGGCTTTGTGGGGAAACATCCAGACGCGTAATTCCGGCTCGATCGAGCAACTCGCGCATGCGAGCCCTTACTGTTCGAACTTTCAGGCGCTCGTTTTGCCCGCGAGGACCATGCGACACAAAGAGCGGATCGATGGGTCTGATATACTCAGCCCGGCTGGTCAGGTAGGCTACAATACTCTTGTACGTTCGTGAATCCATTGGAACTCGTAAGCGCCCCCCTTTACCACGAACAACCAATTCTACGCCCATTATCGTATTCTCCAAGTCTTTGTAGTTACACCGCACAACCTCTCCCTCGGAGAGACCCTCTATAAGCATGCAGCACAGGATGGCCCGATCACGCAGGTCAATAGGATCCGAGGACTCCGATACCTGAAGCAAGCGCTCAACCTCGCCCAAGGTCAATATTCCCCGACTCCTAGCCGACGCACTTACCTTCACCGTAAGCCCCTTTGACGGATCTTCTTGCAGTAAACCCTTTTCGGATAGAAAAGCGAAAAACTGTCGCACCGCTGTCAGATAAGTCTGGATCGTTCGATCCTTGACTTTCCGCACTCGGCGCAAGTACAGCAGATAATCCTCCAGACTATCCCGGGAGAGTTGGACTTTGCCGCCCTTCTCATCAACCCAAAACAAAAAAACTCCGAGCGCCCTACCGTATGTCTTCCGTGTAGCCGGAGATTTTTCAGAAGCCAGGCTGCTTAGGAAGTGCTCTACCCGCGCAGAAATCGCATCCGTAGTCAAAGTGTTGGCTCGGTCACGATTTTCAGACGACATGCCTCAGAGGGACCTGTGATTATTCCTCAAGCAAACCTATAGCTCCATCTCCGGGTCAAGGTTTTCAAGTACCTCCGTGTACCGACGTAGGAAAGCTATCCCCATAGCGCCATCAATGACACGATGATCATAGGACAACGACAGGACCATCATGTGGCGAATCGCAATCGTGTCGCCATGTTCAGGATGCTCAACTACAATTGGCCGTTTCTTGATAGAGCCCGTGGCAAGAATGGCCACTTGCGGCTGTAGGATGATTGGCGTACCCATCAAGGACCCCAGAGAACCCACATTCGTCAAGGTGAAAGTTCCACCCTGTAAATCATCAGGAAGCAATTCAGATGAGCGTGCACGATGCGCTAAATCGCTTGCAGCATGGGCGAGTCCAGCTATACTCAAGCGCCCAGCATGCCGGATAACTGGAACAATCAGTCCAGATTCCTTAATCGCTACCGCAATACCGATATGGTAATCTTTTTTGACCAGAATCTGGTTTTTCTCCACCGAACTGTTCAAGATAGGAAACTCACGCAAAGCTTCAACCGCTGCATGAACAAGAAAGGGAGTGTACGTCAGCTTCACTCCATCGCGCGCTAGAAAAGCCTGCTTATTGGCCTCTCGTATGCGGACAAGTCGTGTCACATCAACCTCTGAAAATGAGGTTACGTGTGCTGACGTACGTTTGGAATGTATCATATGCTCAGCAATAAGCTGACGCATCCGCCCCATCTGGATAACCTCTACCCGCTGCGAGTCCCCGTCAGCAGGTACAGGGTGGGAAACCTTTTTCCTTACAGGCGGGGTACTGACCGGAGTTCTCGTTCGCCCTGTAGGCCTCTTGCGGGATTCCAGATAGTTTACCACATCTTTTTTCGTGAGCCGTCCATCACGTCCAGATCCCTTAATCCTGGACAATTCATCCCTAGATATGTTCTCAGCCTGTGCGATACTGCGCACCAGTGGGCTCAGGAATCGTCCGTCCGCTAGATGCCGGTCGCTATCAATCTGTTCCGGCTCGCCCGCAGGTGTGATCTCAGAAGGCGGAGCAGGCTCCTCTACCGTTCCAGACGACAATGGAGCAGCTTCCTCTACGGTATCGGGCATTGATCCTGCATCCTGCACGGGCACGGTCCCTTCGGCACCGATCAATGCGATCGTAGTGCCTACATCAACTGTCTCTCCTTCGGGCACCAGAATTTCTCGAAGAATGCCCGTGGCAGGGGCCGGCACGTCCGTATCTACTTTGTCGGTCCCGATTTCCAACAGGGTCTCATCTAGTTCAACCGAATCTCCTACCTGCTTATGCCAGACAATCACCGTCCCCTCGGTAATACTTTCGCCCATCTTCGGCATAACTACAGATATATCTGCCGCTGACGCCAATGTCGATTCTGGTCCGGGTGACTTCGGAGCTTCCGCTGTTTCAGAAGCCGCAGCACCTTGAGTTGTGCCAGTTGAATCTTCGCTCTCGGTAGCAATTATAGCGATCACATGTCCAACCGGAACGGTCTCACCCTCCTGGGTGAGAATTTCCGTAACTACGCCGCCCGCTGGCGCAGGGACATCCGTATCTACCTTGTCGGTTCCAATTTCCAGTAGGACCTCATCCAGCTCGACTGGATCACCGACTTGCTTGTGCCAGACAATTACCGATCCCTCGGTAATGCTCTCGCCCATCTTGGGCATTTGCACTTCGACCTTCGCCATTGAATGGATATTTTTGCAATTGTGTACAGTAGCGCTACATCCACTTCACGAATCACATGAACGGTCAGCTCAAATCTCCATGTGCAGGGCCCTTGTCCGAGATTCACTGGATGAATCACTCGGAAATCATACGCTGCCTTATCATCATGTTCCTGAAAGCATGCCCCAATGCTGAATATAACGACTATTAAGGTGGTTACTTAGATATACAATCTCAATGTCTGTTACTAGCTTCCGTGGATTGTGCATGATGTAGATTTGTCAAGACATTCCTGGAACAAAATATGCATTGGAGATTCCCGATATTAAATGGACGATGGGAGTTTCTTTCATCGGAAGATCACACGTGTACCAAGATTGAATGTTCTGGGTAGACCAAGAAATACTTCTGCGTCATCTGCCCTTCCCATATTTATTCCGTTAAGGGTGTAAGCGTGAAAACGGGAATTATTTACGGCATCCTGCACATAGAATGTGTTCGCTACGTTGAAGACATGTAAAAACAATCGGACACCAAAACGCCCCCTATCAAAATTATAGCCCGCCTTGAGATCGAAAACTGTGTACCCGGGGGCCTCCCAAACCGGACTGTTTCGTTCGCTATAGCCGGCAGGATCAAAATCCGCAAAATGTTTGGCATAGGAACGTCCAGTCAGCACAACATGCATCCCCGACCTGGGAAATGCCGTTATGGCATAGGCGAGTTGAGTCTGCGGGGCATCCCCCACCTTTACCCCGCTGAGGGGGAGAAACACCCGTTCTCGGCTATCTGGATTGGAACGATCAGGGGTATATGTGCCAGAAACATCATCCGTGTATTTCCAGTCCCCCACAGAGAAAGCCCCATCCAAACGCACGAAATCTACCGGTTGCCAGGCAAGCTCTCCTTCAACTCCTCTGTGCAGCGCATTCAATCCTCCTATGTTGACTAATGCATCATTGCCACTCTGCTCCAACAGACTGCGTGTCACGGTTCGATCATTCCATGTTGTATGATAGAGATTCAGCTTTGCTGTAACCCTCCTGTCTAAAGATCGAAAATTCACACCGCCTTCGATCCCGATGAAGGACTCATTCTGGGGATCCGGGTTAATACTGCCGGAGATGGCGTCAATGACACCATCAAAAACAGGAACCTTTGAAACGCGGCCGATACTGGCATAAGCAGATAAGACCTCGTTCAGACGATAGTTTGCCCCTCCCTTGACTTGATAACCGCCGATAGGTGATGGCGAAGCAGCAAATGGCCTTCCATGGCCATCATCAGTAAAGAAATCTTCAAATGTATACTTGATTCTCGAATAACCCACTACTGCAAAACTGCTCAACGGTCCTGTTTCATATCGCCCCTGTAAAAATCCACCGATCCAGTTTATAGTCACGATATCATCGTAGTCAAACCGCTCCCCTAACTGTAGCGCACGTCCCCCCGAACCCCAGAAATCATTGTCGAATCGCAAATATCCCTGCCCCCCCAACAGATCTCTCACAGTACTGAAATGCTGAATTTCGGCACTGCGCCAGTCGAGTCCAGCTTCCAGTTCAATATGATCGTTTACTTGATGGGTCAACTTTGAAATAGCCCCCAGCGTCCATTGTACATTATGGCGGTTCCGAATTATACCGCGAGACAGTCCATTTTTTCTATTGGCCTCAATGGTTGCATCGTAATCGGGGACCGGAGAGGGACCGCTCTGATCTGCAACCAAGTCACCATGACGACTTGACCCGCCCCCCTTTCCTCCCGAATAATACACGATGGTCGAAAGAAGAGATTTTTCTGTCAGTTGTCCAAAATGACTTAAGCTCAATATGGGCTTGTGAAAGAAATTCTCGAATTCGTCAATATATCCGCTGTTCTTGCGCTGCACAGGTCCAAAGCCATTATGCTGATCCCTTGTATAAGTCTCCGAAACTGCACCGAGATTTTGATTCCAGCGCCGCCCTCTTTCTGGATAAGCCTGCAGAATCTCGCTGATGGTTGCGGCATCCAATCCATCCCGCTCAAATACTTTACTGGCATACTCGTGGTCGTAAGCAGCGATATTCTGACGGGAAAAATTTTGTCCGTGGCGCTGTGGGGAGCCGACCGCCGAAAAGTCGAGGCGGTGCGCACTGCTCGCATTCCAACCAACCGCAGCATAGTAGGACCACATGTCTGTCCAAGTTCCATCTACATATCCCTGTCCGGTCTTGCGTACTCCAGAAACGGTTACAGCCACTTTGCCATCAATGAGCCCCGAGGATAGCATGAGGGTGGATTTACGCAGTCCATCGTTGCCGAACTCCTGTTTGAGCAGTACTTGTCGCGCATTGCGTGCCGGATCGGTAAGAATATTCATTGTACCCCCAATCGACGGCGTTGCCACTGTGACAACTGACAACCCACGTTGGAGCTGGATAGAATTTGTCACTTCCTCCAGGCCATCCCAATTTGACCAGTAAAGCCAACCATTCTCCATATCATTTACCGGGACGCCGTTGATTAAAATTGCTATGTTACGCTGATTAAATCCACGTACATTTACGCGTGCGTCTCCCGCTCCTCCCCCTTGTACTGTACTGTAAACCGAAGGCATGGTGTTGAGCACAAGCGGGACATCACGCGAACCGAGATCGCGTTGCAATCGCGCCTTTCCCAGAGTTGTGAAGGCAACTGGCGTCCTCTGCTCCAAGGCTCTGGAAGCAAATACTTCCATACCCTCCAACGCCACACTGGTGGCTTCTATTTCAAAGTTCAACACAACATCTGCGCTTCGCACAGTCACAACCTGTGATTCATCTTCGAAGCCCACGAAAGAGGCGGTAATGGTGTACGTACCTGGTGAAAGGTCGGAGAGTAAAAAATGTCCGTCTATATCCGTAGTCGTGCCACGCGAAGAACCTTCTATGATCACGGAGGCTCCGGGTAGCAGTTCGTCGGTGTCACGCGTCGTTACAGTTCCAGAAAGGTTGTATTGCGCCCAGGATACACTCACTGAAAAGAAGCTTGCAAGAATGAGCAAAATTGATTTCATAGGAGCGAAATTAGAGATTTTATAAAAAACTTAGACCTTATAGATACCATGACATGACAGGTTTCCTCGACGGGCCCTATCCTCCGGTACTTTGCTAAACCTATACTGGCCATGATATCAACTCTAGGGATTATACGCCGAACTGTAGCTGTTAGCGGGGATTTCGAGTGTACTTAAGTAAATTCAAACCGGTATGCAACGCTTTTGCCTAAATGCTCGGATAGAGAAGGGCCGGCCATCCTACAAAGCTACGTTAAGTGTTTTGTCGAGCTGAGGGATTTTGCTCCGATCCTGATAAGTCATTATTTTGAACCTGCTATCAATAACTGAGACGCTCATGCACGAGAGCAAGAACACTCTAAGCCAAGCAGCCATCAAACTGCTGAGGGAATTCGGTCCCATGCACTACCGCAAGCTGACTGAAGAGATTCTCAGCAAAGGCCTGGTGACATCGTCCGCCAAGAAGCCAGAAAACACGCTAAACAATACCTTGTCTACCGATATCACACGTAACGGCGGCAATAGTGAATTTATTCGACTTGGCCCTGGCATCTACGGATTGCGTGCTTTGCATGCTGCATTACCGGAATCTGAAGTCAAGGTTCTTAGTGTATTGCCCGATCGGCGCCGTGAGGACGAGAGCGGCGTGCCTGACCTCTCTAGGCGAGTTCGCATTCCACTGTTTCCTACGTACGGCGAGGTACGCCAGTTGCTGAAAATCTGGCCCGGCTGCATTAAGACACACGTTACTGGACTCCGCAGCGCGTTGGCGCAGCTTCGTGGTACACCTCAGAATCCTGTCGATTGGACAGATCCCGATACTTGGATCCCTGAAAAGCTCTCTGGTGATATACTTGATCTCGCCATGGCCATATGGACTAAGAGCGATAAAGTTGTCAATCCTAGGTACATCTATGGGAGCTGGCTTCTAGTCCAGAAATACGAGCTCCTTGAGGCAGACTTGGATGACAAACTCCGCCTCACCGACCAAGGTCGTGATTTCATCGAGCATCAGGGTGGAAGCACCGAAATCTTTCTTGACCAGCAAGAGGGACTTTCAGAGCTTCTCATGATGATCTCAGACAGCGGCCCCGTTCGCTTTGCGGGCCTTGTTGATCCGTGGGCCGAGTACCTTGAGCAATACTCTGGACTCAGAACCGATTCCACCATCCGTGACGCCCTTCGTCGTCGTCTGAACAATCTTCTTGATCGTGGACTAATTGATCGTGAGGGCGCCAACTATTCGGCCACCGATGCAGGAATCGCGTACCTTGGGCGTGTCGGGACGTTGCCTGAGCCTGACGAACGACAGCAAATCCGCAAGCTCGCCAAGAAACTTGAGGAAAAAGTTCGCGAAGATCTTCTTGAATCCCTCCTGCAGATGAACCCTAATGCCTTCGAGATACTTGTCGGACTCCTGCTCGAGAAGATGAATTACCTAAACGTGAAGGTCGTAGGAGAGTCCGGTGATGGAGGTGTCGATGTGACTGCTGAGATAGAACTTGGTGTCACATCGGTCCGCGAAGTGGTCCAAGCGAAGCGACACAGGCGCACTGTGCAGCGTAAGGATTTGGATGCACTGCGTGGCTCGTTGTACCGATTCAACGCTGTCCGAGGGACCATAGTAGCGACTTCCCGCTTTGCTAAAGGAGCTACCGAAGCGGCATTTGCCCGAGGTGCCGCACCGATTACACTCATTGACGGGGACAAGCTTGTCGACCTGCTGATCGAGCACGGTATAGGTATCCGCAAGCGCCCGATAGAGGTTCTTTCTATCGATACGGATGAATTATCCCGGATAGAGAAATTGGCACAGAAGTAAACGAAAAAACCGTTCCCCTGCCGCGATGATTACAATGAGCACGCGCTCGAGGTTCTGGTAGCGCTGTCTGCGGTCGACTTGGCTTGATTCTCTGGCTGGATACGTCTGGCAGCCTCACCGAATCCAGACTCTGGACGATACCTTTTAGCGGAACGGTGCCAGCAATCTCTTTTTGGAGGCCGTTTTTGGAGCATTCTATGAAGTACTTCCTGCAGCCACGGCAGCAATACCGCATTTCTTTGTGTCTGTAAGGGCTCAGGTTCGCGCTTCAATACGGTTGGCAAAACAGTTAATCGTTCGGTCAATACACCAACTTGTTCCACTTGCCAGACGCCTTATCACCCGGTATCCCCTTCGGGAACTCTACAGCGAGATCCCCCTTTCAGTTGAGCACCTTGGCTTCGCCATGCCCTTCTTTTTGGTTTACTTCACATAATGAGGCAGATGTCAACGATTTCAAGTATCCTATACAATTCATAAGTTTTCCCGCAATACGATGGATCAACTGAAGAGCACTCTAGACATAATGGCTTGACCTCCTTGTTGAGTATAGATGATCCACCAGTTTCTGAGCTAGGTTTGATCGCATCATATTGGCCTTGGTAGTATCTGGCCTCCAGTATGATTCATTGACCGGCTAGATAGAAATCACTACAAATTGCAGCCATGGGCCATAATCAAAAGATTCAAATGAGTCATCTGCTTCAAAGTAAGCTTTCTCGTTCACTCGCGGTGTGGTATGTGGGATCGAGTATCTCTCTCGGTTCTCGGAAGTTTTCGCGAGGACCACTTCAACCTCCCACCGATAGTGCAGGACGTCTGGTGCCATCCGTCGATCGCTGACCAGAGGTATTGGAACGTGAAGTTTCGACTGAAGAATCGACATACGCTATTGTTGACAGGTGTGCAGATCGGTGAGCCATTCAGTCAAGGCGACGAGAAATGATGGCTACGGGTCTTAGGGGTGCTCATGGACGGGAAAGTCAGTGATGACCTTAACTACTCCCTGATCACCTCCAGAACAACGCCGGTACTAACCACTGATCACTCAAGATGAATCATGTCGTGGCATCAGTGACCAGCAGCGCGTTACAATAGCCTCCGCTGTTCGTCCAAAAGCCTCCTATCGACAGTAGGGTTTTCTGCCAATACCTTCCCAAGACCAGCCCGGACTCTACGATTTCCGTTCCCATTGTTGTCCGTCGACGGGCGAGGCTTTCGATCCACGAGACTGCCACGTTTGTGACTGGAGGTTAGGCATCGAGGGTTTAACCGCACTGAGGCAGTAGCCGTTGTTAGGGATCTTGCCGATCCGAGGGTCCGCCTCCAGCGGTAACATCGGAAATAGATTCCGATCCGGTGCGAACCAACGAAAATAGCGCCATGCATTCCCAGAGGCACCGAGCACCTGGTTGTGATGTTCGGAAAAAACGAGATAGCCGCCTTCCGACAGATGATGGAACACCGTTACTGCCTTGGCTGTTGCCGCATCCCATAAACGTAATGTGCCATCGTTGGACGCGGACACGATGCGTTCTCCGTCAGGGCTGAAGGCGCAGGTCAAGATACATCCTGTGTGACCCCGAAAAACCGCGATCTCCTTGCCAGATTCAATATCCCAATGACGCAGGGTACCATCGTCGGATCCCGAGAGAACACGTGCCCCGTCAGGGCTAAAGGAAAGCGTTCTAACGCGTTCTGAGTGACCTTGGCGCACTGGGATTATTATGCCGGTTTCGAATTCCAGAAAGCCTAGGGTACCATCGTAGGCCCCCAAAACGATGCATGCCCCGTCCGGACTAAACGCGCAAATAGATACTCCCTTTGCGTGATTCACGTAAACCTCGCGTACCTTGTCAGTTTTGGTGTTCCAGAGGAAAAGCGAGTCATGACATCCGTAGACAACACGATTGCCTTCGGGGCTGAGCGCATTGACGAACGATCCTCCTATGTGGCCCTCAGGTATCTCAACATCTTCGCCTGTTTCGATGTTGTACAGCCGAGCCGGGCCAAAGCCTCCAAAGATGGCATGCGTCCCTTCTGGGGTGAAGGCACATTTATAATCGCCGTTTAGGTGACGATGGGCACCTAATATCTCCTCGCCGCGATCCGTGTTCCACAGGCGCACTGCGTCGTATTGGCCTCCAGAGACGATACGCGTGCCGTCCCGGTTGAAGGCGCAGTAGAACACCCCCCTTGAATGCGCTCGGAGAACGGCAATCTCCTCCCCGCTTTCCCCCTGCCACAGTCGCAGCGTGCCGTCGTCTGACCCAGAAACTATACGCGTCCCGTCGGGGCTGAACGCGCAGGATCTAACTTCCTTAGTGTGCCCTTTATGGATCTCGAGCTGCTTGCTGGTTTCTACATCCCAAAGGTAAAGCGTGCCGTCAGCGGAACCCGAAACGATGCGTGTTCCATCGGGGCTGAAGGCCAAAGCTGAGACAGGGACCACGTAATTCTGGAAAACGGCAATTTCCTCACCGTCGTGCCCATCCCACAGGCGCAACGAGCTGCGACTGGACCATGAAACCACTCGTGTCCCGTCAGCGCTGAAGGTGCATGCTACAATTCGGCCGGTATGGCCTCGAAGAGTTGAAATAGCCTCGCCAGTATCTGCGTCCCAGAGACGTAGTGTACCGTCATTTGATCCCGAAAGGATACGTCTCCCGTCAGGGCTGAATGCGCAGGCTGAAACGGCCTCCGTGTGACCCCGGAGAATCGCAATTCCTGCGCCGGTCACTCCGTCCCACAAGCGCAATGTCCAATCATCGGATCCAGAGATTAAGCGTGTTCCCTCGGGGCTGAAGGCGAGTGTGGTAACCTTCGCCGTGTGACTTTGCAGGACCGCTATCTCCGTGCCGGTCTCCCCGTTCCATAGGCGCAGCGAACCATCGTCAGATCCTGAGACGACTCGGGTCCCGTCAGCGCTAAATCCGCAGATCCCCACGCGTTGTGTGTGCCCTTGAAGAAGTGCGAGTATCTCGCCCGTTTTGCCGTCCCATAGGAGCAGACTTCCGTCGTCGGATCCCGAAACGACACAAGCCCCGTCAGGACTGAAGGCGCAGGCCCAGATAGAAAGCGAGTGCCCCGGCCGAGTCGCAATCGCCTTGTTTGTTTTGCCATCCCATAGGCATAGGGTCCCGTCGTCAGATCCCGAAACGACACGTTCACCGTCAGGACTGAAGGCACAGGCCCAGACCGGACATGAGTGCCCCCGCAGGACTGCAATCTTCCCGCCGGTTTTGCCGTCCCATAGTCGTAAAGTTCCGTCGTCGGATCCCGATAAGATGCGCTCCCCGTCGGGACTAAAAGTGCAAACCCGAACTCTCCCCGTGTGGCCTTGGAGTACTGCCATCTTCTCACCAGTTTCCACATGCCATAGACTCAACGTGTTGGCATATCCATGGAACACGCCGCGCGTCCCGTCAGGGCTGAATGCATAGGCTCCAACCGAGGAATGGTTACTCGTTTGGACTTGGAGCCTTGATCTATCACATTGTGTCTGGAGTGATCCGAGGATGTCTTTGGAGATGATCAGCGGTATGCCTGATTGATCATCGTGCCTCGCAAATTCACTTAGATCATTACAATGCAGAAACGTCGTATTGTGCCAATTCGCGCCACTAATTTGTACTGCACTCATCCGGCACTGGCGGAAGACACTGGCCAGCGTACGAGAACTGTCGAATGAACTTCCCGAAAGGTCAACACGCTCGAAGAGTACAAACTCCAGCGTGGTGCCATCGAAAACGCAGCCCCGAGCAATGACGTCGAGGAATTGCAGGTTTCTCAGTACAGCACCGGTAAAATTAGACCCCGACAACTCAATCCTGTCGGCACCGTCCCCTCCCGCAACATTCCACCCCCCGAGTTTAGCACCTTCCAGTCGATAGCGCCCCCGAGGTGCTGCCGTTTCGCCCCGGCACTGCGCATCCAGTACGACCCGAAACGCCACCTCGGAGATGCCCGGGCGATAAGAGTGGCGGAGCAATGTGCCAAGACTATCGAAGAAGCGCTGCTTTTCCACTTCACGCGCGTTTTCGCAAGCAATCTCGGCTAGGAAATCTAGGCACTCTGGCGAGGGATCAATACCCTCCCAGTCGTCCGCCACTCCGTCGCGTAAGGTCTGGAAAAGATATCTTGCGAGGAAATACTCCTGAATTGAGGTATGGGCAAATCGAAAACCTTCATTGTCGGAACGAACCACGAAGGCAGAGGTGCGCAGATCTTCGTAGAGTATTTCGCGCGCCTTGCCGCGGTAGAGCCCGGCATAACGTTCATTGAGGCGCACATCACTACGCAGTTCTCCGTCAAGCCACGTTTCGATCTCGCCCGCTGGCCAGAAACGCTCCCCACTGCGCCACATTGCGCCGGCGAGGCGTGCCATAAGGGCTTTCTTAATCTCGATGTCCAAGGTATGCTTGGCGTTATCTCGGGCAAGCCATTCGTTGGCAAGCAGATCGTACAGCCGCGCAGCATTGATCCTTTCGCCAGTCTCCGCGAGCGCCTCAATCTGTTCGATTTGACCGCAAATGCGGTCAAGTAGCACCGGGCGTCGCGCCAGTTCGGGCAGGTTGTGAATGCTTCTGATCGTGTCGAACGCGCGACGGGCCTTGGTCTCGTCGCGCAGCTTGGCGGCAAGGAAGCGTTCAACTTGTTTTTCGTTAAAGGGCAGAAGGGTGATCGCATCGTAGAGGTCGACGGAATACTCAAGTTCTCGCTGGTAGCCAGAGAAGAGGTTCACCTGCTGCGTTACATCGCGGAAGTAGTGGGTCCTGCAACTTATAAGCATCTGCACCGCTTCCGTACCCGTAAGCGGCCGTTCGACATCGGTGCTGAACGCGTTGGACGGTAACAAAGACCACATGGTCCGAATGAGGCTCTGGGCTTCGGCGGGGTGGAGATGTACAGCGATCTCATCGAAACCGTCGAAGATGATCAAGACATTACCACTAGCGATAAGCCGGCGAAGATCGGCAGCGTCGGGTTTTTCGCGAGCCTTCCAGCTTTCGCGAAAAATCGCGTTGACCAGATCGTCGATCTCGACATGCTCAAAGCGGCGCGTGCCCTGCTCCAGCGCCTCGCTTCGGAACAAGCCGCGCGCGTAGCGCATGTCCAAGTAGACTGGCATCGGCGGGGCAATGGCATCTACTCCGGCTAGCTTCCGCTGTTCTAGCAATTCGAGGGTCAGTTGCTTGCAATTGACGGTCTTGCCCATGCCGTACTCGCCAAGGAGCGCGAATAGTGGTATTGAACGGCGCAGAGTGGCCCAGTGCAAAAGGTGGTTGAGAACAAGGATGCCTTGTGTCGCCGGCGACGCGCCTTCGAATGCGGATCCGTAGCCCTGTTGTATCCGGGTCTCGTGCCCGCGTGCCGGAACGTACTCACCAGCAGAGCCGGTCGACACGGATTCCCACATGACTTCCTCAGTCAACCTTTTTCTCGGAAGCGGGTCGTCGCCAGAGCCGCCAAGATAACGCTGGGTCGCTTGGACGATCTTCTGGACGCACGCTTTGGCAAACGCATCACGATTATGTTGCCGGAGCTCGTGGTCGCCCTCTCGGAGATCCCGGTAGGCCTTGCCATCGTGGAAAAACAGCGCACCTTCGTCACGGCGAAACTCCTCCCAGTCAATGTTCTCCCAGTCCGGTTGGTCGATTGCAATAGGAAAACCCAAGCGTAGGCTGGAATCCGATGCGAGCGTCTTGCCAGGTACAAATCGCGGCCGCTCGTGCTCGCGGACGAACTTACTGGCCATGTATCCATGGGAAACCATTTGGAGACCGATCTGGCAGCTGGTGATCCCTGCTTCGATTTCGTTGGAAATGACTTCGCCGGGGACCATGGCGTCAACGTCTCGCCAAGGCATGAAATTAAATGCCCCGCATTGTGACAGCCGAAGGTCCAACCGTTTCAGCAGCGACTCGACTGAGTCACGGTCCGCGTGGGCATAGCTTACAAAGTAGGTAACAGTGCGTGGGCGCCCGCGTGACTTCTCGAATTGACCGTCCAGCCGCGCCTCCGCGCTATTGAAGGTGTCGAACTTGGCGGTCGTGAGGTCTTCTCCCTCAAACCAGCAAAGGCGCTCCTCCAGAGGTAACCGACGATTTTGCGAGACCGAGAGCCAGAAGGTGGCATTGGCGGCGCTCAGCCGCTGGTTGAGGCGGCTACGCCATATCCGGAACGCGCCCATAACGGATTCAGGTGCGGCATCTGGATAGAGCGTCGCAAGGGCCTTGGGAAAAGGCAATGCGTTGTCCGACCGCCCCGCCTCGTCCAGAGTCGCGCAGAGAGCCTCACACTGTCGCAGGTAAAGAGAATGGACCATTCCGGTCCCCCTTAACTCTCGTAACCGGCCAGAAACCATAGCCGGGCTCAGTCTCCTCGTCATTTCCCACATAAAACAATAGATTTTTATTGCGTTTCATAGTATGATACGTAAATTGCAACAAAATATTTAGAATGAAACGCGCCTTCTATACAGCTACGCAGCCATCGCGCATGAGAGCTGCTCCTGTGAGGGGATAAGGCACCTAAAGGACCCCAGCAACGGTGAATCTTCCCAGCTGTAGTCGCTCCACGCATGAAGGACTTTCCCACAGTGCCAGTAGATCGGATCGTTGATTACAGCACATAAACAGGAAGAACACAAGGGATTGCTATGGGCAAAAGGGGTGATGGGGCACGGCGTATTACGCGGGAGCCCTTGTCAGGAATGTTTTTTGGCCTACATGGTGACGACACGGAAATATGTGTGCCGAGTTCGGGCGGGATTGGACCGATAAGCAATTGTCGTTTAAGGTCAGCCCATGTAGTCCGTCAATGCAATTAGTTCAGGGACAGCGACCACCTGAAATTGTTGATGCACAGGCTAATCAATTAGCGTACCAATTGAGATTGGCACAGCGATCGTGCTACACTATGTAGATGGGGACGATTACTTCCTGTTGGTTGAGGGAGGTATTGAACTTCTCCCAAACATAAAGAGACTGCCTGTAATTGTAAAAGTAATACGCTACCACTAAAGTGGTGATGCGGGCATAAGTTACGCAAAAACGCGACCCTGCGAAGCGGCCACGAGTTGGAGCTGCCGATATTAGATAGAACGGAATGATCGTCTTTTTCGCGACGCACGGCTAACTTGCAAAAGCGGCGCCCGAGAACGATTGACCTTAAAGAAGCGGTGCAATAACAAGTGCAACCACCGCAATCAGCTTAATCAAAATATTCAAGCTCGGTCCGGAGGTATCCTTGAATGGATCCCCCACCGTATCACCAACGACGGAGGCCTTGTGTGCTTCTGTTCCTTTCCCTAAAGCCACTCCATCAATACTAATCCCTCCCTCGATGCGCTTCTTCGCATTGTCCCACGCTCCACCAGCGTTCGATTGGAATATGGCAAACAAAACACCCGAAACCGTTACGCCAACAAGTAGGCCTCCCAACATATCTGGACTAATGAATCCAACAATCACCGGCACTAGAATAGCCAACAGGCCGGGAGCAATCATTTCTCGGATAGCAGCTGCAGTTGAGATATCCACACATTTGGCATACTCTGCTGTGGCTGTTCCTTCGCGCAGCCCTGGAATCTCCCTAAACTGCCTGCCAACCTCCGTAATCATATCAGCCGATGCACGTCCTACTGCACCCATAGCCATCGCACTGAACACGTAAGGCAGTGTGGCCCCAACCAAAAGACCAGCAAGAATATTGGGTTGAGCAACATTGATCGTTTCAAGCCCTGCCTGCTGCATGAACGCGGCAAACAGTGCCAGCGCAGTCAGCGCAGCCGAGCCAATTGCAAAACCTTTGCCTATGGCCGCTGTCGTATTTCCAACCGCGTCCAGTTTATCAGTTCGTTCCCGGACCTCTGCCGGCAGATGGGCCATTTCTGCGATGCCACCCGCATTATCGCTGATTGGACCATATGCATCCACTGCCAACTGAATACCGGTAACTGATAGCATCCCCACCGCTGCAATGGCTATTCCGTAAAGACCGGCGGTACTGAAAGCTCCGACAATTGCCAGGGCAATCACCAATGCAGGAACTCCCGTTGAATACATGCCTGCTCCGAGACCTGAAATAATATTGGTTGCGGCCCCGGTTACACTCTGCTTAGCTATAAGGAATGTTGGCAATGTAGCCGTAGATGTGAAATACTCGGTTGCCAGACCAATGAGTACACCGGATACCAATCCAATAAGCATTGCCCAAAACACGCCCACGGATGTATAGACTTTTTCCCCGACAATACTTGTAGTGGCCACCCATTCAGTAGGCAGCATCCAGGTGATCACAAAAAATGCGAGTACCGCCATAACTGCACTCGCACCAAATTCACCAAGATTTAGTCCTTTCTGCGGGTTTCCGCCCTCCTTCACACGAACGAAGAAGGATCCCAACACAGAAACCAGGATCCCCACAGCCCCTAACACCAGAGGAAGGACCACTGCACTCAAATCGCCTAACGCCGCCCCCGAGCCCTCAAACACTGTCAGGAAACCCGTACCGAGCACCATCGCACCGATGATTGAGCCGACGTAACTTTCGAAGAGGTCCGCTCCCATACCGGCAACATCTCCAACATTATCTCCAACGTTATCGGCAATAGTCGCCGGGTTACGTGCATCGTCTTCGGGGATTCCTTCGTATACCTTGCCGGCCAGATCAGCCCCTACATCCGCAGCCTTTGTGTATATCCCGCCACCTACACGTGCAAAAAGAGCAATAGAAGAAGCTCCCAGAGAAAACCCGGAAATTACGTCTATAACTTTGAACGTGGTCCAGTCAGTCAACCCGCTGTATGCCAAAAACAGGCCAGCGAGCCCCAGAATACCTAGGCCAACCACGCATAATCCCATGACCAGACCACCGGAAAACGCAATACTGAGCGCCTCGGATAGCCCCGTTCGTGCTGCATTGGTCGTCCGAACGTTCGCTTTTGTGGCAACACGCATACCTACAAATCCTGCAGCCCCACTGCAGACGGCGCCAACCAGGAATGACACAGCAATGAGTGGGGAGCGACCTGAATCCGCTCCTCCCATCAGGCCTGTCACCGCGAGAATCACGGCTACCGAAAAAACAAAGATCGAAAGAACACGGTACTCCCGCCTCAGAAAGGCCTGGGCTCCCCTTGCTATGTAACCGGCAATTTCAATCATTTGCTCGGTGCCGGGAGATTGCCTTGTGATCCATCTTGCCTTGGTCCAGGCAAAGAAAAGTGCGACGAACCCACAAGCGCACACCAGCGAAATCAAAAGACCTACTTGCATTATATAATTGAATTGAATTCAGACTTAGTGATCAAACCTGAGACCGGGCGGCTTTTGCTGTCGATATATATGCTCATCATCGGTCCAGCTTTTCTGTACCTTCAGATCTGCCTGCCCCGGAATGTGTCGTAGTTCGCCGATTAAACAGATTCATAGCTGGCACAATCCCATCTGTAACGTACATCAGTGCCGCATCCCGCGCGTCATTGAGCGTTGTGTCCATTATGGTTTTTTCTTCTTCAGTGAACTTGGACAAGACGTAATTCGACTGCCCGCCACGTTCAAAATCTCCTCCGATCCCTATTCGTAACCTTGGGATGTTCTCATTTCCAAGGCTATCAATAATGCTCTGCATGCCGTTATGTCCTCCTGCACTTCCTCCCTGTCGCAACCGTAAAGCTCCGATCGGCAAATGAATATCATCCAGCACTACCAGGAATTCCTGTTGGCCCAGAAGCATTCGTCGTTGAAGGCTTCGCGCTGACTCCCCTGCACGATTCATCCATGTTTGAGATTTTGCCACGACAAACTTGTAACCGCGCCAGCGCCCCTTGCCTGTGATTGCGTTCGTTCGAAGATTTGGCTTCAGCGATATTTTGCACCGTTCCGCAATCCGGTCAACTACCTCAAATCCCACATTGTGACGGGTACCCGCATACTTCGCCCCCGGATTGCCTAGCCCCAGAATCACGCGTTTTCGTCGCGCCATAGGCCCCACCTGTGAACGGTCTCTCTGGGCTTATTCGTCGTGGACTTCTTCTTCCTCTATCTCTTCTTCTCCTTCTTCTACCTCAGCCTCAGCAGCTCGCGAAGCCCCTACGGTCATCAAAATCTGGTCCTCCGGCGCCAGAAAATTCAACGTGTCCTCGTTTAAGTCACGTACGTGAAGAGATTGCCCAATCTCCACTTCACTGATATCTACATCAATCTGGGTAGGAATATCCCGTGGAAAACAGCTCACCGCCAGCTCATTAAGTATAAAGGTCGGCAAGCCGCCCTGAGCTTGTCCGACCGATACACCGACAAAATTGAGCGGCACGGAAAGTGTCACCTTCTCACCTGCCTGAAGAACCTGGAAGTCCACGTGCATGGGACGGTCAGTAACCGGATGATAGGCCACGTCCTTAATAATGCAATCCCAGCTGTCCTTTCCAAGACTCACGTTAACAATGTGGGTGCGATTGGTGAAAATGAGCGGTTTGAGACTTCTCTCACTGGTTGTAAAGCATCGCGCCTCTACATGATGCCCATAAAGAACACATGGTACGTTGCCCTGCCTACGCACTGCCCGGGCCGCGGCCTTTCCAGGTGCACGTGCTTCTGCTGCGATCGAAATAGCGTTCATTCAAAATTGATGACTTACTAATTAAACAGGATAGAAACTGAGTCGTCAGTTGCGATGCGCCGAATTGCATCAGCAAACATCTCGGCAACACTGACTACCTCCACACATTCAGACTCACGTTTGAGAGGGATACTGTCGGTAACCACTAGCTTGCTCAAAACAGAAGACTCAATCCTTTCATAGGCTTTACCTGAAAGGAGTGGATGTGTACATGCTGCCATGATTTCGTGAGCTCCAGCTTCTCTGAGAGCATTGGCGGCATTCGTTAAGGTTCCCGCCGTGTCAATTATATCGTCAATCAGGAGCACATTGCGTCCTTTGACCTCACCAATAATATTCATGATCTCCGCTGCGTTCGGATGTGGCCTCCGCTTATCTATGACCGCTAGATCTGTATCGAGTCTATTGGCATAAGCCCGGGCCATCTTGATCGCCCCCACATCGGGAGCAACCACAACCAAATTCGTCAGACGGAGTTTCTGAAAATAGCCCGTGAATACTGCTGAGGCGTACAAATGATCCACCGGAACATTAAAAAATCCCTGAATCTGTGAAGCATGCAGATCCATAGTCAAAACCCGGTTTATGCCTGCTGTCTGCAACAGATCTGCCATCAGTTTGGCAGCAATGGGCACCCTGGGCTGATCTTTGCGTTCCTGGCGTGCATAGCCAAAGTAAGGGATCACGGCGTTGATTCGAACCGCTGAAGCGCGTTTGGCAGCATCTATGAGCAGGAGAAGCTCCATCCAGTTGTCTGCATTCGGGTACGTACTCTGGATAATGAATAAGTCTCTACCCCGAATAGACTCCTGATACTTCGCGTACAATTCACCATCTGAAAACACAACCCGACTGAGTTTGCCAAGTGACTGACCGTAGGCAGCCGCAATCTTCTTCGCAAGCGCCGGATTACTGCTACCGGTAAATATCCCAATGGGTAACTCCTGATTTGACGTCATCTCTTAAAGTCTGCGTTGAATCAAAACAATCAAGTTGCCCGGGGAGGACTCGAACCTCCACCGACGGCTCCAAAGGCCGCTGTCCTGCCATTAGACGACCGGGCAATAGCTAAATTTGGGGATAGCCCATAACTTTGTGTACGCAAAGATAAAAATTACAACTTGGTCAATAACCTTATACTACAACAAACATCAATGGAACCTCCAATTATTGGCATTATTGGCGGAATGGGACCACAAGCCGGTCTGGACCTTGCCGAAAAAGTCATTGCGGAAACCACCGCTGCAAAAGATCAAGAGCATCTTCCAATGGCGCTTCTTTCTTACGGTCACAAGATTGGGGATCGAAGTGCATATGTGTTCGGGGAAATTACTAAGAATCCCGGATTCGCCATAGCTTCGGTGGCCCGTACACTTGCCGAACTAGGGGTTCGCGTGGCAGGGATTCCTTGCAATTCTGCGCATGCTCCAGAAATTTTCAACGCACTTACAAGCTCACTAAAGGACTTGAACATCCGCATACTGCATCTTATCCACGAAACCATTCGATTTATACAGGAAGCACTGCCGAGTATAACTCAAATTGGATGTCTGTCAACACTGAGTGTTCATCGCCTGGGCTTGTACCAATCCGCTGTGGAACGTGCTGGCCTTACCCCAATAATGCCCAGCAACGAAATCGCGGAACATGTGGTACACCGTGCTATATTTGATCCAATATTTGGAATTAAAGCCAAGTCGGCCCCTGTAACTCCACAAGCACGCGATATGGTTCTTTCAGCTGTACACACATGCTGTGATCTGGGTGCAGAAGCTGTGATCCTGGGATGTACAGAACTGCCACTTGCTGTACCGCACATGCCGGATGTAACCCTCATTGATCCTGCCCGTGCACTGGCACGTGCGCTGATCCGGGAGACCTCTCCTCACAAGCTTGCCCCACTCTGAATAAACTGTCAATTGGTGAGCATTCAGGTTGTAACTTTGTTCGGAAATGAACATACGCTTAATCACTTAGGACGGCCTATCATCGCTGATGCCGCGGACCTTGATCACTGGTG
The DNA here is from genome assembly GCA_009841335.1 of Rhodothermaceae bacterium. GTDB lineage: Bacteria > Bacteroidota > Rhodothermia > Rhodothermales > Bin80 > Bin80. The sequence goes on along the minus strand of VXLY01000004.1, from coordinate 43,692 downwards.
GCGCTGGTTTCCTAGGATCTCATCTGTGTGACCGGCTACTGGACGATGGACACGAGGTTGTCTGCATGGACAACTTCCTGACTGGATCATCCAGCAATATCGCCCACCTGGAGCAAAACTCTGGATTTACTTTCCTTGAACGCGACGTAACTGAATATATTGAGATTGACGGCCCGTTGGATTATGTCCTCCACTTTGCCAGCCCGGCCTCCCCAATTGACTACCTGCGACTCCCAATTCAAACACTCAAGGTGGGCGCACTTGGCACCCATAACGCACTCGGACTGACCAAAGCTAAGAATGCTTGTTTCCTGCTAGCCTCAACAAGCGAAGTATACGGTGACCCCTTGGAGCATCCCCAAAAAGAAACGTATTGGGGCAACGTAAATCCGGTTGGACTGCGCGGAGTCTACGATGAAGCCAAACGGTTTGCCGAGGCACTTACAATGGCCTACCATCGCTACCACAGCGTACAGACGCGCATTGTGCGCATCTTCAACACATATGGCCCTCGCATGCGTTTGAATGACGGGCGGGCGCTCCCCGCCTTTATGCGTCAGGCGCTTTGTGACGAGCCCGTTACGGTCCACGGAACAGGAGACCAAACGCGATCATTCGCTTATGTGGACGATACTATCGAGGGAATCGTTCGGCTTCTCAACAGCAACGTAACGAGTCCTGTCAACATCGGTAGCCGTGATGAAATTTCCATTATGGATTTTGCAAAAGAAATTATTTCGCTGACAAATAGTAAGAGTACAATCATTCAGCACAAGCTACCCGAGGACGACCCCAAAAATCGGCAACCCGACACCTCTCTGGCACAGGATCTTCTTGGCTGGCGCCCGCGCGTAGACCGCATTGAAGGACTCCAGCGCACGCTCGCCTATGTTCGTCAAAAAATTAGACAGACGCCCTGACAGTATGCATCTTGTTGATCCAGAAGCCTCCATTTATGTGGCTGGACATAACGGACTGTTGGGACGGTCGATCGTCAAGAAACTTCGTGCAAACAGGTACAGAAATCTGCTACTTCGATCAAGCAGTGAACTGGATCTTCGTGCTCAAAGCTCGGTCAATGATTTTTTTGCTGAAAATCGGCCAGAATACGTCATCCTTGCCGCAGCCCGTGTAGGAGGTATACTTGCCAACGACCAGTACCCCGCAGATTTCTTGGGTGATAACCTCTTAATCCAGAACAATGTATTACAAGCCGCGAAAAACAGCTGTGTAAAACGTCTGGTTTTTCTGGGCAGTACATGCATCTACCCCCGGGATGCTCCGCAACCTCTGAAAGAAACTGCACTGCTCACGGGCCCCCTCGAAAAAACAAACCGATGGTATGCCGTGGCCAAGATTGCTGGTGTGGTTCAATGCCAAGCGCTTCGTCGGCAGCATGGCTGTGATTTTGTTACGCTAATGGCGACCAACCTCTATGGTCCAGGAGATAACTTCGACCTCGCTTCGAGCCATGTACTGCCTGCGCTCATGCGCAAGTTTCATGAAGCGCGCATACGGGGTGACGATCGTGTAACTGTATGGGGCTCCGGCAAACCCCGGAGAGAATTTCTGTATAGCGAAGACATGGCCGATGCCTGTGTGTTCGTGCTGGAAACTCCGGAAGATCAGCTTAACCGCGCAGCCCCCGACTCGATGCTGAACGTGGGTTGTGGTAAGGATCTGAGCATCAGGGAGCTGTGCGTGCTGCTTCAAGAAGTCATCGGTACAAGCTGTACACTTGACTTCGATCGTTCCAAGCCTGATGGCACGCCTCGTAAGCTTGTAGATGTTTCTCGCCTTACACAGTTGGGTTGGCAGGCTCCAACATCGTTGCGAATGGGTATACAAAAGACCTATACCTGGTATCAGGGACATTGCTCATGAAAGAAAAAACGGCTCTGATCACCGGAGTGACCGGCCAGGACGGCGCATATCTCTCTGAGCTTCTGCTGAGCAAGGGATACACCGTGCACGGCGTAAAACGCCGTGCCAGTCTCTTTAACACCCAGCGCGTTGATCATCTGTATACGGATCCTCATGTAGGCGAGGCCCGGTTCCGGCTCCACTACGGAGATCTCACGGATTCTACAAACCTTATCCGCATTGTACAGGAGGTCCAGCCGGACGAGATCTACAATTTGGGGGCACAAAGCCATGTGCAGGTAAGCTTTGAAACACCCGAGTACACAGCCAATGCCGACGCGGTCGGTGTACTTAGACTACTGGAGGCGATACGTATTCTTGGTATGGAGGATTGCATCCGCTTTTATCAGGCTTCTACCAGCGAACTTTTCGGCAACGCGCCCGAGTCACCTCAGTCCGAAAAAACCCCTTTTCGCCCGCGTAGCCCCTATGGCGCTGCCAAACTCTATGCGTACTGGATTACCGTCAACTACAGAGAAGCTTACGGCATGTACGCATGTAACGGTATTCTTTTTAACCACGAGAGTCCACTGCGTGGAGAAACCTTTGTAACACGCAAGATCACCCGAGCAGCTGCAAGAATAAAGCTCGGAATTGATCAGAGGCTGTATCTGGGTAACCTGGATGCTAAAAGAGATTGGGGGCATGCACGTGACTTTGTGGAGGGCATGTGGTCCATGCTACAGCAGGAAGAAGCTCGTGACTACGTACTGGCGACCGGGCGTGCTACCTCAGTTCGTAACCTCTGCTCATTGGCTTTCAGAAAAGCCGGATTACCCTTGGAATGGACCGGAACGGGCAGAGCAGAAAAAGGACGCTGTGTCAAGACAGGACAGACACTGATTGAAGTTGATCCCCGCTACTACCGGCCAGCCGAGGTTGATCATCTGCTGGGAGATGCCTCCCTCGCACGAAAGGAGCTCGGCTGGATACCAACCACTTCGTTTGAAGAACTGGTTGAAGAAATGGTCGAACGAGACCTGCAACGTGAACGGGCATCCTCTGTTTAGGTGGATCAAAGCGCCGGAAATTGCATTGATCCGGCCCTAAACCACAATTTCACAAATGCATGAATCCTTGAGCGGAATTGTCCTTGCTGGTGGCACAGGGAGCAGGCTATATCCGCTCACCAAAGTCACCAACAAACATCTACTGCCCGTAGGCCGATACCCCATGATTTATCACCCGCTTATGCGGCTAAGAGAAGCGGGGATTGAACGTGTTGCTGTGGTTACCAGCCCAGAGCATATGGGGGATGTCGTCAATCTTCTTGGCAGTGGAAGAGCACTCGGACTTGACCTGACTTATCGCGTACAGGATAAGCCGGGCGGTATCGCACAGGCCCTCGGACTTTGTGAAAATTTTGCTGGCGGTAAACCCTTCCTGGTCGCCCTTGGAGATAATATTCTGGAAGATAACCTTGTCAAAGAGGTAGAGGTATTTCGGAACCAGAAGCGGGGGGCAAGGATTCTTCTGAAAGAGGTTCCTGATCCCGAACGTTATGGCGTCCCCCGGTTTGAAGGAGATCGGATCGTAGAAATCACAGAAAAACCCAATAGACCGGCAAGCAAGTATGCTGTGACCGGCCTTTACTTCTACGATGCACAGGTATTTGACTTCATTCGAACGCTCTCGCCAAGTCGGCGTGGAGAATACGAGGTCAGTGATCTCAACTCCGCTTATGTTAATCAAAGCGAACTCACTTATGGGGTGCTCAAGGGCTGGTGGGGAGACGCCGGAACACTGGAGGGTTGGCATGAGGCCAATCAGCTATCGAGAAACTTGGTCTACCCCGATCTGAGTTCCCAAGAAGAAGCAAGCCCATGACTTGGAAAACTGGCACCGTGCACGATTGTATAGTCCGACAGCTGACACGCTACACCGATGCTCGCGGCTGGCTGTCGGAAATATTCCGACAGGATGAGCTTGCCCCAGAAGTGCATCCCGCTATGGCCTATGTCTCCATGACACATGCGGGTATTGCGCGCGGTCCCCACGAGCATCGGTACCAGACGGACATCTTTGCCTTCCTGAGCGGTACATTCAGACTTTATCTCTGGGATAACCGTAGCGGATCCCCGACCTATGGAGTCCGTCAAATACTTGACACCGGAAGAAATAACCCCTGCACTGTGCAGGTCCCCCCAGGCGTGATTCATGCATACCGCAATACCGGTGCGTATGATGCTATCGTCATCAACTGCCCAAATCGACTGTATGCAGGATACGGAAGAGAAGAAGCGGTGGACGAGATCCGCTGGGAAGACCGCACAGACCAAAATCTAATTCTGGACTAGACCGTGAAACTCATTATCCCTATGGCTGGCCGTGGCAAGCGACTGCGCCCCCAGTCATCAATCACCCCCAAACCGCTGCTGACCGTACGCGGTCAATGCATGGTGGAGCGCATCGTAGAAAAGTTTACCCAAACGCTTCCTCGGCCGGTGACCGATGGAGTTTTCATTCTGGGACCGGGTTTTGATCGCAAAGCATACGAAGTATTGGATGCCGTTTGCGCACGACACAACATAAACGCACATTACGTGATCCAGGAAGAAGCAAATGGGACCGCCCATGCGGTGATCTGTGCACAGGAGTTTCTAGATGGCGAGGGCGTCGTCATTTATGCGGATACAGTATTCGATATGGATCCCGTGCATAACCTCGACAACAGCGATGTGGTTACCTGGGTCAAAGAGGTGGATGATCCCAGCCGGTTTGGCGTTGCCGTTCGCGAGGGCGACCGCGTGATCGCTTTCGTCGAAAAACCGCAGGAGTTTATTTCCAATGAGGCACTGATTGGCATCTACTACATAAGAGAACTCAGTAAACTAGAGTCTGCAATCCAGGTACTTTTCGACGAGAATATCTGTGGTAAGGGTGGAGAGTACTACTTGACAGATGCTTTTGATTTGATGCTGAAACAGGGTCTGACCTTTCGAACAGCTGCCGTAAAAGCGTGGCTGGACTGCGGTACGCTGGAAGCATTCATGGAAACAACCCGCTATCTGTTACAACATGAACCGCAGGACACCGTACGCCCCGGCTGCAAGCACTCAGTCATTCGCGAACCTGTGTACATTGCCGAAAACGCAGTTGTTGAAAACTCCGTCCTTGGACCCTACGTAGCTGTTGAGTCTGGTGCCTACATCGGAAACTCAGTCATCCGAAATAGCATCATCTTTGAATCTGCGGAAGTCACCGACGCTGTACTAGACCATTCAATGGTTGGTATGAACAGTTCTGTTTCGGGTAAATCCACGCAGTTAAACATTGGTGATCACTCGTACTTGTCCTGATGTCGGCTCGGGTGTTGCAAATTCATCCCGGTGACAATGTCGCTGTCGCATTGGTTTCACTCCCTGTGGGAATTGAATTTCTGCCCGGTTGCATAACCCGGTCGCCCGTCCCTTCAAAGCATAAGGTCGTTACGGAGTTTATCCGCCAATCGGAGGCCGTGATCATGTACGGAGTAATGGTTGGTCGGGCGCTGCGTGATCTTCATGTTGGAGACCGTCTCAACCGTAATGATCTGACACATGACACCGCGGAATACCGTGTCCGGTCGGCACACAGGCCCCCTGTCTGGCAAGCCCCCGATGTCTCAAATTGGGAAGAGACCACCTTCCTGGGGTACCGCCGAAGCGACGGCCAGGCAGGTACTGCGAATCACTGGATTGTGCTCCCTTTGGTTTTCTGTGAAAATCGGAATATTGATGTACTCCGCCGCGCTTTTGAAGATGAACTGGGATATAGTCGAATCTCTCCTTACCGTCAACAAGTCGCTGCACTGGCACATGAATACCGTACCGGTAACCCACCGGCAGGCACAATCGGGACAGCGACTGCGTCTGAGCGGCTATTTCAAAACGTGGACGGTGTTCACTTTCTTACACACCAACTAGGATGTGGTGGAACACGCCAGGATGCCAGGAGCCTTTGCGGTCTTCTAGCAGGCTATTTGAATCATCCAAACGTTTGTGGTGCAACTGTACTAAGTCTGGGTTGTGAGAACGCGGAATACAAAATACTCATGGAGGAGGTACACAAGCGCAACCCTGCATTTGACAAACCCCTCTACATATTCCGACAGCAGTCATTCGCAAGCGCAGATGCCCTTATCACAAAGGCCATTGCGAATACCTTCTCTGGCCTGCGGGAAGCCAACAAATCTCGACGTAATCCCGTACCTCTGAGCAAACTTACCCTGGGACTTGAATGTGGGGGGTCTGACGGGTTCAGTGGCATTTCGGCAAATCCGGCAATGGGGTACACTACCGACCTCCTCGTGGCACTTGGCGGCAGTGCTATACTTGGGGAGTTTCCGGAGCTTTGTGGTCTGGAGCAGTCCCTGATTGACCGATGCACGCATGAGTCAGCGGCCACTCGTTTTGCTGACTTAATGGAATCGTATGCCACACTGGCGGAGGCCGTAGGCTCCGGCTTTGAAATGAACCCCTCACCAGGAAACATCAGGGATGGGTTGCTCACGGATGCCATGAAGAGTGCTGGCGCTGCGCGTAAGGGCGGTACGTCCCCCATTACGGCAGTACTTGATTACCCCGAATATTCCACTGAGCCCGGCCTGAACCTTTTGTGTACACCTGGAGGGGATGTAGAATCTACTACGGCCATTGCCGGAGCGGGGGCCCAGATCATACTCTTCTCAACGGGTATGGGAACGCCAACTGGTAACCCCATTGCCCAGGTTGTCAAGATCAGCAGCAACTCTGCAATTGCCCAACGACTTCCAGACCTGATAGATGTAGATGCAGGAAGTGTTATTGGAGGCGATGAATCTGTTGAGCCTGTCGGGGCCAGAATCCTTGACTTTGTTGTGAATGTCGCAAGCGGCGATTACATCACTGCTGCAACACGCTTGGGACAGCATGATTTTATCCCGTGGAAACGTGGAGTCTCCCTGTAGGTACCAATAACTTGCAGATGATACGTTTCGGCAGCACCAGTTAGCATTTACCCTGGAACAGGAGTTGCGAATCGATGGCAAACTCTCCGTATAGGACAGGGGGCGTCCCAAATTGTTGGCAGATCAAATGAAAAGAATCTCATCCGGCCAGAAATACGTAATTTTCGGCCAGATACTATGTGACCTCATAAAGAAAAAATTATGAGATACGCGCTAATCATCGCCCTTCTTGCGTTCAGCCTTCCTGTTCAAGCACAGACGGCCAGGGAATTGTTACTCCAGGGAAAGGAGCTCCTGGACGACGGGACTAATCGCAGAGATATAGACGTATTGCTGGAGGCGCGTACAATTTTTGAGCAAGTCACCAATGATGATAGCTTATCAATGCTTGCCTATTATTACGCTGCGTCCGCATCCAGTGATATAGCCACTGTACTGACAGATCAAGAGGCTTCGGGGAAACGAGGAGAAATTCGAATGCACATCAACTACTCCATTGAAAACTATGAAGCATCGGTGGAAATAGACGAATCGTTTGCCGAAGGATGGGCCTTGCTTTCGACCTCCTATGCGCATAAGATCTCTGTAAGTCCCCTCAGGACTGTGGGCTTGGCGCGCAAGTACAACTGGGCTATGTCAAAGGCCTTGGAACTAGATCCCAATAACCCGCGAATCGTGCTCTTAAAAGGCATCATGGATTATAACATCCCGAGAATTGCTGGGGGTAATAAAGAACGCGGGATTGAGGGTTTGAAGCGGGCAATCGACATTTTTTCCGAGGAAAGAGTTGAGGATTCTCTCATGCCATCCTGGGGGCATGCCCACGCCCATATGCGACTCGGAATTGCTTATATGGATCAAAGAGAACTGGAAAAGGCCCGATCGTCGTTTGAACAGGCACTTGAAATAAACCCAGATTTCGGATGGGTGAAAGATGAGCTAATTCCTTCACTGGAAGAACTGGAGTCCGAGAATTGAGACCACTGGATCAACCGATCACGGCGCGCCGCATGCCAATCTTGGGAAACTGGAGCCGGCGCATATTTGTCATTGTGTTCCCCCGCAAAACCCTCGTACATTGAGTGGGTCAACTCAAGTAGAGCTAACGGGGCCCAACGTTTGTTTACAAGTAATACGCCGTTTGGCTTGAGAAGAAGCGGTCTAGTGGCTTCTTGGGCTAGTCTGACTTGTATTTATGTGCTTGGATCTCGGAAGACGGTAACGCATGATTGCCGGTCCATGTGGAGTTGCTACGATCCAAAACGCGCATTCACTGGCAAGATGTCGGTTATCGCAAAGGGATTTCATGGGTATCCCTACCCTGCCACCCGCATTCCAAGTAATGGAAATGACCTCCGCAGGTCCCACCTGTTGCTGTTCCCTTACACTCGGTTGTGTCGCGGAGAACTTGCATCCCTCAGTATTGTGGAGATGACGTTATTCGCACACGGACATTCCTGATTTTGGGATGCTTCCTAGTTGACCAGCGGCAGTTAGTTTGACACTCCCAGAACAATGTTAGCCTCCAATCGAGGAGATTTTGATAGAGATTCTAGTGCAACAACTCAGAGTAAAGATCAAGTATGAGAGTAATGTACCTGGAGTTTGCCGCCAACAGTAATATGCGAGAAAGTGCCACTTTGATAGGATGTGAGACCTTTTGGAAGTAAATGGAACATTGTTTACCGAATGGGGCTACATTCTAGCTTAAAGCAGATTCTGTTTACGAATAAATGAGCAACGGTGACGAACGGCATTTAGGTCGTTTCGGCGCAACCGCACTTGGCGTGGGTGCGATAGTTGGGGGCGGCATTCTTGCGCTTGCAGGCGTTGCCTTCGCCACTGCCGGCACGGCTGCTATCGTAGCCTTTGCACTCAATGGAGGCATAGCATTCCTTACGGCTGTCAGTTTCGTGCGACTAGCCTCCCGCTACCCTGAGTCCGGCGGCACGTATGCCTATGCGAAGCGAGTAGTCTCGATCGAGGTTGCATTCATCGTGGGGTGGGTAGTCTGGTTTGCCTCGATCGTAGCCGGCGTGCTCTATTCACTCGGCTTCGCTGTCTTTGCCGTTGAAGGTGCAATCCGACTATTCCCAGCTCTTGCGGAACAGTGGAGCTGGGTTGGAGACGGGCGAGGAGAACTCCTGCTTGCACTCGCCGCCATCGGGGTTTACTCCTGGTTTCTTGTGAGACGCTCGGCAGGAGGCGGCAATGCAGCCACGGTTGGCAAAGTGGTTGTTTTTGGGCTGCTGGTTGCGGGAGGACTGTGGGTGTGGCTAAGTGGAAGTCCAGCCGAAGCAGTCGAGCACTTGCGCCCGTTTGCGCCCGGTGGCTTATTGGGGGTTGTGCAGGCAATGGGTTACACCTTCATAGCCCTCCAGGGATTCGACCTGATAGCCGCCGTAGGCGGCGAAGTGAAAGACCCGCAGCGCACCGTGCCGTTCGCGATGTACGCAGCCCTCGGCATTACGCTTGTGATCTACCTACCGCTTCTCGCAATTATAGCGACAGTGGGGGCTCCACCCGAAGGAATCCATGCGGCGGCGCAGGCAAACCCCGAGGGGCTCGTTGCTGAGGCTGTGGACCGGTACTTGGGAACTCCCGGTTATTGGCTCGTGATTGGGGCAGGCATTCTGTCGATGCTGTCGGCCCTGAGCGCCAATTTGTACGGTGCCTCCCGCGTGGCATTTTCTATGGCCCGCGACCGCACTCTTCCACGTCAAATTGGACAGGTACGCGGACGGGCAGGAACACCAGCTATAGCGGTGATCACGACCGGATTGATGATGGTCGTAATTGTGCTCGCAGTGGATAACGTTGCAGCTGCAGGAGCAGCTGCAAGCCTGATATTTCTCGTTTCATTCGCCATGGTACACTGTACCGCGATCCTTACTCTCCGGCGCTCAGGGGAAGTCCGCCTTCCGCTGCTACCAGTCTTGGGAGTAATCTTCTGCCTGGCCTTGGCAATATTTCAGGCCGTCGTTGTGCCTGAAGCGGGCCGTGTCGCGGCCCTGTGGCTGGGTGTCGGCGTAGTCCTATACCTTATGGCACTTGCGCCTGGCGCGAGGCTGGCTGACGTGAGCGCCGAAGCCAAGGACCCAGAGCTGGCTCGCTCGAGGGGGCGGAATCCGCTTGTCCTCGCGCCGACCGCTAATCCAGCAAGCACTGCAAGCCTGTCCAACGTGGCCGCAACGGTATGTACACCGAATGCGGGGAAGGTGGTTCTTCTTTCGGTGTTGCGCCCGGACCAAATTCCCGACGATGCAATGATCCGCGACGCAAAGGACATTTTGGCCGAGTCATTCGGTCAGAATCTTGATGTCACTGCAAGTCCAGAAACGCTGTTTACTGTAGCATCCGACGTATGGGAAGAAATCGCACGCGTAGCTAACGAGCACAGTTGTGAAACTGTCCTCCTTGGCCTACCCCGTATCGAGAAATCTGGAGTGGAAACCCGGATGGAAGGATTAATTTCGGCCATCGATGCGAACGTGGTCATTGTGAGGGCCCCGACGCGGTGGCGTATTTCTGAGGCAACGCGGATCCTCGTACCTGTCCGGGGCCAGCGCGTGCATAGTCCCTTGCGTGCACGATTGTTCGCTAGCTTGTCTCGCACAACCCCTCCCGACCTGACGTTCGTACAGACGTTGCCTTCTGCCACAAGAGTGGAGGCCCAGCGACGACAAAGGCTAATGATCCAGCGTCTCGCCAGGGACGAAGCTGCTGGACCATATCAGGTGGAAATCGATTTAGTGGACGATCCGATCGCCAGTATTGTGTCCAGGGCATCAGAGAGTGACCTTCTCGTGATGGGAATGGAAAGCCGCCGCCGCCACAAACCCTCTATCGGCCCGTTCGCTCTAGAGGTCGCGAGAAGGTCCACAGTGCCCTTAATCCTCCTCGGATGCCGCTACTACGCTGGCTCCTTCTCGGCACGGGGATTCGTCCAGGCCGTCTCCGCAATCCAGAAGCCCGGGGGACGAATACGTAATGATAGCTGGTGACCTTACCATCGTGATCATTGGTGGTCCATTGCCTGAACGATTGGGTCCAGAACATCGTATACCCACTGATGACAGGCATCCCCGCTCCAACAAATCTACATTCTTGAGCCTGGCACTTGGCCCAAGATTACCACACCGAGTCCCAGTTTGAGTTTCAACTTCCGACCTTGACCCATCCATCTACCAATGTCCAGAACTCGACTTTGTCCACGGATTACTGGGACTCGCCCGACCACAATTAACAGAATTGGCCACACCGGCGTACATGGCTTGAGCAGTTTGTTTCTGTTATGCGTCATAATGATCAGTGCCTGCTCCAATTATCAATCCCCAATGCATAGTGATGGGTCTGGAAGCCGTCCACCGGCTTTATTGCCCATAGAAGAAGTTCTTCGCATTGGTGACGAAGCGGCCGGGGATACCGTGTTCTTCGCGTTTATCGAGGACGTTGCTGTCAATAGCCGCGGGAAGATCTTCATCCAGGAGTCCCAACCGACCGCTATTCGCGCGTTCGATTCTGACGGTTCGTACTTGGCTGATGTCGGCGCAGTAGGCAACGGACCCGGAGAATACTCGGATCAACTATTCGGCGGTGTGCTAACTGGCCCAGCAGACTCTGTGTACGTTTTTGACGGTTGGCGGAAAAGGCATCTCTCTATATATGGGCCGGACCAATTCGAGTTTGTGCGAAGTGTTACGATTCCTCCGTATCCCGTTGAGGAGGGCAATCGTGAAGAGAATCTCGTCATGCTGGGTGCGGCGAAGGACGGATTTGTTGTTCAATTGAGGTTGGTATCCTCGGAATTGTTGATAACCGCGCATCGCGAAACGAGTGAAGTGATACGAATGGTGAATCTGGATGGCAGTTACGGGCCCATTGTTGCGAGGGGTCCAGGTTACGAGGGCGTTGTTGCATTAAGAGAGCTGCCGCAGATAGGGCTAAAAGTTCCGTTCCCGGACGGCATTCCCTTTGGGCGCAGCATGAACTGGGGGCTGGGATCGGATGGCATGCTGTTTTCCGGCTGGAATGATTCCATAAACGTTGCCGTGATGTCAATCAACACGCCCGAAGAACTACACATTTCGTTGACACATGACCCGATTCCCGTCTCAGATGCCGATATGGAAGACTGGCTGTCGTACTATGGCCCCGAAATGAGGGCGAAGTTCAATGAGCGAGGGCTACATACAACGAAGCCCGCTTATGAGGAGCTACTTGTGGATGACAATAATCGCGTATGGCTCGAGCTTAGCGCAACTCAGGATTCCACGGACGTTGAATGGATCATAATGGATCTGAATTCGCGCGTGGTTGGCAAAGTGATACTCCCTTTTGGCGCAAGACTCAAGGCCATACGCGGCGGACGCGTCTATGCCATTGAGAAAAAAGGGGGCGCGCCCACGGTTGCAGTTTACGAGCTAGAAGTGTAACGTTCTCCTAAGCGTCAGACCTCTGGTCGCGTAAGTCAATGGCCAGCACACAATTCAAACGGAGGGGTGCCACAGGGGAACATCCACAGCGGACGTAGGCTGATAAATGCAGAGTCGACTAACCCGCCCCGGCTTGAGCATTATGCTTTGATCCTCAGTGCCTTGGCAGGGCTCTCCTGAGACGTCTGATCAACATCTCGGCATTGTATGAATTGCACTGCCGGAACCCGCTCTACTCTGGCCGAGCAATCTATAGCGCAGCCATCGCGTCAATGCAGTCGCAGCTCAACTCGAGTCGGTAACTTGGATGTTGTCCGATTGCTTGATGTTGGACCCGGAAGATCTGTTTCATTAAGCTACCTTAGAGTGCGGGCATGCTGACTATGTTTATGCAATCGAGGCTACTACGGTGGAGCAGTGAAACAAGTACACGTGTGTCGTCCATAACCAAATAAAGTAAGTTGTACCAGGGACGAAGATCTAGTGAATGAGTGTAGCAACGAGCGCAAGACAGCGCCCGGTTTTGCCATTTGCCTCGATGGGAACAACAATTTCAACTCAAGTTTATCACTCTCCAACTTAACTCATTCATCACGAATGTCTAGATCTCGACTTCATCCGCGCATTGCTCGGACTCGGCCGGGCTTGACTGACAGAATTGGCTACAAAAGTATTCATGGCCTGAGCAGTTTGATTCTATTGTGCTCCGCAGTGTTCAGTGCTTGCTCCAATAATCAATCCCAGAATCAAAGTGGTACGTTTGGAAGCAGTCAACCGGCTGTATTGTCCATAGAAGAAGTTGTTCGCATTGGTGACGAAGCGGCCGGGGATACCGTATTCTTCGCATATATCAGTGACATTGCTGTCAATAACCGCGGGCAAATCTTCATCGAGGAGTTCCAACCGACAACTATTCGCGTGTTCGATGCCGATGGTTCATACTTGGCTGACGTCGGCGCAGTTGGCAGCGGTCCCGGAGAATATTCGGATCCACTATTCGGTGGTATGTTTACAGGCCCAGCGGACTCATTTTACGTTTTCGACTCTTGGCGAAGGAGGCATCTTTCTATTTATGGACCGGACCAATTCGAGTTTGTGCGAAGTGTTCCGGTTCCCGAGTATCCCGTTGAGGAAGGTGACCGTGTTGAAAATTTCGGCATTCTGGGTGTGGTTGAAGACGGATACATTGCTCATTTGAGGTTGGTACCCTCAAGAAGATTGGTAACCGCGTATCGCGAAACGAGTGAAGTGATACGAATAGTAAATCTGGATGGCAGTTACGGGCCAGTTGTAGCTACGGGTCCAGGTTTTGAGGGCGTTGTAGCATTAAGACACGTGCCGCTGGTGGGTCGAAAAATACCAAGTGCCAACGGCATTCCTTTTGGGCGCAGCATGAACTGGGGACTGGGATCAGACGGAATGCTGTTCTCCGGCTGGAGTGACTCCATAAGCATCGCGGTGATGTCGATCTACGGCCCCGAGGAAAAACACATTTCGCTTACGCATGATCCGATTCCGATCTCAGATGCCGAATTGGAAGACTGGCTGTCGCACTTTGGCCCCGAAATGAGAGCAAAGTTCGGTGAGCGAGGTTTGCACACAACGAAGCCCGCTTACGAGGAGCTGCTGGTGGATGACAATAATCGCGTATGGCTCGAGCTTAGCGCAACTCAGGATTCCACAGATGTGGAGTGGATCGTACTGGATATGGATTCCCGCGTGGTTGGTAAGGTGATACTCCCGTTCGGTGCGAGACTCAAGGCCATACGCGGCGGACGTATCTATGCCGTTGAAACAAAAGATGGCATGCCTACGGTTGCTGTTTACGAGCTCAACGTGTAACGTGCTTGAAAGGGTCAATCCTCTGATTGCGTAAGTCAGTGGCCAGCACGCGTGTCAATGGGAGGGACACCGCCGGGAAACGCCCCACACCGCACGTTAGCTGATAAGTGCAGAGGCAACTGGCCCTTGGCATGAGGGTTCATGCTCTGGTCCTCGGTGCCATTAGAGGACTCAGCCGAGACGTCTGATTAACATGTCGGCAACCCTTGGACTGCACTCTGGAAACCCTTCCACTCAACTCTGGCTAGATAACGTAACCTTCGCGTCGGAACAATACCGGCCTTGTCCAAGTCGCTTTATCGAATGTTGTCTGGTTTCTTGGTTTTGTACCCGGAAGATCTATTTCTTTAAGCTGCCTTGTAGTGCGGGATTGCTGACTCTGGTCCCGCAAACGAGATCACTCCGCTGATGCCAGAACACTGGCGCGCGTGCGTGCATTCACACCAGATCAATAGAGTTGTACACGAGGCCGAGAAAACTATGTGTATAGCAACGAACGCAAGATAGCGCGCCCGGTTTATTCGTCGGACATCAATGGGAGCAGCATAATAAACTCAAGCGTATCATTCACCAACTTAGCCTACCACCAACCAATGTCTGGAGTTCGAATTCATCCGCAGACTGCGATGACTCGCCCGGCCAAGATTGACAGAATTGGCCACACGAGCGTAAATGGCTTGAGCAGTTTGATTCTATTATGCGCCGCCGTTTTCAGCGCCTGCTCCGACAATCAACCCCATGTGCAAAGTGTTACGTCTGGAAGTGGTCCACCAGCTGCACTGTCCGTAGAAGAAGTTGTTCGCATTGGTGACGAAGCGGCCGGGGATACCATATTCTTCGCGTCCATCGGGGACATTGCTGTCAATAGCCGCGGGCAAATGTTCATTGAAGAGCGCGGCCCGGCCGCTATTCGCGGGTTCGATTCTGATGGTTCATACCTGGCTGACGTCGGCGCAGTAGGCCAAGGCCCCGGAGAATACCCGGATGAACTATCCGGCGGTGTACTTACAGGCCCAGCAGATTCTGTGTACGTGTATTATAGAAGGGGGAGACATCTGCTTGTATATGGGCCGGATAAATTCGAGTTTGCGCGTAATGCTACAATTCCCCCGTATCCCGTTGAAGAGGGCTATCGTAGGGAGAATTTCCGCATTCTGGGTGTGGTAAGGGATGGATACGTTGCTCGATTGAATTTGGTACTCTCGGAAATGCCGGTAACCACGCACCGCGAAACGAGTGACGTTATACGAATGGTGAATCTGGATGGCAGCTATGGGCCAGTTGTAGCCACGGGCCAAAGAAGCTATGAGGCCGTCGTAGAATCTACAACGCTAACGCTGTTCGAGGCCGACCAAAAGTTTCTATTGCCGGCCGGCATTCCTTTTGGGCGCAGCACGAAGTGGGAGCTTGGATCGGGTGGCATGCTATTCTCCGGCTGGAATGACTCAATAAACATTGCCGTGATGTCGATTTACGGCCCCGAGGAAAAAAATATTTCGGTGACGCATGATCCGATTCCCGTCTCAGATACCGATATCAAGGACTGGCTGTCGCCCTATGGCCCCGAAATGCGGGCAAAGTTCAGGGAGCGACGCCTGCATACAACGAAGCCCGCTTACAGGAGACTACTGGTGGATGACAATAATCACGTATGGCTCGAGCTTAGCGCGACTCAGGATTCCACAGACGTGGAGTGGATCGTACTCGATATGGATTCCCGCGTGGTTGGAAAGGTGACCTTCCCGTTCGGTGTCAGCCTTAGGGCCATACGCGGCGGACGTGTCTATGCCGTTGAGCGAAAAGGTGGCGTGCCTACGGTTGCTGTTTACGAGTTCAACGTGTAATGTGCTCGTAAGTATCTGACCTATAGTTGAGTAAGTCTGTGTCCAGAAGGCTTGTTAACCGGAGGGACGCCATGGAGAAACATACCACGCCGCACATTAGCTGAAGAGTGCAGAGCCAACTGGCCCCTGGCATGAGGGATCAAGCTTTGGTGCTCGATGCCTTTACAGTGCTCTTCCGAAGTGTCTGAGTAACATCTAGGCTGCGTATGGATTCCGCTGCGGGATATCCCCTTCTACTCGAATTTGGCTGGGTAACGCAACCGTTGCGTCTGAACAGTCGCAGCCCAACTCAAGTCGTTTTCTTGGATGTTGTACGATTGCTTGATGTTGTGCCCGTATGCTCTGTTGCTTTGAATCTGCACTGCGGTGGGAACTTTTTGACCATGGTCACGCACACGAGTTCACTACTTTGATGTCATGTGACTATGGATTCCCACCCAATCAAGTGCTTTACAGCAAGTCAGAGCAATAAATCGTGAACCACATGAGCCTCTTCCACACCCGTGAGCTTGTGGTCCAGCCCCCGAAACTTCACCGTAAGGCGATTGTGATCAATACCCAACTGGTGAAGAAGCGTAGCGTTCAGATCGCGAATATGTACTGGATTCTCGAGTACGTTGTAAGAATAGTCGTCAGTGAGCCCATACTCAAATCCCGGGCGAATCCCGCCGCCAGCCATCCACAGTGAGAAGCAGCGTCCATGGTGGTCGCGTCCGCTGCTGGGATGGCCGAGCGTGCCTTGGCTGTAAATCGTACGCCCGAACTCGCCGCCCCAGACCACAAGGGTCTCATCCAGCAGTCCGCGCCGCTTCAAATCCTTGACGAGCGCAGCAGAGGCCTGATCCACATCAAGACACTGCGCCGGCAGCTGTTTCTGAAGCGCAATGTGCTGGTCCCACCCGCGATGAAACAACTGCACAAACCGGACTCCCCGCTCTATCATCCGACGTGCCAGTAGGCAATTGGCTGCGTAACTGCCAGCACGCCTCGATTGCGGCCCGTAGAGGTCAAAGACCTCTTCCGGCTCGTCTGAAAAATCCGTGAGCTCAGGGACAGCCGTCTGCATGCGGTAGGCCATTTCATAGGCCGAAATCCGTGCTAGTGTTTCCGGGCTACCGACATCTTCAGCTTTCTTTTGATTCATGGCTGCCAAGTCGTCCAACATCCTTCGACGCTGGCCGCGCGTGATGCCGGGCGGATCCTTCAAATACAGGACCGGATTGACTCCCGGTCTAAGCAGGACACCCTGATGCCTGCTGGGGAGGTACCCGCTGCCCCAAAGTCGCGCAAAGATCGGCTGCCCGGGATTCTTGCCTGAGCCCTGCGAAAGGAGCACTACGTATGAAGGTAGATTCTCGTTTTCGCTGCCGAGTCCGTAACTGAGCCAGGCTCCGAGGCTTGCGTGGCCGATTTGCTGTGATCCGGTGTTTATGAAAGTGATCGCCGGATCATGATTTATGGCCTCGGTTACCATCGACTTGACAATGCAAATGTCATCAGCAATGGTTTGCGTATGCGGCAGGAGGTCACTGATCCACGTCCCGTGTTTGCCACACCGCCGCATGGGCCAATTCGGTGCAACGACAGGAAAGGAAGCCTGATTGACCGTCATGCCGGTTACACGCTGGTCTCCGCGGACGGAATTAGGTAGCTCCGTCGCGTGTAGATCAAGTTGCCGCGGCTTGTAGTCGAAAAGGTCTACGTGAGACGGTCCGCCGGACTGGAATAAATAAATGATACGACGGGCCTTTGGGGCAAAATGCGGTCCTCGTGGACGCTTGACCAAACCCGGAAAGAGAAGCGCGGCAAGGCCCATACGACCAATACCGCGGGCAGACTGCCCCAGAAACGTGCGACGCGTAATAGTACGCTCGTAGGCGAGTAGCGGATTCATCAGTTGCGGGTGATGGTTTCGCTGAGATTGAAAAGCAAGCTCGCAACTACTGTCCAAGCTGCATGTGTGGCTAAATCCTCCAACAACGGCGACGACGATGCGCCTACACTCAAGAAGGCACGTGCGCGGGCAGGATCGGCTTTAAATACACGTATCTCTTCTGCCAGACGGGCCTCCAGGCGCTGTTGGTCCTCGCTGTCAGGCTCGCGGCCCGTTACCGCCTCGAAGGCATATGTAATCCGTTCCGTTTCCGGGACCGTGCGGAGGAGTCGAGCCGCGAATGCTCTACTGGCCTCTACAAATTGAGGATCATTAAGCAATACAAGCGCCTGTAAAGGTGTGTTCGTGTTTTCGCGCTGCACCGTACATACCTCTCGCGTTGGTGCGTCAAAAACCATCATGCCAGGTGGGGGTGCCGTACGTTTCCAATAGGTGTAGAGACTGCGACGATAGAGCTTTTCACCATGATCTTGGGCAAACGTCTGTGCCGTAGCGGGCGTGCTCCCGTAGTGGCTGACTTCCTTCCATAGTCCTGCGGGCTGGTACGGGCGAACACTTGGGCCACCCAGTCTGGGTACCAGCAACCCGCTTATGGCCAAGGCTTGATCGCGAATAAACTCGGCCTGCAGCCGGAAACGCGGACCGCGGGCCAAAAGGGCGTTCTGCGGATCCAGCGTTAACAGATCGGGCGTTGCCCGACTCGATTGCCGGTATGTGGCGCTCATGACCATGGTCTTCAGAAGCGCCTTTGTGTCGAATCCGGATTCCACAAACGTGATGGCCAACCAATCCAGCAGCGAGGGGTGC
>VXLY01000004.1:22522-25010 GCA_009841335.1 Rhodothermaceae bacterium | reverse complement strand
GAGGCCACGTCCAAATACCATTTGCCAGAATCTATTGACAGTAACACGGGCCGTGAGGGGGTGGGATGGTTGCATCAGCCACTCAGCCAAATCCAAACGCGTAGCCTCTTCCTGCAAAGGCGGCAGCCAAGATGGCACGCCGGGTGCCACAGAATCGGTGGGTTGGTCATATTGGCCACGGTACAGGATGCGCGTCGGACGCGGGACATCAGCTACCGCCATGACCATCGTGGAATGCGGCTCCGTGAGAATGCGCAGACGCTCTTCGAGATTGGCAATGGCGTGACGCAGCGGCGCGGCCTCTTCTGCCCGCTCGTAGAATGCCTTACGCAAAAGGTCCGAATCCCCGTCGCCATTTTCCAGCGCATGCTGTACTTCCCACGGTAGCGTGGTACCGTCATCAACGCCCTCCATGGCCAGCACTCGAAAATGTTTCGCTACCTGCCTATTTCCGGCACCAAAGTTCAACATCACCGTAAAGTGCCGTGCTTCCCTCGCATTAAGCGGTTCATTGAACGTAAGCGTTAGATGAGCCGGTGCGCTTCGCACCGGATGGGGTGACCAGCCATTGTGTCGACGGTCGTCGAGCACGTTTTCTGGGACATAGTCTGGATGGATATGCGATGCTGTCACTCGTGTCAATCCAAGTGTTCTGTGAAAATCCACCTGGTCAGCCGGTAGTGCACCAGCACGCACGTGGACGCTCGTAACTACGAAGGACTCGAGCAGGTCGCCATTGCCGTGTCCCAGCGTGCCGGAAACATTATCTGGGTAAAACACAACACGCAACCCGGTGATTGCAGCATCCAGATTTTCGGGAACGGTTAGCGAAACATTGTAGGCGGCAAAGTATACGGGCTCGTCTATACGCACCGAGCCGTCGAGCTGCACTTCACCCGTATATCCCGAGTTGGGTGTAGTCACTTTGGTGGCTTGCAGCGGATGCAGTTGCAGGTTCCGGCCACGCAAACTGAGCAAGGAACGCTCGCGCTCTTCCCAAATACTCTGGGCAGGATCAACAAGGCCAGTTTCGGCACGTAGCGTTGCCAGGTCGGCCTTTACTTGTTCGATTTCATCCTCAGTAGCGATGGGGCTCAGAGTTTCCAGTCGTGGCACAGGGTTTACACCGCCGTCTCCGTCCAGTCCTCTCTCGGGCACACTGTTGAAGAAAGCAAAAAGGCGATAGTAATCACTCTGAGTGATCGGATCATACTTATGATCGTGACACTGCGCACAAGCAAACGTGAGTCCGAGAAAGACTTCGCCTGTCGTCTTGACACGGTCGGCCACGTAGTTGACCAGGTTTTCTTCCGGGATCGTACCGCCCTCGTGCGTGATCATGTGATTCCGGTGAAACCCTGTGGCCATGCGTTGTGCGTCGGTAGCCTCCGGCAGCAAGTCGCCGGCAAGCTGTTCGATTACGAATTCGTCAAATGGCTTGTTGGAATTGAAAGCGTGAATGACCCAGTCTCGCCAGAGCCACATATGTCGGCCGCCATCGATCGAATAACCGTTCGTGTCTGCGTAACGCGCCAAATCCAACCAGTGTACAGCCATTCTTTCGCCGAAGTGCGGTGATGCCAGGATTCGATCCACCAAGAACTCATATGCATCTGGCCGGTTATCAGCCACGAAAGCACGCACATCCTCCACAGACGGGGGCAATCCCGTGAGATCCAGATGAAGCCGACGTATCAATGTGCGTCGGTCCGCTTCTTCATTAGGGTCAAGTCCATTTCGTTCAAGACGCGCTAGGACAAAGTAGTCAATTTCGTTTTGCGTCCACTTTCGCTTGCGCACCGTGGGCAAATCCGGTAGTTGTTGGGGAATAAGCGACCAGTGAGGCTTCCATTCCGCGCCTTGAGCTACCCAACGTGTAAGTGATTGGATTTCGGAATCAGTGAGAGCGTGCTGGGCCTCTGGCGGCGGCATGCGCTCCTGAGGACGCTTGTCGGTAATGCGGCTCACGAACTCGCTGGCACCAGGGTCGCCCGGCACGATGACGTGCCGCGTTGAATCGTCTCGCAACGACGCATACAGCCCTGCCTCCGTGTGGAGACTCAATTCGGCTTCACGGCTTTCCGGGTCCGGGCCGTGGCAGGCATAGCAGTTGTCCGCCAGAATCGGCTGGACATCATAATTATAGTCCACCACCGGACTTGCGTCCCGCAAACAGCCCGCGGTGACAAGTGTCAGAAGCAGCGGGCCCAGCGTCTTATGGCCCCAAAGCGCCATTTCCAAGCTATGCTGTAATCCTCGCCATGGTTACTGGTCCCGTCCCCCATGGTTCCTGTTCATGGTCAAAGTGAATTACGGTCATCGAACGGACGTGCGCCACTGAAAGACGGAGTAATTTTGATGACACGCAACTCCCGGCTAACGATGTTGACCTGACAATCTGCTGAAGCGTTTTCTGAAAATCTGCCGAAGTAGTTTCTGAAAATCTGCCGAAGTAGTTTCTGAAAATCTGCCGAAGTAGTTTCTGAAA
>VXLY01000004.1:0-22512 GCA_009841335.1 Rhodothermaceae bacterium | reverse complement strand
TTTCTGAAAATCTGCCGAAGTAGTTTCTGAAAATCTGCCGAAGTAGTTTCTGAAAATCTGCCGAAGTAATAGGGCATTTAAAGACTCTTAAGTAAAAGTCTCCTAACCTTATTTTTACAGTGAGGAAACACCAATCTGGAAGTCCTCTAGTAAAACGTGACTCATAACTATCTATTTTCATGATGAAAGCAACTTTTTCGATTCTTGCCTCACTCCTAATTGCTGGTTCTGTATGTGCTCAGAATACCATTAGCGGGATCGTAACCGACGCAGAGTCCGGTTTACCTCTCCCAGGTGCAACGGTCATTCTTGTCGGCACAACCACGGGTGCGGTGACAGATGGCGATGGAAACTACAGTATTAATAACCTACCCTTTGGTACTTACACTATTCAAGTTTCCTTTGTCGGATACGAAACAGTATTGCAGCCCATTACGCTCCAAGATGCCGATGTCACGTTTGATTTTGCACTCCAAGTGTCAAGCCAGGCACTTGAAGCCCTAGAGATATTTGCCTCAAGAGCCTTAAACCGGCAAACTCCGGTCGCCTATTCAGACATTGAAAAACTCCAGGTTGAGCGTGAGCTAGGCTCTCGCGATGTCCCGCTAGTTTTGAATACGACACCCTCCGTCTATAGTACCGCCCAGGGGGGTGGAGCTGGGGATGCACGTGTGAATGTACGTGGATTTAATCAGCGGAATGTTGCGGTCATGATCAATGGCGTACCGGTAAATGATATGGAGAACGGTTGGGTGTACTGGTCAAACTGGGATGGTGTTGGGGATGCAAC
The DNA here is from genome assembly GCA_009841335.1 of Rhodothermaceae bacterium. GTDB lineage: Bacteria > Bacteroidota > Rhodothermia > Rhodothermales > Bin80 > Bin80. The sequence continues at coordinate 21,722 of VXLY01000004.1, read as the reverse complement.
AACCTCAATCCAGTTGCAGCGGGGGTTGTCCGCAGTGAATCTGGCGACTCCTTCTATCGGCGGAACACTGAATATCCTTACGGATCCCGCTGCGAATAGACGGCGGGTCATGGCAAAACAGGAAATTGGAAATGACGGATTTCTCAAATCAACCGTCTCTGCTTCGACCGGCTTGATTAACAACCGCTATGCATTTACGGTGAGTGGAGTTAGAAAGTCCGGCGATGGCTATTATGAAGGCACATGGACGGATGCGTGGGCTTATTATGTTGCCGCTGCATGGAATATCAGCGCGAAGCATAGGATAGATTTCTATGCGGTTGGAGCACCTCAGCGGCATGGACAGAACCTCTACCGGCAAAACATTGCTGCCTATGACCATGAGTATGCCCGTTCGGTTTTCGAGGCAGATGGGCTGGATCAATTGACGATCGCAGAAATTCTGCAGACTTTCCCGGAAGCTGGACGACGCTGGAATCAGAATGTATCCCCGGTTTCCTCTTCGTACACCATTGAACAGCATAACGGCTTTGGCACCGTTCAACGCAACTCGCGGAACTCCATCAATGAGCGCGAAAACTTTTTCCACAAGCCTCAACTGAACCTGAACATATTTACCCAGCTAACGGATCGGACACTCTGGTCAACCGTAGTTTATTACTCGGGTGGCAAAGGTGGAGGAACAGGGACCCATGGACGGATGCAGTGGAATTCTTCAGGTCCCTCGCGTGTGGTTGATTACGATGGCACAATTGCCGCAAATCAAGAGAACGGCGAATCCCGAGGGGTCCTGCGGAACAGCCATAATGTGCAGTGGACGATTGGAACAATCTCAAAATTGAAGCTAGAGATGACCGAAACATTAACACTTGAAGCAGGCGTTGATTGGCGTACCGCCTCCATTGACCATTATCGAACGGTGCGCGACTTGTTGGGTGGGAGTGGATATCGGCGTTTTGATAACGATTTTTGGGGGGAAAGTGGCAAGTTGCTTCAGCCGGGAGATCGTTTCAATTACAATAATACCAACAAGGTTGACTGGTTAGATGGGTTCTTGCAGGGTGCCTATCAAAGTGGCGGTATCTACGCCTACGGGATGGCAGGATACTCAACTATCAAATACTCCCACGAGGACTATTTTCGAGACGCTGGAGACGGGACCACGTTTACTATCGCTACGGATCGAATTGGTGGATACCAGATCAAGGGTGGTGCTTCCTATTTGTTCAATGACCTGATTTCCGTGTTCGTGAATGCAGGACTGGTATCCAAGGTGCCGATTCTCGATGGGGCACTGAATGATATCACGGGTGTTTTGAACCCCGACCCCCAGAACGAGCAATTCCAAGCAATAGAGGCCGGGATTTCTTATGTGTCCCCGGATCGCGCATTGAATTCCACTGTTAGTCTGTACAACACCGTATGGAACGACCGCACGATCACCCGTTCAGTTTTGGAGCAAAACGGAGATGATGGCTTGATCAACATCCTTGGGTTGAATGCATTGCACCGCGGGATTGAAGCGGAGGTGGCCTATCAGCCGCTACGTTCACTTCGTGCAGATTTAGCGCTGTCCGTCGGCAATTGGCGATATACCGATGATGTTTCTGCGAGATACACACCGGATCGTTCGGATCCTTCCACCCAGGAAACTGTATCGCTTTATGTGAAGGATGTAAAAGTGGGAGATGCGCCACAGACCCAGGTCGCCTATGCAATCAGCGTTTTTCCTGTGAGGGGAATGTACGCCAAAATAACTGGACGTTCCTACTCGAACTACTATGCGGATTTTGATCCTTCAAGTCGTACGGATAGTGGCCAGTCGGGACAACCTGTCTGGAAGGTGCCAGGCTACAATATATTCGACATAAACCTTGGATATACAATTCCCCGCCGTCTGGGACCTGGACAAGTTCGCGTATTTGCCAACATGTTCAACCTGTTTGATTCGTTTTATATCCAAGACGCAACAAACAACTCACGCTTTAACGCATTCCGTGGAAATGGTACGGGAGCAAATAGAGCGGATGATGCGGAAGTATTTCTCGGTCTTCCACGCTCCTTCAACCTTGGATTGCAGGTTACCCTTCAGTAGCCTAGCCGGTTTTTCCGCTGTTCGAATTGGATAACTTAGTTTCGTTTTCACCAGTGTCAGGGATTTCTTGGCGAAACTTGGATTGGCTTCAGTTCCAGTTCAGATGACGCAAGTTTTCTCCTTGCGATGGTCAAACAAGGTTTCGGTCTCATCGGTCTCAGGACAACCCAGACCCTTCCCGCAATGCGAGAGAAAAACGTCAATCCGTTGATCCTCCGTACCCACAACCACCTCAGCATCTTGTAACTCAGAACCAAGCCCCAGAGTGTGTCGCATCACTGAGTCAATAAAGCTGTCTTACATGAAAATGAAAAACTGAGACTGCTATACATAGCCACCGAGTTTTGCTGGATTTGTGCACAGCCTTCATCCTGTAAATCGAAGTACCCAAGAATAAGACTAACAGCGGATTCCTCTAGCCCTCGATCAATTACCCCGTATATCCAAAACCATTCCTCCAATTCGCACGGTCCGAATAAACTGAATCCAATCTCAAGAAGTAGTTGTGTAAGATGCTCATTCCGTCATAGTATTGCTGCCTTTCTGAATCCGAAAGCGAAAAAATTCTTGAGCATTTGTGTAGCAGATGTTCTGCACAACCTGCCCAAGCCAATCCAGATCATGGGGTATCTCACCTCGGTCAACCTGCGTCCCAACCATATTGCACAGGATACGCCGAAAGTACTCATGCCGCGGAAATGACAGGAAGCTCCTGGAGTCGGTCAGCATGCCCACGAAGTGGCTCAAAAGTCCCATGTTTGCAAATGCAGTTAGCTGCCGCTCCATACCGTCAATCTGATCCATGAACCACCACGCGGTTCCAAATTGGACTTTCGCCGGGGTGGGATGCTCACAGAAGTTGCCACACATGGACGCAAGTACCTCATTGTGTGCCGGGTTGACTGAATAGAGCATCGTTCTTGCCAGTTGACCACTGGCGTTGAGACGGTCTAGGAAACTGGCAACCCCCCTCGCAATAGCAAAATCACCGATCGAGTCATAGCCGCTGTCTACTTTTGGTGCACGGGAATTATTATTGCGCAACGCCGACAGATGGAATTGTTGCGTCCACTCTGCCGCATGATCCATGATTGCCAATTCATACAACAGCCAACTCTTGAACAACCTAACATCACTTTCAGGTGGCGCAATGCCACGCAGTGTGGAAGCAAAAATGCGCTTGATATCAGCGGAATTATAATCCTCAGCGTACAGTAGCTCCTCACCGTGATCACTGACCACGCATCCACATTCAGCGAAAAAATCATGACGGATCTGTAACGCTTCAAGTAGATTATCAGGAGAAGTGATGTCCAGTCTGGCAGCTTCGCCCAGAGCAGAAATATAGGTTAGCCAAGCGCCAGGATCCGTAATCTGGGAAGCTCTGTCCGCTCGAAATCCAGGAACAACTACCAATCCCCCTCCCTCTTCCGCAATTGCGGTATGAGCAGATAGATCTTCAATTGGATCATTGGTAGTACAAACAACCCGTACCTTCATCCGCTCTAGCAGTGCACGACAACTGTAATCCGGTGTTCTCAATAATTCGGTACACCGGTCAAATATTTTTTCAGAGGAATCGCTATCCAATATGTCCTCAATCCCGAAATACCTCCGTAATTCCAGATGCGTCCAGTGGTAGAGAGGATTCATGATTGTTTGCGGGACCGTACGCGCCCAAGCATCGAATTTGTCTCGATCCGCGGCAGAGCCCGTACAGTAGTGCTCCTCAATGCCATTCATGCGCATTGCTCGCCATTTGTAATGATCCCCTTCCAGCCACGCCTGTGTTAAATTTTCAAATCTTCGGTCATCTGCGATATCCTCCGCTGGCAAGTGGCAGTGATAGTCAATAATGGGCATCTCAGCTGCGAACTCGTGATACAGCACCTCTGCTGCCGGACTCCTAAGCAGAAAATTCCGGTCAAGAAATCGTCTCATAGATCATTTGGCTTGTTACTCGGTCAAATCTCGTAATTTCTCTCTGAAATACCTATACTCTCTTGATGATTCCTACCCGACAAATTGGACCGATCATTACGGCTCCGCCCCTCTCGGCAGCTCAACGGAGGCTGCATGGACGTGCAGTCGTGCCCGGAAGCGATGCGCTTCGCACAGTTGAGCTTTTTGATACACGCGGGACCATAAATAGATACCAGGAAGTGATCACGGCTGGCAATTCTAGCTTTGAGTTCCTACGTATGGCGCGTGTTATACTTGATCCCGCTGCACCAAGCTACGAACCCATAGAGGTTACCCTACCACCGGATGCCGAGGCTATATTCTACGTTAACCGCGGTAAAGCAAATATTGAATCCTCTACCGCATCTCATGCACTTGGCATGGGAGATTTAGTCTATGCCGGCATTGGCGATCGCATTCTAGTTAGCGCTCCGGAGGGAATCTGTGATATTAGTGAGTATCGCGCAGTCCACTGCCACACCCGCTACCCCACCGTCCTCGTACGACACGCTGACATTGAAGGGACTCCCCTGGCAGCAGATGTCGGGGCAAAACGCCCGATGTCCAAGCGTACCGTCTATAAACTCGTTGATCAGAATATTCAAGCCTGTCGGTTGCTTTTTGGGGACACCTTCATGGGGCAGCGGGGAGGAGTAGGAAGCTATCCACCTCATTTTCATGGTCCAGATGGACCTAGTGGACTCGGGTCGGAAGCCAAAGAAGAAATTTATCACTTCCGCTGCACGTCGGATATTGAAGGGGATACGCCCTATGTCCTCCAGAACTGTGCACGCCCTCCAGAAAAGGTGAACACATATGTACATGTTTTTGATGAGCAGGCCATCAACGTGACACCCAATTACCACGATACCATAGCGCCACCGTCGGTAGATTTTATGTTCGTCTGGTGCCTTGGGGCATTCACTGAGAATGTCCGGGACTGGTCAGCTATTGTAACACGCCCCGGATACGAGGACGAATGGTAGGTCGACTCGCCGCACTCCTCTTTCTTCTAACCGCGAGCTGCACGCGCACCGGCGTTGTGGAAACCATCAAACTCGGTCACGGGCTGGACACCAATCATCCGGTCCACCACGCCATGGTATTCATGCAGGAAAGACTGGACAGCCTGTCTGGTGGTGTACTCCAAATCCAGATCTATCCAAGCCAGCAACTGGGCACCGAACGACAACTGCTTGAATTATTGCAGCTTGGCAGCCTGGGAATGACGAAAGTGGCCTCTGCTGTACTCGAGGGGTTTGCACCGGAATACAAAGTGCTCAGCTTACCCTATATATTTCGAAGCGAAGCGCACCGCTATGATGTTCTTAGCGGACCCGTTGGACGTCGGATTCTGTTGTCCAGCGAACAGTATTGGTTACGCGGACTTACCTACTATGACGCCGGAAGTCGGAGCTTCTACACAAAAGACCGACCGATTCACTCACCCGAAGATCTTGAAGGACTTAAGATCCGTACGCTTGAAAGCGCAACCCAGGTTAGAATGGTAAATGGTCTGGGAGGATCAGCGACTCCCATTGCATGGGGAGAACTTTATACCGCACTTCAACAAGGCGTCGTTGACGGTGCGGAGAACAACCCTCCCTCGTTCTACACCTCCCGTCACTATGAAGTATGCAAATTTTATTCACTTGATGAGCATACCGGACTCCCCGATGTACTGCTAATCAGCACCATAGTATGGGATCGGCTTACGCCAGAGCAGCAGTCATGGGTACAACGCGCGGCTGATGAATCCGCCGAATATCAGAAGGTACTGTGGAAGGCCGCTACCGAAGAAGCGTTGCAGAAAGTGCAGGAAGCTGGCGTAGAGATCATTTACCCTGACAAGGAGCCCTTTGCCGCACGTGTGACCTCACTCTACGATGAATACCGGGAAACCCCCGAGATCTATACACTCATTGAGCAAATCCAGACAACCTCTTCCTGTGATGACTCTGAGGCTTGTTGACTGCATATCAATGACCTGGCCATGAATAATCTCAGTCTCTGATGGCTCATTCTCGTAAATGGATTGACCGCACTCTTGCTGTACTTGTAGCCACACTTATGGCCGCCTTAGTACTGGACGTGCTCTGGCAGGTCTTTACAAGGTTCATACTTCGAGATCCCAGCTCCTGGACGGAAGAGTTGGCACGTTACCTGATGATCTGGGTGGGGCTTATTGGAGCTGCATACGCTGCCGGTCGGAGAATGCATCTGAGTGTAGATCTCCTGTCAGGTGCTCTAACTGGCAGTCGAGCACATACTTTACGCATTTTCATTGAGTCGCTGGTCCTCGCATTTGCCTTAGCTGCTCTTTTTGCGGGAGGAATGCGCCTTGTCTGGGTAATGCTGAAACTAGGCCAGACTTCGGCAAGCCTGCAAATCCCACTGGGATATGTCTATCTGGCCGTCCCGATCAGCGGGCTGCTGATTGCGTGGTACGCAATACTTGATCTAACTGACGCAGTCAAGGGCCTGCGCCATGGAAACAACTGAAATTGTTGTACTGATAGTGAGCTTTGCTGGAATGCTGCTCCTAGGCGTTCCGATCGCATACAGCATTGGTCTGGCGACGCTGGCTACAATGCTGGTGACCATGGGAACCTGGCCCGCCCTGACCACACAAGCACAGCGAATTGCCACAGGCCTTGACAGCTTTGCATTACTTGCAATACCGTTTTTCATATTAGCTGGTCAGATCATGAACCGGGGAGGTATGGCCAGGCGATTAATTGACTTCGCCCGTTCACTGCTAGGCCTGCTTCCAGGCGCCTTGGCTCATGTGAATATTTTGGCTTCCATGCTATTTGGAGCCATTTCCGGGTCAGCTGTGGCCGCTGCATCTGCAGTCGGTGGAATCATGACTCCCGAGATGGAGAAAGATGGGTACGAACGCAATTACTCCGCGGCTGTCAATATTACCTCGGCAACCACCGGGCTTCTGATCCCTCCAAGCAATATTCTGATCGTCTATTCGCTCGCCAGCGGTGGTGTATCCATTGCCGCACTTTTTCTGGCGGGTTACCTACCTGGGATTCTGGTAGGCCTTTCGCTGATGGCTGTAGCGGGAGTTATTGCACTGCGCCGCAAATACGGCGCCGCACAAACCATGAATATCCGGCAAGTTTTCTGGAAATTTCTGGATGCCATTCCCAGCCTGACATTACTCATCGTTGTGATGGGAGGGATCGTTGCTGGATTCTTTACTGCAACCGAGGCCGCCGCAGTAGCCGTACTATATGCACTGATTCTCGCGCTGATCTATCGAGAAATCTCATTTCGAGACCTCCCCCGCATCCTCATTGATGCAAGCGGCACGACAGCGGTCGTTTTGCTCCTGGTTGCTACTTCGGTTGGGATGTCATGGATCATGGCTTACGTAAACATCCCACAACAATTGACCGCATCACTCCTGGCGTTGACGGATAATGGTATCATCATCCTTTTGCTCATCAATGTGATCCTTCTGTGCGTGGGAGTTTTTATGGATATCACACCTGCCGTACTCATATTTACACCAATATTTCTACCCATTGCGGTCACCCTGGGAATTGACCCGATTCACTTTGGAATCATTATGGTGTTGAATCTGTGCATTGGACTTTGCACTCCCCCTGTGGGTAGTGTACTGTTTGTAGGGGTCGGTGTAGCTGGAACAAGGATTTCCCGTGTGACACGCCCCCTCATGCCCTTTTTTATTGCAATGATCATAGCGCTTATGGTGGTCACATATTTCCCAGACCTTAGCCTATGGCTCCCCAACCTTTTCCTCAGATAGCAGGCACTTAAGTGACTATACCTCTCGCGAAGTCTCCAAATTGGGTACTTTCCAGAAGGAGTCTCCACCTCTTATTGCTACGCTAAACCTGGAGTGGATCGTAGATCTGCTCTCATACAGCCCCGCAAGGCGCAGGACGGCTTTTCACTATGAGAAAGCAAGGGGATCGGGGACGCCGAATTGATTATCTTCGTGCAATAAACGCAAAAACGAGGTTCTCATGCCATCCAGGACAATCGCAGGCGATGATCAACCGGAGGTTTTTCGTAAGACTGAAAGGATTTTGCAGTTCGGGACCGGGCGCTTTCTGCGAGCATTCGCGGATTGCTTCATTGACGAAGCTGTAACCGCCGGACACTATGACGGTCGAATCGTCATGGTTGCTTCAACACCCAGCGGGCGGGTAGAACTCCTGAAAAACCAGAACAATCGCTACACTTTGTGGACACGGGGGTACGCCGAAAACAAGCCTGTTGATGATTTTCGTACAGTCACGGCGGTCAGTCGCGTGTTAGCGGCAAGCGAAGACTGGGGCAAAGTGCTTGCCCTCGCACGGAGTGCTGATCTGAAAGTAATTCTTTCTAACACTACCGAGATCGGCCTTTCTCTACAGAAAGGCGATGAGTTGGCATTTCCACAGTCTTATCCCGGACGACTTTGCGCACTGCTGTTTGCGCGTGCAGAGTTTTTTGACTATGCCTATTCAAACGGCGTTGTTATTCTGCCCTGTGAGCTGATCGACAATAATGGTGACCTGTTGCGCAGTCTGATCATTGAGCAGGCACGCCGCTGGAAGCTCGGAACGCGCTTTCAGGACTGGGTACAGCGTGCAAACCTAATCTGTAATACTCTGGTGGACCGAATTGTCCCCGGCCTGCCGGGCAAAGCCGAACTGGATGCCGCCTTCGAACACCTGGGATACCCTGACGAGCTGCTTACTGTTTGTGAGCCTTACCGGATTTGGGCAATCCAGGGGGACGAGACTCTGCGCTCCCGACTAGGCTTTGCTGAGGGTGCTGACGAAATTGTTATCGCCCCCGATATTAGCCCCTACCGCATCCGAAAGATCAGACTCCTCAATGGAGCGCACACACTTTCCGTGCCTGTCGGACTCCTTGCAGGATGCCAAACCGTCCTTGATAATATGAATCATCCCGGGGTAAGCACTTTTATTGAGTCCCTCTTGCGACACGAAATCGGACCGGTACTCCCTGTGGATCCAGATACCGTGAATCCATACATAGACGAGGTACTTCAGCGTTGGCGAAACCCGTACATGTATCACCGACTGATTGACATAACACTGCAGTCAACAACAAAGCTGCGACACCGAGTTGTTCCGACGTTGCTTGATCACTATGCACGCTACCCCGATGGACCCACCCCAGAACGCATAGCATTCGGGTTTGCCGCCTGGCTCCGGTTCATGCGGGGCACATCGCAAGCTAGTGGCATAGTGCAGGGCGAGCTGAAGGGGCAATTATACCCCATCTATGATGACCACGCAGCGCGATTCTTGAAGTGGTGGCCGACTGACACTCAAATGATTCCCAACTTTGTTGAGGATGTGTTATCCAGTGATGACCTGTGGGGGATGCGCCTCAGTGATCTGCCAGGTTTTGCGAACACCGTAAAAAATTATCTCCAGACGATTCTTCGTCATGGTATTGAGTCCGCTCTCAATGGCACCGAGGCCGAATAATTACGTTATACGTAGTGCTTCGTAGCGCCTTCCATGAGTAGAGACTTTCGACTATTTAATACGCTAACCGGCCAAGTTGAATCCCTGATTCCAATTAAACCTGGTCATTTGCGCTTCTACAGCTGTGGACCGACCGTCTACTCCTATGCACATATTGGAAACTTCCGCTCTTTTCTGACCGCAGATCTCATATTGAGGACCGCACGGGCGATAGGCTGGAAAACCACCTATGTGACGAATATCACGGATGTTGGGCATCTGACTGATGACGATACCATGGATCCATCCGGGGAGGATCGTATGGCACGCGCATTGCAATCCAAGGAAGGCCAACGGTTCGCCAATGTCTGGGATCTCAGTCGCCACTATTCGTCCGCCCTGCAGTCTGACTGGCTTACCCTGAACCTTCTGGAACCGGATGTTCAACCTCGGGCAACCGAGCATATTCGAGAACAGATTCAGACGATCGAAAAACTACTGGCCTGTGGCGCCGCGTATCAGACTTCATCCGGCGTCTACTTTTCCGTCGAAAGTTTTCCGAACTACGGCAGTTTGTCGGGCAACAAAGCAGCCGAAGCGCTCGAGCTTGCGGTTCGGGACGTCGTTGTGGATCCCGAAAAAAAGGATCCACGTGATTTTGCGCTGTGGAAAAAGGACTCCGAGCACCTCATGCAGTGGTACAGCCCCTGGGGGTGGGGATTCCCTGGATGGCATATTGAATGTTCAGTCATGGCCCAAGCCTACCTTGGAGAGGAGATTGACCTGCACGCTGGTGGAGAAGACCTGATCTTCCCTCACCATGAATGCGAGATCGCCCAAGCGGAAGTCCTGACTAAACGTCCGTTTGCCAGGCATTGGGTGCATACGCGCTTTCTTCAAGTGGAAGGGCGCAAAATGGCCAAGCGCCTCGGGAATTTTCATACCGTTAGAGAATTGGTAAACGATCGCCGCGTCGCACCTCTAGCCTTACGTCTTGCTCTGATTAGCGGACAATACCGCAAGCCTTTTAATTTCACTTTTTCGACACTTCGGGATAGTGAGAGACATGTAGCGCGATTCAGCGAAGCGTTTAAAATAGCGCAACGCGCCAGAGATCGTGGAAATAACGAAGCGTCAACGGTTGGAGAATCACTGAAAGACAGATATCAGTCTGTCCTGAATGCTTTACTGGACGATCTTAATACTCCAGCCGCAATTGCCCAGGCACTCGACGGGGTCCGTACCATACTCGGCAACAAAGATCAACTGGACAAGCGGGCCTATAACTTTATGCATGGGATTTCAGACTTACTGGGAGTTGTACCCACTACAAAGATATTGTCCGCAGATCCCCATGAAACGCGAACTGAATCAGAAGCACTTGATGTAGACCCTCTAACAACCAGGATTGAAGAGCTTATACAGGCACGTTCAGAGGCTCGTAAATCACGCGACTTTACACTTGCAGACAAGATTCGCGATGAACTACTGGCTATGAACATCGAAATCAAGGACAGCCCGAACGGTACTTCCTGGCGCAAAAAGAGCAAAATCTGAATAAAATGCATTTTCAACATATCGATCACAGCCAAGTAGGTGGTGGGCTTGGACGAATGATGGACCGGTTTATGGCTGAAGGAACGCTAACCGGGGATGCGGATGAAGACGCCTTCATCGCCGCGAGCCCAACGGCCGCTCTACTCGGCCTCTTGTATGATCAGCGCGTACGAGCCGAGATTGCCTTTACGGGCGCTAAACGGTTATATGACCGACTGGGGCACCTAGATCTAAAGACTATCGCTGATATGGACGCGGAAGCCTTGCGTGATGTATTCGCTCAGTCGCCTGCCGTGCACCGGTTCTCCAATAAGATGTCTGACACAACCCAAAAAGTTGCACGTGTTATCGTAGCCGAATATGGTGGCAAGCCTGAGCGGCTCTGGAATGACGGCGCCCCCATCAAAACCATTGAGAAACGCCTGAAGGCCTTGCCAGGCTTCGGTCCAGGCAAGTCTGCCAAGATTAAGTACGTTTTGCACTACTTCGGCTACCGTGACTTTTCAGGGTAATAGCAACCTGGCAGGTTATTTGTCCACACGACGAAAATGCGATGGAGGCATGAGCACAACTATTGTTGCAAGAGGCTCTAGTTGTTGTATATATTGATGTAAAGAAGACGCTGATTGAAAATGATCAGAAGAGGTGCTGCGAAAAGATTGACAATGTCCGTATTACTGCCTCTGCTCAGTCTGTTGTCATACTGGCAGGGACTTCATGGCGAGTATAGCACTAACCAGTTGGTGTTGGCCTCAGCCATCGCAATATTGGCAGGCACCGGGCTGTTTCTTTATGCCACGATAGTCCGAAAGGTTGAACGCGTTAGTATCGCCTGGGGATTGTTCTGGATCGCTGTCATAATCATCGGTGCCATTGGACTTATTGGAAATTTAGAAATTTTCTATGCTGAGCCATGGGGCTTTCCTTTAGTCTTTTTCGCGATATGGGCTCCGATATATCACAAACTATGTCGGCAAGAGGAGGGAAAGGTGAAGCTCAGGTTTTTCAAGAAGCTGCAGAAATCACAGTGCAATTGATTCCGGCTATGCTTGCATTGGCTGATTCGTGCTAGTGAAGGTCCCCGCGGTCCTAGGGGCTGTCCAGCAACAAGCCGCGCTTGGGTTAGGCGTACAAGATGTCATCCTTTCCAAGCAGTTTTTTTCTAGTTTGACGAAAACCCGAAAGCAGAAACCCAGAAGCTGAAGCCCTTTGGAACATCCTGCTTTAAAAGTTAAGAGGGAAGTTCTATTGCGGACAATGCCCACTGTGCCAAAAAGCAGGGTCCTTGATTTCCGCCAACGGATACAAACGGAGATTTAGTGAGGTCTGAATTGATGGCAATTCTGAGTTGGCAGTGGAACTGATTGTGGGACGTGATGGCAGTCGCAATGGCCGGGCTTTGGTCCTACTTCCGGCGCACGAAGCGACCCGTTGCGACCTGATTGCCGGCTTCGAGGCGGTACAGGTATACACCGCTCGGCCAACTGGACGCGTCTAGCCGTGCGGAATGCGTGCCGGTGCTTTGCCGTTCGTCCACGAGCACGGCCAGCTCGCGTCCGAGCACGTCGTATACCGCCAGCCGGACATGGCCCGGCGCCGGCACGCGATACTCGATGGTCGCCCTTTGGCGGAACGGATTAGGATAATTTGTCACCTCGATCACCGCAGGCGAAACTTTGCCCGAGGGCTCCGATGACAGGGACGTGGCACCGTAATTGGCGATGAATAGATTGCCCTTGTCCTCAAAGAGCGTGTCGTCGCCCAAATTGGCGGTGTCGGAGAAACGGCCAGCGACCAGTAGCTCATTCGACGAATTAAGGGCAATGGCGCTAACTTCCTGCCAATTGGGTCCGGTCATATGCTCAACCCTGATGAAGGTCCCGGCCGGACCATATTCCGCAACAAAGCCGTCCGAGCGGTTGTCGGGCGCAGAGAGCGTGAAGTGGTTCGTCTCCAGACTGGTGCCTCGAAAAGTGCCGGCAAGGTACACATGGCCATCCGTATCTGTAGTAAAATCACTAAGTCTTATGTAGTCTCCTTGGAACAGGATCTCCTCGGACAACAACGATCCGTCCAGCGAAAGCCAGATCAGTGTCAAACGCGTGCTTTCGGCATCGTCAAGTTTCCGCAACACGCCAACCGAATTCCGGCCTTCGCTTACGTGAAGCCAATGAGTGTCGTATAGCGGATAGCCCTCCGGGTCGAAAACGTGAAACCACCTCACACTGCCACCGCTGTCCAGAGATACCAGTACATGAGAATCCTGAGAAAGTGTTAGAGTGTCTGTCCCGACTGCTGCAAAAGTGGCTCCGCGCTTGAAGGACGCGTCAACGTATACGTTGCCGCCAACATCTACGTCAAAGGCAGCCCTAGGAATAAAATCCCACGACAAATCACCTCGTCCGCCGACGGCGCGGGTCCAAGCCAACTCCCCACCTGCCGAATACTGAGCTACAAATACGTTGGAGTCATATCGCGTGCGTGGAGCAAGCGCGTGCGCACCTGAAAAAATTGTGTCGACAAATACCTCCGCTATATAGACATTGCCTCCGGCATCCACGTCTTGCCCCTGAATAGTGCCGTTCCACCCGTAGAAAAAGGGATCGTAAGATTGACTGATCGTATTTGACCATGCCACATATCCATCAGAATCGTACAACGTCAGCGACACACCGCCAGAAATATACTGATTAATATCGAGCACTAACGGCACGCCGGTGATGCCTATCGGCCCCTGACTGCCAGCAGTAACGCCGGTCCCGATCGCCACATAACGCACAGAGTCCGGGAACGCATCTGCGTGCACCGCTCGAATCCAGTTGGCTTCCCCCTCCCTGTCAATACTGAGCAGGTATCCACCGGCGGTTCGATCGAAGCCAACGCCGTAGGAAGACAACGTACCGTGTACGACAACCGAATCGACTTGGTAGGCGGCCCCCGTAACAAAGACGTTGTCCCGGTCACCAACAGCCAGCCCGCGCAATTCGCGCAAACCACCTGCAATCTGAGCCGACCACACCTGTGCGCTGGCATACTGTCGTTCGACCAACGCGCCACTAACCAGTAGTATGGCCAAACACGCACTCCCATAGCTGTTCATTCCTCCGAACTTGTTGCGCTTCCGTCTGCCGATTAAATCGTCCGTCTCACGACTTCGCTTTGTGATATGTACCAATAAACTACGGTGCTAGTCAGCCATACTCAATCGGATTATGCAGGCGCCGCTGGCCAACGTACGCCCGTCGAAGCGTACTGAATGGTCACCGTTAGGAAGGACGTCGAAGGCCAATGTGGCGGCCTGACCGTCCAGCATGTTGCACACCATAATGCCACGTGAGTCTCTTCCCTTACGGCAAGTCGAACAGTGGTCTCCAGATTGAACGGCGTGGGGTATATCTCCAACATCCGCCCAGCACGATGGTGGAACCCAACTGCAAATTCATGTACACAGGCTCTTCGGAAGTTGTTCCGGCTACAGTCCCGCTGTAAGTTTCTGACTAAATCTGCCTCTCTATTTGATACGTGCGCAGCGTATCCGCGTCGCCATAATTAACGTAGCTCTCGTTTGGGAATGGAAATGCCTTGTTAGCGGCCACCCGATAATACCTGAGAATTGGCTTAGTGCCAACGCACACACTGCTTGTATCTGTATACCGAGTAGTGCTACGTCCCAACCGTTCGATTACAGACCACTGCCCTGATTCCGACCGACGTTCCGCGATGTATTGATCTTCCAGATGCGGCCGATCCGTCCGCGAAAGAATTGCGTTTTGCCCATGCCCTCATTGGCGGTTCGCAGTACAAGCATAAGATGACCGTCGATCTTTCGATCTTGGAACCTGCTCTCGATCAGCGCAGCGTTGGCTCAACTGTTTTCGGCTTACTCTGCTGCTTCAAAGCGAACCCAAAGATCTTTGAATTTGCAATGGGGAGATTCATCTCAAGTGCCCTATACAACAGCCCGCTACCCTCTGAATTAGGCACAAAGCGAATCCTTCCAGAAGGCCCCCGAGATAATGTTTCCGGTTCGGTGCCACCGACGATTCCGGGCGATGGCAGCGACGACCTTTAGACGCCAGCTATGGCTTCATTCGGATCCCGCGCCTGCAATTTGATTGGCTATGTTGATCGGCGCGCCTTCTAACACCTCCTCCTCGGGCCATGCTCCGAAGAGGTGGATGTGCATGGCGTAGATCTGGCGCGTTTCCGTGGCGCTGGAGGACAGCAACCCCTCGCGCGTGGCTTAGGAGACATCCTGCGGTCGGCTCGTTCATCCCTGCCTTCGCGGCGACTATCTTGATCGTCATTTTTTACCGTCTACCAATTTGAATAAATGCTTTACCTGATGATCGGTCATCTAAGTTTGTGTGGGAGGAAACAAATGTGCATCTCTCGCGCACATAATGGATCATCCCAAGAACTTAAATTCCAACAATCGCTAGCCAGTGGCACACCCAGATATCTGCTTTCACGTGGCTCCAGTACAGATCCTTTACCGGACATGCACGAAGCGTCCCGCGTGTACAACGCGGCCGCCCGGCGATGACGCATGTACCCTGTACAGATACAGCCCCGAAGGCAGCGCAGCCATGTTCAGGTTTACGCTACGTTGCCATCCGGCAGTCAAATCAATCGAAGGCGTCGTAAGTACGCGACGACCTATCACATCTATCACCTCAACCGTCACACGAGTGGACCACGGGAGATCCATCAGCACCTGCGTAGTATGCCGGAAGGGATTAGGAAAGTTGCCGTGCAAGGCGAACACTTCCGGCAAGGATTCACGCTCGGCACTGACCGGAGAATACACCTCTATACTGAAGGACAGACTATCCGTGGATCCGTTCGCATCCTTGGCCTTGTACGTATAGGGCGTAGCCGGCGTGACTACCGTCGGCAACCCGGTAAGGGTACGGTTAGCTTGGTCAAAGGCTAATCCTGTCGGCAATGCGGGTGTCAGCGTATAGTCAATCGGTGACACGCCTGCAGCTTCCGGCAAGACAACTGGGACGATGGGCTGGGCACGCGGAAATGATTGATCCGCCACGCTATCTGCAAAATGGACTCCAGAGCAGGTTGGACCGCTCTTAAGTGGAATATTATTGAGCCACGCTTGAAACGCATCATCTTCCGGTGCGCAAAGGTCCTGGCCGCCAAAGGACAGATACGACAGATTCGTCAGTTGCATGAGACTCCTCGGTAACCGGCCCGTGAAGGCGTTATCGTGAAGGTACAACCGTATCAAATGCGAGAGCTTGCCCAACTCGGTGGGGATTTCCCCAGTAAGCGAATTATGGTTCAGTTCCAGCACCTGCAATTGCGTCAGGTTGCCCAGTTCAGGGGGGATTTCCCCGGAGAGTGAGTTGTCGTACAGCAAAAGCGTTTGCAATTGCGGGAGGTCACCCAATTCATGAGGGATCCTCCCGGTGAGCGAATTGCCGATCAAAACAAGCTGCCGCAATTGCGAAAGGTTACCTAGTTCAGGGGGGATTTCCCCGGAGAGTGAGTTGAAATTCAGCGCCAGCCTTTGCAATTGCGTCAGGTCACCCAGTTCAGGGGGGATTTCTCCGGAGAGTGAGTTGAACCCCAGCGCCAGCCTTTGCAATTGCGAAAGGTTACTTAGCTCAGGGGGGATTTCCCCAGTGAGTGAATTGCTGCTCAGCTCCAGCCTTTGCAATTGCGTCAGGTTGCCCAATTCAGGGGGGATCTCCCCGGAGAGTGAAGTGGCACTTAGCTTCAGCCATTGTAATCGCGTAAGGTTACCCAATTCGTGGGGGATCTCCCCTGATAGTATGTTTGTACTCATATCCAGCCATTGTAACTGCCTCAGGTTGCCCAATTCAGGGGGGATCTTCCCGGAAAGGAAGTTGTCGCATAGCAGCAGATCTACTAACCCTTGCAAGTTGCCCAATTCACCTGGCAGCGTTCCCGACAAATAGTTACCACATAGAAAGAGCCCACTCACAATACCATCAGTGGCTACGACGCCATACCACCGAGCCAACTCGCTTGGAGTCGGTACTGTGGTGATATCCCAGTTGGTATTTACGCGCCAGTAGTCGCCACTAGTGGACGTGTGGAGTGCACTGAGTGCAGAGTGTTCCAACTCGATCCTCGCGTTTATTCCAAACGATAATTGATCCGGCTCGTCGAAGAACACACCGTCGCGAATTCGTGTGTAGAATCGTATCACGCGGGAGGACGGCGCATCGTTGGCTACCACGAACCGCCATGTAACCTCCGTGGAGTCGCCACGAGCCAGACGGCCTACCATTTGCTCCGCATTCGATAGATCAATGTACGGATTTGATTCGGCTCCCGTCAGTCCTATGCTAAGTACTTGAGCATCCGCCAAGTGGTTGACAAACATAGCCTTGATCGTTACCTCTTCTCCCGACGTAATCATGTGGTCGCCATCGGTGTCGTCCAATGTCCACGACGTCAGGCGTACAGCTGGAAAAACAGGCATTTTCAAGGACGCCTCGGCATTGACGTACCCGTGCCCCAGTTGTCCTGCTCGACCCGGATTTTCTGCGTCTATATTCTCGCTCGCAAGCCGGATTTGTTCTCGCAATGCATCTGGCGAAATATCGGGATATCGGGTCTTTACCAAGGCCGCCACACCACTGACCAAAGGACTAGAAAATGAAGTTCCGCTTGCTGAAGAGGTGTATTCACTATCGAGGGTAGTAGTAACGATGCCGACCCCAGGAGCAAAGACATTTACCATCTTGCCATAGTTGGAAAAACTCGCCCGCCTCCGCGAATCCTTAGCCGTCGCACCGACGGATAGCACACGAGGGTAGCTGCTAGGGTAATGTCGGTACGGTTCGCTATTGAGATTTGCATTACCTGCTGACGCAACCACCAGCGCACCCATATCTGTGGCGAGATCCAGGGATTGAGCAACGAAAGTACTCGCCTGGAAGCTTACCCTGCCCCAGCTTGCATTTATGATGTCTGCGCCGTTGGCGGCAGCATAGAGAATGCCCTCGTAACTTAGGCCGCAAATATGCATGAGTTGCGCATTCCAGGCCGCACCAGCCACCCCAATGCCGTTATTGGTCACGGCACCGGCAGTGCCCGCCACGGACGTACCATGATAACTTAGCGTCGGCTCGAACGGATCGTTATTGGTGTCATCTCCGTTGCAAAGATTCACCCCGTGCACATCATCAATAAAGCCGTTGTTATCATCATCTATGCCGTTGTCTGGAATCTCATCTGCATTGGTCCACACGTTGGCCAGAAGGTCTTCGTGTTGCCAATCGGTGCCATCATCCACGATTGCGATTACAACCGGCAGGCTCGAGTCTTCTCCCTTGACGATGTCCCAGGCTTCCGGGAGGCGCAGGTGACGTAGGTAGGTTTGATAGCCGAACAATGAATCATTAGGCTCTACACGGCCCTCCGACTCCAATAGGCGATTGATGATCACAGGTTCGGCGTAGATCACGCCAGGGGCCGAGGCCAGCGCCTTCGCCACCTGCTCGGGATCATCGCTCGCGCTGTACCGGACATAGTAGGTATGACGAAGCGCCACGAGATTCTGCCGGGTCTTGGGGGTGGGCTGCACGTGATCCAGGAAGGGAAACACGCGCTCTATCGTGTGTACGCCATACCTAGCGGCCGTACGGTCAAAGACCTCGAGCCCCGTCTTCCGCCCTCCTTCCGTGATGGGTACACCTGGCTCAACCTGCACGACTACGACCTTGGACTCGTATACCGATGGTTCTTGGGCCCGGCTAGGTGGCACAGCCCAAAAACCGATAAGAACCCAAAGCAAGAAACAGAATAACATACGGGCCATCGGGCCCCATGTAAGAGGTGGCGTGTTCATGCGAGAAACCCTCTACCCTTTACGCAAGTGGGGAACAAACTGGTTTTGCAGTTAATCGGGGTTATTATTTTGCCCACTGGTCATTTGGGTACTATTCTTTCAGTTTGGCAAAGATCCGTACCTGTGAGCATTTTGGTGGCTGTGGTTTTGTGACCGGGAATCTAGTGTGCAGACCGGGGACCTTTGCCCATTGTCACTGTCGCGCCGATCTGTTTTCCACACATCTGACCGTGATTTAGACCGATGAGGTATAATTGAAGATTGTTGTATTTGGCGGCGGGCTGGACACCCGCTGCACACCTTCCAAACAGGAACAACCATATACCTCTACTGCGCCCCGCCTTGATATTCGTGTTCAAGTAGCCCCGGTACGGATCCTTTACCGGAAATGTACAAAGCGTCCCGCGTGTACAACGCGACCGCCCGTCGATGATGCATGCACCCTGTACAGGTACAGCCCCGAGGGCAGCGCGGACATGCTCAGGTTTACGCTGCGTTGCCATCCAGCTGTCAAATCAGTCGAAGGTGTCGTAAGTACGCGGCGACCTATCACATCTATTACCTCGACCGTCACACGAGCTGGCCACGGGAGATCCATCAGCACCTGCGTGGTATTCCGGAAGGGATTAGGAAAGTTGCCGTGCAAGGCGAACGCTTTCGGCAAGGACTCATGCTCGGCACTAACGGGAGAATACACCTCTATGCTGAAGGACAGGCTGTCCGTGGATCCGTTCGCATCAGTGGCCTTGTACGAATAGGGCATAGCCGGCGTGACTACCGTTGGTAACCCGGTAAGGGTGCGGTTGGCTTGGTCAAAGAACAATCCCGGCGGCAATGTGGGAGTCAGGGAATAATTAATCGGTGGCGCGCCTGCAGCTTCGGGCAAAACAACCGGGACAATGGGTTGCGCACGCGGAAATGATTGATCCGCCGCGCGATCTATAAAATGGGCTCCAGAGCAGGTTGGACCACTTACATCCGGAATAGTACTGAGCCACACTCGAAACGCAAAATCTCCCGGTGCGCATAGGTCCTGGCCGCTAAAGTGCAGGGCCTTCAGATTCGTCAGTTGCGTAAGACTCCTCGGTAGTCTGCCCGTAAAGGCGTTATCGTGAAGGTACAGCTGCGTCAATTGTGAAAGATTGCCCAGCTCACCGGGAACCTCCCCTGAGAGTGAATTGTCGCCGAGATCCAGCCTTTGCAACTGTGTGAGATTACCCAACTCGCTGGGAATTTCCCCGGTAAGCGAATTAGCATCCAGATCCAGCCTTTGCAACTGCGCGAGATTGCCTAACTCGCTGGGGAGTTCCCCAATAAGCGAATTCGTATGAAGCTCCAGCCTTCGCAACTGCGCGAGATCACCCAACTCGTTGGGAATGTCCCCAGTAAGCGAATTGCGATCCAGCTCCAGCCGTTGCAACTGCGTCAAATTACCCAGTTCAGGGGGAATCTCCCCGGTAATCGAGTTGTCGCATAGCCTCAGAGCTTCTAACCCGTGCAAGTCGCCCAATTCACCTGGCAGCGTTCCCGTCAAATGGTTATGACACAAAGAGAGTTTACTCAGAACACCGTGGCTGACTACGACGCCGTGCCACCGAGCTAACTCGCTCAGAGTGGGAACTGTGGTGAAATTCCAGTTTCTATTGTTGTGCCAACTGGCGCCACCAGTGGACGAGTAGAGCGCTCGGAGTGCGACGAGATCCAACTCGATACTCGCGTTTATTCCGAAAGATAGCTCGTCCGGCTCATCGACGAACGCACCGTCGCGAATTCGTGTATAGAGTCGTATCACGCGTGAGGGGGGTGCATCGTTGGCTACTACGAACCGTAATGTGACCTCCGTGGAGTCGCCATGGGCCAGATGGCCTACCATTTGCTCCGCATTCGATAGATCAATGTACGGAAATGATTCAGCCCCCGTCAGTCCGATGCTTAGTTCTTGAGCGTCCGCCAGGTGGTTGACGACCACCGCCTTAATCGTTACCTCTTCTCCTGACACAATCCTGCGGTCGCCATCGGTATCGTCCCATGTCCAGCGCCTCAGGCGTACAGCCGGAAAAACAGGCGTTTTCAAGGACGCCTCCGCATTGACGTACCCACGTCCCAACTGTCCCGCATGACCCGGGTTCTCTATGTCTATTGGCTCGCTCGCAAGCCGGATTTGCTCTCGCAATGCATCTGGCGAAATCTCGGGATACCGAGTCTTAACCAAGGCCGCCACACCACTGACCAGAGGACTCGAAAATGATGTTCCGCTTGCTGCGGAGATGT
This sequence comes from Rhodothermaceae bacterium, assembly GCA_009841335.1. Lineage (GTDB taxonomy): Bacteria > Bacteroidota > Rhodothermia > Rhodothermales > Bin80 > Bin80. Next base: position 532 of record VXLY01000004.1, on the reverse strand, counting down.
ATTCATCATCGAGGTCGGTAGTTACGATGCCGACACCAGGAGCAAAGACGTTCACCGTCTTGCCATAGTTCGAAAAACTCGCCCGCCTCCGAGAATCCTTGGCCGTCGCACCGACAGATAGCACTCGAGGGTAGCTGCTTGGATAAAATGCGTACAGATCGTGATTGAGATTGTCATTTCCTGCCGCTGCTACTACAAGCGCACCCATATCGGTGGCGAGATCCAAAGATTGAGCGATGTAATTACTCCCCGGGTGGTCTCCCCCGCCCCAGCTTGCATTAATAATGTCGGCGCCGTTAGCAGCAGCATACAGAATGCCTGTGTAACCTATGCCGCATACGTGCATGAGCTGGGCATTCCAGGCCGCGCCGGCCACCCCAATGCCGTTATTAGTCACGCCACCGGCAGTACCCGCCACGGGCGTGCCATGCCAACTTCTCGTCGGATGGAATGGATCGTTATTGGAGTCTTCTCCGTCGCAAGATATAATAGCGTGGGCAGGTTCGGCAGCTAGGCGTTATCCTCCTAGTGC
>VXLY01000097.1 GCA_009841335.1 Rhodothermaceae bacterium | reverse complement strand
GCTCACGCTCCTCAGGTGCGTTGTCGATCGAATCAAATGACCGGATCTCCGTACCACCATATCGATCATTCAACACGCGCGTGATCGCCGCTGTCAAGGTCGTCTTGCCATGGTCCACGTGACCAATCGTGCCCACATTTACATGCGGCTTCGTGCGCTGAAATACTTCCTTTGCCATTGATTTGCCTTATTAATTGATCGGAGAGCCGCCTCTCGGGATTGAACCGAGGCCCCCTTCCTTACCATGGAAGTGCTCTACCACTGAGCTAAGGCGGCCATTAAAAACAATTGAGCGGGAGACGAGGCTCGAACGCGACATTCAGCTTGGAAGGCTGATGCTCTACCAACTGAGCTACTCCCGCTGGTGGGCAGGGAAGGATTCGAACCTCCGAAGGCTTAGCCAGCAGATTTACAGTCTGCCCCCGTTGGCCACTTGGGTACCTGCCCCAAAACAAAAAATCAGCCCGCGTTTTACTCAAATGTCCGACTACGGTGCCGTCAAAATCTCCGAAATGCTACAAAGAGCTGGCGAAGGGACTCGAACCCCCGACCTGCTGATTACAAATCAGCTGCTCTACCGGCTGAGCTACGCCAGCAAAACGAGTCACCCCGTTGCCATTCATATCACTATTCATGCCCCGATACACTACAGCCTCCAGTTATACGCAATAAATCCAAGAAGATCATTCTTTTCTCTGAGCACGTGTCCGACGAAAGGCTTTATAGAGCTGCCAGACCAGAAACAATGCAATCAGGGCAGACATGAATCGGCCGTAGCGTGATAGATATTCCGTCACACGCTCCCATTCGTCGCCAACCATATACCCTAATGTTGCAATAAGGGTAACCCATACCGCTGCACTGAGCGAAGCAAGCGCCGCTACAGGTAAAGCCGGCATTCGACTCATTCCAACCGTAAAGGAGATTACGGTACGTGCTCCACTCAGGAATCGGTTGGCCGCAACCACCCCGTAACCCCAGGAATCAATCCAGTCCTGAACCCTGGAAACCGACTCCTCCGGTACCCAGCGCATCGCCCTGGATTTGAGGACTACCGGGCCGCCGTAGCGCCCGATGTAGTACATACACATGAACCCAATTGCGCCGCCAAGCGTGCTGAAAATTATTACCGGCAGGAGCATCATCGGGCCAACAGCCGCTAAGTAACCACCAAAAACGATCAGCACATCCCCTGGGATCGGCGGGAAAACATTTTCCAACCAGGCAATAAACAAGATCAGCGCATATCCCCATACCACAGGAATATCTGCTGCCCTCTCTAGGAGATCAGTAAAAAACTGTTCCATGCGGATCTACGGTACAACGGATCCAGTGAGCATGCACACTGCACAAGCTGCCGCAGCTTCCTCGCGTCCGATTGTCCCCAACCTCTCAGATGTGGTCGCTTTTATCGAAACCTGCTCAAGTGTGATCATCAGGTCCCCAGCTATTGTACGACGCATAAGGTCAATGTGTGGACGCAGCTTGGGGCGCTCAATGATAATGGTGGCATCCACATTCGTGACACTGTAGCCTGCTTCTGTTACTAAATCATTTACTTTTCGGAGCAGCATTCGGCTATCCGCTCCCTTCCAGCGCGGGCTCGAATCTGGAAAATGTACCCCGATATCTCCGAGTGCGGCCGCTCCCAGCAAGGCATCACAGATGGCATGTAGCAAAACATCGGCATCTGAGTGCCCTGCCAAGCCAATAGGATGAGGAATCTGTACGCCACCTAGAATAAGCGGTCGACCCTCCGCCAGTTGATGCAGATCATAGCCGATCCCGACTCTCGATGCCATCAGCTGCTACCTCTGGGTCCATATGTTCTGAGCCCACTCCCAGTCAGACTGGGTGGTGATCTTCATATTGCGCGGATCACCCTCAATGATACGAACAGGCTGCCCTATGCGTTGCATCAGCGCAACATCGTCTGTTGCCCACAAGTGTCCACTTTCTTGATGCATCGCCTTGATTAATAGGCTGCGCCTGAACCCCTGCGGAGTTTGCATAGCATAAAGCCCATCACGGGATGCTGTCTTGGTAAACAACCCCTCGTTCCCGTAACGCACCGTATCCTGTATTGGCAATGCTGCCGCCGCTGCCCCCGTATTTTCAACAGCTTCAATCACATCACTTATGACCCGGGCCGATACAAAGGGACGCGCCACGTCGTGAATGAGCACGATGCTTACATCCTCCGTGACCGCAGCCACTCCTGCCATCACAGACTCCTGCCTCGTTGCTCCCCCTGCAAGTACACTGCATGGCTTACGCAGAGGCTTAAGCATTTCCCTTGTATCCTCAAGCGCGTCCGGGTGCGCCACCACCACAATACTAGAAATAGCAGGGTGTCGATCAAAAATAGACGTCGTTCGAAAGAGCACCGGGGCTCCCCCCAAGAGACGCATCTGCTTGGGAAGCCCACCGAGGCGTGTGCCCATACCCGCTGCAGGAATGACCGCGGCCACCATGTTTCTACAGGATCAGCATGGCATCCCCAAAAGAGTAGAAGCGATACTCCTCCCTGATAGCGATCTCGTAGGCCTTCTTGAGCAGTTCAAATCCCGTAAAGGCAGCTGTGAGCATCATCAAGGTACTCTTGGGCATATGAAAATTTGTAATCAAGCGCTCCGTAACGGCGAACTCGTAGGGCGGGTAAATAAATTTATCCGTTCGACCCTCTTGGGGCTTCAGGTGACGCGACACGGTCAGACTCGTTTCCACCGCCCGAACTACCGTTGTTCCACAGACCGTCACTTTATTAACATCAGAATCTAACGCCCGGTTGACGGTGTCAGACGTACTCCTGGGGATCTGATAATACTCAAAGCCCATACGATGCTTCGTTAGATCCTCAACACTAACACTTTGGAATGTTCCGAGACCGACATGCAAGGTGATCTGCACTACCTGCACGCCTTTTTCAATAAGCTTGTCAATGAGTTCAGGTGTAAAATGAAGCCCTGCGGTAGGGGCAGCCACCGCCCCGCGATGTTTTGCGAAAATAGTCTGATAACGGTCGGCATCAGCTTTCTCCACATCCCTTTTTATGTACGGCGGCAGAGGGGTGTACCCCTCCTCTTGGATCGCACGATACAGCGAGGCATTGTCCCCCGCATAATCAAAACGAATGGTACGACCGCGCGACGTGGTATTGTCAATCACTTCAGCCGAAAGATCACTGCCGAAAAAAAGCTTGTTTCCAATTCTGATCTTTCGCGCTGGATCAACAATCACATCCCACAGTCTACTCTGGGGATTCAACTCTCTTAGCAGGAAGACTTCAATTTTCGCAGCAGTTTTTTCCTTTGCCCCCCGCAGCCTTGCCGGAAACACTTTTGTGTTGTTAACGACCAACACATCATTCGGAGAGAAATAATCCACGATGTCACGGAAATGGCGATGTTCTATGGTCCCCTTCGCCCGATCAACCACCATCAAACGCGCTGAGTCCCTTGGCTCCGCCGGGTACTGGGCAATCAGATGCCGAGGACTCTCATAATTGAAATTACTTAGCTTGAGGCGCTCAAGCGGCTTTCCCAACATTCGTCATTTCGTTTTGCCCCCTAAAAATAACCTAATAATAGCAATAATTGGCACATTTGAAACCAATCGGCAACAGCGAAGATACCTATCCAATCAGGTCACAATTTTACGTTGGACGAGATTCGACGAAACATCCAGCAGTACCGCCGCAAGTGAATGAGTGCCATCTTCAAATACCTCCGGGAGTCAGAAGCCCGGCACACCCTAACAATGCCGCCAACAGGATCCGCGACTATCCGTTGATTGGTGGCCGCTGCAGATGAAAGTTTGTGGCTGATTGAAAAGCACTTGCAAGTCGCAGTACATCGGCATCAGCATACAATGGACCAGCAAACGTAATGCTGCGAGGCTGCCGTCGTCGAGAGTCCGTGTCTGATTCCAGTGCATCAAACCCGTTGGGTACAGTCACGCTTGGATGACCGGTCAAATTAGTGATTGCCAATGTACGACCTCCAAAGGACGGGGAAACAAACACATCCACCTGCTTCATCACAGTATTCATTCGCTGCATAAGGAGCCAGCGACACCTCGAAGCCTGCAGGAACTCAACTGCCGGTACGAAACGGTTCACACGAAACTCGTGCGGCCAGGTCCCTTCACCCTGTCGCACCATCTGATCAACTCCGTTATTCAATGTTAATGTGTCAAACGCAGTTGCTGCTTCAACGCCCAGTGTAGTCAGCATAGCATCAATGGGCAGATCATCAGGAAGCTTAATCGGAATGAGATCAATACCCATATTCCGTAAAACATCCAGAGTTGCTGAATCCCTCGCTTTTGCAGGATAGTCAGACTCAAAAGCTTCCTGCACATACCCGACCCTAAGAGCACTCACGCCCTTCTCCAATGAGAATGGGAAGGGGGCACTAACCGTAACAGAGTCCCTTGCATCTGCCCCACGGATAGCATCAAACACCAGTGCACAGTCAAGTGCTGAGCGTGCCATGGGTCCGATTTTGTCCATACTCCAGGACAAGGTCATAGCCCCATGCCGACTCACCAAACCGTAAGTCGGACGATGTCCGGTCACACCATTTCTCGTAGACGGCGAGACAATCGATCCCAGTGTCTCCGACCCAATTGCAAACCCTACAAGTCCTGCCGCTACTGCCGCGCCGGGACCCGCACTGGACCCACTAGAACCCTGTTCAATGTTCCACGGATTTTTTGTTTTCCCTCCAAACCAGACATCTCCCCATGCCAGTGCTCCCAGTGACAGCTTCGCAATCAGCACCGCACCGGCGGATTCCAAACGGTCAACAACAGCAGCGTTCTCGTCAAGTACCTGATCCTTGTATGGCGCGGCCCCCCAGGTCGTAGGATAGCCACGGACACTCAACAAATCCTTTGCACCCCACGGTATTCCATGCAGAGGACCACGCCACACACCAGCATCAAGTTCAACATCTGCTCGGGCAGCCTGCTCGTAAGCCAAGTCTTCGGTCAACGTGATCACGGCCTGCAGGACGTCATCATATCGCTTCAAACGCCCTATGTACAGTTCAGTCAACTCTGTGGACGTGACGGCTCTTGATTTGAGCAAGTGAGCGAGCTCTGCAACCTGCATGAACGCCATATCCTCGTCACTTGACGGGCGGTCCACAGGGACGGGCTCCCACCTAACCCCTTGCACACCGGACGGAGGACGTGTACCCGACACGCGCGGATCGAACATCAACGCAGGCGGCACATTGTTCGGGAGCGCTAATTCGCGAACCGCGGCGTAATTTTCCACGTGTTGTTCCAGATCTTCTACGAGCTCGGTTCGCTGCTCTTCGGTAAGTGTAATGCCTGCGATTTCTTCAGCACATGCAATTGTTTCTGCCGTGATGGGGGTACCAAGGCGATAAAGAGCATCCGGCAACATTGTTGCCCCCGCTCCAACGGCAGAACAAGCGGCAATAAAATGGCGTCTACTTATTGGCATTCGGTTTCTGTTTCTGAAGACTGATCGCTAACTGCTATACGGTCTACTGAATAGTTTCTCAAACCAATCGCCCCGATATAACGTCCATCGTCAAATGGAATCCAATAAAGCCCATCAGTCTCTCCCGTCCGCATTTCCAGTGATGCCAGCGTTCCCTCAGCATCCGCGGATGTCGAACCCTCCGAAGACTCAAAAACAATTGTGAACCTATAGCGGATACAATATTCGTTGAGATTTTGGAGCATTATCACCACACCGTCATCAATCGTATTCGCCCTGGAATAGTAGATGTATCGAAAACGGAGCCCCTCGTGTTCAAGAAGCGGCTTCCAGGCTTCTTCGCCACTAAACTGCTGAGCAAAACCATCATATGTGGCCAGCATCATTCCACAAATGATCAGCCTGCGATACATAATCACATACCTGCTGCAACACTGCGTGCGACCTCAACTACTCGCTCGGTACTAAACCCAAACTGCTTGAACAGCACTTTGCCAGGTGCGGAAGCACCAAATTGATCCATGCTGATCGTATGACTCGCATATCGATCCCAGCCAAGTGATGTGCCTGCCTCGACAGCAACACGAGCAGTGACCGCTCGCGGCAATACCTCCTCCCTGTAGGCCTCAGTCTCTGCAGCAAAAAGCTCCCAGGATGGCATGCTGACTACACGAGTCGGAACACCTTCCGATTCAAGTATAGGCGCAGCTGCGATTGCATACTGTAACTCGCTACCAGTTCCAATGAGGATCACATGAGGTTCCGATGCACTTTCCTCAACAACAACATATCCCCCTCGGCTCGCATCCTTGAACTTGCCCGTGAGCGATGGCAGCCCCTGTCGGGTCAATATAAGAGCCGTCGGTCCATCCTCTCTAGTTATCGCTTCCTTCCAAGCATATTGCGTCTCGTTTGCATCCGCTGGTCTGATCACCACCAAGTTGGGAATCGCTCTTAAGGACATTACCTGCTCTACGCCTTGATGGGTCGGACCATCTTCGCCGGTGCCAATAGAGTCGTGTGTGAACACATAAATGACGGGTATCCCCATTAGAGCACTGAGTCGCAGAGCGGGGCGCAAATAATCACTGAACACCAGGAAAGTGCCACAATACGGACGCACGCCACCGTGCAGCGCCAAACCGTTACTTATGGCCGCCATCGCGTGCTCCCTGACTCCGTAGCGCACATACGAGCCAGACAGTTTTTCCTTCTGCATATCAACCTGCATTCCACCACGTGTCTTGTTCGAGCCAGTCAGATCAGCGGATCCACCGATAAGACCAGGGACCTTCTTAAGAATAGCCCCCAAAGCCTGTCCACTTGCGGCCCTAGTTGAGATCGCTTGGTCCACGGGAAGGTTTTCCAATTCCGCTGTCCAATCTGCAGGAAGTGTTCGATTGCAAAGCGCATCCAGATCTGCTGCTGCATCGGGATAAATCCTCTCATAGGCAGCTCTCCGGGAATTCCACGCAGCCTGCTGTTCAGTTCCAGACGATGTACAGTCCATAGCCGACCGTACCTCGGTTGGTACATGAAAGGATAAATCTGCCCGCCAGCCAAGTGCCTCCTTCGTCAAGGCTACTTCTTCAGCACCCAAGGGAGCCCCGTGTGCGGCGGCTGTGTTTGCTTTGTTCGGGCTGCCATGAGCAATTGTGGTGCGCACACATAACAGCGACGGCTTATCCGTACACGCCCGGGCTTCGCTGAGTGCCGTTCGAACTGTGCGCGTGTCCGTCCCTTCAATCCCCGATATTACCTGCCATCCATAGGCTGCAAACCTTCCAGGTATATCCTCGGAAAACGTAAGGTCTGTACCGCCATCAATTGTAATCCGGTTATCATCCCATAAATAAATCAGTTTCCCTAATCCTAGATGGCCGGCCAACGAAGCCGCCTCGTGCGAAATCCCCTCCATCAGATCCCCGTCCGAAACAATACCGTACGTGAAGTGATCTATAATGGTCGCATCCTCACGATTAAATCTCGCAGCCAGATGTGCTTCCGCCATGGCCATCCCTACACCATTCGCGAATCCCTGTCCCAGCGGCCCCGTAGTGGTTTCAACACCTGGAGTTAATCCATATTCTGGATGTCCAGGCGTCTTGCTTTCCCATTGCCTGAAGTTTTTGATCTCCTCAAGTGGGAGATCATATCCAGTTAAATGCAGTAGTGCATAGAGCAGCATTGATCCATGCCCGGCGGAGAGAACAAAACGGTCCCTATTGAACCAGGCAGGGTCCGATGGATTATGGCGCATAACCTCAGTCCACAGTACGTAGGCCATCGGGGCCACTCCCATGGGCATTCCGGGATGCCCACTCCTGGCACGCTCTACCGCATCAACAGCCAGCATCCGTATCGTGTTAATACAGGTTTCCTCAAGTTGTATAGGTGTCATCTTGATACGTTTATTCCAGCATCTATAAGGCTGTTATTGCCTGCTCAACAAAGTGTCGTAGACAACCCAGACTTCGGCTTGAACTGCTTATACTGCGACCATTAATAAGCACGACCGGGACCCCAGTGAAACCCATGCCCTCGAATAATCTGCGAGTCTGAACCGTCCTGGATGCATACCCTCGATTTCTCAAAACTGACCTGAAATTATCCACATCCATGTCGAGATCTTCGGCGAAGTCAGCCAGCTGATCTATCGACAAGCCGGTTGCCGGTGACTGGTGCTCAAAAACGAGATCCAGCATTTCTTCAAATACCCCCTCCTCATTGGCTAGGTAAAGGGCCGTGATCTCATCAAGAGAATGCGTTGGGCTCCCTACAATTGGGATGGGCTTGTATACTACACGTACAGAATCAGGGTAGGCAGCAGCAAGTGCCTTGATGTTCGGGTGAACTGCCTTGCAGTGATTACAGTTCGGATCAAGGAACTCCATTACCAGAATAGGGGCGTCTGCCGGACCAATAATCGGATCGTAGTCCATTATGATCTGATCCAGATTGCTAAATACCGGTGCATCCGGAACGTATGTGCAGGATGCCGGGTCAACGCCTGTTTCTGCCACCCCTATTGCCCCTACGCTCTCCTCCTGCCTAGGAACATTGCTGTAATCCCACGCCAGGAAGACCAAAAGCAGAAGAAGACCTACGCCATGGAAAACTCTCTCCAATGCGGGAGCTGCTCGTAGCGTATGCGTCGTTGGTCTCTGGAATAGACCCAAGAACGTAATTGCCGTAATGAGTGTGACAATCGCGAACGAAACAAGACACAATTGGCACCACCCATCAATAGCCGTTGCCTGCAGCAACGTCAGGAACAGGGAATAACACCAGCCTGCTCCAACAACGAATGCACGCGCCCGTTTTAAATGGGCCCCTAGACCACCGACATTGTAGGCAATCAACAGCCCCGCAATAAAAACGGTCATATAAAACAAAAAACCCCACCAGGCACTTGGAAGGCCCAGCGGAGCCGGATCACTGGCAATAACACCTGCGCAGTTGGAACCCACACCACAGAATGGATCTTCTGCACCGGAAGCCCCCCCACTATACCACAGTGCGATGTGAAGCGTCAGACCAACACCGGCCAGCGCCAAAATGTAGAGCAGGCGCTCAAAAGTTTTGCGATAGATGAATAAGGTCATGGTGATTGTTCAAATTATCTCCCCAAGTTAATGAATCCGACGCGTTGGCGTGCAGTTCCGGTTAAACGTAGCAATGAACCAATTCGTCTATTCTTTTCGGTTGAATTGCTGGCATATGCGTATAAGCTATTTCGACCGGATTGAATCATGAAACGGAACGAGTTTCACGCAATAATTGCCCAGGAACGCGCGAAAGGGGTTCAACGCTTTGTAATCCCTGTAAGTCGTCGTCTAAGTGCTGATTTACTTACTCCAGTGAGTGCGCTGCTAGCCCTTAGACAGAGCGGTAATCGTACATTCCTGCTCGAAAGCGTGGAAGGTGGGGAAAATATGGCACGCTATTCGTTCGTTGGTCGCAACCCCTATCGCGTTGTGCGCGCTACCAATAAGGTGGTTACCGTCGAAGATGTTCATACCGGTAATATCACCAAGATTCCTGAGGCCGATATTTTCGAGGTCCTGCGTCGCTTTATGGACGAATACGTAGAGATCAATGTGCCCGGTCTACCCCGGTTTCGCTGCGGAGCGGTTGGATATCTGGGTTATGATAGCGTACGTCTGATTGAGCATCTGCCTAATCCCCCATTGGACGATTCCAACCTCGCCAACTCGATCTGGTGTTTTTACGATACCATTGCTGCCGTGGATCGACTCAAGCATCAAATGGTGCTGATGGCCAATGTGTTTGTTGAGCCCGAGTTGAACCTTGAGGAGGCGTTTACGGAGGCCTTGGTGCGATTGAAAGCCCTTGAGGAGGATTTACGATCCACATTTGACCGGCCAGAATCTGTACAACTCAGTGCGGAGCAAATGACCTCCAATTTTGCGCAGGAGGATTTTGAGAGTGTCGTTACCGAGGCAAAAAAACTGATTTACGAAGGTGATATTTTCCAGGTCGTGCTCTCCCAGCGATTCTCCCTCTCGTTTCAGGGGGACCCCTTCAATCTGTACCGTGCCCTGCGCCAGGTCAATCCGTCTCCATACCTTTTCTATCTGGATTTAGAAGAAGTCACTCTCATTGGCAGCTCCCCCGAGGTTTTGGTGCGTGTAGAGGATGGGCAAGCAACACTTCTCCCCATAGCAGGTACCCGGCCCCGTGGTAAAACGGACGAGGAAGATGAAGCACTCGCAGAGGAGTTGCTTGCAGACCCAAAAGAACGGGCGGAACATCTTATGCTGGTTGATTTGGGACGCAATGATCTCGGAAGAATCAGCAAACTCGGCAGCGTTACCGTTGACCGCTACGCTTATATCGAACGTTATTCGCATGTGATGCATATCGTAAGTGCTGTCTCTGGCATCTTGCGCGACGATATGAATACCATGGACGTACTGAAGGCCTGCTTCCCGGCCGGCACCGTCAGTGGAGCTCCCAAGGTCAGAGCTATGGAAATTATTGACGAGCTTGAGCCGACCCGACGGGGGATTTATGCCGGTGCCGTGGGATACCTTGATTTTTCAGGCAATATGGACACGTGTATTGCTATTCGCACTATGGTGGTTCAGGGAGCAAGCATTACTATCCAGGCAGGTGCCGGCATCGTGGCGGACAGTGACCCTGAACTTGAGTATCAAGAGACCTGGAATAAGGCCCAGGCACTCAGACAGGCACTGTTAATTGCATCACAGGGGCTCCTGTAAGTCGATTCAATACGTATATTCCGCAATCAATGATAATATCATGACGATCAAGGAAATCAAATCAACCATTCTGAAGAAAGGATGGGCCGGAAAAACTATCAGCAGGGAGGAAACGGTACACAAGCTTAACCCGCTGATTGAAGCGCATGTGGCGTTGAACCACGCGTATACAAGTCTACTTCCGCTACTAACGTCGGAGACCGTCAAACAGGAACTTGCTGCTATCCTGAAGACTGCCCGACTCGACGTTGGTAAGGTCATGGAGGTAGTCTTTAGCTGCGGTGGATCGGCCTATAATGGCACTTCCGTAGAGCCAGAATCATTCGCTTTGAGCCGTGATGATGCACTTACGGAATTGCGTAAACGAGAAGAGGCTTTTCGTGACCTTCTATTAGCTGAGCGCCCCATTGAACACCAGATCCGCACAGAAGCCGTGCTGACACGCTTGTTAACAAACAGCGATATCCGGCTTTCGTTTATCAGAACATGTGTCCGGCACGCGTCCGTACCTGCGTAGTTACCTATGACTCCATACCCCTTTAACCCTGGCGAGACTGTGGTTGTATCTGGCATTCAGTCCTCCGGGGCATTGCATCTGGGCAACTACTTCGGTGCGTTAAGGCAACATATAACACTTCACAGGGAGCATCCGTCGTACTACTTCATCGTGAATTACCACGCAATGACCTCTTTACACGACCGGGAAGCGTTGCTGAATCACACGCTCGACGCCGCGGTTACCTACCTTGCCCTTGGGTTTGATCCGACAAAGGGGAATCTATTTGTACAGAGTGATGTGCCGCTGCTTAACGAACTGACCTGGATTTTTTTCTGCCTGACACCAGTCTCTCTTCTCGAAAAAGCTACGTCGTATAAAGACAAGGTAGCTCAGGGACTCCCGGCCAATTGCGGACTGTTCAATTACCCTATTCTCCAGGCCTCCGACATTCTCATTTACGGAGGCACTGTGGTACCGGTAGGTGCCGACCAGAAGCAGCACATTGAAATCGCAAGGGATACTGCCCAGCGCTTTAACCGTATTTGGTCGCCCGAGCAACCATTGTTTCCTGTACCGGATGCGCACATTATGGAAAGTGTTGCGGTAGTGCCCGGCATTGATGGCCGTAAGATGTCCAAGAGCTATGGCAATACCATTGGAATTTTCGATGAAGGCAAACAGCTTGCAAATCGTGTAAAACGCATTGTAACCGATTCTACTCCGCTCGAGGCCCCAAAAAACCCTGATACAGATAACGTGTTTGCGCTGATCCGTCTGTTCGCATCGGCAGAACAGCAGTCGGCAATCAGAGAAGCATATTTGCGTGGCGGTTATGGGTATGGTCACGCCAAGAAGGTGTTGATTGAACTGATTACTGAATATTTCGGGGAGGCGCGCGAGCGCAGAAGAGCATTGCTCAAAGACATGGACTATGTCCGGGATGTATTACGCCAGGGCGCTACAAACGCCCGTATCCGGGCAGAATCCTGCATGGATAAGGTCCGAGAACTGACGGGCCTAATGACTACTTACAGGGTTTGATTCTCGTTTTAGACAATTACGATTCCTTTACGTACAATCTGGTGCAACTCATCGGCTGCACCACACCTGCCATTCGTGTCGTACGCAATGATGTTTTGGCCCCCTCGGAAATTGATGTAATGTCCTTGAAGGGCATTGTTATCTCACCAGGCCCGGGGCGCCCCAGTGACGCTGGAATATGTAACATGGTGGTGTCTGAACTCGGCAGCAAGATCCCTATACTGGGAATCTGCCTTGGGCATCAGATTATTGGGGAGGTGTACGGGGCAGAAGTGACTTACGCCCCCACCCTGATGCATGGTAAAACCAGTGCGGTCCACCACAACGGCAGCGACCTCTTTGAGGGTGTTCCAAACTCGTTTGAAGCTACACGCTATCATTCCTTGGTACTGAATCCCCAATCCATACCTTCCTGTCTCAATGTCACTGCTTTGACGCCGGATGGCGTGATCATGGGAGTTAGGCACAGTTCCCACCCCGTAGAAGGCGTGCAATTCCATCCCGAAAGCGTCATGACTCGTAACGGTAGCGTTTTGATCAATAACTGGCTGAATCGAATCGGGGTTGAATCATGACGGAGTACTTGCGGATTTTGTCTCGAGGCGAATCGCTCTCTGCAGATCAGGCAGCTGATGCCATGCATCTAATAATGCAGGGTAAAGCTGATCCTGTTCAAATCGCGGGACTATTGATGGGGCTGCGGGCCCGAGGAGAAACTCTTGATGAGTTGATCGCCCTTGCACGTGTTATGCGGACATACTTTGTCCCTGTGACCTGCAAGGATCCAGATGCGATTGATGTATGCGGTACAGGAGGTGACGGGACTGGCACTTTTAATATTTCCACGGCCGCGGCCCTCGTTTGCGCGGGAGCGGGAGTCACCGTTGCAAAGCACGGTAACAGAAGTGTCTCCTCCAAGTCTGGAAGTGCTGACGTCCTGGAAGCACTGGGCGTGAATGTGGACCTTGGACCCGAGGGCGTTACCGTATGCCTGGAAGAGGTCGGGATCGGGTTCATTTTTGCAAGGCATTACCATCCGGCAATGCGTCACGTAATGCCGGTCCGCACAGCATTGGGAGCCCGCACAGTATTCAACATATTGGGTCCGCTTTGTAACCCCGCGGGCGTTAAACGACAAGTGATCGGGGCTTTTAACCTTGAGACTGCAGAAGTTATTGCAAACATTATGCATGGCTTGGGAGCGGAACATGTCATTGCCCTGCACTCCGAAGATGGACTTGACGAAGCTTCTATCGCCGCCCCTACTACTGTTATAGATTTTCAAGCTAGTGACAAAGCACCAAGTATCTTCCGTATCAGTCCAGAGACTTACTGCCTGGAACAGGCGAATCTTTCAAGTCTTATCGGAGGGGATGCAAAACAGAATGCATCTATCCTTCGCTCAGTGCTCGACGGAAAAACTGGCCCCAGCCGGGATGTAGTTGTCTTGAACAGTGCGCTTGGACTATGGGTATCCGGCCGTTATGAAAGCATGAATGATTGTATTGCGGCCTCAAAGACGAGTATTGATTCAGGTGCCGCATACGCGCGCCTCCAGATGCTGTGTGAAGTCAGTAACAGAACATGACGGTCCTTGACCGTATCGTAACAGACGTCAAGATTTCACTGGAGCGACGCAAGAGTCTCACGCCAGTACATGAATTAGAAGCCGCAATTCGTACTGCTCGTTCTGTGATAGATTTTGAAGCTGCACTCACTGGACCAGAGCTCGCTGTCATCGCGGAAATAAAACGACGTTCCCCCTCCAAGGGCCTACTTAGAGAACCGTTTGATGTGCAGGCGCTTGCCAAGGATTACGCGGCTGCTGGGGCGAATGCCATAAGTGTACTGACCGAAGAAGATCATTTTGGAGGTTCCCTTTCGCACTTAGCTCTGGCGGCTGCAAACTCCAACTGCCCGCTTCTGCGAAAAGATTTCATAATTGACCCCTATCAACTGTACGAGGCGCGAGCGTGTGGAGCTGATGCCGTACTGCTGATTGCAGCGATACTTGAGGCATCACAGCTCAAGGACCTGCTCACCCTGGCAGCAGAATTGAAACTGGCCAGTCTGGTTGAAGTCTATGATCCAACTGAATTGGACAAGATTGATTTTGATCAGGTTTCTATCCTCGGCGTTAACAACCGGGATTTACATACTTTTGAAGTAGATATTGACCACTCGCCAAAAGTATTCGAGCTGGTTGGAAGCGAGGTAATTAAAGTTTCCGAAAGCGGACTCCGATCGCCTGCTGATCTGGCATACCTACATCGTCGAGGAGTAAACGCAGTATTGATTGGAGAGACATTTATGCGAGCGGAGAACCCCGGTGTCGCATTGCGGTCTCTGCGAGAGATGACCGCTACTATCCTTACATCGCATACAAACTGATGCAGTGCAGAGTAAAAATCTGCGGGTTGACTTCTCTGGCGGACGCACGATTTTGCGCCGGTGCAGGAGCTGATTATCTGGGATTTATTCAACACCCTCCCAGCCCTCGCTACATTGCTCCAGATCAGGTTCGACAGATTAAGGCGTGGATTTACGGCCCCAAGACGGTCGGGGTGTTTGTGAATACAGATGCGGAAACGGTTAATCACAGTTGTACCATTGCAAATTTTGATCAAGTGCAGTTGCACGGCGATGAATCGCCAGCATACTGCAGACGTATGACGCTCCCTGTGATAAAGGCATTCTCTGTCAAGCCAGGTACCAATGCCCGATCAATGGCCCGCATACTTACCGCTTACCAGGACTGTGTAGAACTTTTTCTGCTTGATACATGGCATCCCGAACTAGCAGGTGGTACAGGCAAATCCTTTGACTGGAATGTTGCCAAGTCACTGGCAGCGGATTTTCCGATCATCCTAGCTGGAGGCTTAAATCCAGACAATGTAAAACAGGCTGTTCAGTCTGCATCCCCCTGGGGTGTTGATATTTCTAGCGGGCTCGAGTACGCACCCGGGGAAAAAGATTTTGAATTAGTGACCAATTTTTTTGAATCAATAGCAAGGGTTTCTTCTGATCTATAGCGCACCAGACCATACAGGACGTTTTGGGCCATACGGTGGCGCCTATGTTCCCGAGATTCTGGTCCCAGAACTCAATGCCCTTCGTACGGCATTTGAGGAATCCTGGCAGGAAGCGGAATTTCACGCCCAATACCAAGACCTACTTAAAACCTACGTCGGACGCCCTACAGCACTTACGCCGGCCAACCGACTAAGCGAGGCCCTCGGGGGAGGACGTATTCTCCTTAAACGTGAGGATCTGTGTCACACTGGTGCACATAAGATCAATAACACCATTGGCCAGATCCTTCTTGCCCACAAAATGGGTAAGACGCGAATCATAGCCGAAACAGGAGCAGGACAACATGGCGTGGCTACTGCCACTGTCGCTGCTTGTTTTGGGTTACAGTGTGTCGTCTACATGGGAGCCGAGGATACGGAACGTCAGGCACTAAATGTCGCTCGCATGCAACTCCTGGGAGCAGAAGTACGTCCGGTTACCAGTGGTAGTCAAACCCT
>VXLY01000016.1:55101-96772 GCA_009841335.1 Rhodothermaceae bacterium | reverse complement strand
GCGAAGATATGGCCCATATAGCCATATTTGATCATCCTGATAATGCGGATTTCCCGCAACCCTGGCGTGTGGATGGCCAACTGGGAGTAGGGCCCGTTCGTGCCAGACTTGGCGACTGGACCATTGAAGCCGGCAATTCGGAAACCATCCGACACCGCTTACTCGTGTACACGGGAGAAATGAGTGACATTACAATGCGGGCAAAATGGGAGGACTATGCCGATCGCTCCGGTGCAATGTATTCCACCGCGTCCCTCTGGGGCTTGGCGCAGCAGGAAGCGCGCGAAGCAGAGTTCCTTACCCCAGTTGCAGCAGCAGAAATGATGACGCTGAAGGAAGGCTACGAGGTTAACGCGTGGGCCGGTGAACCGCTTCTCACGCAGCCCATGGCCTTTGCCTGGGATGATAAAGGGCGGTTGTGGATAGCAGAAAATCGGGACTACGAATCACGTCAGACAGGATTTTCTGGGTCTGGAGATAGTCGTATCGTGATTCTGGAAGATACTGATCGCGATGGCACTGCAGATGTTCGAAAAGTTTTTATGGAAGGGATCGCTTTTCCGAGCGCACTGGCCGTGGGCTTTGATGGAGTCTTTCTTGGCGCCCCGCCCCACCTGCTCTTTATCCCCGATCGCGATGGCGATGACCGTGCAGATGTTAATGATATTGAGATCCGCCTTACTGGTTGGGGAATTCGAGACAGACACGAGACGATTAACAGTTTTCACTGGGGGCCTGATGGATGGCTCTATGGCCTTGAAGGATTTGCCACCTCGTCGGTCATAAGAAAACCGGGGCCAGAAGCACGGCTCTATAGACATAACGACGCCTTCCCGGAAGACCTATTGGAGGCCGACGGTGTGGAAATCAATGGTGGCGTATGGCGCTATCATCCAATAAAGGACAAGTTTGAAACAGTGGCACATGGTTTCAGCAACCCCTGGGGAATTGATTACGACGCACATGGCGAACTCTTTATAAGTGCCTGTGTGATCCCGCATGTTTTCCACGTGACCCCAGGAGGCATCTACATGCGGCAGGGTGGCACTCACTTGAACCCCCATATTTACGAAGATATTGCTCCCATTGTAGACCACCGACACCGTTCGGCGCACGGGGGCGCCCGCATTTATCAATCTGATGCATTTGCCCCCGAAGAAACGGGTCGCCTGTTCATGGCCAATATTCATGAGCACGCAGTCCTTAGTGATGTACTACAACCGAGTCGTAGTGGGTTCATAGCCAGTCACGGAGATGAGTTTATGATGGCGCATAATGCCCAATGGGTTGGCTTCAGTATGGAGATAGGCCCAGAGGGAGCGCTATATGTTCTTGACTGGCACGATGCGGACATCTGTGGCGGGGACGTTTTAGACAAGGATACCGGGAGGATCTTTCGAATTACACCGTCAGAGTCACATGCCGTGGAATGGGATGGTCGTTATGGGGATCTGCGTCAGCTCAGTGACCTTGAACTAGCGCAGCTTCAGGAGAGTCGCAGTGACTGGCATGCCCGGCGCGCCCGTGTGATATTGCAGCACCGTGCGAGCACGCGAGCACTGGATGCCTCAGCCCTGACACATCTGAACACACTCTATGAAACTGGTGCTACAACGCCGCTCAGACTGCGTGCGCTGTGGTCGCTGTACATTACAGACAATTTCTCGCTTGAAACTCTTTTGGGTGCTCTGCAGGACAGGGAACCCTACATAAGAGCCTGGGGCGTTCGATTGATCACGGAACAGGACGCCATTGACCCTGAAGTTCTGCTTACTCTTGAGGAACTTGCCGAAAGGGAGAATTCTCCAGTCGTACGTAAATACCTGGCCGCTATGCTTCAACGGATTCCCAATGATCGGCGATGGCCAATCATTGAGGCTTTGATGAACCACCCGGAGGACAGCGAAGACCCAAACATTCCAACGCTATTATGGACAGGTTTTGAGCCACTGGTGGCGGAAGAACCTAAACGTGCACTTTTGCTTATTGAAGATGCGGACGACTATCCGAAAATGACAGAGTTTGTGGGGCGGCGACTGGTTGAAGCCGGACATATGTCTCCACTGCTAGTCGAACTTCATGCAAACCGGAATGAGCATCTGTTGCGTGGAATGGTGGCGGGCCTGGAAGGTGCGGGGGATATAGAAGCACCCGAAGACTGGGACCGTACCTACCGGAGATTACGACGCAAAAGTGAAACCCGTGCACTGGCTACCACAGTTGCCCAACTATTCGGTGATGCAGAGGCTGAGCGCGCACTTATGACTGAGGTGATGAATGCTTCTTTGTCTTCAGAGCGGCGGATTGCCGCGTTGACAGCACTTGCACCATCACAACCTTATGCACTAAGAGAAGCCCTGTTTGAATTGATTAATGACCCGAATATGCGAACTGCATCAATCCAGGCAGTCGCAGCTTTCAATGACGAGGAACTGGGGCAACTTCTGCTCTCAATGTACGTGGACGCGACCCCCTCCGAAAAAGAGGCCATCATTCAAACCATGGCATCGCGTCCGGTATACGGATGGATGCTGGTTGAGTCACTCCGTGATGGCTCAATCCAGCGGAATGATATTCCTGTCTGGATCGCCCGACAAATGCGGCGTGTCGTGGGAAGTGGTTTTGTAGAAATCTGGGGTCCTATTGACGAGCTTCCGGGGGACAAAGCCGCAGCTTACGCCCGATATCACACCCTGGTGACGTCTGGAATGGCAGTTGATGCCTCCAATGGACAGAATGTATTTGCGCAGGCCTGCGGGGCATGCCACCAAATGAATGGTGTTGGCGGACTTATAGGCCCGGACCTGACGGGGTCCAATCGAACAGATGTAGACTACCTTCTCAGCAATCTCATTTACCCGGATGAGTTCATCCAAGACGACTACCGGATGGTGCTTGCAACGACCCGCGGCGGACGTACGTACGTAGGTACTCTTGTAGGTGAAAGTGATCGCCAAGTTACACTCCGGCCCATAGGACAAAAGGACGTTGTGCTGAACCGCACCGAAATACAATCATTGGAGGTTTCCGAGGAATCATTAATGCCGGAAGACTTGCTCTCCGTGCTATCCGACAAAGACATCCAAGATCTGTTCGCATATTTGCGAACAGCTAAGACGTCAGCTCAATAGGTTTGGGGGTATAAACGTTGAACTTGCGATTCCGAATGTATTTTCGACACTTAGTTTATCTCCTGGTATTCATCACCGTGATCTGCCCCCCTGCGTCAGCGCAGCGGATTGCCAAGTATGGGGCGGATTTCCTGGCGGGAGGTGTAGA
The DNA here is from genome assembly GCA_009841335.1 of Rhodothermaceae bacterium. Taxonomy (GTDB): domain Bacteria; phylum Bacteroidota; class Rhodothermia; order Rhodothermales; family Bin80; genus Bin80. The sequence goes on along the minus strand of VXLY01000016.1, from coordinate 93,493 downwards.
TGCGCGGGCATTGGGCATGGGCGGCGCAAACGTTGCACTTTCCCAGAATGTGTATAGTGTGTATTGGAACCCATCTGGATTAGCGCACACCGAGTACCCCGAAGTTGCGTACATGCATGCGGAGCGCTTTGCTGGGATTGTGTCGTTCGATTTTGCTGCGGTCGCTTACCCGGTAAGCAGCACTTCCACCGTGGGGGTGAGTTTTTTTCGGAGCGGTGTGAACGACATCAAAAACACCCTAAATGCCTGGGATGCCGAGCGTAACCAACCCAAAGCGAACCCTGAATCGCACATTACCAGCTTCTCGGCTGCGGATATGGCGTTCCTGGTGAGCTACGCCAGACATCTTGGCACACGCATCACTGTTGGCGCATCAGGTAAGATCATCCGGCGCACAATCGGAGACTTCGCGGATGCGTGGGGATACAGTTTTGATGCTGGGGCGCAGTGGTACGGAGATAGGTTTATGCTTGGCGTACAGATCCAAGACTTATCAACAATGCTCCAAAGCTGGAGCGTGAACACATCAGCGTTCGCGATTGAGGGAACCAATCCGAATACCGGAGCACCCTATACTTTCACTGAGGTATTTGACCAGGAATTACCCTCTGGGGATACATTTCTGGTATTGCCAGTGGTTCGATTGGGATCAGGATTGGTATTGCCTGCTGGTTCCCGGAATGCTGTAACCCTCGCGATGGATTTTGATGTGGCCTTTGATGGACAGCAGGTGAACGCTTTCAATCTAGGGGACCTGTCGTTTCATCCAAGATTGGGGGCGGAGTTTTCGTTTCGGAATCTTGTTGCACTTCGGGCAGGGATCAACCGTATAGCTCAGACGGACAATTACGGACTGGATGTGGTGCCTTCCGTGGGTGCGGGTATACGCCTCAAAACATTGTCCATTGATTACGGCTTTGGGGACTTCGGAGGATTGGTCCGTGATCTGGGGTATTCACACAGGATTTCTGTGCATTTTACCTGGAACCGGGATAAATTCCGTCGACCGTCAGATTAAAGCGCATGGAACGGTTAGTCCCACTGCGGATTCGGTTTGAAAATCCGGAATGGAGCGCAAAGATGAGGAAAGTACAAGACAAGCATTAGGAGGAACCAGCGTTGCCGGCTTGAAAAGCGTAACGCATCGCAACCTGAAACAATGCATGCGTTCGAGCCCCCGCAGGGTGAGCGAGGTGCGCGTGGTCAAGTGCATTCCGCATTGTGGCGCTCAAGCGCAGCCGCTCCCCCCAGAATCTTTTCTGAACGGTGAGATGCAGATATACTGCGCCAGGTAGCCGCGTAGTATAAAACTCTGGATTTCCCGCGGCCGCCTCTTCAAACTCAGACCAAGTCGTTGCCCCGACATAGCGTAGACGCATATTCAGGCTGAATCGATCATTGGGATGAAATTCTGCCTGCCCTCCGATTTGCATCCGATGGTACCATGCGCTGCGAAATGCATCCGCATCCGACCATGGATAAGCATAAACGCCATAGAGTTTCACGGTAAATTGACTGGTGAGAGGCATGTGAATACGCCCACTTGCCCGAGCAATCTGGCCACTGGCAGCTACGATGTCCGTTGTTGCATGTAAGCGTGTACGGGTTGAGTCGAGTAGGGCATGCATGCGTGGTCGCACGTGATTAGTCAGCCTCCGTAAACCGCCACTCAGATACAGTTTGACTTGGTTGCCTGCAGTCCAAGCAATATCCAAAGAATAGGTTGACCTTCGTCTGGGTAAATCCAGATCCATGAAGCGAAATTCGGCATTCCCGGGGCGAAATCCTCTCGTTGCCCAGTCGGCGAACGTCATTTCGGCGGCAGGTGCCCGGTTTCTGAGGATCACCCGCAGATCAAGTCCAATCCGATCATGCCATGCGCGGGAGAACAATTCATAGCCCAATATCCTGTCGTCAAGTGATAATGCAGCCATGGTGCGCATGCGTAGTCGATCTGGTGGCCCTAGGCTGAGTGTGGCATCCCCGCGGTATGAGTAAAGCGTATGGCGTAACTCTTCGGGACCAAACTGCGCCTGCGCGAATACCCATGCTGCACCAAATTCAATCGAGTTTATTCCCAGAGATATCATTGAATGCAGGCGTGCGTGTGTCCGCTGTTGGACAATGTCAGTGAAAATCAATTCCGGGTTTTCACGTGTGGTTAAACTTGTAGAAATACCCGATATGGAATATCCAAGTAATCTGCGGGCAGAATACATAGTCACGAACGTTGTTTGCCGATCAACAGGAATCTCTCTTCCCATAACAGGTGTGAACAACAGATCTTCAGTCCAACTGGTAGCTGCGTTGACCGTAAAACCAGAGGAAGATCCATCAAAGCCCAATGCACGATAAATAATACGTGCATCTTTTTCGCCCCGATAAAGCTGCAGTACGCGCGGTCGGATGCGAGGGTCAGTTACATGATGTTCATCGGCGGCCACCATCCCGCGATAGTGCCAGTTACCAGAGCTGACGGACAGGGCGCCATCAGCCGTGGGGCCGGTACGATCTACATTGGACCCTCCACGGTCCGTGTACTTGTACGGGCCGGGATCTCCAGTTTCATTGCCAGCGCCAACTTGTCCCCTTAGGGATAAACCGTTGGGTGATTTGCACATAGTAATCTGAACCGCCCCTCCATGTGCCAACACTCCGTTAATGAGGACGGGGGTTGCGTTCAGGCGAATCTCACATATTTCTGAAAGCGCTATGGGCACGGTGTTGAGGCTCTGGCGATTTAATGCCCGTAAACTGATCAACTGCCCATCAATGAACAGACTCCACTCAGGGCTAGCCTCCCAAGACGTTCCCAGAGGCGCAATATCCCAGTGGTATCCCTCAGTAGAACTGCCAGACCAGTCGTCTGCAAGTTCCAGAATATCACTCAGTCTGAGTACACCGGCCCTGGTAAGGTCTTCCGCAGTCAATACCTGGGCACAGACGCCCATTGTCGTGCCAGCCGCAATCAGCAGACATAATGTCGTCCTGCACCAGCAAAGCATCATTCCAGAATTGCCTTGAGGAGTTTGCCTGTTTCCATCTGATAACCAATTCCGGCAGAGACAAACCAGAGTTGCATTAAAGGTCTGGTTTGTACGCATAGATGCTCAGCCTGACCAAACAGAAACCAATCCCGACCAATTCTTAGTGAAGCTCGCAGACTTGCACTACTGACAAAATCACTCTCGCTGCTCTCGCCGGAAAACGTTGTTACCGCATCATCAAATGACATACGATAGTTACCTATACCGACCGTTGGTGTCAGTGCGAACCGGTACCCAAATGGTAACCTCGCCCCCCAATCCGAGCTAATCCATAGTGCCCCGAACCCGGGTACATCGCTTCGGGCATCAAAGCGATGAACACCTAGGCTGATCCCCCAGTCCCCGAAATAAAATGGCGTAACCAGAGACGCTTTCATGCCCCGACCAGGATGCCAGTGATCATGCAGGATGTTTTGGTTCACGTTCTGTGTTGCCTGAATGCGTATTTCCAGACTGCTGAACGGATCCTGAGCGAGGCAGGGGGCCGAAACTGCAAGCAGAACCAGTATTGTCAACGGGCGCCTCACTGGCTCCAAAGGTCTATGGCGGTGTCGAGCGTGAGTATCACCCCTGCGCTTATCAACCCCACGAGACGATTGCTGCCGCTATCGGTCACATTATAGCCCCCGTCAGCTGCAATCCACCACCAATGCTTCGGTTGATAGGTCACACCGATTGAACCGCGAATGGTTTGCTCTACGTCACCATCAAGAAGATTACTCACAGTTTCCGAATTGCCCGGGAATGGCTGGCGCATATCGCGTTCCCCTTGCAGCAGCATATCCAGCCTGGGTCCAAATCGCAGTCCGCGGACTTTATGGTCCATGTAAAACTCAGCGGACAATGAAGTGTGTACATAATCACTGAACTGGGTGGCCAGCCCCCGATTGAGAAATATGTACTGGCCTTCAGTTTGCGGAGCATTGTAAGCTCTTGATGTGACCGTTTCCAACGTTAACCTGAGATCCGCTCTAGGCAGCGCATACGTTGCCGAACCGGTAAGCACAAAAGTGATCGTCTCCGGGCCCGTATTGGCCTGCAGGCGAATATCGTCTACCATAAACTGCCCCTGAAGCGTCAGACGTTTGAGCTGCGCCCACAAAAGCCCTGCCAAAAAACCGTTGTTATCATCGTTTTTTGGCACATTGTCTACAACAAACGTAAATGGGTTCACCGGGTTGAGATACTTCAGGGATACTCCGGCAGTGGGTCCAGAATAAATGGCTGATTCCATAAAACTGATCACGAATTTTTTGGAAGGACGGTAATCCCATCGATGTGCGGCGTGGAACCGCCGTGTACTTCCAAAGGCGACTGAATCATCGGCAGCCCGTCCCGTGTAGTATCGACCGTCTGTTGCGCTGTCTAATTCACTCAGGACTGCGGTTATGGATGCGCGGGGACCCCCGATGCGCAGTAGTATCTGGTCTCTACTGCGTGCATTATTGCTGACAATCGTAGACGCGTCACCCGGTGCGCTCCAGTGGATGTCCCAGCGTCCGGCATAGGCCGACACCCAGCGACTGTGCCAGCCTACATAGGAATGTTCACTTCGGGCCCATAAGCGCAGCGTGGCATCCAGGCCATCAGGATCGTTTTCGTAAAAGCGGTTATGCTGCAAAGAGAGTTCTGCCACAGCAGGTCCAGCTTCAAGGTAACCGGTGGCCCATGTACCGTACCAATAGAAATTTACAGACTCCCCAAGGGGTCTGACAAGATCTTTTCGGTCACTGTTGATAATATCGGCTGCCACCATGAAGGTGTACCCTGCTGTGGTCTCAGCCTCAGGTTTGTTGACAGGTTGAAGCTTGTCGCGAAGCAGCCTTGCCCAGTGTTGCTCTGAACTGTTCAGGGCGGTAGTGTCCAGTCGACCCAGCGCATCCCATACATCACCTCGGCGATAGGGCAGCGACGTGGGATTCAATTCAAGTAGATGCCCTCGACGCTGAAGCCGAACGATATACTCGTAGGCGTAGTCATTCACCGGCAGCAGACGATTCCCCTGAGCCTGGACCAGAATGGGTAACAATATAAACGGGCTGACAAACAACACGCGCAGCAGCATGCATTAGACAAATAGTTGAACACGAAAGATAGGTTGTTACGACTCTATTTATGCAAATTACGGTCCGTTTGTGCGAAAACCCCCTGTGTATTCAGGACGATAGGGGGATGTGCCTGGAACACAGTGCCTGACCATGAAGGGGGATTGATCACGGTCGCTTAGCATCATTACTACATTTACCGAAGGCATTCAATATATTCACTCATGTGGTACGCCATCAGAGCTGCAACGGACTTGAACCAGTTAACGACTCTTCGCCGGTATCACCGCAATGTTGAAACATTCCAACTTCCTCCCCTGCCCCAAAATGCAACCCGAAACACCAACGCAAGCTGCATAGATCCGGGAAACCGCCTAAGGAGAAAAACGGTCTAGGCCACTCCCTCAATCATGATATCAGATCGGGCAACGTGATTCGGATTGGTAAAGTATAAGCCCCTGCAGTATTGTTTTCGGGATGTCCCGTACAGTTGAAATTATTTCCCTGATCGTCGTCGATACCGTTGCTACTTCGGCATCCGTCTTCGTGTACCTGTTGATCAGATTCGGCGGCGATTTCGACATAATGGGGTTCTTAAACCCCGGTGTGGGGAAGCCGATTTACCCTTTGGTTATTTTGGTGCTACATATACCTTTTTGGATAGTGATGCTCCTGCTTGCAGGCATGTACCGGGAACGACATGCCTCGAGTCGTCTTGACGAGAGCGTGTCATTGATGAAAGTAGTTACGGTCGGCATCCTAATTCTCCTATTCACCATGGTCATTGAAGATCCGAGACCGTACGGAGGCCTGCTCGTCTTCGCAATCTACTGGGCTTCGGTCCTGGGACTGATTGTCTTCGGGCGGATCCTGGTACGTTCTGTGCAGAAAGCCTTGATCCTGCGCGGCCATGGAACTCATCGTGCTCTGGTGGTGGGCTGGAGTGATCAGGTAGAACGCCTGTACCAGGATGTAGCCAAATATCCAGCTGCAGGGATTCAGATTGTCGGAGCAGTGCGACTGGGTCAGAAGGGAGTTCTTTCCTCAAACGGAGAAGACCTACAACCTCAGCACCCCGTCCACGCCATAGAGCAATTGCCTGATCTGATTGACGAGTTGCTCGTGCATGATGTATTGATTGCGCTGGGCTCCGAAGACAATAAAGAACTGTCTGAGGTGCTGCGCCTCTGCGACGGCAAGAATGTGACGCTCAAAATCGTGCCGGATTTTTACTCGGTAATCGGTGGTATGGCGCGCACTGAACATATATATGGCCTACCGCTCATTGAGGTGTTGCCGATCCCAATGCCCGCTTGGCAACAGTACACAAAGCGATTAATAGACCTGACTGTCGCCTTGCTGGTTCTGGTCGTAGGATTACCATTATGGATTGGGATCACTATTGCTGTAGCAACTACATCAAAGGGAGGGGCAATTTACAGGCAGAATCGTGTGGGACGTAAAGGACGCACATTCACCATGTACAAGTTCAGGACCATGCGTCAGGATGCCGAAGCCCAAACCGGACCGGTCTGGGCTTCCAAAGATGACCCACGCTATACTCCTGTCGGCGGCTGGTTGCGTAGGACGCGCCTCGACGAAATTCCACAACTCTGGAATGTGCTTCGAGGGGATATGAGCCTGGTGGGGCCCCGTCCAGAACGGCCATACTTTGTAGAAAAACTGATCGGCAAAATACCACTCTATAATCGCCGGCACCGCATAAGGCCTGGTATTACTGGATGGGCTCAGGTAATGTGGCACTACGACAGCTCCCTTGAAGACGTACAGCAGAAGGTTAAGTTTGACCTTTTCTACATTGAGAATATGAGTTTGAGCATGGATTTGAAGATCCTGCTTCGGACCTTTCAGGCGGTAATATCCGGAGGCGGCCGTTGAGCGCCCTTGACCAGTTTTCGAACGACGAACACCACGGACTTCTCCGTGCGCTTCTTCTACCTCGTGTTATCGAGGAACATATGCTTCGGCTCATCCGCCACAACCGGATATCAAAATGGTTCAGCGGCTATGGCCAGGAAGCTATTGCGGTCGGTTGTACCTGGGCACTCCGAAGCAGCGATGTGATTCTCCCATTGCACAGAAATTTGGGCGTGTGGACCACGCGGGAAGTGCCCCTCAAGCCCCTGTTCTGCCAGTTGATGGGACGGAAGGGAGGTTACACCATGGGACGGGACAGGACCTTTCATTTTGGTCTGCCGGGAAAGCGTATCGTGGGGATGATCTCCCACCTGGGAGCCATGCTCCCGGTGGCCTGTGGTATAGCACAGGCGGCCCAACTCAAAAACAGCGGAAATGTCGCGGCAGTCTTTTGCGGAGACGGAGCCACGAGGGAGGGGGACTTCCATGAGGCCTGCAGTCTGGCAGGGGTTTGGAAGCTGCCTGTGTTGTTCATCGTTGAGAATAATGGTTACGGTCTCTCCACACCGACCGACGAGGCGCTACCCATCACCAACTTGGCAGACGCGGCCGCGGGATACGGATTTCCGGGGGAATCTGTAGATGGCAACAGTGTGCTCAGTGTGGTAGCAGCCGTCCGTACTGCCGCGGAGCGTGCACGTGCGGGAAAAGGGGCTACACTCCTGGAGATGAAGACTTTTCGCCGCCGAGGCCACGAGGAAGCATCCGGAACGAAATATGTCCCTCAGGCGCTCATGGAGGAATGGGCACAAAAGGATCCCGTAGATCAGTATATCCAAATGCTGACCGAAGCGAAGGTAACGTCCTCCAGGGAGGTGGAAGATGTGCGGGAAGAACTATCAGGGATCGTCAGCGCCGCAACTGAATACGCACTAGCGCAACCCCTGGTGGAGAGTACCCCTTACCGGGAAAAAGCTGCCGTCTTCGTGCCAAACAGCGCACCGCCTCGACCGTCTCGCGGCAACCAGCCCGAAATACGGTTTGTTGACGCGATTCGTGAAGCGATGTGGCAGGCCATGGAAGCGGATGACAGCGTGCTGTTATTGGGACAGGATGTGGCCGAGTATGGTGGAGTCTTTAAAACTTCGGCAGGTCTACTGGAGAAGTTTGGTCGAGAACGTGTGCGAAACACGCCCATCATAGAAAGTGGAATATTGGGAGCGGCCCTAGGATTGGCACTTGAGGGTTTTCGGCCTATCATCGAAATGCAGTACGCCGATTTTATTGCCTGTGGCTTCAATCAGATTGTAAACAACCTAGCAACGACCACTTACCGGTGGAATGCACCGGTTAATGTGACTATACGAGCGCCATTCGGAGGACATATCGGAGCCGGACCGTTCCATTCTCAATGCAAGGAGGCCTGGTTCTGTCATGTTCCGGGCTTGAAAGTAGTTGTTCCGGCAACGCCAAGAGATGCAAAAGGGCTGCTGCTCGCTTCAATAGCCGACCCGAATCCGGTCCTGTATTTTGAGCACAAACATCTGTATCGCAGCACGCGCGGACCCGTGCCAAATGATATTTTTGACGTTCCCCTGGGCAGCGCGGTCTGCGTGCACCAGGGGGACGATGTCACGATTGTCACGTATGGACTTGGTGTTCAATGGGCGCTGGAAGAAGCCCGATTACAAAAGGAGCAGACTGGTGCCGGCGTTGAGGTCATCGACCTGCGAACGCTCGTACCATGGGACAAGGATCTGGTATTGGCCTCACTTAAAAAAACTGGCCGACTTTTAGTGCTGCACGAAGCTAGCATGACCGGTGGATTCGGAGGTGAAATTACTGCAAGGATCGTGGAAGAAGGGTTTGAGTACTTGGATGCACCACCAGTACGTGTGGCCAGTTTAGATACTCCCGTGCCCTTTTCTCTCAATCTGGAAACCGAAATATTTTCTGCCCGTGCACGGCTCAAGGAAGCACTTGACCGTCTGCTCAGGTATTAGCCTTGCTCATCCGGGCAGCGGCTTGCGTACCTCCCTGATTTTGCGGAATATGTCGGCATTTTCTGAAAATACCAGTATAACTGGTTGCAGTCAGCCGGCACAACTATGTTAGAACTTGGAGATAAGGCACCGGATTTTGTAGGCCCGTTAGGAGATGGCGGCCAGCTTCGTCTCAGCGATTTCTTCGGCCGCAAGATCGCCCTGTATTTCTATCCGTTGAACGATACCCCCGGATGTGTGATGGAGGCCTGCAGTATTCGAGACAGCTGGGATTCGATAAAAGAGGCGGGGATTGTTGTAATCGGAGTCTCTCCCAACAGTGCAGCGTCTCATCGACGTTTTGCCGCGAAGTACAATCTGCCGTTTTTCCTGATAGCAGACAAAAACAAGCAGGTCATTGATCTGTATGGTGTTTGGGGAGAAAAGATGCTGTACGGCAAGACGTTCCTGGGACTTAAGCGTACGACCTTCCTGATTGATGAATCCGGTAGGATCGTAAAGATCTTCAAGCGTCCGAAGAATAGGGTTCACGGGAAGGAGATTCTGGATGCATTCGCGAATCTGTAATAGTCGATGAATGCGTTAACCACGGAAACCCCGTACGAACCCATAATCGGACTGGAGGTCCACTGTCAGCTGCTAACAGAATCCAAGACGTTCAGCCCTGATTCTGCGGAATTTGGAGCTTCCCCCAACCAGCATGTGGATCCTGTCAGTCTAGGACTACCCGGTACTCTCCCGGTCCTGAACTCCACGGTTGTTGAATTTGCGGTGCGTCTGGGCCTGGCAACAAACTGCCAGATCACCGAGCGCAGCATTTTGGCTCGCAAGCATTATTTCTATCCTGATCTGCCCAAGGGATACCAGATCTCTCAGTTCGAATCCCCCATTTGCGTGGCCGGATATCTTGATATCGGGCCAACACGCCGAATCCGAATCACACGTATTCACATTGAGGAGGACGCAGGCAAATCGTTGCATGATCAGGATCCCGCGAGTACACTCCTGGATTACAATCGTTGCGGCGTGCCACTTCTGGAAATCGTTTCCGAGCCTGATATGCGCTCCGGGGCGGAGGCCAACCTTTACATGCAGAAGATACGTCAACTGGTCCGCTACCTTGAGATTAGCGACGGTAATATGGAGGAGGGATCACTTCGCTGCGATGCGAACGTATCTGTTCGGCCGGAAGGAACGCACGCGCTCGGTACGAAAACGGAAATCAAGAACATGAACTCGTTCCGTCATGTGGAGCGGGCGATTGATCACGAAGTTCGTCGGCAAACTGCCTTGTTGAAACGCGGAATCCCGGTCACACACGAAACTCGGCTCTGGGACGATACCTCTGGGGAAACGCGTTCTATGCGCTCAAAAGAAGAGGCCCATGACTATCGTTATTTCCCGGACCCGGACTTGCCCCCTATTCTGGTTACCGAGGCCGCCAAAGCGGCCATCGTGGCCGGGATGCCAAGGCTACCCGCTTCTCGCCTTCGTCACTACGTTAAGGCGTTCCAGCTACCCGAGTATGACGCAGGTGTTCTAACAGAAGAGCGACCGGTCGCCGACTACTTTGAGCAAGCCGTGGACATGCTCAGATCTTCGGAGTCAAATGCTTCCCTCCCGGTTCAAGCTAAGATGCTGTCAAATTTTGTCATGGGAGATGTGCTGAGAACTTGCAAGGAGGACGGTGTAGAGATAACGAGTTTTCCTGTTCAGCCTCTTCGACTGGCACAGCTTGCGCATCTTCGAATAGAATCAACGGTCAGCTCAAGCGGTGCGCAGCTTCTGTTTGAAGCGATGTTGTCTGATGATCGCGCACCCTGGATTATTGCCAAAGAGCGTAACTTGATACAGGTATCTGATCGTGGTGCGTTGGAGCCGATCGTGGATCGCGTATTGGAGGAGCACCCAAAGCAGGTTAAAATGTACCTGGACGGCAAGCAGTCTATTGTCGGGTTTTTTATCGGGCAAGTAATGCGTCGCTTCGATGGATCACCTGATCCCCGGCTTGTGCGTACCTTACTGGTAGAAGGGATAAACTCTCGAAACCATGAATGAATCAGTCAGCAATATGAGACGGGCTGTACTGTATTGTATCATTGTTGCGATATCCGGACTTTCGTGCGCTCGGGCAGAGCAAAGTCCTCCACCCGTTCAGAGTTCATTTGAAGGTACCATTACTATACGCCCGGAAGTAAATCCTTCCAAGGATTACCGCGGGTTTGAGGTGCTTGTGGCACAAAGTGAGGATGGAGAACCAGACACCCTGGGCTACGCGGTAACTGATAGTAGCGGCTACTTCTCCATGCAGGTGACTGCTCCCGTACGGGGAATGTACGGCCTGGTGATCAGCCGTGTCGGGCAGATTCTTGCGTCTGGCCGAATTGTTATTGCGGATGGCGACTCAGCTTCGCTGGTGGCTGCCTTTCCTTTGAATGGTCGGACTATGCGTATCCGATCGCTGGAAAACTCGGCTTGGCAGGCGTATCAGAATACGCTCGCTCAACATGAGCAGGAGCTGGTTGAATTGGTGCAGTCAGGTACTTACGAAGAAGAGGTCGCAAACGCCCGTTTTTCACAAACCACCACGATTCTATGGGATTTGCAGCAAACATTCCCAAACTCAATGGCAGGTGAACTGGCTGCTGCGGAGGCGATCGTAATGGGATCAGGCTGGAATGATTCCCTCGCGGTGGCCCGCATGCGTGCGCTTCCGAGTTCAAATGCACGGTTCACCGACGCGGCCCGATCGGCTAGACATGCTCAAGCTCGCCTAGCAGGTCAATCTGCCGCATTAGCCCTGTTTGATGAGATAACAGAACGAACCGAATCCTCCGTTCAGAGAGCGGAAATTGCATCGGAACGTGTGCTTGCCCATATCGACAGTTCTCAGTTCGATGCAGCACTTGAGGTTGCTCAGACCATGCAGGAGGATTTTGTGGATACGCAGTGGGCCACTTGGGGCGAACGGGCAGCCTACGAAATCCAGAATCTCCTCCCCGGAATGGAAGCCCCCAACTTCGCTGTCCGTGATGCAAATGGAGACTCTCTGAGTCTACAGGATTTGAGGGGCAAACACGTAATCTTGGAGTTCTACCGGCCCGAAGACGATCTGTACCAACGTGAACTGCCCGGTCGCAATAATATTATTACCGTTCTTGGAGCTGATCAGGTGGAAATAGTATCGATCTCTATGCAGCCGGATACACTGGTTAATGAAGCGTTTTTCGAGGAGAGGATTGCACCAGGACGACATGTATATGGCGGCCTGCATGTTGCGCAGCAATATAACATACATGTCCTTCCAACACGCTACGTGATAGATCCTCAGGGCAATCTGGTTAACAAGTACGTCGGAGGCACCATGGCAGCGCTTTACGAGGACATGGTGAGACTATCAGAGCAACAGTAATCAATCATATTGGAGATGCTTATAGCTGGAAACTGGAAAATGAATACCGACGCGAGCTCTTGCGTAGAGCTAGCGCGTGGCGTGGTTCAGGAAAGTGAAAACGCGGGAGTGGTAAGAGTAACCGTTTGTCCGCCGAATGTGTTTTTGAGCACCGTAGGCACGGTACTTAACGGCACACGAGTAAGTTTGGGCGCGCAGAATATGCATGCACTGGGCAGCGGAGCATACACCGGGGAGGTTTCCGGGGAGATGCTTCATTCTCTGGGATGCCGCTTCGTAATTCTCGGACACTCGGAGCGTCGACAGCACTTTGGGGAAACAGATGCCGAGGTCAATCGAAAGGTCAAGAAAGCGATCAAGGTGAAATTGGTGCCAATTGTCTGTGTCGGAGAGAATCTTGATCAACGCAGGGCCGGAAGGGAGCGTGAGGTTGTTGCCTCCCAGGTGAAATATGCACTTGAAGGTTTTACTCTTTCATCCTCAAATGCATTGATTATCGCATATGAACCGGTGTGGGCAATAGGTACGGGGGAAACTGCATCTCCCGTTCAGGCGCAGGATATGCACGCGCTAATACGTAAACTTGTGCGCCAGCAGTTTGGAGAGAAGATCGCAAGTGGGCTGCACATTCTCTATGGGGGAAGCATGACGCCTACAAATGCAAAGGACCTCTTGAGCGAGAAAGATGTAGATGGAGGCTTGATTGGAGGTGCAAGCCTCAATGCCGATGTTTTCGGCCAGATTATCCAGGCTGCAAAGGATGTTGAACAAGGCAGCCGGACAGCAAGCACTACCTGACTTTTCTGGGCAAGGCCTCTTGCTTCAACGTAACCGGCTTAGTATTTGTGTTGCGAGTTTGCCGAAATGCGCAAGCCAATGGATTGTGCGTGGAGGGATGGACTCATACTACTTTTGAGCCCAAATTGCTCAGCCGTGACTTTCATGTTTGACCTGAGCAAGATTAATTTTTCAGGCCGTATGAACACCGTGCTCCCTCGCACTGGCTGAATCATAATAATTGAATGGTTGTCCTGATTACATCCTCTACCTTGGGGAGAAGTATTCTGGATTTGCGTAGAAGTGGTTTTTGACCCGATGCAGATGTCTCATCCAAGCCCTCGCGACTACATCAGTATTCGGGGAGCCCGCCAACACAATTTGAAGAATATCGACCTGACGCTGCCCAAGCGTCGCATTGTCGTTGTAACGGGACCATCCGGTTCAGGCAAGTCAAGCCTGGCTTTCGACACTATTTTTGCAGAAGGTCAGCGACGCTATATGGAGAGCTTGAGTTCCTATGCGCGCCAGTTTCTCGAGCGTATGGACAAGCCGGATGTAGACCTGATCGCAGGCCTCGCACCCGCCATTGCTATTGAGCAGCAGTCACTATCCAAAAACCCCCGGTCCACAGTTGCTACACAAACTGAACTCTATGACCACCTGCGTATGCTCTTCGCTCAGATCGGAAAAACGATATCTCCGATCAGTGGTCGCACGGTCTTACGGGATTCCCCCCGCTCGGTAGCAAACACGTTGCAATCAACACTTCCGGACGGCACACGATTTCTTCTGACCTTTCCAATCCCAAAACATCATCTTAGCTGGCTGGGGGTAGATGTTCTTTTTGAGAGGGGGTTTCATCGGCTACTCCTAGTTCACGAGAAGCATTTGGAGTTCGTGGATCCTGAAAAGGTAAGTGCTCTTGCTGAGGAGGAGCGGATTGACCTGGATTCTGCCTTGTTCCTGCTTGATCGACTTGTTGTCCGGCAGGGCGATGAGCAAATCACCAGCCGTATAGCAGACTCGGTGGAAGCAGCTTTCCAGGAGGGCGGTGGCTACTGCTCTGTCATAATACCTTCGCCTGCCTCCACGGAGTTTGTGGAATCTCGTCTGGATTTCAGTGACCGGCTGGAATGCGACGGCATGCACTTTCCAAGCCTGGTGCCCAACCTGTTCTCATTCAACAGCCCTCTGGGTGCTTGTCCTACTTGTAACGGCCACGGACGAACAAAAGGCGCGGTTCGGGATCTGGTGATCCCCGATCAGAGCCTGACGCTTGAAGAAGGAGCCGTGGCTCCCTTTGAGGGGGAACCGGCCTGGGATGAGATCAAGAATCACATGCTTTCCTTTGCCAGAGGTCGCGGGATTAGCACACATACACCGTACCGCGACCTGCCGGAAGTAGATACACACCTTCTTTGGCATGGCGACGGCTCCTACAAAGGTATTTTCAGTTTCTTCAAATACCTGAAAGAGCATCTTCGACGCAAAGCGTTCAGGTTTCACTATAACAAATTTGCTGCTTTTGGCGTCTGTGCCAGATGCGAGGGTACCCGTCTTCGGAAGGAAGCACTCTACGTGCAAATCGGCGGCATGAGTATCGGTGAGATCATACAAATGACCATCCGCGAGGCCAAGGAATTTTTTAACGATCTCGCACTCACACAACACGAACAGGACGTTGGAGGCATTCTGCTTGAAGAAATCCGCAAACGCTTACGATTTTTGGTTGATGTGGGACTTGACTACGTAACGCTCGGAAGGCCTTCCATGTCTCTCAGTGGAGGCGAGAGCCAACGCATCCGCCTCGCCACAGCTTTGGGGAGTGCACTGGTCGGCGCACTCTATGTCCTTGATGAACCCACGATTGGTTTACATCCCCGTGATACTTTGCGCCTCATCCGAATCCTTGAGCGAATGCGTGATCTGGGCAATACCGTCATCGTCGTAGAACATGATGCAGACGTAATCCGCAGTGCAAACTATATCGTAGACCTCGGACCTGAATCAGGTGCGCGGGGCGGTAAAGTAATATTCAATGGATCCCTAGACCAGATGCTGAGGGACAAAAAGTCTGCGACTGGAACCTACTTGAGCGGGCGAAAACAGATCCCTCTCCCGCACGAACGTCGCAAGCCCAACTGGACAAGCAAGGTCGAAATCAAGGGTGCATATGTCAACAATCTAAAGCAGCTGGATGTCGCATTCCCCGTGGGATTAATTACTTGCGTATCCGGCGTCAGCGGTTCAGGAAAATCCTCACTGGTCCAGGAAACACTTTACAAAGGACTGGAACACAACCTGGGAGAGTATCATGTGGATCCGGACCCTACACCATACCAGTCCATTAGAGTACCTTCAAATCTCTGGCATGTACGGATGGTTGACCAGTCACCGATCGGCCGCTCGTCCCGCTCGAACCTTGTGACCTATGTTAAAGCTTTTGAAGTCATCCGAAGTATTTTTGCAAAAACCGATCAGGCACAGATTCACAGGTACACGCCAGGACATTTTTCATTCAACGTCCCCGGTGGTCGGTGTGAGGAATGCAGGGGGGAAGGTACAATCAGGATACAGATGCAATTCCTCGCCGATCTCTACTTACCCTGCGAAGAATGCAATGGTACACGGTATAAGGAGTCAACCTTGGATGTGCTTTACAAGGGAAAAAACATCCATGATGTGCTCAATATGTCCGTTGATGAGGCGCTGGAATTCTTTCACGACTCCCCTCGCCTGTGCCAGCTGCTCGTGCCCTTCAAAACCATCGGGCTGGGCTATGTAACTCTGGGGCAGCCGTCCCCAACGCTTTCCGGCGGCGAGGCACAGCGAATCAAACTGGCAAGTTGTATCGCGCACCGCGTAGATCGGCGTACACTATATGTATTTGACGAACCCACGACAGGGCTGCATTTTGTGGATATCCAGAAGCTTATTTTCGCATTTCAGCAACTCACTGATGCCGGGCACACTGTCGTGGTCGTTGAACACAATCTGGACATGCTCAAATGTGCTGACTACATCATTGACCTGGGACCTGAAGGTGGGGCCGACGGTGGATATATTGTTGCAGCGGGTACTCCTGAGGAGGTTGCCCAGGTCCCTGAGAGCCACACGGGACGATTTCTGAGGCCGCTTCTTGCGTCCAGAAAAGTAGTCGCCTGAATGCATCTGTTACTTTTTCTCATTTCGCGGCGACTGCCTTTGGAGTACCTCTGTTAAAAATGTCCTATGGGGCACCGCTATGACGCCACTGACTGAGATGAATGTCCATGCGCCCGTTGCTGGACGGCGAATTGCGTTGTTTGCGGGAGCCTACAACCACATCTCGGATGGCGTTGCGCTAACGCTCAATCGACTGGTTCTCTACTTGGAGAACAGGGGGGCCAAAGTTCTGGTTTTCGCTCCTACTACCAATAAAAATCCCCCTGCTGTGCGTCACACCGGAACTCTCATCTCGGTGCCCTCCATTCCATTTCCTGGCCGCAGCGACTACCGGCTTACGGTTGGCCTTTCACGGAAGGGCTGGTCCAGTCTGGAAGCCTTTGATCCGGATCTGGTACACATTGCCACCCCAGACTATGCGGGAGCACAGGCACTCAAGTGGGCAAAGTCACGGGAGGTACCAGTTGTATCTTCCTTTCATACGCATTTTGCCGCATACCTGAAACACTTTGCGTCGTATAACCCACTGTACCGTATGGACTTCCTGGAGAATACGGCATGGAAATACGGGCGCTGGTTCTATACTCAGGTTGAGCACATTTACGTCCCATCACCCAGCATTGGCGACGAGCTTCGGGCACAAGGCATTACAAACGGGTTAAAGGTCTGGGCCCGAGGCGTGGATGCGCAGCGGTTTTCTCCTGATCACCGCAGCCTTGAATGGCGCTTGGCACACGGCTTTGCCGAAAAGGATGTTATTGTGACTTATGTGGGCCGACTAGTCTGGGAGAAAAAGCTATCCGTTTTTGCCGAAGTAATCGAGGGCCTCAAAACACAGGGTATTCCGCATCAAAGCTTGGTAGTTGGTGATGGTCCGGTCCGTGATAACCTGAAAGAGCGGCTCACGGACACTGTTTTTACTGGTCCTCTGCATGGAGAAGAACTGTCGTCCGCTTATGCTTCAAGTGACATCTTCCTGTTTCCCAGTGACACCGAGACCTTTGGCAATGTGACGTTGGAGGCCATGGCTTCTGGGCTTCCGACAGTGTGTGCGGACGCTGCCGGCAGTGACCTCCTAGTTATGGACGGCAAGACTGGCTATCTGGCCCCCCCAAATGACACCCCGGCTTTCCTCGCACATGTAGAAACTCTCATTTCCGACCCCACATTGAGGATAAAGATGGGGAAGGCCGCGCGCTCACGTGCAGAGGCCTTCGAGTGGAAAAATGTTATGGGACACCTTGCCAGTTACTATGAGGAGATCTGGAACAAGCGTAACGGAGATGGTGGCAACGGTGTTGCGGCAAATGGCGCAGCCGTAAACGTCCCTGCACGAAAGGCAGTTGCTTAGCTGTGCGTCTACTCTTTGTTTCTCACTCGTTCCCCCCGGAGAACAGGCCCCTCGAAAGTATTGGAGGGATGCAGCGCGTTGCTGTGGAACTGGCGGATGCGTTGTCTGCCAGAGATGATGTACAATATCAGCAACTGGTGCTTCGCAGTGCATGGAAATGGCACCACGTGCAGTGTGTCCCCTGGCTTGCGAGCACTGCAGCGCGCCTGCACAGGATTTCTATACGGAGAGAGGTTGATGTGGTGCTGTTCTCTTCAATGGTTACCGGTGCACTTGCCACCCTCGTCCGAAGACCATGTAACGCCGCAAATATCAGGCTGGCGGCGATTGCACACGGACGTGACATAACGCTTCCCGGCATATACCAAATGCTCCAGGTTCGCCGCACACTAAAGGCCTTGGACCTCGTGCTACCCGTAAGTCGGGCTACGGGTGCTGAATGTGCTAAACGAGATATGCCTTCTCCCCGCATCTGTGTGATCCCCAATGGGGTCGCATTATCGAGATACAGGATCGGAACCGGAAGCGGGGGCACATCACTGCGTCTAGCAAGCGTTGGTCGCTTGGTCAAACGAAAGGGTTTTGCCTGGTTTATTGACCAAGTAATGCCCAAGCTGCCCGCAAATGTTGAGTATAGAATTGCCGGGTCCGGACCGGAAGGCGAGGCTATTCAGCAGGCCATAAAGCGACACGGTCTTGAGGGACGCGTACGTTTGCTTGGGCGCTGCTCTGATGAGGATCTCGTAAAACTTTACTGTGATTCGGATTTACTGGTCATGCCCAATATCCCGGTCAGAGGAGACATGGAAGGGTTTGGCGTCGTGATGCTTGAAGCCGGCGCGTGCGGAACGCCTGCGATAGCAGCTAATCTGGAAGGCATTCAAGATGTGATCACGGACGGAGTAAACGGTCACCTCGTCAAAAGCGGCGACTCGACTGGATTTGCCGATGCTATCCTTAACAGCCCGACCACACCGACGGCGCGCGCGCGTACCCGGGAGCACACTACCGTCAACTTTGGATGGCCTAACGTTGCAGAGCTTTATGTCAGGAAACTTCGTGAGCTACATACCGGCACACTCACTTAGTGCAGTGGCCTTGTCCTCCTGGCCAGTCTGAGCATAGGCCTGGAACAGGGCGGCACAGATTTCCTGCACAGAGCGGCCGTCTTCCATCTCGGCATACCTTTTTGCACTCTCCAGCGGACCAATAGAAACCTCATACAAGCTCCTGCGATCCGCCGCAAGCTCATCAATCTTATCTGAAATAGCCTGCTCCTCCTCTTCCGATAGCTCGTCACGCCGCGCACGCATATCGTCGTCAAGAGTATTGATTTCCTGCTGAACGGCATTCGCCTTGTTGATATAGGCCGCCCCCAGGTTGTAGTAGGCATCAATGTAAGCTTCGTCCAGATTCACAGCCTCCTGAAGCTGCTCTATGGCCTCGTCAAACCGCTCCGCCTGCAAAAGCAACGACCCGTAATTGTAGCGATATATCGCGTTCCCAGGGTCATTTTCAACTGCTCCGGCATATTGCTCCAGTGCGCGGTCATTTTGTCCTGTAGTGGCGTAGGCGTTGAGCAGGTAGTTTTGCAGGTCTGCGTTCTCCGGAAACGCTTCAACCGCCTCCTCCAGTAGTGGCAGGGCATCCGCTTCCATACCGTTGGTCAGGTATACCCTGGCCAAAAGATCATACAGAGTTTCATCTGGCCCTCCAAATTCAAGTGCCGTTACCATGGGCTCAACCGACTCCAATTCGTCTCCAGCTCCAAGGGAGGCATAGGCCCAATTCACATAAGCCCCCACTGAGTCGGGGAGTGCGATCGCGGACGCCCGAAAATGTTTTGCCGAATTCCGGTAATGCTCTACCCGCAATTCGCTGTCATCTACTGCAGCCTGGGCGTTATTGAACTCCTCAATGCCCTTGTTGAATGTTTGCATGTAGAAGATTGTCACCCTGTTTCCTATGTCGGATTCCTCCTGGGGTCGAAGTTCAACGACTTTGTTGTAGGCCTCTATCATTGCCTCTACATGCATCAGGTACTCATCCATTGGGCTTGCTGAAGCCTGAGTGCCGTGAATACGTGCCAGCAGGTTCCAGACCCTGTGGTCATCCGGATCTTCTTCCAGCATCTCATTTGCCAAGTTTAGCGCCTCCTCAGTATCCCCCCGCTCAAGTGCCCGGTTGGCCCTGCGGAGCTGCGCTTGGCTCTCAGGAACAATCCCCTGAACGGCAAAGGCCAGTGCAACAACTAAAAGTAAACGTCTCATGATACCACGCTTGTTGTGTTAATTCAGTCACCTTTTGTGCAGAGGGAATCAAAGAGTAAACGGGCATGTGTAGCACTTGAATATCTCATCCCCCCATGGAACTATAAATATACAGGAGTTTGACTATAGCGTTCCTGCAAAACCAGACGCCAGGAATGGTTCAGGGGAACCACGATCCCTCAATCCCGCCACACACCAAGTACTTCTGCGCCATTTTTTGATTAATTCCACATTAGTATGTACCTACAGGCGGGATTCCGCGCCCGCGCAGCTCCGCTTCCCTAGCTCGTTGAATTAGTTACCAACCTTTGCCGGTCCGGGCATAGTCTGGAAAGTCGCGCCTATTCGTTAAAGTCTATTGCCCAAGCTACCACCATGGGCACGTCCGTCTCCGGGCTGGTCAACCGCCCGTAGGCGCGGCCTTCTCTGACGGCATACAGCCTGACGTACTCGGGCAATTCTGTGCGTGCCACAACTGTTCCGGTGCTATCCACCACCAGCCACTCAACTGCGGTGACCTTTTCCGCGTGACTCAAAGCAATCCAGAGTCGCTCCTCGTCATCCGGTACAATGCGGACAAAGGCCGGCTTTATCTCGGGAAGCCGATCCCGAAGAATGCGCTTGAACGCCCTCTCCTCTTCCTCCTGTATGATCTTGTCCCGCTCCGCCTTCGAAACGCTTACCGGAATATGCGAAACCTCAATGACTTCATTGGGAGCGCCGTCCATAGCCGTTCGCACCAAGCGGATTGCGCTGCTTGAGCCATAGTAGAGCGTCTGATCGTGTGCCAAGACAAAGTGAGGTTTATCACGAAACGGCAAATCCTTTCCCCAAATCACTCCCTCATCGTCATGCACAAGCATCTCCTGACGTGGCAGATACGCGACGGAATCCATTATCGCTTTGCCACTCCAGTCGAAGAGCTTGACTTTCTCCAAGTTCTCCATCCTTGCAGGCAAGCCCCAGCCCGTAATACCGAAATACCGAATCAGAAACCCGCGATCAACAGCCCCTACAAAGCCGCCTGGAAGCATCCCATCATACTGCACCTTGAAGCTGTGGACATACTCATGTTCGTCAGGAGAGAATATCGTGATCCGTTGTAGAGAATTGTCCCAGACATAGACGGAATCCTGCGCGTCAATATGTACGGCGGACACTCTTTCGAATTCGCCGGGCCCTTTGCCCGCACGCCCAATAACACCCTCTTGCACCCCGGAATCGGAAAACACCAGCAGTTCGTCCCAGCCACTGTCGGCGACATACAACCTTCCCCGGGAATCGACCGCCATGTCTCTGGGTCTGCCTAAAAGTAGGCCGTCTGCCGCATCTTCATCTCCGATCCGAAATACTTCCGTTAGCGTCAACTCGGGTACCCGAGTCTGCATGGCCTCCGCGGAGCCTTCAGGGCGCAGCCCTGCTACCAGAATTAGAAGCGACACCAGCAGCGGAACCGCAGCCCAGGACGATCTGGCAATTGCAACCCCCCGCCTCATCTGCAAGCGAATCATGTATGAACTATCGGCTAAATTTACGAACCAAGAACTCCACGATCTTCCTGCAACTGAATGAGTGCAGGAAGAAAAAGCAGGGCCGCCAATAGTGTAGCTCCGATACCCGCAACGGCAAGAGCGCCCACCGTCCTCAAGCCCGGATGAAAACTCAAAAGGAGCCCCCCAAAACCCACCATGGTCGTTAACGCGCCCATGGTAACGTGTTCCCCTGTTGATCGCAAAGTTCGCCAGATGGCGCCACGACCCTCTTCCCTGTACCTGTGCACTAAATGCGCTCCCGCGTCATTGCCAATTCCAATTATTGCTGGAATAACAAAAAGGTTGTAGAAATTAAGCCGCATACCAAAGACCTGCATAAACAGGATCATCCAGATCACTCCTACAACCAGGGGCAACATAGCGAGGAGCGCCCAGCGCAACCTGCCAAAATTCACCCACATTAGAAGCATCACGATGATCAGCGTAGCCAACACCATGTACGGGCTCTCCCGCCGCATCAGACGTAACACATCCGCAGCCACAATAGACGAAGATCCAGCGTGATAAACCTTGCCATCCGATGTCTCTATGCTTCCCACATCCTCGGCGAAGGCCATGGACTTACGGCCGTCCGACAAACCGACCGCTGGCAATATCGTGATATAGGCACCCAGCTCACCCGTCTTAGAAATGAAACGCTTACTCAATAACTCAGGAACATCTTCGACTTCAATGGGCGCACGCGTCTGTGCAGCTCTCCGTACTCGTTCAAGCCCCTCACTCCCGACCAAAACTGGATCTGCCAGAAGCGTGTCCCTGATGTAAGCTATGTGACCAAGTTTGGCATTTTGCTTCTCGGGCTCCAATGGGAACCGATCCTGAAGCGTTTCAACCTCTCGAATGGTTGTCTGGAAAGTATCCGAGTCTACTACATGAAGCGTGGTATCCGCCTCCATCCTCGCACGCAAAATTTCTGCCACCTCGGTTACTTCATCAGGGTCATCCACTACTATATAGGCCGGATTCCGGCGATTAAAGTCGCTATAAGCGCTCGCCACCTTTGAATTCACCGACACCCAGTCATCATATACCGGCTCCAGGAGCGAAAACCTGTATTCAAACCGAATGCCTGGTGCCAGAAACAGTGCAAAAACAGTGACGGCAACACATCCAGCCAAGAGTCCCTTTGCACCGACCAATCTCCCGCGCCCTACAGACTTCATCGGCTGGTCCCGTTCAAAATGCAACAGTCCTACCCGCTCACATAACACCAGAAGGGCTGGCAGCACATGCAGCGTCAAAAGCAGCGCAATCAAGACCCCCGTCCCCGCCAGAAACCCAAACTCACTGAAACCCTTGAAGTCTGCAGCCATCAACACATACAGCGCTGCTGCGGTGGTCAATGCTCCCACTGCAATCGCCTGCCCCGTACTCATAAAGGTGCGTTCTGCCGCGGTCTCTACATCATGCCCCGCCCCCCGTTCTTCTATGTATCGCGCATAAAAATGAATCCCGAAGTCAATCCCCAAACCAAATAACACCAACCCTAGCGTTGAACTAAACAGGTTCAGGGTCTCGTAGACCAAAAATCCTATTCCCGCAGTCCAAGTCAAGCTCATTAGAAGGGGGATCCCGATGAGCAGCGTCGTGAGTGGAGCTCGCGCAAGTTCTGCCCAAGCCGCCCTCCTTCCTCGCAAACGAACTGCTTTGAAAAAAAAGTAGCCCATTAAAACAAACAGTACCGCGAGCACTCCTACTCCAAAAGACCCCACAACATCATCTGTAATGGCCCTCACTTCAATACGCTGCCTCCACAATCGACCGGCGAGATACGTCTTCAAGTCTGTATGGTACGAGGAAGGGGAGATTCCTTGAATCGCATCCTCCATAGCGCTGTAGATCGACTCGATGTAGCTCACATTTGAAGAGGATCCAGAGACAAAAAACCGAACAACCAGAATCGTACTGTCCGCATTGGTCAAATACTCGGGGCCCACAATCTGGTCGAAGACGGATTCCAACTCCTCTAAATCTTCATCCTCATCTGCTTCGTCTTCATCCTCGAGACTGAAGAAAAATGGGTTCGCTTCCAGTTTGGCCTCGGTAATCTTGTCCTCCAGCCATATTTCGAGGTCCGACAGCTCCTCGTCCGTTGCGAAATACAATCCGTTATCCGCCAGGAATCTTGTGTCTCGCTGCAGCTCCTGTCGGACAAAAAGGCGTTCGCCTGTCTGCGGGTCCTCAAGCGCCATAGCCCTTGGAACCAAAGCCTCGGCGAAGGCTAGGTTCGCCGTGAAAGAGGGGCTTTCGATCGCCAGATCCACTGAAACCTCGCCGGCCCCTATCGTTTCTCGAATCTTCTCAACAGCCTGGACGCTGGGATAGGACTTGGGAATCAGGTTGGCAAAATCCGGGTCTATGGTCAACCTGCCTGCAAGTATTACGCTACCCACAGAAATTACAAGGGCCAACACGAGTACAAGTCCTGGATGTCGAACGACCACCCGGATCCATCCGCGCAACTGACGAAAAAGTGCTGTCATCCCTCGGCCAATACCACAAGATCATCAAAATACACATCCGCCACCCCGCCCGTATTGTCACTGTCACTCCAAATCATGATGTAGATCGGGTTGCCCGGAGGAGTTCTTCCAAAAATCCGTTCGTAGTCCTGGACCACATTGCGTTCAACGGTAACCCATTCTCCCATCACATCACTGGCTGTTGTAACCACCCACGCAAAAAGCCTACCATAGCGGACCCGGGTATCTATTGGAAGCGTACTGCTGTATGTGTACTTTATTGTACACGGGCGCCCGAGCCAATCATTGCAATCAAATGCAACGTACAGCGCCGCGCCTGTATCATTCAAACTTCGTGTATCCTCCCTCGCGCCGTCTGGCAACTCATCCGCCCGCCAGCGCCAGCGTAACCGGGGAAAAGACTCTATATTCCAGACGAGCTCATCCGCCCTTGATAACGCGACCTGTACGGACTCCCCCTCTGTGTACGCCCGCAATACGTTTCCGTCATCCTCCGCAACCACATCAACGAAATCATTAGGCCTCGCGTGATCCAGAGGCAATTCACGCATACTTCTCATGTTCTTGTCTGGCATTCGCCACAGACGAGGCAGACTGTTGACTTCGTACCGCTCAAAGTCTTCAATGACCAATAATTCCTGCGAAAACGCATTGCCCGTCCCCAGACTCGTCAAAATGATCAGCAACAGCAATGGCGTAACCCGCATTGATTTTCTCTACGACTTGATCTCTATTGACGCCTCCGCGGCTGCTTTGGTTACAGATTCCTGGTCCTCCTCCTGTGGCAAGCGTACTGAGAGTATCGCAAAGAAGAGCAGGTTTATCAAGCGATTAACCAATGCTACGGCGCCAAACAATGCAGCGATATGCGCCTCCGATACGGTCATCGCCCCCGCGATGCTCACCGCCAAACCCATGATCAGCAGGTCCTGGTTCGGAATGAACGGGATGCGCGTTACAATAACTGAAAGTGCCGCGTAAGTAAACCAAGTCTGCAAAGATACCTCCGGCATTGCCAGGTGCCACATGCTAATTTCCAAAACCTGTCGTGCGAGAACACGTGTGATATGAAGCCCGAAAACTATGCGTGTTGCTCGCCAGGGCATCGAAAAGAATCGCCGCCGCGCAAATATGATAAAAAGCAGAATGACCGTGAAGACTCCCGCCCCCACTAAAGCGAAGGCCTGTCTTTCTCCTATCAGATCCTGAATGTTGATCCGCCCCTCCAGTACAAAGAATGCAAGAAGTAGGGCCGCCATCAGTGTAGAGGCCGCCGCGGATATTATATTCATATCCCGCACGGACTCCATCAGTGCCCGACGTGGCAGATCAACCTGTTTTTGCGCCCAGGCAAAAAGATATACTTCGCCCGAATAGCCCAGCACATCTTTATTCAATATTCGCTTCTTTATAAAAGCTTTAATCCCCGCCCCCAGGCGAAAATCCCACACAGTTCTGTAGGCGAGTATCTGTATTGTGGGTAAAAGAAAGTACAGCGCGACCAAAAGCGCGTAAAAAGCCGGGTTTTTCGGTAGCCCCTGAAGCACTTGCCGGAACTCCACATTCCGCAATTCCCAAATCAGAAACACGATGATCCCGATTGTAAAGACCATCCGAGCAACGCGCAGGATGCGCCTGCCGCGCGGCGTATCTCCTAAATGCTCCAGCCGCTCGCGTATTTTCATTGGGGAATAGTGTACCTAACTGGTGTAGTATAAAAGGTTAAGTACATCGACGTATCTCTTTGCCCCAAGACCGTGCAGTAATTCTCTGATTCGCAATAATACCTGCTCGTGTTGTATCTTCAAGAGTTGTACTAAACTCTTTGTTTAACTTTTCGCGATGAGTCATACCGACCAGGAAGTGTCCCACACTTTTGATTCGCTAAATATTGGCGACAGCTACGAAATTCATCGTTTCGTCAGCGAGCATGACGTATTGACTTTCGCTGAAATCACCGGCGACGATAATCCCCTTCACGTTGATGCCGCATACGCGGAAGGAACCCGTTTTGGTTATCGTATCGTGCATGGTGTATTCCTCCTGGGGCTGATCTCTAAGGTCCTTGGACGGGATTTCCCAGGTCCGGGAAGTGTAGCGGTATCCATCTCGTGTCGTTTTCTTCGACCCGTGCGGGTCAATTCAGAAGTGCGGGTTTTGGTCAAGGTTAGAGAAAAATTCGAAAATAGGCGATACGTAAAGGCAGAGACCTATGTCTACAACGACGACAACAAGATTTCCGTGAAGGGTGAAGCCACGATCATACCTCCGGCGGACTCAGACTGACCTCCCCGCAATGTACATGGATGCATTGATTGGGAATTCCCCACTGCATCACATGCATCCGCAGCCGTTCTGCATCTGCTGCCGTAAGTAGGCTCTGGCCGGTTGCGTCATCTTTCAACCAGTCCAGGATCACATCAGTTCTTTTCGGATCCAGTGAATCGAACACATCATCCAGCAGCAACAGCGGCTTTTCTTCCATCCGGGAATCCAGGTAGTAATACTGGGCCAGCTTCAACGCGATTGCAAATGAACGGTGCTGTCCGGTTGAAGCAAAGCGTCGGACCTCTCGGCCATCCAGCTTAAAGACCAGCTCATCCCGGTGTGGACCTACCGTGGATCTACCCTGTTCCCTGTCGCGCTCGGTCACTCGTTCAAGTGCTTCCTTCAGCGCCTCTTCCGCCACTGCAGGGGAAGCGTAACTCGTTTCTGGAATCGATCCCTGATATACGATCACAGGTTCTTCAATCGCTTCACTTAACCGATTCCATGCCCGCTTGAGCTCCTGACTAAACTTCTCGAGGAATGCCGCTCGCAATGCAATGATACGCCCACCAATACGGGCCAGAATTGCATTTAGGGGTGCGATCATTCCGTTATCTATTTGACGACCGCGATTATCGGCCAAGTAACCGTTTCGCTGTCGAAGTGCTCGCCGATAATTGATAAGATCCTCCAGATGGGCCGGCCGTGCCTGACTGAGCATATTATTGAGAAATTTTCGGCGTCCTTCCGGTCCTCCCAGGGTCAGGCTCTGATCGCAGGGAGCAAATATGACCACCGGGACCAACCCAACAATGTCAGCCAGGCGCTCGAGAGGCGCACCGTTCACGAACACCCGCTTTCCCTCTCGGACAGCAAAGGCTATTCGTATAGTAACTTCGCGCCGCAGCGTCCCCGTAAACTCCCCCTCAATCTCAAAATACTTTTCGCCGCGACGAAGCACATATCGATCCACTCCGGTCAGAAAGCTTTTCGATAAACAGAGATAATGGACTGCTTCAAGAATGTTGGTCTTACCTGCACCATTTGGGCCATACAATAAGTTTATACCGGGCGTCAGTGCCAACGTCGTGTCAGCATGCGCCCGCACGCTTCGCAGTCGGAGTGAGCGCAGGATCATAAACAAGGTATTCACAGCCTGTCGTCCTTACGCGATTTTCGTGTATTCGTTCGCCAACTGGTCACTTTACCTCGAAAAGCGTATACCAACCTCTCCATTACTGCCATGCCTATTCCACCACCCCTTTTTGACGAGCTTCAAAGCTTGGTGACGGAGCAGCGTAATCCGCGGTCGATGAATATCGACAAAGCTTCTGTCGAGGAAATTCTTACCATTATCAACACAGAAGACCGTAGCGTTCCCCGCGCTGTTGCGCAGGAGCTACCCTACATTGCAAGGGCGGTGAAGATTGTCACTGCTGCACTTGAGAGCGGTGGGCGCCTGTTTTATGTAGGCGCAGGAACCAGCGGACGCCTCGGCATCCTGGATGCTTCAGAATGTCCACCCACATTCGGAACCTCTCCGGAAACAATTCAAGGCATTATCGCTGGTGGAGAAGAGGCTGTTTTTCGTGCACAGGAGGGAGCAGAAGATGTTGCCTCACATGGTGCGGATTCACTGCACGCGGCCGGAGTGCGTCCTCAGGATGTGGTTTGCGGTATTGCCGCAAGCCGACGTACACCATTTGTCGTCGGAGCCGTTGCTGAAGCTCGTCAGATCGGATGCAAGACCTTGTTCCTTACCTGCAACCCCCGTTCCACATTCGATATAGAGGTTGATGTGGCTATTTGTGTAGTAGTGGGGCCGGAAGTGATTATGGGTTCAACCCGCATGAAAAGTGGAACTGCTCAAAAACTCGTTCTCAACATGATCACTACCGCTTCAATGATCCGTCTGGGAAAAGTGTATCAGAACATGATGGTCGACCTGCAGATGACCGCGGAAAAGCTGACGCAAAGGTCGCGTCGCACGGTCATGACAGTGACCGGCCTCAACTATGACGAAGCAACTGAAGCACTTGCTGCCGCAAATGGGCATGTAAAAACTGCGCTGGTAATGATTCTTGGCAATGTAACAAGACAAGAGGCCCTAACGCGACTGGAGAAGTCCGGCGGATTTGTACGTGGGGCCGTGGAGGCCAATCTGTAATCAGTAATATCATCCGTCCATAACCAATGGCCCACCACGACGGCCATTCACCGTTTTTGGTGGAAGAACTGAGTATATGATATAACTTACATATGTAACTGATCCTCCAAATGGGCCCACGTAGGGAAAAAGGGGCACCAAATTGGCTATACGCTCTTTGAGGCACTCACCCAAGACACGAAGCTCATATCAACAAAATCAATTTCTGGTTTGACTGAACAGCCACTACAAAACCTGTACTCACGTATTGCCCGGCTTCCAGTTTTTGGAGACTTCCGCGCGTGGTGTGTAACAAGCCGGGAAACACAGAAATGTCTGATTCAGGGGGCATCCGGCTCATTACCTTCGTTTCTGATCCGACATGCGTGGACCACTGGCCGCCCTGTTGTATGCCTTCTGCCTGATTTGGAAGATGCCCGCATGCTGCATGGTGACCTAACGGAGCTGGGCTTGCCGAGTCTGCTTTACCCATCCTTCGGGCATGCGCCCTACGATAGAGAACAAGTTGAGGACACTGCTCCCACAGTACGGCGCCTTGACGTGCTCCAGCAGCTTGTCACCTCTGACCGTACACTGGTGACTACCGGCTTCCAGGCCGTTTTTGAATGCATGCCCGCACCGGAAAAGACGGCCGATGAGTCTCTCACGATCCACACAGACGCGCACCTGCCACCTGAAAAACTCGTTGACCAGCTTATTGGTAAAGGCTTTGTTCTGGTCCCATTTGTGCGGGAAGCTGGCGAAATCGCATGGAGAGGCGGCATTGTTGATGTCTTCCCCTTTTCCGGCGGACTTCCATTGCGACTTGATTTCTTCGGCAATGAAGTTGAATCAATCCGTGAATTTGACGCGATAAGTCAGCACTCCATCAGTCGACTGGAGATCGCGCGAATCGTTCCCCGTCCCACCGATGTGTCCTCCAATATCACTTGGGTTTCGTTACTGGAGCGTTTGGGTGAGGACTCGCTTCTTGTACTTTTTGACACGCCTCGTCTGGAAGAAATGGCGGAATCGTTATGGACAGATACACAGGAACGATATACACTCGCATCCATTTCTGATCCTGACTGTCCCGTTCCAGAGACGCGCTACCTGACTCCTAAGGCCTTTCGTGAAATCTGCAAGGCCAGCACCCGTATTTGTTTTGATTCCCTCGGGCCGGCAGAGACCACTTTTCAGGTCAATGGTCGTGCTCAACCGTCTTTTGGCGGACATATGAAAACCGTTCGTGCCGATCTGGTGAATTCCGATCGGAAACACACCTACGTTATCTGTGACAGTACCGCGCAGCAGGAGCGCTTGCAATCCCTTCTTGAGGAAGTGCAGGACACTGGTAGGGTGACGCTTCTAGTGGCTTCGCTGCACCGTGGATTCTCACTTCCCGAGATCGGGCTTGCCATCTATACAGACCATGAAATATTCGGCCGCTATTTCCGGCCGCGGGCCCGCAAGGTTGCGCGCACCGGTGGGATTCGCCTTCAGGAACTTCAAGATTTCAAGCCCGGAGACATAGTCGTACACAGGGAGTATGGCATTGGCAAGTTCACTGGTTTCAGAACCATCACGGTAAAAGGGCGAAAGCAGGAGGCCGTTCGACTGATTTACGCGCGTGACGATGTCGTTTATGTAAATGTTAACGCACTGCACAAACTCAGCAAGTATGCCGGCAAAGACGGTCAGGTTCCCTCGCTAACCCGACTGGGCACTGGTCAGTGGGAACGTGCCAAGAGTCGGACAAAAAAACGGATCAAGGATATTGCTCGGGATCTTATCCGGTTGTATGCACGCCGTAAATCCGCCCAGGGCCACGCCTTTGCGGGGGATTCGGTGTGGCAGCGCGAGTTGGAGGCGTCCTTTCCCTGGCAGGATACACCGGATCAACACGAAGCCGCCGAAGCAGTTAAGCGTGATATGGAGGCCGCGGCTCCCATGGACCGCCTGGTTTGCGGTGATGTGGGCTTCGGAAAGACAGAGATCGCTGTCCGTGCTGCCTTCAAGGCTGTCCAGGATGGAAAGCAGGTCGCGATCCTGGTACCAACCACTGTACTGGCGCAGCAGCATTTCCTCACCTTTCGTAAGCGATTGGCCTTGTTCCCGGTACGGGTTGAAGTACTTTCCAGGCGGATCTCTGGTGCAGCAGCCCGTAAACTTCTCGCAGATGTTAAACTTGGGAGGGTGGATATCCTTGTCGGTACACACCGACTGGTCTCCAAAGATGTTGCTTTTCAGGATCTAGGACTCCTGATTGTGGATGAGGAGCAGCGCTTCGGAGTGAGAATCAAGGAAAAACTGCGCGAAATGCGCGTGAACGTGGACACACTGACCCTGACCGCTACGCCTATTCCGCGCACATTGCAATTTTCGCTGATTGGCGCTCGCGACCTTTCGATCATGGGCACTCCACCTCCCAACCGGCAGCCCATCCACACCGAAATCCACTCCACGAACTGGTCTCTTGTGCGCGATGCAATCCTTTACGAAGTAAACCGCGGCGGTCAGGCTTTCTTTGTCCATAACCGTGTGCGCTCCCTTGGAGAAGTGCTATCCAGACTGCAGGCCCTTCTGCCTGGTGTTCGACTTGCCTCCGGGCATGGTCAAATGCCCGCAGCCGATCTTGAGCGAACTATGACGGGATTTGTTAACCACAGGTTCGATGTACTAGTCTGCACATCAATCATAGAGAACGGATTGGATATCTCAAATGCAAACACAATCATTATTGATCGCGCCCAAATGTTTGGTCTCGCCGAGATCCACCAACTGCGTGGCCGTGTCGGTCGAAGTGATCGGAAGGCCTACTGCTATTTACTGGTGCCCTCTATTCATGATCTGAGCAGGGATGCGCGGCAGCGCCTGCAGGCAGTTGAGCAGTTCAGTGACCTCGGCAGTGGTTTTCATCTTGCCATGAGAGATCTGGATATCCGGGGGGCGGGTAATATCTTGGGCGGAGAACAGAGTGGTTTTATTGCGGATCTGGGGCTTAATACTTACTACCGGATGCTGGAAGAAGCGGTTCAGGAGCTTCGCACTGAAGACTTTCCTGAATTATTCGAGGACATTGATGCACCACCAACGGGGGATACCATTGTTGACCTGGAAGTCCGTGCCTCTCTCCCCAAAGCATATGTCGAAAGCGACCTGGAGCGGCTGGCCCTGTATCGAAGAATTGGTGAGACGACTGATCAAGATGCGCTTTCTTCTTTGGAAGACGAACTTCGTGACCGGTTTGGCCCCCTTCCCAAGCCAGCCGAACAGTTGCTTCTTGGGGCTCGCATGCGCCTGATGGGAGAGCAACTCCGACTCCCCCGGATTGCGTTCCGTAATCAACGACTCTTCCTACAGCTCCCTGACAGTAACGCTGACCAAAGGTTCTATACAAAAATATTTGAGCCGCTGTTACGGGAGCTGGACGCACTCAGCGAACCACATGTCCTCAAAGAATCGAAAGCCGGTAAAATGCGAGCTATCGTGCAACACGTTCCTTCCGTTACGTCTGCCCACGCAATCCTTTGTCGACTGGCGAGTGCAGTTGTCTCACCTGAACCACTACCCGGGTTGTCTCAGGAACCGGCTTGATTTCAACCTGAACGCTCGAATTGGCCTTTCTTAAGGCCTCCAATTCACCTCTCAGGTCTCCACCTTTCAGGCAATAGAGTGCTCCACGCACATTCTTGTCCCGGATTACCGCACGTTCATGCCAGCCCCATAGCGTACAAAGCGGGGCGGTCGCACGCGATACACTGTGATTGATCCTGTGTACAAACCGTTCTGCCCGACCGTGCCAAGGTTGCAGATTGGGCAAGTCCAGCTGTCGCTTGAACGAATTTATGGCATATATCTTCTTCTGAACCGCATCAACTGCATATACGGTAACCTCCGGGAACACGATTGCCAGAGGGATCGCCGGCAATCCGCCACCTGTGCCCCAGTCCACAATTGAGGACCCCTTCTCGAATCCGTACGCCGCAAGTGCCAAACACTCCTGAATATGCTGAAAGAATTCACGGTCCGTTGTTCGCCTTGACACCAGGTTCAGGCGCCTGTTATACTGCTGTAGCAACCGGACAAATGCAGAAAGTTTTTCACGCTGTTGTATCTGGAGTTCCAAATGCAATTGTTTCACGTGAAACATTTCTGTGCCCATACCCACTCGTCCTATTTTTTGCCGAATTATGAGGGTGCATACGATCTCAGCAACACCATTAACACCGCGATATCTGCCGGACTTACACCGCTGATCCGTGAAGCCTGCCCAAGCGTTTCCGGCTGTATTTTGCTCAACTTTTCCCGGGCCTCCATAGTGATATTATTGACCGTCGTAAAATCGAATCCGGCGGGTATTTCCCGGCTTTCCATACTGGCCATCCTTCTTGCTTCTTCTTCCTGCCGTTCTACATAACCGGCATACTTCACCGAGGTCTCCACAAGTTGTTCCACCGGCTCCATCCCAGGTGCCGGGATAACAATTTGATCGGCAACGCCCGCTGCCTGCAAGAGCTCCCGAAAGTTGACCTCCGGGCGGCGTACAAGTCGGATTGCCTTCGTCGGTTCATTGATGGGGGTCGTTCCAACCTGTCGCAGGTATGGATTAACGCTTTCAGGGAGGAATATGTGGTCCGATAACCTGTCTATGGTGAGCCGCACGGCATCGCGGCGGGCCTGCATCCGGTTAAAGCGCGCTTCTGACACTAATCCCAGACGCTGTGCAAGTGGCGTAAGCCGCTCATCCGCGTTGTCCTGACGAAGCAGCATACGATGCTCAGCCCTCGAGGTGAACATCCGGTACGGCTCGTCTGTCCCCTTGGCAATCAGATCGTCAATCAGAACGCCAATGTAGGCCTCAGAACGTCGAAGAATCACCGGAGTAGCTCCTTCAAGTGTACGAACCGCATTTATGCCTGCAATTAGCCCCTGGGCGGCTGCTTCCTCGTACCCCGTGGTTCCATTTATCTGTCCGGCAAAGAACAGCCCGCTTACGTTCTTGGTCTCGAGCGAATAACGAAGCTGATGAGGAGGGAAATAATCATACTCAATCGCGTAGCCCGGACGCAACATATGAACCTTCTCCAGCCCCGGTATCAGCCGGAGCGCCTCCTGTTGTACATCTTCCGGCAAGCTCGTTGAGAAACCATTTACGTACACCTCGGTGGTTCGACGTCCCTCAGGCTCAAGGAATAACTGGTGGCGCTCCCGGGAAGCAAATCGATCAATCTTATCCTCAATCGAAGGACAGTACCTCGGACCAGTACCCCCGATTCGTCCGTTAAACATCGGGCTGCGCTCAAACCCCCTTTGCAGTACCGCATGCACCTGCGGGTTGGTCCAAGTCAGGTGGCAGCTCATCTGATCATCTGTCAGTGCATCGGTCATAAACGAGAAGGGCATGGGTTGCTCATCTCCCGGCTGCTCCTTGACCGCCGTATAGTCGATCGTGCGACCATCAACGCGAGGTGGGGTACCGGTTTTGAGTCGACCACTCTCAAACCCCAGATCCTGTAACTGACCGGTCAACCCCGTACTCTGACGTTCTCCCATTCTTCCGCCCCCGAACTGACGCTCTCCCACATGGATCAGCCCGTTCATGAACGTACCGTTCGTGAGAATTACCGCACCTGCACGAAAAACCCGACCGAGGCGGGTCCGCACGCCACATATCCGCCCTCCCACGACTTCCAAGGCCGTAACCATGTCTGCACGCATATAAAGTCCCGGGATCTCTTCCAAGGCTGCCCGGACAAACGCAGCATACTCTATTCGATCCGATTGGGCACGAGGACCCCACACCGCCGGTCCCTTGCGACGATTGAGCATTCTGAACTGGATACCTGCTGCATCGGCAGCAAGCCCCATGATGCCGCCACAAGCATCAATCTCCCGCACAATATGACCCTTACCAATGCCTCCAATAGCGGGATTACAAGACATCCTCCCGATCGCTTCAAGACTCATCGTGATCAGGAGTGTGCGAGCGCCCATGCGGGCGGCTGCGGCTGCTGCTTCTGTCCCGGCATGACCACCGCCGACAACAATCACGTCAAACCTCGAAAACATCGTTCTCTTATTTACCAATACAAAACCTTGAAAAAATCGCCCCAAGTACGGTTTCGTTTGTAATCACTCCGGTTATCATTCCGAGCTCGCGCGCAGCGGCATGCAAATCCAGCGCAAAGATGTCCGGCGACTTCTGGGCATCCAGCGCAGCTCCAGCCCGCAGCAATGCTTCGTGTGCCTGCCTTAAATGGTTTTTATGCCTTGCATTCATGACTGTTCTGGATACATCCGGATTCCCGAATATCTCAGCAGCTTGGTTAACCAGCTCACGCACAAGGGGAATGACCGCCTTGGGTCCTCCCTTGGCACTCAGGAGTAATCCCTCTCCTGCATGCTGCTGCACAAGGTCTACTTTGTTACCTACCAGAATCGTCGCTTTCTCTCCAGTCTTTTTCAACGCATCAAGGTCTTCTTCTGTTAACCCATGGACCAGATCATACACGTACACTACAATATCCGCCTTCGCTATCATATCGCGTGCCCGACGTACGCCCTCCTGTTCAATTACGTCCGTGCTTTGTCGCAATCCTGCGGTGTCTGTGAAGCGAAACCGCAATCCCTCAAACTCAGCATCAGCTTCCAAAACATCTCTGGTTGTCCCCGGCTGCTCGCTGATAATTGCTCGATCCCTGCCGGATAAACTGTTTAGGAGCGTTGATTTACCTGCATTTGGGCGGCCGGCAATCACGATACGAATGCCTTCGCGCACCACGGTGCCCAACCGGACTGATCGAAGTAGTTCGTCTGTTTGGTTCAATGCATGTTTGATCAGCTTTCTGAGTTCAGCCCGGTCAACAAATTCCACATCTTCGTCGGTGAAGTCGATCTCCAGCTCCGCTAACGCACACAATTCAAGGATCGCTGTGCGCAGCTTTTCGAGCTGTTCTGAGTAATGCCCCTCATATGCCGCAAGCGAAGTCCGATGTGCACGCTCGCTGGTTGAATGAATCAGATCTGCTATCGCTTCCGCCTGTGCGAGATCTATTTTCCCGGACAGGAACGCGCGCTGCGTGAATTCACCTGGACGGGCTAAACGTGCTCCGTTCTCGATCATACTTTGCAGTACGAGCGCAGCCACATAATCTCCTCCATGACACGTGATTTCAACCACATCTTCTCCCGTTGACGAACGAGGCGCCAGAAATACCGTAGCAACCACCTGGTCTATCCGGTCTCCCGCCTGACCTACCCACATACCAACATTTGCCGTGTGGGACTCGACCGCCGTTAAATCCCGCCCAGCGAAGCACTCCGATGCTATCCGACAAGCCTCGGGGCCGGAAAGACGAACAATCGTAAGCGCCGCAAGACCCGGTGCGGTCGCAATCGCCGCAATCGTATCCTGGGCGAACATTTTGAATTACCTGCGACCTTTCTTTCCCCGTCGTTTTCCTGTGGCTATCCCGCTCACCGCCTTGCGCTTCGCCGGCTTTTTGACGGCACTCTTCTTTGAATCGGGGTTATTCTTTACTGATTTATTGATAAACTGCTGCTGCACCGCAGAAAAAACATTGTAACAGAAGTAGTACAAACTTAATCCCGACGGCAATCTATTGAATATAACGAAGATTATACCCGGCATCACGTACATGAAAATCTTCGCCTGCGGTCCAGAAGCAGGCGTGGCCTGCAGCCGCATCTGTACAATCATAGACAGCCCCATGAGGACCGTGAAGCCAGCAACAAAGTCTCCATAGAATGGAATCGTGAACGGGAGATTCAGAATTGCATCCGGAGCCGAGAGATCGGCTGCCCACAAAAACCCCTCCTGTCTGATTTCAATTGACTGTTGCAGAAACTGCCAAAGAGCAATAATTATCGGGTATTGCAATAGCATAGGCAAACATGCACCAAGCGGGTTCGTCCCGGATTCGCGATACATTTTGATCGTTGCCTGCTGCTGTTTTTCTGGATTGTCCGCATACTTCTCCTTTATCTCCTGCATCTTTGGCTGCAATTCGCGCATTTTTGCCATGCTCTTGTAGGAACTGAGCGTCAGCGGTAGCAAAACCACTTTGATTAACAGACAAAAGAGGACGATTACCAGGCCATAATTGGGGATTAGGCTGCTCAGAAAGGAGAATGCGGGAATAAATACAGCCACAGCAAGCGGGCGTGTCATCCACTCGAATCCGTCCCAGCCGTAGTCTACTATACCGTATGCGCCTTCGTAGCGCTTGATCTTGCCGTACTCGAGTGGACCCAGATACAATCGAAAAGTATCGGGAGTATCGGCTGGAGGCCCCATGAACAGAGCGGCCTCGAAATTGACTGCAACTGACGGATCTTCCGTATCTCCGATGCGCTCGCCCTCAAGAACAGCCTCGAGAGCCGGTCTGTCCGTCACCATCACCGCACCAAAATATTTGTTCTTGACCCCCACCCAGGACACATTGCCCCGTAAAACTCGCTCGGCCCATTCGTCTCTGTGCAGCGTGATCCCTTCTACATCATTGCCGCTTCGTGCATATGCGCCAACCTTGGCTATTTCTTCTCTTCGATTGTGGGCATCTTCGCTAAACGGAATACCTCCATACCATACGAGTTCATACCCCTCTGACGTTTGGAAACCTGCGGGATTAATGTGGGTCACTTCCAGCTCAACCTCATAATCACCTGGCTTAAATGTATAGGCGAATTGCAGTCTGCCACTACCAATACCAGCTTCAAACACCACTGTGGCCGGAGCCGTCGTAGCATCAATCACATCCATTGAGTCACGCTGCACGAACAGCAGATCCCGCGTGAAAATGTTTCGCGATCCGGTAGACTGAAACTCAACCCCGAGGGCGCCACGACTCGTACTGTCAACCATTTGAACCTGTCTCACCTGATCAAACTGCAGAAACTCTTTGAGCTCAAAGCCTGTGAGGGTTGCCCCCAAGTCCGAAAGTCGTGCGGTATACAGGTCCGTGTCCACTACAATTTCACGAGCGGTGTGTACCGGTACGGACTCCGGCAGCTGCACGGGCACAGGGGCTTGTTCTGGAGTGTCTGCCACGGTAGTTGAATCTGACGAATCTGATGCAACCTGCTCCTCTTCAACCACAGGCTCCTGGGGCTGCGGTAGGTTTGGCGGCATCGTAAACATCCACACGGCCATGATTGCCGTGATCAGAATGACAGCAATAATCGTATTACGGTCCACTCGTTACCCCTTCTTGGTATCTATTTAGTCTATTGCTCAGGCTGCGCATTGCCTGTACGATATCCTTCGACAATTTTTCAACATGCTTGGGGCTGCGCACAAGAATCATTAGTATTAACGACTCCGCCGAAGGAAAATTTTTGGGGTTTATCAGGTATTGATGCGTTCGCCAGGCTTCGCGCATGCATCGTCTCAACCGATTACGCTGAACAGCATTCCTGCACCGGCCGGGCGCAAATCCAACCTGTACCGGCGCGTCTGTCCCTGTTGCGGACCTAGGAACAAAACGGTACAGTATCCGGATATTTGCTGTTACTACAGATTCTACCTCCGGGTTTGACCGGTCAAAAAGCGATCTGATCAGCCGACGACGCTTTAAGCGCATCGAACGCGGAAACCGCTGCACAGGCGCCGCTCCCATAAATTATTTACCAACATAACGATCGCTAACCGAAAGGCTTTTGCGTCCCTTTCGGCGGCGTCTCGCCAACACGTTGCGGCCGTCCTTGTCTGCCATTCTAGAGCGAAATCCGTGCTTATTGCGACGCTTTCGCCGACTTGGCTGGTAGGTGCGTTTCATGAAGCGCTACTATTATTATTAGTGTAACCTGATGTCGTGCATTTCGCTTCAGCTGAAGCCTTTCAGCATAGGGTTTTTTGCTATACTGGCTGCCCGATGTTATCTTTAACGTCCTAAGTGTGCTTTTGCTTCTTTTCCTTGCGGGAATAGCTCAATCGGTAGAGCGTCAGCTTCCCAAGCTGAAGGTCGCG